>WGMT01000088.1 GCA_016124945.1 bacterium | reverse complement strand
TCCCTGCCGGCACTCGCCTGGAGACGGCGGCCAGGGAATGATAGAGGCTGACCTCGGCCTCTGGGCGTCTGTACAGCCCGCGCTCAATACGTTCCAGATCTCCTCTCTCGACCAGCCGTTGCAGGTAGACGCGAGGGATATTGTGGTCCAAAAGATCACGCGTACGTAGGATGCCCTGTTGATCAGCAAGTTGGAGAATGCGCTCATAGTGGTCAGCCATTATCAGTACCTGTTGTTACAAAATCGCTATCAATAACTATAAGTATGGTGAAATTGTAACAAAAAGCAATATCGTTGTCTACGCTCAGGCAGACCACCAGTGAAACATGGCCAGCCACTCGGCGCTGTCTTCGTCGACTTCATGGAAATCCGGATCGTATCAAAACAGTTGCGGTAGTCTCGTCAACTGCCCAACGAAGGACTCGCTGCGCTGACGAAGTTCATCAAGGCCCCCGTTCAGTGGCAGAGATAGGGCACGAAGAAAGATGCCACGAAACTCACTGCGGTGATCGACGGACCGAGCGTCGGCGTAGATGAGCAGGCTGTGGGACAGATCCATGGTGTGGCAGTACGTCACCATCTGATTGCGGTCGCTTTCGCTGGGTGAGCCATCAAAGGTCTTGTACTTGGTGTCCATGATGAGGAGACGCTGCTGGTTGTTGCGCAGAATCAGGTCAGGACGGCCTTTCTCGCGTCGCGCTGTATCCAACCAGATGTCGGGCTGGATTTCAACGCTCAGGGTGGGATGGGCGGTGAATTTTTCTTTGAGATAGTGCGCAATAAAGAGTTCAAAGAGCTGGTTCATGTCAAAAAGGAAGGCAAAGAAGCGTTGGCTGCCGGCACGTCCTTCTAACGAGAGATGTTGGAGGAGCAGATGGGCCAGGTTGATGCGGCTGCGATAGCGTTCGTTGAGCCGATTATAGTGGACACGGATGCAGTCTGACGGTTGAATGTGCGTCGGTTCAAGATGGACAAAGGCAGAAAGCGTCCGGCGCAGTCGTTGACGCAGAGACGATTGGCGGTAGCTTTGTCGACTCAGCAGATCCAGGGTATGCCGCAAGATCTGATTCTCCAGAACATCGTCTGTGTATTCATTGCGCTGTTGATAGACACGGTCGCGGCGCACCAGATTGCGGCGGAGATGCTGGGCCATGAGCAGTCGCCCGCGCAAGTAGCGGTCGTTTTCCTCAAAATCGACATAGGCGCGGTGTATACCAGAGCGCAAGAGTGAATCTACCTGACGAACGAAGATATCGACAATGAACTCGAAAAGGTCTTCGGCGGCGGCGAGTTCGGTTTGCTCTTGCCGGAATTCAGGTAAGTCGTAGGCGTAGGTAAGCATGTAAAACAGATTGTCTAGCGGCACTTTCGGGTGGATCAGAATGCGGATACCGTCCAACGCAATGACGCCGACATATTGCTGAGCGCGTATGATGGCCCTTCCGCTCCAGGTTGGCATAACAGACAGGTAGCGCTGAAACTGCGTTGACAGCAAGCGCGCCTGCTCTGGCGACAGCGCGTCTGTCTCTATCGACTCATATTCACGAAGGTGGATTGTCACCTCGTCGTTCATGCCTGCCCCCGCAACCCTTTGACAATATCGCCATCCCAATGCCAGGCGGCTGCTTTATTAGGTTGGTCGATGTAGTACTCGGCCAGGTACGGCTCAATGCTGTAACGCCAGATGCGTTCAAGCTTTCCTTCGGTCAGATTGGGCTTCATGAAGTAGCTGGGGCCGATGGCGAAATTGGGATCGTCGATTGCCTCGGTTGCCAATCGCCGATAGAGGGGTTCCAAGTAGGCTGGTTCTACTGGGTTCGATGCCAACCAGCGGGCGAAGAGATCGGGGTCGGCGGCGAAGTGAGCGAAGTGGAAACGGCGACGGAGCGCGAAGTCGACCAGGGCAATCGACCGATCCGCTGTGTTCATGGTGCCGATCAGGTAGACATTCGAGGGGATCTTGAAACGTTCGCCTGAATAGGGCAGAGGTACATCGCGATCTCGGTATTCGAGCAACAGCATCAGTTCGCCGAAGATGCGGGCGATGTTGCCACGGTTGATCTCGTCGATGATGAAGACATGGGGCTGTTCGGCGTCTGCCAGGGCCGCCCGTCGACAGAACTGCACGAACAATCCAGGCCGAGTTGGATAGCTGACCGCATGATGTCCATCCTGCGTTTCAAAGCTTTCGGCGCGAATGCCTTCGATGAAGTCTTCGTAGCCGTAGGCCGGGTGAAACTGAACCATTTCAACGCGATCCGACGATGGCTCCGCCAGATTGGTCAGCCATTTTGCCAGGTACTGCGCGACAAAGCTCTTTCCGGTGCCTGGCGGTCCGTACAAGATCATCTGCTTTCGGTCGAGGAGAAGTTCGCGCAGTTCACGCGCCTTATGTGTGGTCAGGTAGGTCTTCGCTAAGAAATCATCGCTACTGTATGGAACGGGCGTTGGTGCGTCGGCCTCTAGATCTGTATCGGGTTCCACGCCAATCTCTTCGTGGTAGGCGCGAATCGCTGGGAGTGGATCTTCCTCGGTAGCCAGCAGGACCAGTGGAAACAGGCGCATATGTGTACGCAGCACTGTTTGCACCAGTTCTTCCTCACCTAGCTGCAAAACGTCAACACGAGGCAGAACGTAAAACGCTTCATAGCCTGCGCTCGATGGTGTCTGCAAGAAATCAGTCCAGGTGAGCATTGCAGGGTGGATGACTTTGCCACTGGGCTGTAGCTGGTACTCAGCCTGAGGACCGAAGACGAAGTGTTCGTCGCTTAGCGCGTCAGCAAGAATGTTTTTGAGGCTGTTGAAATGGCGGGCGCAGTTGCGCTCGAAACGACGACGCTGTTCATCGGCGTAGTGTCCGATAGAAAAGCCGAATTTGAACAAGTCGTGCCTGATCGACATAGCGAGCTGCGCATCCTCAGACCGTTTACTGCCTTTGGGATAAATCGCGCCCCAGTAGAAGTCCCAAGTGCCTCCCTGACCAAAATCATTCTTGGGAAAACGCCCAAATAAATACTTTTCCGTCTCCATCAACCGCAAAACAGAAGTTGGCAATCGTTCAGAGACAGTTTGAAAAACACGCTTAAATGGCTTCTCAACATACTCGAGGAAGCCATCCTTGTGTTCCTGATAGAACTCCATGGTGGGGCTGTCGTGGATCTGGGATAGCAGATGAAATGTCTTCTTCGTGAAGGCGGTGTCTGGAGCGACGCCAGTAGCACCTTCGATGCGAAGTTGTCCATCTTCTGTTAGCCCGTTTTGGAAAAGGACAGAACGCATCTCTGGATTCAAGATCGCCTCGGTAATGACAGGCCAGTGACCACTGCGTTTGTTTGCTGCATTCCAATGGCCAAATCGTCCAAGGACATGCACACAGACGTTGTCAAAATTCTCCAAAATCTTAGATTGTTGTTGTCGAACCACTTCGTAGGGGATGGCATACAGACCAGCGCTCGGTTCATCCTCTCCTTGTGAAAAATCGAAGACTTTGTACTGCTGAAACTCCGCTGCTTCTTCATTGAAGAGGATGATCTCTGTCCCCACGCGTTGTAAAGAGCGCCCGCAGAAACCGAGTATGACCCAGTTCCCGTATAACAATCGAATTGTGCGGGCGCCATACGTGCTTGGCAGTGATGTCACGAAGATTTGGTTTTCGGGATCCTCAATTCCGAGTTGATGTAGTGCATGCGCCATCAGATCAAAGGCCCACTCCGCTTCCTCACGATTTGCGAAGAGATGATCAAATGGCGGTGCAAGTTCATTTATCTCGTACGTTATCTCCGCACCCTCTCGGATCTGCTCCATCTTTTGAATAAGCCGCACTGGTCGATTCCCAAGCTGAATCTCGCCATCATAGACCACCGCCTGCAAGATCGACTCGTACTTGTCGCGATCTAATTGGATTAAGGTGCGCCGCCAGCCATACTCGTTAACGGCTCGCGGTTGCAGATCGTCCCATTCCACCGGAAAACGGTGACGCTGTATCTCCCCTTCGACGAAATAAGGCGGTCCGACGACGGTGCCGATGCCCAGCACAAGGCTCTTGCCTTGATTGGCAATGATGCGATCCCCTTCTTTGATTTCGTGGACGAAGCGCCATACCTGATCCATACCTACTGAGCTATAATCCTTATGCTGCTGCGCTAGCTGATCTCTTCGTTCCTCATACTCGCTCCGACTCAATTCGCAGATGTCGCCGAGGGCATCCCAGCCGATGGCGGCAAAGCCTTCCTGCTGCCATTCCGCCCACTGCCAGGCATTTTTGCCGGGTGCGACCTTCCAGTAGTTCACGTTCTGGTAACGAAAATGTTTCACCGCCCGTAACCAGTGACTGAACATATCGAAAACGTCAGCCGGACGCAGATGCGGCGCAACTTCGAGTACCAGATCGCGTGCGAGGGTGTCCACCAATTGATGACCGATCTGATTGGCCTGGGGATAGTCAGTGAGCGCCTGATCGATGGATGCGTCGGCAAAGTAGTTGATGGCGTCGCGTGGCTTGTTGTTGATTAGTACGAAGTCGTCGGGGCGCAGCGCGTTGAGGACAGGCGAGAGGGTGCCGGATTGAAACCCTTTGGCGTAGGGGCGTTGCGCAAATTCCAGGCAGGCTGCGGCCAGTTGTTCAGGATGATCGACGCAGCGCTGGACAAACTCGAAAATCGCCCGCGTCACCCTGGGCCAATCTTCGGGCTTTGTCCACCCGGCGTTCTCGTACCATTTCTTGATATCCCCGTTGATGGTAGGGGCCAGGTGGATCCAGGCGCCCTTTTCCCGGTTATTCTTGGAATCACTGTACGGGAGCAGTTTGAGCAACACGGCGTCGGTGACGTCTTCGCCACGCTCGGCCATCCGCTTGACCGCAGACCAGTTCTCCTGGGCGGATTGGCGTCCGACGGCATAGCCTTCGATGTGACGTTGGCCATCGGGCGTATGTGGGTAGGTGCGGGCAAATTCGGCGAAGAGACGATCGAAGTGGTCTCGTTTTTCTGTGGTTAGAATTGGCATCAGTTTTCAGTCCGTTGGGGTTTTTTCAGCGCGATCGTGGGGTAAATTAGCAGCTTTTCAGTAGTTCAGGAATCTCAAAGTGGTGAAGAACGTTCCGGAATCAGGCAGTTTGCGGAATCAACTTCATGGCTCTGTTGAGAGATTTGCAATTCGTTCCTCTGCCCAGATGCGCTCTTGTTCATTCTGTGAATGGTCAGCACAGAGTCGGTAGTTGATGATTGCCTGCTCGGGGTTTTGATTTTCTTGGTGAGCAAAGCCCAGGCTACAGTAACTGCCTGCCGCCGATACGGGCGAATAGGCGTGGGCAACAGATTCTTCGTACTGTTCAATCGCCTTCTCGCGATACTGTTTGGCGTCCTCATCAAATTCGCTGGTTCTAGCGTAGATGTAGCCCCATTGACCATGCGCCCAAGGATCGTCCGGGCGTGCTTCGACGGCAAACTCAGCGTAGCGGCGCGCCTGCGCCCAATCCTCGCTGTTAACGTCGTCTCCAGCTTTGCGACGGTAGAGATCCGCAAGTTGATTGTAAATCCAGCCGTCACCGACGCGCAGGGACAATGCCTGTTCATAGGCCGCCACCGCACAGGACAGATCTCCCCACGCAGTACACAGTTGCCCACGCACAATGTAGACATAGGGCTGTTCAGGGTTTCGGGCGGCGGCCCTGTCGATCCAACGCTCTGCTTCGCTCTGATTCTCTTGACCGGCCCACTGAACAGTCGCTAATTCCAGATAGGCCCAGGGCGCATCTGGCTCAAGATCCGCGGCTTGCTCCAGCGTCTGTGCAGCGGCTTCAAAATTGCCGGCAAGACGTTGGGCGCGTCCTCGCGCGATGAGGATGTTGTAGACGTTGACACCGGCCTGTGCCTGCGCACTGTCAAGCGCGCGTTGATAGGCCGTAACGGCTCCGGCGTAGGTGGGCGTGATTGATATATCCCCGCCCCAACAAACAAAAATGGACCTGCACCAGCCTGCTCGTAGACCGAATTCAGGGAGGGTGCAGGTCCGTTGTGTATTTGCCCGGCTGACCTGGACCGATGTTGCGGCCATATCAGACGCGGCCAGGAGCAGGCTGCACCGGCTTTCGGCCCTCGCTGCGCAAGCGGACAGCGGTTGTCCGCCGTAGCCGACGCAGAATTCCGGCCCATTGTCGTTGGCGCTGCCGCAGAGCAATGGGTTGAAAGCCGTGGACCAACACCACCCGCACACCCACATTGTTGTTGCGGTTGTCTGGTGTATTCCTGTTACGGTTGGCGCCGCGCACGTTCGTTGGGTTGTTGTTCCAAGACCCCCCGCGCAACACACGGATTGGCTCAGCCGCCCCTGCAACACCCGATGTTTTGGGATGTTACGCGATCATCTTACCAGAAAACGACTTGATGTGCGAAGCGAGAAAAATCGACCGCCTCCGGCGGTACGATGCAGGGGGGCACGCCCCCCTGCACCCCCCAGGCTGATCGTCGTAATTGGCGACAATCGGGTCAAACAACCCGATACAGAGAAGAACAGAGAAACAGAGAAAAAAACAGAGATCAGAGCAGAACAGAGATCAGAGGATCAAAAGCCGGGGCCCAACACCACCCGCACACCCACATTGATGTTGCGGTAGTCCGGTGTATACCTGAGACGGAAGGCGCCGCGCAAGAACGAGGGGTTGTCGCTCCAAGACCCCCCGCGCAACACACGCTCGGACCCGCTAGCGGGTCCCATGGGGTTACGCTCAGGCGATGTAGCGTAGTAACTGCTGTCGTACCAATCGCCAGTCCACTCCCAAACGTTGCCTGCCATGTCCAACGCGCCGTTGGGGCTGGCTCCGTTTAAAAAGCGGCCCACAGGGCTTGTATGCGCATAGCCGTCGTCATTGTTTGCATCAACCCAAAGTGCGAAAGCGAAAGCATCACCACAGCGCCTGTCACAGTAATTTGCGCGACTCGGATCCCAATCATCGCCCCAAGGGTAAGTGCGCCCATCCGTTCCTCTGGCTGCCTTCTCCCATTCAGCTTCTGTGGGCAGGCGGATCGCCAGTCCGCTTTTTTGTGTCAGCCAGCGGCTGTAGGCATCTGCCTCATACCAACTGATACCACTCACAGGTTGCTGGTCGCCATTGAAGTTGGCATCCTGCCAAAATTCGGGTTCCGTAATCGAGTTTGCCACACGCCAGGTCCAGCCGCTTGCGCTCCAATAGCGTTCGGTGGTGTAACCGCCATCTTCTATGAAGGCGCGAAACTGCGCATTCGTCACCTCGGTCTGGCCGATCCAGTAGCCGTCGAGATAAACGGTGTGAGCAGGGCTTTCAGCTTCGAGGCGTGGGCGAACTAGGACACAGATAGCTTCACTTTCAGCTTTATCTTCAATGTTGATGTCCTGTTGACACTGCTCAACCGCAGCCTCAATTTCTTCTTCTGTGCTACCCATCACAAATTCACCGGCAGGCACGTAGACAAAGGTGATGCCTTCCACGACGCGGGTGGCGCCTGCTTCCGGCTCTGAGGGTGTTGGTGTCCAAGTTGCTGTCGGCGTCGGTGGTACCGGCGTTGCTGTTGGCGTTACCGTTGCCGTGAACGTCGGCGCGTCTGTCGCTGTTGGTGTATTTGTTTCTGTCGGTGTGGGTGTTGATGTCGCAGTTTCAGCCAGTGCAATGACATCCGTCGGCTCCGCGGTGGTTGTTTCTGGCCCAGCGCCGATCGTGCCACCAGAGAAGCCCATCTCGCTTATGGTTGTGGAGATGGCAGAAAATATCGTTCCTAGATTATGTTGGGGGGAAATCGATATCAATGTCCAGGCCAAAAGTACGACAACAAGGATAGCGGCCCCTGTAGTCCAATAGCGTTGCTGGCGAGGCAACGGTGCGGGTGGGGCAGAAAGAGCAGCCGCCTGTACCTGTGGCACCGGTTCAGCGACAATTGGCAATGCGATGAGTCGGTTGTCAGGCGAACGGCTGAAGAAGACAGGCGTAGCCCACTCGCCGCTGCCGCTAGCATAGATAGCAATACGTCCTTCGGTGACTGCGGCATCTACAGGATAGCCTTCAGCTATGGCGCTGTAGAATTCATGGGCAAAAGCAATGGCAGCCCCATCGCTAATCTCTGCCTGCATCGCGATAACCGATGGAATCCCCTGCTGTATCAGTGCTTGAGCAACGCCATTGAAAGGATTGTTTTGTGACGTGATCCCCCCGTTACAGGCATTTAGCAGAACCAACCGCAGGGAACGGTGGTTATGGAGCAGCGTGGCGAGGGTTGCGGCAGAGACCAGTTGAGTCGCGCCTTGGTCATCTTCAAGGATGATCTGCCCCTCTTCAATATCGGCATCGTAGACGCCATGTCCAATAAAGTGAAGGACGTGGAAATCACCGCGCCGGCGGCGTTGCAGCGTCTTGAGGTCCGCTTTCTCTGCTTTCTCCAATATGACCAAGCCACGCGTCTGCAAATCAGCCAACGCTTCCTGCAACTTTTGCCATTCCCGGTCTACATCCAAACGTAGAGATGGATCAGACGGGTTGGAAATAAACGCCAGCACGCGTAGCGGTGACTGCACCCCCAATTCAGGCTCACGCAGTGGAATCGCCAAATAGCGCACAATGGAAACGCGATCCGTCAAGGCCAGAAAATGATTGTGCGTGGGGTCGTACAACAATTCCCAGGGCAGGGAAGCAAGTTCAGGGACATCGTTCAAACGCAGGTTGATCCGTAAACTCATGCCCTGAGTCTCTACCGCATCTATGCTACGGCGCAGTGACTCACGGATTTTCCCGGTAAAAAGGGCATCAAAGAGTTGACTGCCAAGCTGTATGGCGGTTTGGCTGGACGCCTGATAGGTCTGAGAAGAGATCGCAGATAGATTCTTTTGATCAAAAGGTAACCGGAGCGGCTCATCCGCTTGACCGGCAGGTGATTCTAAAATTCGGCTTCGATAGCCTTGCCCCGTATGCTCAATCAGTAGATCGAAGTTGCGATATGCTTTCATCAATATTCTTTCAACCTACAAAGTCGCTCTGCCAGGTTGTGTATACAGTTTTTGGGCGCATTCTTCACCATCTGAGTCATCTAGCTTTTCTCGCATGTTGTATTCAGCCATTGAATCTGCCGAGACTGAACGGTCTGGGCGTTTTTTGTGCGTCGCTGATTTGGTGTAAGGCCGTTGTTCCTTTTACAACAGCCCCATCTGCTCCTCCGCCACACTTTTGCCCTTCCCGCTCTGCCCTTTGCCTTTTGCCTTTTGCACTTTGCCCGCCGACCGCTGCGGTCGGACTGCCTTCTCCCCCTCTGCCCTTTCCGCTTCCTCCGCCGCGCGTTGATGGTTCAACGCCAACAACCGCGCGAGGACCTCTTTGCGCGCGGACGGACTGATGGTGTAGCGCACGCGGTCGTTTTCGGGCAGGGTTTCGACTTCGTGGAAGGTGTGGGAGAGGGGGAGATAGGGAGTAGGGAGGTAGGGAGGTAGGGAAGAGGGAGATAGGGCGTCGTTGCCGCCCCCTACCTCCCTACTCCCTACCTCCCTATTCCCTTCTCCCCATCCGTAGGCATCGCGCACCGCTTCATCAAGGACAACATGCAGGCGGCGCAGTTCGAGCAGGCCGTGGTAGCCGGCTTCGGCCACGGCGGCGGACTGTTTGCTGACTTTGGCCACCAGCGCCGGGGAGAGGTCGGCGGCGTGGAAGAGGTTGTAGATGTCGGTGAGGCCGAGCCAGAGTTGACGCATGAGGCCGCGGCGGTGTTCGTGGTACGCTTCGCCCACCCCCGCCAACGCCGCATTCGCCGTCTGCCACAGCCCCGCGGGGAAGGGGAAGGTTTCAAAGCAATCGGATGGGGAATAGCGCAACCGGGTCTCCAACGCCCCGCTGTACTTGCGCGCCCAGACTTCGTGCAGCGTCGATTGGACCACGGCGTAGAGGTCCCAGCGGTCGGTGGTGAAGACGTAGAGCGTGTTGAGAAACACGTAATTCGTTGGCGCGGCAGAAAAGTTCAGGTATTTTGTTGTTGCCGCAGCAGCAAAACATCGGGGCAAGTGTTCAATCGATCTGTATAGACCAGATGCGCGTTCCGCGAACTGCCACCATCTTTCCCGACGTGAAGGCCGATTCTGGGTATCACGATATGGCTTCACCAATTCAAGAACTCGTTGAAATGCCGCAGCATATTGACATGCACGTTCTTGAGGCCAATCTTGAAAATTGATGATCCGCCTCCCAGGGCTTTGATCTGGTTGATTATTGACTTCTTGACCGTTGATTAAGGGGAAGACTACATCATTCAGCTTAGGATCTTCGTTGAGCATGTCTGCTGCTTCTTCATGGGTTAACAAAAAACCATCCCCTAAAAAGATCGAGCCTTGGTAAACTCGATCTCCGTTCTCGATCAGCGGACTTGGTTCACCCATGTCTATTTGTTCTTCAAAGTATGCACTGATCACAGGTACTTCGTGTCCGTCCAAAACAAAAGGCCCGTTCCACGTGCCACTGTACAAAGCAACCAACGAAACGACCAGATTTGCCCGCCCCGGCCATTTGATTCCACGCATCGCAAAGTTGATACTGCCACCCTGAACCAAAACTTGCTCAAGTCCATCCTTGCGGACATCCCCATCTTTGATTGAATTCGTCGTGATGAATGACGTCAGACCACCGGGGCGCAGCAACTTAAAAATGCGGCGCACAAAAAAGACGACCAATTCACTGAGGCCGGTAGGCGCATACTCCCACTTAACATATTCACAAAAGGGATAGCCATACGTCCCGCTCAACGCCTGCCCACCCAAATACGGCGGGTTGCCCAGGATGCAGTCAAAGCCGCCGCGGGCGACAATCTCTGGAAATTCGAGAAACCAGTGGAAGAAGCGTTTGTTACGGGCCACAGCCCAGGCGGCGGCGCCGGCCTGTCCTTGTGGGCGGCGGGTGCCCGTCCAATATTCGCGGAATTCGCCGTCGGTGATGTGCAGATCACGCTGCTCCGCGGTTTTGGGCAGGTAGAACTGGGCGATGGGGATGGCGGCGATCTGGCTGAGGTAGAAGGCGTCGCCCCCTTCGCTGAATTCCTCGAAGCGGGCTTTCTTGTCGCGGATCTGGGTGGGCGTCTGTTCGGGCATGGCCGCGATCTGTCGCCAGTTGAGCAACACACGCTCAATGCGCTGCTGCGTGTCGGCGGAGGGTTGCAGCGAAAGCTGGCCCTGCTGTTTGCGTTCCTCTTTGTTGCGCTGGCGCAGTAGGGTGGCGGTGGCTTTGTGGCCGCCGCTGTTGCCCGCCAGTTGGGCCGAAAAGGCCTCGTCGGGCACGCCGCGGCCCACCTCTTCGGGCGTCACAAAACCCACAATGGCGTTGCCACACTTAATGTGGTGATCGAGAAAGTTGAGCGGTTCGCCGGGCACATGGGCTTCGAGCCAGAGCGCCACTTTGCACAGTTCCACGGCCAGCGGGTTCAGGTCCACGCCATAGATGCAGGTGCGGATCACATCGCGCAGCGCCGTGCGGAACGCGGCAGGCGAGGGCTGTTCTTCACCGGTGCGCACTGTCGCCAGCGCAGCCGCAATCCGGCGGGCTGCCGCCAATAGAATATGCCCGGAGCCGCAGGAAATGTCGGCGACGCGCAAGGAAAGCAAGGCGTGTTCAGCGAGTAGGGAGTAGGGAGGTAGGGAATAGGGAGGTAGGGAGGTAGGGCCAGAGGAACGCCCTCCCTTTCCCCTACTCCCTACCTCCCTATTCCCTACCTCCCTACTCCCTACCTCCCTACTCCCTACCTCCCTACTCCCCCACTCTGCCTCCGCTGCAAAGAACCAATCAGGGAGTGGATCATCCGTCCCACTTCGTCGCATAGAGCCAGAACGGGATTGACGGTCTTTTCTGATGTCATGCCGACCCGTTGACTGAGGATCAAGTGGGTCTCCAATTCCTTGAGACTGCCCTGCGCCACCCTCAGAAAGCGAATGTACTCCTGCGTCCCCTCGCGTCCCCAACCCTCCGCGATATTGGCGGGGATCGACGTCGCCGCTCGCCGAATCTGCGACGTCAGACCAAACATCTCTTCCCTCGGGAACGGACGCGTCACCTGATAACAAAGTTCCGCCAACTGCATCCCCTTCTGCCATACGATCAAGTCCCGATACGAACTCACCCCCATATCCCCCCCTCTCTCTTCCCCTATTCCCTACCCCCCTACTCCCTATCTCCCTCGCCTGCTCCAACCTCTCCGCAATCAAATAATCCAGCGAATGTTTGAGCAGGGGCTGCACCAGATCGTCCGCGGTGTAGTGGGAGCCGGTGGCGGCGCGGGCTGTCCCCTGGGTGAAGGTGAAGCGAAGGCGGTGTCCTTCGCCAGCGAACGCGCCGGCATATTCCAGCAACCCTTCATAGACGGAGCCGAATTCCTCCACGTTGAGGGCGGCGTAGTTGACGCGAATACGCTGCCCGCTGTCGGGATGACGGTAGATGCCCAGCGCTTGCAGACACTTGAGCAGCACGTCGTTGCCCAGCATACAGCGGTTGAGCAGCCCGATGGCGTTGGCGTCGAAGAGGTCACCGGCCAGGGGAGCCACCTCCATTTTGCGACCGGGGCCGCCTTCCTCAAACAGGCGGAAGGTGGCCAGCAGCGCCAGCCAGAGGTCGTGGCGGCGCGCTTCGGCCAGATGGCGCTTTTCGGAAAGGCGACGAAGCCGTTGCAGGCTGTAGTAGGCTTCGTAGATCTTACGTCCACGCCCGGCGCTGTGGGCGGGGAAGATCAGGTCACGCTCTTCGATGACGAGCAGAAAGAGCAGCCGGTAGATCAGGCGCAACAACATCTGGTAGTAGTCGGCGGCGGTCAGGCGACCCGACGTGGCGGCGTTGCGCAGTTCCTCGTTGGCGGGGTGGGCCAGAAAGCCGTTGGCAAAGTCGCGGATCGCCTCTTCCACGGCCCGGCTCAGTCCATCCCGAATGCGAGCGCCCGAATCGAGCGAATCCTGGTGGTAGCGTTCGAGCAGGCTTTGGGCGGCGCTTTCGGCGGCGCTGGGCAGGCGGCTGACATGCAGCAGCCGGTAGAGCACGGCAAAATCGGCGAAGAGGTTGTCTTGAAAAATGCGCTCCAGATCGAACTCCAGGTAGGTCAGCTTCACCAGCCGTGAGCTGTCGCGCAGCAGCCGCAACAGCCGCCCGTTGGTCACCAGGCCGTAGAGTTCATCTTGCAGGTTGAGGTATTCCTGCACCATGCCGTGGGCCGACATGCGCCGCTGCGCCCGCTCCGGTTTGCGATCCAGCCCGGCGGGATCCTGTGCGCCGATGATGTGGATGGGCGTGTGGCCGCGGTTGGCAATGCGGTGGGAAATGGGGTAGATCTTGTCGTCGATCTCCACGCCGCGCGGTTGGTAGTCCAACTGGTAGCCCAACAGCCCAAGGAGGGGGACGATCCACTGTTGGCGGGTTTCGGTGACGGCGCTGGCATCGGGGCGAAGGCTGGCCAGGCGGCGTTGAAAGATGCGCCAGTAGTCCTGTGCATCCGCCCAGGCGCGCGCGATCTCGTCCTTGACACGCACGCCGCCGTCGAGGCCGAAGTCGGCGGGGCGCTGGCCGGGCAGATCCTCGAGCCGGTCCAGTAGATCGGGGGAGAAGATAGCGCCTTCGATGCGGATGGATGGGTAATTCATGGGCGGTTATCAGTCTTGAATCAATGATTCTGGATGGAGGATTTCACCTGTACCGGCATTCATCTGTAAGCGTCCAAGCTGGCTGCGCTGGACAGTGCCCGGTTTATCTAGATTGGGCCGTGACCGCACAACAGCGAAACGCCATTGCAGCGGATCGTCCAAAACCAACTCTGGATCTTCGGCCATCAACAGGTGACCGGCGTTCATCGAAAGCCAGACATTGGCCTTGCGGCGTGCAACGTCCGGCGCGATGACCGTGGCCTGGAGGAAGACATTGACCTCCATCACAGCACTGGACGCGTTATCGGGGTTGGGGCGATGCTGGATTGGCAATACCATCGCAGTCATAAATTTCTCCTTCTACCCGGCAATCATCTGCTCATTGCTCAAGCTATCGTCAGGCTCTTTCGACACCCAGTGCTTTTCATGATTCTGGGTGTTGCTCATCAAATAAAAGCTGGCGTTCAAGCTCTACCAGGGCCAATGCATCCTCTTCACTCAGATCGGTTGCTTGGGCATTGGCGGCGGCGGCAGCTTTGAGCCTGGTGAAACGAGCCTGACGGGCCTGGCGATATTGGTCATAGGCCTGGTAGTCGTCATACGAGAGGATCGCCGCCATCGGCTTTCCATAGGTTTCGACAATGACCGCTTCCCCACGCGTCCGTGTCCAGTCGATCACTTCGCGGGTGTTCTTCTGCAGTTCAGTGGATGTGATGGTTTTGGGCATCGGTGACCCCCTTGAATTTATGGAATTTATATAACATCCATAAATTAGCACAAAACCTATTCAGGTAGCAAGATGTAAATGCCCATCAGGTCCATGGGTAGCACGGGATAGACCACCTGGAAGCGCTGGCGATCCATGAGGGCGCTGAAGCGTTCGTGGGCGGAGACCAGCCGCTTGGCCTGTTCTTCGGCGATGGCGTCGAACTCGGTTTCGAGGTGGGCCAGCAGTTTGAGTTCGTTGTCTAGGAAGTTGGCGCGCGCCTGCGGCGACAATTCCGAGGACGCACGCGCTTTGCCCAGCAGATCTTTGGCTTCGGCATGATCGAGGAATTCGCGCGCCTGTGGTGTGCCCCGCCAGCCCCACAGCAGCATCTCTTCGGCCACGATCTGGTGGCCGCCGCGGCTTTGTTCGATCACATTGCGGCAGCGGAAGAGGAGCAGCGTGGTCTTCGTTGTCACCTGGCGCGTGCGAATCACAGCGGCGCGGGCGGCGCGGCGTCCGTTGCGCTCCAGTGTGTTGCCCATCACCAGTTGGCAGAGCTGTTCGACAAAACGATGGTTGCGCCCCAGGTAGGTGTAGCCTTCAGGCGTGGGCGACTGAAACGAAATCGGCAGCGGCTCGATGGCGGGCAGCAGTTCGCGCAGTGGCGGTGGCAGGTTGCCCAGCATCAGCCGGTAGCCTTTGGCGGCGCGGTTGACCTGCACCCCCAGCAGATCGGTGAGCACAGTGGTCACAAACGCCTCCACGGCGCTGGGATCGCCGATGGCCTCGTCCACAGCGCGCAGATCGGCTTCGATCTCCTGCGCCTTGATGGCGTTCTGGGCGAAGATGCTACGCGACGTCTGCTCACGCTGCGCCGCGTCCTCAATGTGGCGGGTCACCCGCTCTTTGGCCGCGGCCACTTCGCCGAAATCGCCGAAGTCGAAGGTCAACTGCTGGTTCGACTGCTTGCGCCGTCCCTTTGCCACCACCTTGCGCTGTGGATTGAGCAGCAACGCCTGGGTGATGGTGTCGATGATGCTCTGCGAATCGTCGGGGAAGGGGACGTTGATGCCGGTGGCGCGCTTGATCTCACGCACCTTGCGCAGCAGCACGTCGAGCACGATGCCGTCGATGGGGTTGTCTGCGCCGTACAACAGGCATGCCTTCACCGTCGGCGCGGGCTGGCCGAAGCGGTCGACGCGTCCTTCGCGCTGTTCCAGCCGGTTGGGGTTCCAGGGCAGATCGTAGTGCAGCACGGCGGTAAACTGATCCTGAAGGTTGATGCCTTCGCTCAGGCAGTCGGTGGCCACCAGCACGCGCAGCGGCGCGCGTCCCATCTCCTCGACACGCTGTTTGCGCAGTTCGTCGGGCAGTTCGCTGGTGATCACCTGCAGATCGAGCCTGGGGAACTTGCTCTTCAGCGCCGCGCCCAGCCGTTCGGCCACATAGTTGGCGGTGGCGATGTAGCGACAGAAGATCACCGGGTTGAAGCCGCTTTGCAGCCAGTCGTCCACGATCAGTTCGGCGTTGGCCAGCTTGAGATCGTGTTGCAACGTCCCCAGCGCTTCCAGTTGACGGGCGAAGGTGCGCAGTTGTTGTTGCTGATAGCTGCTCCAATCCACATGTTCCACCACCTGCGTAGGCGTCAGGTCGCTCTCGAAGCCGAACTCGGTATCGTGGACGGGGTTTTCGTCCGCCGCGGCCAATTCGGCCCAGCGCGCCGTGGCGTCGTCCTCACGGTCGGCGGCCAGGTTCGAGAGGCGGCTGTTGAGCATTTCCACACCGGCGGCCGGGCTGGACATCACCCCACGCAACAGCGCCAGCGCCGTCCAATACTGCACACGCTTGACGCCGCCGCTGTGCTGTTCCGGCGCGATCAACTTGCGGGCAAAGGCCAGGATCTCCTCGAAAAAGGTGAGGTAGTCGGGCGAAAGTTCGTAGGGCCATTCAAACGCCTCTCGATCCGGGAAGGGCGTCTCTTCCCCCATCCACCGTTCCACGTCGGCGCGTTTGCGCTGCACAAAGTAGCGTGCCAGTTCACGGCGCTGGTTTTGCGTCGAATTGGGCAGATCCAGCGTCTCAAAGGTCGGGTCGAGCATGCCCAGCAGCGAGTGGAACTCCTCAGATTTGCCGCTGTGGGGCGTGGCTGTCAACAGGATCACCTGCTGGTCGGGCTTTTGGGCGATGCGGCTGACCAGATGATAGCGCTGCTGCTGGCCGATGGACGCACCGGCAGGGCGGGCGCACGTATGCGCCTCGTCCACGATCACCAGTTCGGGGCATTGCTGGATGAAGACCTCACGTCGCGCGTCCGTCTTGATGAAGTCGATGCTAAGCACCTGGAAGGGGTAGTAGTCGAAGACGCTGGCATCGCCCTGGATCTGGCGATCCAGCCGCGCCTGGGTGTTGGAGCGGATGATCACCGCTTCTAGATCGAGCTTGGCGCGAATCTCCGCCTGCCACTGATCACACAAATGGGGCAGGCAGACCACGGCAAAGCGCTTGATCCTACGCCGTTCCAGCAGTTCGCGCACGATCAAGAGTGCTTCCACGGTTTTGCCCACGCCCACATCGTCGGCGATGAGCAGCCGGGTCGATTCCTGGCGCAGCGCCATGATCAGCGGCACCATCTGGTAGGAGCGCGGGCGAAACGAGAGTTTGGCCAGCGCCCGAAAAGGACCGGCCCCGTTGCGAAAAGCCAGCCGGGCCGAATTATAGAGCAGGCGCGCCGTGCTGATGTCACCCAGATCGTCCGCTGTGGGCGGCAGGAAACGGGCGTCCAGCGGTCGGTCGCTCTCCAGGCCCAGGGGCAGGAAGATGCCGGTGATCTCGTCGTCTGATCCGCCCAACGGCTTGACGACCAGCAGATCGGGATCGTCCGAAGGCATCACGATCCAATCTCTACCGCGCAGCGAAACCAATTTACCGGGTTGTAAAGCGATACTCATCGCACCTTCCTGAAAACATCGGGGCGGGCAGCCACCAGCGCCGCCAGGTTATCTTTGTAGTAGTAGACCCACACCTCGTCACCGCGCGCCATAATCGCCTGACGCTTCACATCGTCTGCCGCCTTCACGGCGGCGTCATCATGGGGCGTGCCATCGCAGAAGACCCAGAAGCGCGGTTCGTAGTAAAAATCGGGCTGCACGTAGAGGCCGTCCACTGATTTTTGGGCGGCATCGGGCAGGCGCAGCCCATTTTTATAGAGATAGTCGATAAAAACACGCTCGGTGGAAGAGTTCGGGTCCAGGTTGCGCAACAGCGCCGCGTATTGGGCCTCGTAGTCGGCGTAGTTGCTGTTGGTGTGAACTTCGACGTCACAGATGCGCAGCTTTTCCAGCGCATCGCGGATCAGGCGACGGTCGATGACCTTGTGTTCGCGCTGGTTGTAGTAGCTGAGCAGATCGTTGTACGAAGCCGGTCCTTTGTAGGTGGGATCGTCGTAGCGGCAGAGCGCAATCGCCTCTTCCACCGTTTCGCGGAAGATCTCCGGTTCATAGGTGAAGCGCGAAAGAATGCCCAGGCTGCCCTCCGCTGCTTCGTAGATCAGCATATTGGGGGCGGCGGGATCACCCACCGAAATTGCGCCGATCTCGTTGGGTTCCACCTGAAAACGCAGCTCGATGGCGCGCTTCAAGGCATTTTGCAGCGTGATCACCCCTTCGGGGCTGAGGCCCAGCGGTTGGAGCGGTTCGAGGTAGAGCGCGTCGGCCAGGTTCGATGTCCACAACTTCACATATTTGAATGGTTCGCTTGTTGTGTTTTCGGGCAAAGAGGCGCGCCAGTCGCCCGACACCATGCCAATCGGGAAGCCCTCGGTCTCCTGTGTGCGCCATTTGTAGTTGACATGCACCAGCCGCGCCGCCGACATGAAACGCAGGTTGAGCAGCGTGTGTTCGTCTGTGCGTACACTGGCCCGGCCCACCCGATCCAATTGGCCGCCGTCCACCGAGAAGTAGGTGGTGATCTCATAGCCGCGCGAGACCCGTTCTTCTTCTTCACACGAGATGCGGTCGATCTCATCGGCGCGGGATTCTGCCATCTCCAGCAGATCGTGGAGATGCCTGCGGTTCTCGTTGTCGCCCAGGTTCAGGCCGGAGAAAGGACAAAATTCCAGCTTCATCTGTTCGTCGGTGAGATAGTAACCGGCTTTGGTGCTGATCCTGGCTTCGCTCAACGACGATTCGGTGTCCTGTACCACAAGCTGAGAGACGCGGTACTTGCGGCCATTGTGGTAGATGATGTTTTGCGGGCCAAATTCACGCAGGGCAATGGACCGTGGCCGCGAGATAAACTCACCCGACGAATTGCCGGTGGGCAAAAAGACGCGCAGGGGCAGCCGCGTGAAATTGTAGCCGGGCAGGAAGCCTTCCGACGCCAAATAACGGTACGGATAGAACTCAGATAGTTCGGTGGAACTACCGGCCAGATGGTTGCGCAAAAGGTCGAGTTGGCGCGTGGCCTGGTCTTGATTGCGTTTGTAGCGGCGATATTCTTCACTGGTCAGGCTGTGTACGCCGCTTTCGATGGACTGGGTGGCGCGGGTCAGGATTGTCCTGGCCGAACGGTAGAGCCGTCGCCAGCGAATCAGGGATTCGTCCAGGTGATCGGCCAGTAGCGAGAGATTCTGCGCGATCCATTGATCCGAATACCAGAGCGCGCCTGTGGTGGCCAGATCCCCCTCGAAATCGACCACCACCCGCTTAAACATGGCGGACAGACGGTCGAACTGGGCAGGCTGCAACGCCAGTCCAGCACGCACTTCAGACGACAATGCCATCTTGCCGTTGGCCGTGGCCACGTCATCTACAATCAGGTGCATGAGCGACGGACGGTTGCCTTCCCCCTGGACTTCGATACCGGGCAGGCCGATTTCAGAGATAGCCAGGGCGTTGAGGTGGGTGGTCAACAGTTCACGATTGCACAGATCCAGGCGTGGCGCCTGCACCACACCCGCCACCAGATCGGCCTGGTTCTGGAAGTAGTGGCGATCATGGGGCGAGTAGCTGGAACAGTAGGTGAAGATCAGCGCGCCCTGTCCACTGCGCCCGGCGCGGCCCGACCGCTGGGCGTAGTTGGCCGGATTGGGCGGCGCGTTGCGCATGTGGACGACGCTCAGCCCGCCGATGTCGATGCCCAGTTCCATGGTGGGCGAGCAAAAAAGCGCGCTTAGCGATTCACGCCGGATCTTCTCTTGATTCAACAGTTTCTTGGCTTCGTCCAGATACCAGTCGGCGCGGAAGCGATCCTCCCGCTCCAGGCGGGCCTCCGTCCCCAACTGGCCGGTGTGGTCGGCGGCCTGCAAGCGTTTCATCTGTGCGAAGTCGCGCTGATAGAGTTCCTGGAAAAACGCATTCGGGCGCAACGTCTGCTCTTTGTACGAGCGCTGTTTGATGGCATCCGCCTTGACCGCACTCCCGTCACCCAAGCGCCAGATGATCCTGTCCAGGCGCAGACGGTAGACCGGGACTTCCTCGTTCTGTTCCGTGCGCGCGGTCTGCGAGATCAGAAAATCCGCCTGCTCAAGTTTCTTCATCACAGTCAGGATGAAAGCACGATAGTTGTCCTGTGCGAGGTTGATGCGCAAACCGCGCTGACGCACGTACAGCTTGAAGAACTTGCCCAGCGCGCTGGCCGGTCCCATGCTTTTTGAGAAAAGGCGGGCTGTCCGGTTGAGCGGTTCATAACGAATCACAAAGGGGGCGCGCAGAGATTCCTTCTCGTCAAGTGTCCACGGCGACCGCAATTTCTCCCGAAAGGCTTTTTCGCTTTCGTTCATCCGATTTTCGATGAGGTAATTTTCGCTATGAATTGCATACTCAAGGCGATAAAAATCCAGAATCGTGGACAGCAACTCACGGCGAGCGGAACTATCCAGTTGCCCCAGCAAAGGCACATCCCCCCAAAAGGCATCCTCCGCTGCGACTTCGTCCAGGTAAGCATAGTCGATTTCGAGTAACCCACACTGCTCCAAATTAGGGAGCACAATGCGCCAGCTACGCTTGAGATCGGCAATGGCGCGATAGGTTAGAAAATTCTGAAGATGCTTTTCATAGTCGCGCCGCTGAAAAGCCAAGACCGGTTCTTCGTTGCGGTTGGCATACTCAAGAAAAGGCAAATTCAAGGCGCGAAAGACGGCTTCACCCAGGTTCTGGTAGGTAAGTGACTGTGTCGGCGAATCTTTCAAGGCTTTGTAGATAGCGGCGCGCAGATGGGCAACCTGGATAAAGTCATTGAAATGACCGGCTTGCAGCGCCGCATCTTGCCGGTTGTCGGTGAAGCTGAGCAGTTTCTGGTCTTTGGGACGGTAGCCGGCATCGTTCAACTGGCGCAGTACTGAAAAGGCGGTGATGGTGGTGGATGTGCTGCGTCCTTCACGCCCCAAGGTGGTGAGTTTGGTCCCCTCGTTGGTGCGGGTGTCGTAGAAGGCGCCGCCGGTCGGGTCAAAGAGCAGAGGGGCTTGCATGAACCAGCCCCACCAGCGCTTGGGTTCGGTTTCGGAACAGTTCCCCCACTCGTCAAAATAGAGCTTGCGCGGGAAAAAGGGGCGCTGCTTGGCCTGTGGCACCAGCCCCTTCTGGGTGCGTCGCAGCCATGATTCTGGCAGCATCTCGACATCGGTTTCGGGATCCCAGATGTCTTCGCCGATGATCAGGTAACCGTCGGTGCTTTCGACTTCGGGGTCCTCTTCGCTGCTCTGGCGAAACTCACGCGGTTCCAGCCGGTTGCCCACCAGAGAGACGCATAGAAAGGCGTGTCCACTGACCCGGCTGAAGACGTTGGGAAAGATCGGCTTCTTTTCCTCTTCGTCCTGTTTGAAGATGCCCGGTTCCAGCGTGATGTAGCGATTCTCATCTTGATCCAGCGTAGTGTAGACCGAACCGGTCTGCGAAATGAACTGGTGCAGTTTGAAGGGTAGAATCGTGTAGCGTTCTCCGTTTGCTTGCAGCCGGACATTCACCTCACTGATCCACTGGAGCAGATCCGCTAGAAAGGAGCGACAGATATCGGGGGGCAAGCCGGATGCCTGAGCCAGCGAATCTATCACATCTCCTAGTCGTTGCGGCTTTCGGCGCAGCAGTTCGCCGTCACGTTCCACCAGGGCAACCTGGCTCTCCAGCCAGACCGCAACGGCATGACGTCGCAACGCCTCCACCCCGGCGCTTCGGTCCACACCGTCCTGAATTGCAACGGCTAACTCTTGGGTCGCAGGTGCGCCACTACCACCGCTGAGTGAGCGGGTCAACGTTTCATTGACAATCTGCTGCGGTGAGAATTCACGGCCAAAAAAAGTCGTCGCTACCGCCGCCACCTGTTGCCGCTGCGAGGACGTGTCCCCGGCGGTGACCATGGTCGCCGATGTGCCGATATGCACAACCGGTTGACTACAGCGGGCGCGGATACGGCGGATCAGCATGGCCACATCTGCGCCCTGCCGTCCTCGATAGGTGTGCAATTCGTCGAAGACCAGGAAGCGCAGATTCTGATAGATGGAATCCCGAATCTCGCGTTCACGCAGACGCGTGAGCAGCAGTTCCAGCATCATGTAGTTTGTCAGCAACACCTGCGGCGGCTGTCGGCGCATCTTCTCGCGCTGCTCCTCTTTCTCCTGACCGGTGTATTGGCCAAAATCTATTGGGAAATCCTGCCCGGTCGCCTTTTGGTAGTTCTCCTCATAGCGCTTGAACTCCTCAGTTTGGGAGTTGATCAGCGCGTTCATGGGGTAGATCACAATCGCTTGCACACCTTCACGCTTCGGTTGCGAGAGCAGGTGATGAAAGATCGTGCCGATGTAGGTGAGCGACTTGCCCGATCCTGTGCCCGACGTGACGATGAAGTCCTTGCCGGCGATGCCCAATTTGATCGCATCCACCTGGTGTTGATAGAGCGAATACCCCTTGAAGATGTTGGCAATCGACGGATGAAGGGTGCCTGCGCGGGTGAGGCTGTCCACACTGCCCGCCAATTTGTAGGCAGGGTTGAACTGCAACAGTGGCTCCGGCCACAGCTTACCCTTGCTCAGTTCTTCCTCTACAACGTTTTGGATCTGGGGATCTGCAATGTTCAGGAAACTGCGGATGTAAGACGCGTAGTCTTGAACGATCTGTCGATGTGATTCAAATACATTCATTCCGTTACCTTGGGCAATAAAGCGGTTGAAGCACTCTGTGAAATGATGCTGCGCGGCAGATCATCCCAATCAACTGCATGGCGATGGCGGTGTGATGTAGGGAGGCAGTTGAGGTTTGTGTTGTTCTGGATTGACGACCAGCGCCTTGATCTTTGGTCTCACGACGCTGGCGTAAGTATACAATTTTGTATAGTCCAGGGCAACAGCGATTTTTATGCGAAATGGGGCGAGAGACTGCCTTCTTATGGCTCGGTGTCAGCGCTTGGCGTTTTGCTGTTGTAACGGCGTGTGTTGTTGAACTGCCCATCCTTCTCCAGGATCATCAGCACTTTCAAGCGAGATGTGCGATAATTGTCACAGGTGATCTTACTCCCACAGTCACCACTTCCACTGTCACCACTTCCACTGTCACCACTTCCATCTTGGAGACAACATATGACTAAGATCCGCATCGGCGTCATCGGCCTACGTTTTGGGCGACAACTCGTGCGTACACTGACAAATATGCCCAATGCAGAGTTGGTGGCGATTGCCGACCGTAGCGCAGACTTACCTGGAGGGGTGGAAGGCTACGCCGCTCATTACGGAGCGAAGGCTTATCGCCAAGGCGAGGCACTTATCGAGCACGAAGATCTAGACGCTGTCTGCATTGCCACGGCCCCCGGCGCGCGCGAGGGATTGGTCTCCGCAGCGGCGCGCAAGGGGCTTCCCATGTTCGTGGAAAAACCGTGGGCGCC
This sequence comes from bacterium, assembly GCA_016124945.1. Classification (GTDB taxonomy): domain Bacteria; phylum Chloroflexota; class Anaerolineae; order Caldilineales; family Caldilineaceae; genus RI-153. The sequence goes on along the minus strand of WGMT01000088.1, from coordinate 68,913 downwards.
CGATCTGGAGACGGCGCACCGCCTGGCCGCTATCTGCCGCCAACACGACGCCAACGTGATGGTGGCCTTCAGCTTTCGCTTTCACCCCGCGATTGCCAAACTGCGCTCGCTCATGGACAGCGAATTGGGCGAAGCATGGCTGCTCAACGGCGAGTACATCTTCAACCTCAACCCACCCGCCGGCGGCTGGCTGTGGAACCCCCAAAGCGGCAATGGCATCTTCAACGAAAACTCCGGCCACCTCTTCGACGCCGTCTGCTACCTGCTGGGTAAACCAGTTGCGCTAACAGCCGAGGCGATCAACCCGCTGTCGGCACCGTCGGAGCATGCCGCCGCTGTGACCGTACGCTTTGCAAGCGGCGCTGTGGCTGCGTTGACCATCGGCGGCATCGGCACCAATGCGCATCGCGACTTCCCACGTATCGACGTCATCACCACCAATGGGCAGGCCCGGCTAGGTGGGCGTGAGCACATGTGGGAGCGCCTCTCCTGGGCCACCCGCGCCGACGAAGCCGTGCATAGCATCGTCCAATCGCCTGAAGCGTTGGGCAACACCCGGTACACCCACGCCTTTACCCACTTCCTCGATTGCGTCGCCCAAGGTAAACAGCCCAGCGTCGGCATTGACGAGGGTATCACCGCTGTCGCGCTGGCAATGGCGGTCTATGAATCTGCCCGTACGGGGAAGAAAGTGGAGTTGTAGGCCTTGGAAACACAGACGAATGGATCAGAGGAGATGCATCTATGACCGTCAACCCATATGGCATGACACGCTTCACAGGCAAAGTGGCACTGATCACAGGCGGCGCGTCAGGGATTGGTCGCGCCACTGCCCAGCGGCTGGCTGCAGAGGGCGCACAGGTAATTGTCGTCGACAACAACGCCGAAATGGGACAGAAAACCGTTGACGGAATCACATCCGAGGGCGGCTCGGCCATCTTCCTTCACGGTGACCTGGCCGACGACGAATCGATTGCAGCGCTTGCGCTTGCGATGAGGGAGCGCTTTGTAACGCTGGACATGCTTGTCAACAATGCGGCCATCCACCGGCCGGGCAGGATTGAGGATGGTGGCTGGCTAAACAACTGGGAGATCGAAAGCAGGATCGGCTTTCGTGGCTGGCTTTTATTGACGCAGCACCTGTTGCCAATGCTCAAGCAGGCAGGTGGCGCCATCGTCAATGTGTCGTCTGAAGCGGGATTTGTGGGTAGGCCGGGGCAGGTGGTCTACGACGCCATCAAAGCCGCCATTGTCTCGGCCACCAAGACGATGGCCCAGGAATTTGCAGATGCCGGTATCCGCGTCAACGCTGTTGCGCCGGGTTGGACTGTCACCGAAATGCATTTCGACCGCCACCCAGATCCGTCCGCGCGGAGAATGGAGTTGGAATCTCTCTCGATTACGTCTTGTGTGATGAAGCGACTTGCCCAGCCCAGTGAAATCGCCGGCGCCATCGCCTTCCTCCTCAGCGACGACGCATCGTACATCACTGGCACGACGCTGCATGTGGACGGTGGGCGGGTTGGCCTGAGTGTAAAGTAGTGCTGACCCACTGCTGTTCTTCTTGCGATACCCTCCAGAAATTCAGTAGCTATTGACACAAGGATTTGAATTGTGATATTGTAGCCTTGCTTTCTGAAATCGATTTCAGAAAGTGGATTTTTCCTTTCCCCCCACCTCCTAACCCTATTTCTCTTTTCTATAACTATGCGTCCAACAATCGCTGATGTCGCGCGCTTGGCAGGCGTCTCGAAGAGCAGCGTGAGCCGTGTATTGAGTGGAAACACCTCTTACATGAGCGAGGTAACGCGGCGTCGGGTTGAAACGGCTATACACGATCTTCAATACCGCCCGAACATGATCGCGCGTAGCCTTATCTCCAATCGGAGCCACACAGTAGGTTTGCTCATCTCAGACGTCAGCAATCCTTTCTATCCTGAAGTGATCCACGGTGTCGAGGATGTTGCAATGGAGCATCACTATGATGTCTTCTTGTGTAACATTAACTACGACTTAAATCGCGGTATGCACTTTGTGCGTTCGTTAATTTCTAGACAAGTCGATGGTGTGATGATCATGTCAAGCAGTATGTCAGATGAATGGCTTACTGAACTGACGCGTTATCAGATTCCGACAGTGGTGCTGGATTGGCAAGTGCGTTCAATCGAGGGAACCGCAGGCAGCATTACCGTGGATTTCGAGAGAGGTATTCGTGCGGCTGTTGACCATCTGATAGCCCTGGGACACAACCACTTTGCACACGTGAGCGGTCCGCTCGGGTTGCACACGTCACGGCTGCGCCGGGATGCTTTTTTATCCAGTCTGGCCCAACATGGGGTCGATCCGGCGGCGGTGCCCGTAATAGAAGGTGACCTCTCTATCGATGGCGGCAGTCGTGGGCTTGAACAGTTGCTGTCGTTTTCTCAGCGCCCTACGGCTGTCTTTGCCGCCAATGACCTGACCGCACTGGGAATTGTCTGGTCTGCTCGTGATCGAGGGTTGCGCATACCTGAGGATCTATCCGTGATTGGGCTTGACAACATCAGACTCGCATCGGAGATCCATCCTCCCCTGACAACCGTGGCTTTACCCCAGGCTGAAATTGGAAAGATGGCGATGCACATGCTTCTTGAACTGTTACAGAGGGGCGAGCCTCTGGAAAAAATGCTAAATGCACAGGTCGAAACCCAGTTGATGATTCGGCGATCTACCTCGCCTCCTGGGGGATAAGCAAATTCTGAATCCTACAGGGATTTCCCTGTTTTGGAGAAACTGTGTGTCTTCGCCCCACCAGCCCAAACCCCATAGGAGAGAATCGTATGCGAAAATTGAATCACCTCAGTCGGCGAGATTTTCTGAAGGTCGCGGCCACAACAACCGGTTTGCTTAGCTTGGCGGCATGTGCTCCTGCTGTACAGCCTGCTGCCGACAGTGGTGCTGCCGCCTCGCAGGCATCATCGGTAGCACAGAAGTTGGTCATGTACACACGGCTCACCGACAACGCTCAGTTGGATATGCTGGCAGATCGATATGCGGATGAACACAGCGGGATTCAGCTAGAAGTCTCATCCTTCGACGGTCGCGATATGTTGACCAAACTCACTACGGCTGTGGCGGGCGGTCTTCCCCCAGATCTGGTAATGATCGACATTGCGTTCACTGCACAGTTCGCCGACCGCGACGTACTAATGGATCTGGGCGACATTGTCAAAGAAGACGATATGCAAGCCGATGCTTTCAAGGGCTATGAAGTGGGTAGCATCTGGAATGGCAAATATATCAGCTACCCCATGTGGTCTGACTGCTCCGCCCTCTATTTCAATACCAAGCTACTGACAGAAGCTGGGATTACCGACTTAAACGGTCCGAAGAATTGGGAAGCCATCAAAGGACAGGCGAGCGCAGTTAAAGACTTAGGCGATGATATCTGGGGATTCTTGACCAATGTCACCTCTTCCGGCGCCACCTGGTTCTTGTGGGCGCCGTTTATGTGGGCAGCCGGCGGCAAGACCTTTGATGATCCAATCACGGGGACACAATTTGATAGCCGGCCAGCAATCGATGCCGCTACGCTGTGGGTCGATATGTACAAAGCGGGTTTGTCTCCGGCAGAGTCTGTGAGTGGCACATGGGGCGATGTTGAAGGTCTCTTCACCAGCAACAAGTCTGGCTTTCTGTTGAGCGGCCCCTACATGGTTGACTTGATGGCAAGCCAATTCCCCGAAGTGGAGTATGGGATCACACTGATCCCAGGACCGGAGACTGGGATGACTTCGTCGTTTGTAGGCGGTGATGGCATGAGCATCATCAACGCTACGGCGAACAAGGACGCAGCGGTAGACGCATTCAAGTGGCTGACGAATGCGAATCTTATGAAGGAAGTCGCGCTTGCCAATAATGGCAGGTGGATTCAGGGTTTGCCAACTCGTTATTCTGCAGCGGATCAGGCGTACGTCGAGCAGTTCCCCAAGTATGAAGTCTTCGTGAACGCGTTGGACGTAGGCACCCTGGTCAACCACCCCGCGATTTTTGAGATTGATAAGCCGTTGAAGCTTGCCTTTGAGAAGATGATGCTGGAAGGGATGGATGTCGAATCGGCTATGGCTGAGTTGGACGCCGCCGGCGACGAGATCATCGCTCGCTACAACTCGAACTAGTGCACTGTACAGGTCATGTAGGGGTTTGCGTTGGGGCGGAATCAGCGCTGTCTCATCGCGAAAATTCCTCCCGCCCCAACGCAAACCCCTACGATTTCTGATCCAAAGGAGGCGGTATGGCATCACTTGTACAGCAGATGCGGCGCATGCGAAACCGGCAATCGTTTTGGGCATGGGTCTTTATGGCGCCCGGCATTCTCTACTTCATGGTTTTCCTGATTATCCCGCTGGTTGCAGCGACCTATGTGAGCTTCACCAATTGGGACATCTTGACACCGCCCAAGTGGGTGGGCCTAAAAAACTATGCGGAACTATTACAGAATCAAACCATGCGGAGAGCCATCTTAAACACTTTTTATTACGCCGCAGTCACGATTCCCGTTACAATCTCGCTTGGGCTACTGATTGCGCTGGCACTGAACCGATCCTTTTTCGGCCGCACTGTCTATCGAATTGTCTACTACCTACCTGTGGTGATCTCGGCTGCGGCCACGGCACTCCTCTGGATCTGGATCTTTCAGTCGCAGGTGGGCTTGCTGAACCACGTACTCCGCTCGCTCAGCTTACCTACCCAGAGCTGGCTCGTAAGCCCACTCTATGCCATGCCCGTCATTATGTGGACAGGCATCTGGCAGAGTCTCGGCTGGTCTGTTGTCGTCTTTCTGGCAGGGCTTCAGAATATTCCAGAAATGTACTACGAAGCCGGCAAAATCGACGGCGCGAATACCAGGCAACTTTTTCGCCACATTACATGGCCACTGTTGGCGCCGACAACGCTCTTCGTCTTTGTAATTTTAATTATCGGCTCCATGCAGGTATTTGGCACGGTGCTCATTATGACCGATGGCGGCCCGCTGAACTCGACAACCGTCATCGTGCATCAGGTGTACATTAACGCTTTTCAATACCTGCGCATGGGGTATGCAAGCGCGATGGGGATGATCCTTTTCCTCTTTATCCTGGTGCTTGCCCTAACCAATCTGCGCATTTTTGGCCGCAGCACTGAAAACTGAGGCAACTTCCCCATGACGACGAAGCCTATGCCTAATCCGCTCCCTCAGAGATCGACTCGGCAAATAGCATTGTCTAGACGGCGAGTAGAGACTTCAACGATTGTCATCGTCATTGTTTTGACGGTAGGCGCTATCATCTTCGCACTCCCGTTCTTCTGGATGCTTTTGACATCACTGAAGACAGATCGCCAGGTGAGAACGATCCCGTTGATTTGGTGGCCGGATCCATTCATCATTGAACCTTATATTCGGGCGTGGGTGGGAGCGAACTTCAAGACCTACACCCTCAATAGTTTGGTGGTGTCTACGGGCGCGGCCACCATCAACGCGCTGATCAGCGCGTTGATGGGTTACACACTCGCGCGTCTTTACTTCCGTGGTCGAACCTTTATGTTCAGCCTCATTCTGAGCACCATTATGGTGCCTTCACAGATTGCGTTCATTCCCATGTTTCTTTTGGTGGCGCGTTTGCCCTTTTTCGGCGGTAACAATTGGCTTGGGCAGGGTGGGAGTGGTCTGTTAGACACCTACTTTGGCTTAATGGCACCCCACTTTGTGACAGCCTTTGGCGTTTTCCTAATGCGCCAATATATGCTGGGCTTTCCCAAGGAACTGGAAGATGCCGCACGTGTGGATGGCGCGTCAGAGTTCATGATCTTCTGGCGCATCATGTTGCCGCTCTCGGTTCCTGCTCTGATCACACTTTTTATGCTCCACTTTACCGGCGTCTGGAACGATCTGCTCTGGCCGCTGGTCATCACCAACAGTGAGGCGATGCGAACCCTGCCTCTAGGGTTGACTCAGTTGCGTGGCGCTCAATATACCGAATGGAACATGGTGATGGCAGGCACCGCGATCAGTGTGATCCCAACTATCATCATCTTCATCATCGGCCAAAGTTACTTCCAGCGTAGTGTTGCCATTACCGGTATCAAATAGATCCTCCCCAAGGAGCCTTTCCGTGACCGAGCCTGTGTACTATCCAATCACCGCTATTCCGTTCACCCATGTCACAATTACCGATTCTTTCTGGACGCCGCGCATTGAGACCAACCGGCGGGTTACAGTGAAGTATGACTTTCAGAAATGTGAGGAGACGGGGCGGATTTCCAATTTCGCCAAGGCGGGAGGATTGCAGGATGGCGACCATGAGGGGATCTTCTTCAACGATTCCGATGTGTTTAAGGTGATCGAAGGCGCGTCCTACACACTGATGCAAAACCCCGATCCTGAACTAGACGCCTATCTTGATAACGTAATCCGCTTGATAACGGCCGCACAGGAACCAGACGGCTATCTTTACGCCGCCAGGACGATTTCTGAACGCAACAACACCCCCGACCGCCTGCCCGCCGATCGGGAAGGAACGACCCGTTATTCGAATCTGCGTGTGAGTCATGAACTCTACAATATTGGCCATATGTACGAGGGCGCGGTGGCCCATTACCTGGCAACCGGCAAACGCTCTTTGTTGGATGTGACGATCAAGAGCGCGGACCATGTAGACTCGGTCTTCGGGCCGGGCAAGCTGCGCTATGTCCCCGGCCATCAGGAGATCGAACTGGGGCTGGCGGCCCTTTACCGTGTCACCGGCGAGCGGCGTTACCTGGATCTGGCTAAATTCTTTTTGGATGAACGAGGACGGGCCGATGGACATCTTCTTTATGGTGAGTATGCACAGGATCATCTTCCTGTGGTTGAGCAAAAAGAGGCAGTCGGCCACGCCGTGCGTGCGGTCTACATGTACGCGGGCATGGCCGATGTGGCGGCGCTCACCGGCGACCGAAGCTACATTGATGCCATCGACACCATCTGGGACGACGTCGTGTCGAAGAAGCTCTATGTCACCGGCGGTATCGGCGCCCGTCACGAAGGGGAAGCCTTCGGCGACGCATACGAGTTGCCCAACGCCACCGCCTACAACGAGACCTGCGCCGCCATTGCCAATCTCTTTTGGAATTTGCGCCTTTTTCAACTGCACGGACATGCCAAATACTTCGATGTGCTGGAGCGCTCGCTCTACAATGGCTATTTATCGGGGATCGATTTCAGCGGAGATCGGTTCTTCTATGTAAACCCACTTGAGTTCGACGGCAGTTACCGCTTCAACCGCGACAACTCGATGACGCGCATGCCCTGGTTCAATTGCTCGTGCTGCCCCACCAACGTCGTGCGCCTCTTCCCAGCCTTGGGCGGATATGTCTATGCCCAGCGTGACACAGATGTCTATGTGAATTTGTTCGTTTCCAGCACTGGCCATCTAACTGTGGATGGAAACGAGGTAACCATTCGTCAGGAAACCAATTACCCATGGGATGGCAACGTAGTTATGCATGTTGAGCCTGCCCAGCCTCTCCACTTTGGGTTACGTGTCCGCATTCCAGGATGGGCACAAGGAAACCCGGTTCCCAGTACACTGTATCGGTACCAGGGCAACGACGAGAGCAGCACCCCGACCTTCATGGTCAATGGGGAACCTGTAGAGGTGGAAATTGTGGACGGCTACGCCGTCTTCGAGCGTGATTGGCAGCCAGGAGATGAAGTGAGCGTGAAATTGCCAATGCCTGTGCGCCGTGTGATTGCTGATTCTCAGGTCGCTGCCAACCGGGGCATGGTTGCTATCGAGCGCGGTCCTCTCGTCTACTGCTTGGAGGGGATCGACAATGCCGGCAAAGCGCTGGGGCAGTCGCTCAGTGATGCCGCTACGTTCAACGTGGAGTGGCAGTCGGATCTGCTGCAAGGCATCAACCTGATCCGCGCCCATCAGGAAAGTACCCATCACGAAAGTGAAACCCTAACCTTTGTCCCCTATTACGCCTGGGCGCACAGAGGTGTAGGAGAAATGGCAGTCTGGCTACCGTGTCGCTCGTAAATCTGATGCCGGATTGGTGACGGCGGATAGTACTGAGGTGTGGCAAAGGCGGCTCAAATCCACATCCCCGACCAGGATGCCCGGCTCCAGTTTAACTCAGCCACGGCGGAAATCAGTGTTCCGAATTGACTCCATCATCCAAAATGCTTCTGTAAATACATAGTTGGGCTGCTACCTTCAAACACCGCACCTCATCCCAAAGCCGCGCTAGTGGTACGTATGTTCTCTTTCTGTGTTACAGTGGCGAGTGTTGATGACACGATAGGTAGACGAACACGCAGGTGCGGATTTTTTTGCAGCCACTACCACAACTGTAAAGGGATGTATGTTTCAATGACAAGGAGAGATGATGAGCCAGAATGCCGTGAAGCGCCTCTATCTAATGCAAGTTGGGATTATGCCGGAATACCAGATTCCGATTGTGTGCTATCTGGTGCAGACGAGTGACGGCCGGAATATTCTGATTGACAGTGGCCTCCCCGAGATTATCCCTGAAGACGCATCGGACTTCGAGAATGGGCAGGACGTGCTCGCACAGTTGGCGAATCTTGGCCTACAACCGGATGATATCGATACTGTAATTTCGACGCATTATGACGTCGACCATGCCGGACGACATGCAGCCTTCATGAAGGCGCACTATGTGGTGCAGCGTGTGCATCATATAGATGCGGCGAACAACCCACGCTATGCTTCCATTCGCCCCGAATGGGATCAACCAATCGAGCGCATTCGGCTGGTGGATGGGGACACGGAACTACTGCCAGGGTTAGAACTGATCGAGACGACCGGGCATGTGCCGGGCCATCAATCGGTGCTAGTGCGACTGCCCACAACCGGAACGATTCTCTTGACGGTTGACGCTGTCCCCTTTGGCGAGGGCTTTACACGTGACACGCCGGACGACGGGAGCACCCCAGACGCTGAAGCGATTCGCACCAGTACGATCAAATTGCTGGATCTGGTCGAACGAGAGCAGATCGGGCTGGTGATTTTCGGTCATGACATGGCGCAGTGGGAAACCCTCAAACAAGCGCCAGCGTTTTTCGACTGAGGATGCAGGCTTTGATGATGGTTCCCTTCCTTTCTCTTCGCTCCAGTGGGTTGTATATAGTGATCTGCTGTTTGATTTCCAAATCATAACAAACTATTCCCACTCCAGACGGGACGTGACTTCAGGAGGGACCGGCAGTTGAAAGGCATTGATCGAAAAGGCCACCAGCGCATAATAGCCAATCAACACCGTCAATTCAACGATGCTCGTTTCGCCGAGAAGCTCACTGGCCTGTTGAAACGTATCGGCGGAGACGCGATTTGTTTTTAGCAGTTCGGTGACATAGGAATGGACAACTTCTACTTCGGGCGTGCTATCGATCTGCCCTTCCTCGGCAAAGATGCGGTCGATGATTTCAACAGAGAGTCCTTGCCGGCGGGCAATCGGTTCGTGAATCGCCCATTCGAGTTCGCTGTTAAAATGACGAGCCACTACCAGGATCGCAAGTTCACTCAGAATCGGCGGCAACGAGGTGCGATAGCGGACATACTCGCCCAGGTGTTGCGTCCGGTTCGCTAGTTCTGGGTTGTGTAACCAGGCGGCGAAGGGGCCGGCCAGGCTGCCGCGGGAAGCCAGGATGGCATCAAAAACCTGCTTCTGTGCAGCCGTCAATTGCTCCGGCTTCAATTGTGATAGTCTGGACATGTGGATTTCACCTGGCTTTGTTGTGGTGTATTGCCTGATACAAGGTTGACTGGTTGTCCTCGTTTGGCCGATTCAAGGGCAGCCAGGCAGAGGGCGACGGCTGCACGTCCATCGAGACCTGTGACACTCGGTGGACGCTGAGCCTGGATCGCGTCAACAAATTCCTGGACCACTTGAGAGAACGACTCCAGTCGCGCTGGGTCGCTGGGATCAGACAGGTTCATAGGTGGTTGTTGCCAGATCCGTTCCCAGCCCGCGCCTGTGGACAGATCAAAGTGAGCATACCCATCCAAGCTCATGAGCCCAGATTCACCCACAACCTGCGTCTGCAACGGACTGCCGGCGAAGGTCGCACCCGGCATTTCCAAACAGACCCAGATCTGAGCTGTGACACCGTTCAAGAATTCGATTTGTGCCATCAGGCTCAGGTCAGAGACAGTAGATCCGCTATAAGTTGTTGCATGAGCGAAGACAGACCTGGCTTCACTGCCGGCAAGCCAGCGCACAAGATCAAAACTATGCACACTCCATCCCATTTGAAGGCCGATGCCCACGGGATCAAGCACAAAGGGATTTTGGGCCGCCAACGCTGCCGAAAAGCTCTCGGTTTGATGGCTCCAATGTCGAATCTGGCGTACATTGCCGATCTGTCCATTACTTAGCGACTCGTAGGCACGACGGTGGACGCCCCGAAAGCGCTGGCTTTGCACGACCATAAGTTGGACGTTGGCCTGGTTGCAGGCTTCAATCATCTCGTCGCATTGACGAACGGTTGGGGCCATTGGCTTTTCCACTAGGACATGTTTCCCGGCCCGCGCCGCCAGGATCGTCTGATCTCGATGGGCTACCTCGGGTGTGGCAATGATTACAGCATCAACGCTGGGATCTTCGACCAATGTTGATGCGTCAATGGCCGCGGTCACGCCATAATCGGCGGCCAGTTGGGGGGCGCGACTGCCGCCTGCCACAGCAACCAAGCGCGCACCTTGCACATACGACGCCAGGCACGCGGCGTAGCTCCTTGCCATAAAGCCAGAGCCGATGATGCCAATTCCGATGGGGGCGCTATCTGCCATGTTGCGCCGTCCTCTCCTGTGGATAGAGGGTCGAACCCTTCTGTCTAAACGTCGTATCCCTGGCTGCGTAGCCACTCAAGCAGGCCAAGCAGAGCAGAATCGCGTCGACGGATGGCATCTTGATGCTTTTCTTCCGTCCAAGTAAAAAAGCCTTGACCACTTTTGGCCCCCAATTCCCCGCGCTCGACCTTCTCGATGACAAGCGGAGACGGTTCGGTATCCCTGTTCAGGTCGGGCAGCAGATAGCGTTGAATAGCCAGTGTGAGATCCAACCCGGCCAGATCCACCGTTTCGAGCGGACCAATCAGCGGCATGCGCAGTCCGAAGCTAAATCTGGCAATCAGATCGATGTCCTCAGGTGTGGCGACCTCGGCAGCGGCCAGGGCAATCGCTTCTCGACGCAGGGCATGTTGCAGCCGATTCCCGATGAAACCGGCCACATCCTTGCGCACGAGCGCTGGTTTTTTCCCTACCGAAGTCAAGAGCGATCTCGTGGTCTCAATGCAGTCGGCAGATGTCTCCGGCCCACAAGTGACTTCAACCACAGGAATGAGATGGGGGGGATTCCAAAAATGGGTGCCCAGGAAGCGGCTGCGGTTGCTCAACACGCTGCCCATCTCGCTCACACGGAAACTGGAACTATTGCTGGCAATAACAGCGTGCGCCGGACAATTTGCTTCGATGGCGTGCAGCACCTCGTGTTTTACAGACATCTCTTCGTAGACAGCTTCGACGATGAACTCCGCTGCTCCCACGGTATCCGCCATCTCTTCAGTGATGTGGATACGTGTCAGCGTCTCCGCAGCGCGCGCCGCATCCAGATGACCGAGATCCACGGAGGTCTGCAAATTGCGTTGAATCTGCCCCATTGCCTTTGCCAGGATCTGTGAATTGGCATCTGTCAGATGTACAACTAGACCAGCCTGTGCGAAGAGTTGGGCGATCCCATGTCCCATGAGGCCCGCCCCGACGACGGCAATACGACTTATGCTCACGCGCTTATCCTTTGGCGTTGTCCAGGTTGAGAATGACTTTGACGGCTCCATCCGCTTTGGTTTCGGCCAGCGAAAATCCTTTGACCACTTCATTAAATGGCAGCCGGTGGCTAATCAGTGCATCTGTGTCGATGCGCTTTTGGGCAATCATGTCCAGCGCCAATCGAAAGGATCGATAGCCCGGTTCGCCTTGAGTGTTGACAGAGGTGACAGTACGTAGCTGGCGACGCAAGAAGGCTTCCATCGGCATCATCATCTGCGGGCGCTTGGGGATGCCGAACAGCGCCAACTCTCCGTTGACGCGGGCAAGTTCGGGTGCAAGGTTAAAAGTCTCTTCTTTGCCCACGGCCTCTACCACCAGATCAGCCATTTGCCCCTCGGTCAAGGCATGGACGGTCTCAACTGGGTCCTCGCGTTGGAGGTTGACGGTGTGCGCAGCGCCCAGTTGCTGCGCCACTTCCAGCCGATGATCCACGAGATCTAGCGCAATCACCTTTTTGGCACCCATCCTGTAAAGCAAGGCGGTAAACAGCAGCCCGGCCGGCCCCTGCCCAAGCACAACCACCGTCTTGTCGAGGACAGATTCAATGCGTCGACAACAGAAGATGACTGTGCCCAACTGTTGTGCCAACACTGCTCTGTCCGCTGCCAGCCCTTCGGGCAGAGGAATCAGGTAACGAGGATCGGTCACCACACTTTCGGCCAGGGCGTTGGCGTGGGGTGGGATGAGCAGGACAGGGGTACCCGGTTTGGCCGATTCGCAGAGAGATTCTTCAACGATTCCGGTACATTCATGGCCCGAAACACCCGGTGGAAATGGGTAGTTCGCCGGGGCGCTGTCGTAAAGTGTGTGCAGATCGCTGCCACAAATGGCCACATGCTGAATGCGTACCGCAACCTGACCCGGGGACAAGGTCGGCTCAGGGACGTCAACCAATGTCACCTGACCAGGAGCAGAATATTGGCTGGCTCGCATTGATTTCTATCCTTCTATGCCTATGCGTGATTTACCTGTGTTTGATTTGCCTGGGCGGCCTGGGCAACTTTAACCGCGGCCTCAACCAGCATTTCACCACTGCCACTGGCCAAAATGCTGCCCCACGTTTCATAGCGATTGTCCGCAAAGGCTTCCGCCGGCAGAATGTAGCGTGGATCGTCGTTGGCGCAGCCGATGATGTAGGCGCGCCGCGGCGCAAGACGTCGCTGGATCTCGAAGCCCAGTTCGACAAAGGGTTCCCCCGGCAGCCCGACATAGAGCCTGTCGCCAATCGCAATGGCCTGCACTTCGGTCATAAAGTTGCCGTCGACAATCTGATCCTGACCAAACTCCTCGCCCATCGCCATAAATGCCAGACATTGGGCCAGTTCGCTCGCTTCACGGAGCGGCAGAGCGGTTTGTTCACGCGCACTGCCAAGGCTCATTGTTGATTCCATCTTGCCAATCTGCTCAATCGTCCTAACCACAACACTTGCCAGGATGTGACCCAACCGCGCCGTGTTGCGAAACGTGCGAGGGTGTGGGAGTCCTTTGTGCCACGCTTCGCGGAAGACAGGAATGACATTCTGTTTGGGTTCGCCTTGCCAGGGGTAAGCGATGGGATTGATGTTGCCGGAGGCGCCATTCATGAAAAGTGAGACAGCGTTGGGGTAGATCCGCTCTACGGCTGTCATGGCATAGCCGGGCAGATCCCCGGAATAGAGCAGATTGACGGCGGAAAGCATCACCGGGTGTACCCCAAAATTGACGACGACTGCCAGCACTTCCTCATCGTCATCGGCGCCGGCAACGAGCATTACACCTACGGTTGGATCAATCGGGCCATTTTCGGGATCACGACGGTTGATGGAAATGGCATCCAGTTGGCCGTCTCCCCACCCAATGCGAACGGGGCGTCGATTGGCATCCGCCTGGCAGGCAGCGGAGACGATCTTCTTGTTCATTTCTGTCAGAACGCTGGGATCGATGGGGCTGTCCCAACCAAATAAATCGGGGCCGGCATGGGTGTGGGTTGCGCCAATCAAAATTGCATGGGGAACAACCCCAATTGCTTCGTGGATCGCTGCGCGGATCGCGTCCGTCATGGCTTGCGTTACCACAATCAGATCGAGGGAAATCAAAACGACTTTCTGTTGGCCGTTGTCCAACACCAATACACGCGCGTAGAGCGAATCGTGAACACCCTCTGCATAGCCTTGTCGACCGAAGTAGCCGGCTGTATCTTTCGGCGCACTGGGCAACTGCCGATTGAGATGAGGGAAACCGGCCATAGGTAAACCCGCTACCGGGGTAATGTCTAATCGAGCCACACCACCAGAGAGAGGCATTTCCATGCTCCTTCGACTTAACCACGTTGGATGTAACTCAGGGTGCTTCAATCCACAGATCGATCAAGACAGGGCCGACGCCGCCGGTGACCTCTGCAAATGATTGCTCTAACTCCTCGATATCATTGAATCGATAAGTGCGCTCGAAACCACAGCCACGGGCAATTGCAGAGAAGTCAATCAGGCCGCGCCCCGGCAGAGGTTGCCCGCCGGTGATCTCGTAACAATCATTGCGAAAGATGAAGATAAACAGATTGGGCGGCGCCATGTTGGCGACTGTGATCAGAGAGCCAAGCGCCATCAACTGACTGCCGTCTCCGTTTAGCACCCAAACGGGGCGCTTGGGCTGTGCCAGGGCCATGCCCAGCCCGACCGCGGACGCCTGCCCCATGGCGTCGCCGTCGTAGTGATCCAATTCACTCTTCGAGTAACGAGGCCATTCCAGGAACGTACTCATGGTGGTGACAACAAATTCTTCGCTACGTCTTTGGCTCAACAACGAAAGCACATCAGAACGTTTCATCCCTTAACCTCACTCATATTCGCGTGTAATCAGGGCCACCACAGGGCCCTGTCTTCGTTCGGCTTCGGCATAGGCAAGGCTGATGCGCCCTATTTGCGCAGGACCGTCGATCAGGTAGTAGGGCACACCATAGGCATTCAGGAGCGGTTCGGTGTAGATGGCGGCTGTATCAACAACGGCGGCTTTCTCAACAAGTCCGCGATAGCCTCGGTAACCAACGAGCAAAAGCATCGGCTGGCGCTCGCGAATGGGGATACCGCGCAGGGCATCCACTGCATTCATCAGTCCTGTGTTTTGGATCAGTACAGCCGCTTTTGCGCCACCTTTGAGCAAGCCCGAGCATACCCCAATCGCGTCATCTTCTCGGCAGACCTGAACCAGTTGGAGATCCGGATCACTGGTAATCAGTTGATACATCGTGCTTGTCTCACTATCGGGCAACCAGGTTAGCCAGTGGACGTCACACTTTTTCAGTTCTTGAAGCACAGCCTCAGCAAGCGACATAGGATTCCCCCCGATCTCGGTTGTGGATGCAAAGACACCGCTAGATTTCCATCCATTTTTCCAATTCATCGATGCCTTCCTCCAGAATATCCAGCCCCTTGTCTGCCAATTCCTGGCTGATCACCAACGACGGCATGATACGCAAGGTGGATGTGGCAGTGGGCAACATGAGGCCACGTCGCAGGCAGGCGTGGAAGAGAAACGCTGCTTCCTGTGCACTAATCACTTCCTTCGTTACCGGGTCGCGTACAAACTCAACCCCAAGGACAAGCCCCAATCCCCGTACATCCCCCATGATTGGATGACGAGCCTGCATCTCACGCAGCCGCGTGAGCATGTGTGCGCCTAGAGCGGCAGCGTGCTCACTTAGCCCCTCTTCCAGGATCGTCTGGAGTGTGGCCTGGGCCGCCCGCGCCGCCATGTTGTTTCCACCAAAGGTGGTGGATCCGCCGCCCGGTTGTGCCCAGGGGGCTTCTCGCATCACCGGTTCAGAAGATGCCACCACGCCCACAGGATACCCAGAGCCAATCCCCTTGCCCAAGGTGACAATGTCGGGTGCTATATCGAAATGCTCGAACGACCACATCTTGCCGGTACGGCCACCGCCGGAGAAGATTTCGTCTACGATCAAGAGCAAACCCTGGCGGCGGCAGAAGTCGGCGATCTTTGTCATAAATTCCGCCGGCGGCACGATAATGCCCCCAGCGCCCTGAATCGGCTCGATCACCACACCGGCCACCTGCCCCATAGATTCATTGGCGTAGACCTCTTCGATCATGTCGGCACAGGCGACGCCACAACTTGGATAGGTGAGTTTCAGGGGGCAGCGGTAGCAGTAGGCATTGGGGGTGAGCATGAAGCCAGGCGCACGCGGACCAAAGCCATTTTTGTAGCCAATACCCATCAGGCCCAGGGATCCCATCGACTTGCCATGAAAACCCCGATAGAGGCCAATGAATTCATAACGCCCCGTGGCCGATTTGGCCAGACGCAGCGCGGCTTCAACGGTTTCGGTGCCGCCGCTATACATCTGAAACATGCGCAACTGCTCGGGCATGATGGAAGCCAGAAGCTCAAAGAATTCTACACGTGCCGTGCTTGCCATGTCATAGGTATGAAGGAAGTGCGTCAATTCTTCGTGGAGGGCGGCGGTGATCTTGGGGTGGAGATGGCCTGTGCTGACCCCAATCATGGCCATCGAGAAGTCGATAAAGACGTTGCCGTCCACATCGCGGATCAAAGCGCCATACCCTTCGTCCAACACAAGCTGTGACAGGGTCGCCAGCGCCGATAGGCCGGGTGAACTGTAGATCCGTTCCCGCTCCCACAACGCACGCGATTTCGGACCTGGCAATTCGGTGTGGACAACAGGCACCTCGTTGTCGCTCAGTTCAGGCAGTGATTTTGTAGACAGCATCGCCATAAGGTGTCATCCTTCCGGCCTTTTCAGCCGAGTTTGATCGTTCTGATTGACTCTTTACTGTTCCCATAGTTCGCGCAGCAACTGCAAGCAGGTGTCGACGATCTGTTCTGCTGAACCGCGCCCCAGGGCTGCCGGGAGACCATACCCTTTGTGGGCCTCACGCACTTCATAGCCACCCCGTGTGTAATCCTCGCGCATGGGGATATAACCAATCGCGCCGTTGGCATACCCAACGAAAATGGTGGTGACGGCAGGCGACTGGGCTTTTACCTGTAATGCGATTTCAACGAACGCTTCCCCAGGCACAGCCACCAGGGCTATGTCGTTTATGCGCATCACCTGAATCTCGGCGTGAATCGACGTCGGCGCTGCACCTGTGCGCATGCCGTTCAGCGTAGATTGCGCCCACAGCCACTGATAAATGGCAGGATTGATGGCTGTCTTCTCGGCGCCTTCCTCTGTCAATTTCGTCACGATCCGTTGTTTTTCCGCGGCAATCTGTTCGGCTTCTTCGACAGTCGGCAAAGGCTCAAGGTCTAGCTGAAGATCAGCATTGGCTACAGCCATACAGCGGATGGCTGGTTCGTCAACCGGCACCTCTGGGTAAATCTTCAAGCTGGATACAGACTGGATGAAATCTGGTCTGACTTCAGTCGGCTGTGGTTTCAACCCCAGGAAGACACGTGCTGCCTCACAGCCGAGTTGACGGCCTACACGCTCGACAATTCGTAAATCTGTTTCGAGATAATTGCGGTTGTTGATGTTCCCGGCGGCGCCTGTGAAAAACAAGAGTGGCGCGCTGGTCAGTTGTTCAACGACGCGCCGGGTTGATCCCACAAAATCTGGGCTGATGAGGTGACTATGGGGTGAGATGACAGGATGCGAGGTGTAGGTGACCACTGCGGCCAGCGGCGCGCCGTCCTCTGTGTCGATGCGCAACACACTCACATCCTCATCGCAAGGACCATCAATATTCCGCCCGATGACGGTGCGCCCGTCGGGCAGCATCTCTCTGCGGTTGATGTTGAGATCCGCTTTGCCGACGCCCGCGGCAAGGCGCGCCGGTTTCAAAGCTGAAGTGGCAGCAAACGCCGCGCTCTCCAGTTGATGGCCGAGATGGGCGATATAAGCGTGTTCGGCAGCATTCAGGCTCGTTTGATCGCCGCCAATTTTGGGCATGTGGGGTGAAGTCGCCGGCCCATTGTGTGTGTGGGTACAGCCGAGCAGCACACAGCCTGGCTCTGTGCCTACGATCTGGGCAATGCGCGTGCGCCACTCCTGAGCCGTGGGATCGGGGATCACGAGAAGATCACAAGAGACCAAAACCACACAAGTTGCCTCCGCCCGCAACACAAGACAAGTCGCCAGCAGATCCTCGTGGATGCCCTGGGCATGTTGCCAGCGCCGCGAGGTTCCCATAATGTCCACACCCAGGGGTGGGGTGATGTTGACGCGTCCTACGCCGGCCAACAGGTTTGATGCCATATCATTCCTATGCCAATGGTGATTGTGGTTTTGTTAGGATGACTGAATTAAGACTCATGCCGCAACCTGGGATCCAGTGCATCGCGCAGCGCGTCCCCTACCAGATTGAACGAGAGCACGGCGCCGAAAATCGCCAGGCCAGGGAAGGTAGCAACCCACCAGGCCGATTGTACAAATTTGCGCCCCGATGAGACCAACGCCCCCCATTCCGGTGTTGGTGGCTGTGCCCCAGCGCCAACAAAGCTCAACCCTGCCGCCAACAGGATCGCCATGCCAAAGTCCAGTGTTGCCTGTACAAGGACAGGTGTATAGCTGTTGGGCAGCAAATGCCGAAACAGGATCTGCCAGGTAGGCACGCCAACGGCGCGCGCCGACAGTGCATAGTCCTGCATTTTCTCAACCAACACACTGCTGCGCATCAAACGGGCGTAGGTGGTCCACCGAACAGCGGCAATCCCGATAATGGCATTCTCGATGCTGGGTCCCATCGCCGTGGCAATCGCCAGCGCAAGCACCAAAGACGGCACAGCCAGAAAGATGTCGGTGATGCGCATGACCACTTCGTCGATCCACCCGCCGTAGAATCCGCTGATTAAACCGATCACCGAGCCGATACTGCCCGCCACTACAACGACAATTAAGCCCACCCGCAGGCTAATCCGGCCACCGATAATCACGCGGCTGAAAATATCGCGCCCAAAATCGTCTGTGCCAAAAGGATGCGCCAGCGTTGGCGGTGCAAGGATGGGGCCAACCCCCATTTTTTCGTAACCATAGGGCGCAATGAAGTCACCCAATAAGGTCACGACCACATAGATTAACAGGATAACAAGCCCGATCGCGCCGGTTGGCTGTGATCGCAAAGTTCGGCGGATCCGATGCCACACGCTGCGCGACGTGCTGGACTTCGCCGGGATCGGCTTTGTGTGCTGCGCACCAGAGTTCAACGCTGGAATCTGCATTAGTAGGTCACCCGTGGATCGAGATAGGCTACGATAATATCAACACCAAGATTGACAAACGAGTAGACCACCCCAATCAACAGCGTTACGGCGATCACCACGGGACGGTCAAGGGCAAAGATTGACTGCACGGCAAACCGTCCGATCCCAGGCCAGGCGAAGATTGTTTCAGTCAACACCGCGCCCGACAACAGACTCCCAATCAACAAGCCTAGTGCTGTCATCGTGGGAATCATGGCATTGCGTAGGGCGTGGCGAAACAGCACAGAGATCTGTGGCAGCCCTTTGGCGCGGGCTGTGCGCACATAGTCTGTGCTCAACACCTCAAGCATACTGCCGCGGGTAATGCGAGCAATCAATCCCACCGCAGAAAAAGCCAGCAGCGCAGACGGCAGGATCAGATGGTGTATCGACACGCGTAGAAGCCGCCAATCACCGGCAAAGATGCTGTCAACCGTGTAAAGTCCAGTAACGGTTGGCGGCGGGGACATGGTCAGCCCGATGCGCTGGGCCGCCGGGAACCAGCCCAATTGAAAGTAGAAGAGGTATAGGCAAAGAATGGCCACCCAGAAGATCGGCATGGAGACGCCAAACAATGAGATAACGCGAACAGTGTGATCGATCCATGAATTGCGCCAGACGGCCGACATAATACCAGCAGGCACACCGGCCACAAAGGCGATCAGGCCGGCAGCCAACGCCAATTCCAGGGTTGCCGGGAAGAACATACGCAACTCATCCACAATCGGGCGATTTGTTGCTAACGACATCCCTAAGTTGCCGCGCAAGATGTTGCCCACATAGGTCAGGTACTGCTCATGGAACGGACGATCCAGCCCCCAGCGCTCCCGAAACATCTCTACAGTATCTCTGCTCAACGCACTGCCCGAACTGACAGCCAGTGAAGCGGCAGGATCGCCGGGCAGGTAGAACATTAAAATGAAGGTCAGCAACGACAGACCAAACAAGACGAAGATCTGTAGCATCAAGCGACGTAAGATGAAAGAGGCCATGTGCGCTCGTCTTTGGCGAATTGAATAGATAGTTCACACTCTTGCATGTCACAAAACTGCATACATGCAAGAGTGTGAAGATTCTGGCTCAACCTACCTGAATGAACAACGCCGTGAATCCCAATTCAGGACGGCTACTTGTTCACATAGCGTAGTTCAATCGGGAAGAAGCCCGGCACAGACACCAGGCCGCTCAACGAGCTTTCGACGGTCACCGCATCCTGTACTTGCAGGAATGTAATGTAGGGCGAAGAATCCAGCATCAGTTGCGCAATCTCTGCGTAGATGGCTTGCCGCGCCGCAGGATCCGATTCTGCCCGTCCTTGTGTGGTCAATTCCTCGGCGCGGGTGGCCGCCTCGGCATTGATCTCCTTCCAGCCCAGCAGTTGCGATTCCTGTACGGCACGTACCGTGGCCGGCTGGTCGGCATCGAGGAAGGTTGCACCGACTACACTCAAGCCATAGTCGCGGAAGGTGCCTTCGATAATCGAACCCCAGAAATTGGCGCCGGTTGTCTCGATGATCTGCGCCGTAATTCCAACCTCAGCCAGATTTTGCTGCCAGAACTCTGACGCTCTGGCATAGCTCACCGAGCCACAACCGCCAGGACGGCTCTGGATCGTCACCTCGAAACCATCGGCATAACCTGCTTCGGCCAGGAGCGCTTTCGCTTTCTCTGGGTCAAATGTATAGGCGCTGTCCTGTGCCGCGTCGTAGCCGGCCATGCCTGGGAGGAAGTTCGTCAGACGAACTTGCGCCAGTCCACCCGCCACAATGTTGCGGAATCCTTCATAATCAATCGAGTAACGAAGCGCCTGCAAGACTTTGGGGTAATTGGTCGCGATCTGCTCTGCACGCAAATCAACCAGGAAGTTGCATGTTTGTAGGGTCGGGAACTGTTCAACCCGGACATTGCTGTTTGTTGCCAGCACAGTGAGCGAGGTTGGATCGAGGCCTAAGGCAATGTCCAATTCGCCGGAGCCGATCATCAGCTCACGTGTCGCATTTTCAGGAATGTGGGCGAAGATCACCCGTTCAAATGCCGGTTGGACATTGTCAAAGCCGCCCCAGTAGGTGGGGCTGCGTCGTAAGACCAGTCGCTGTTCAGGCGTAAATTCTTCAAAGACAAAAGGACCACTGCCTGCTGAGTGCTGCGCCATCCAGGCTGCGCCACGGTCGCCGTCAACTTCATTGGCCATTGCTTCTTCTACGTCAACAATGCCGAAGTTCACCGACGCCAGGGCCGCAAGCAGTGGTGCATACGGCTCTGCCAGTGTCAGCACGAAGGTACTGTCGTCGGGCGCTTCCATGCCGGTAACCGAAGTTAGCCAGCCAAATCGGGAGATTGTCCCTGCCGTTTCAAGCACAGCAATGGTTCGTTCAAACGAAGCTTTCACAGATGATGCAGTTAGCGGGCGACCTGATGAAAACTCGATGCCTGAGCGGATCGTGAAAATATATTCCAGTCCATCGTCTGAAAGAGTCCATGACTCGGCAACACTTGGTGCCGGCGTGGCAGCCCCGCCCCCAGCCAACGCTTGACCATCCCAAGCGGTGAGTCTGTCATAGAGCTGCGAAGCGACACGGTACTCGAAGAATGAGGCAACCAAAGGTGGATCAAAACCCAGATTGTAGAAGAAGACATCCCCAACCGTTAAATCCATCGGTTCTGATGACATTTCTTCACTTGCTGTAGCAGCGGGTTGGTTCTCAGAATCGACAGCGGGTGTGGTGGTGCTGGGCGAGACCGCACAAGCAGCCAAAACAAAAACGAGGACCCCAAGCAGAACAAATCTCCCTAGCCAAGATCGAGCGCGTGCCATTTCCCTACCTCCTCAGATAGACAATGTAATGTTCGATGACGATTGAATCGACCGAAAGGCTATACGATCGATAGGCAACCTCCTACGATGAGTGCCGACTCTAGCCGTTCTGCTCTTGCAGCAACGACTGAAGGTACTGAACTGTCTCTCGGTATGCAGATTGAAAGCCACTGGGGGTTGTGAGGATGTCAACGGTTAAGAAGCCGGCGTACTGATCATGGTGTAGCCGGTGCAGAATTGCATGCCAGTTCACTGCGCCCTTGCCGGGGGGGACGCTGACATAGAGGCCCGTGATCGAATCAGGCCATACGGGCAATCCGTCTCTACTGCCATGTAACCATTCCACGTACTTGTACGCGTCTTTGACATGCACATTGCGGATGTACTTGTGCAGCGCTTCATAAGCAAAAGGAAAAGACTCAACACCGGCAAGATAGAAGTTGGCCGGATCGTATGTCAGCCCAAAGGTAGCCGCGTCGAACGACTCGCAGATCGAGCGCAGACCTTCCGGCGTGCGTACGAGCGCTGTGCCGTTAAGATCTTCCTGCCGATAATCAAACATATTCTCAAGCAAAATCGTGATGCCATGTTGTGCTGCCATGTCGAGACAGGGTTGCAGATTTTCCTTGTAGAAGGCAAGTACAGCATGGGGATCCTGTAGCTGTTTGGTCCCCAGATAAGTGGTGACGAAGTCGGCGCCGAAGAATGAAGCCAGCTCAATCGCGTTGAAAATCGCCTGCTGCGCGTCGGCTGTCTCCTCGGAATTGAGTCGATAACGCGACTGTGCACTCACGCAACTTACCTTGATGCCGGCCCGGTCGAAGATCCGGCGCACTTGCTCCGGTGTTGTGCCGTCCAATGTATGTGGCCACAGCTCTACATGCTCTACGCCCAGATTCGCGAGCATCAAGACGAGGTCGTTCACTGAATTCGTTTTGAATTCGTAACTAGAAAGTGCAAGTTGCATGTACGATTCTTTCACCAGACGTATGTGAGTGCTAGAGATTAAAGCCAATCGGCAACAGTCGATTGGCATCCCACTGTCCACTGCCTAGAATTCGTGGTTCCCGAGTCACGCGCACGTCGAGCACGTAGGGCTTGTCGGCGGCCAAAGCGGTGGCAAGCGCCTTCTGTAGCTCTTCGATGGTGTTCACAACAATTCCGCCTGCACCATGTGCTTCGGCCATCGCCTTAAAATCAGGGTTGAAGGGTTGGTCTGTTCCCTCGATTTTGAATTCGGTCCCAATAAGCCGTTCATAGTGGCGTTTTTGATACAACTCAATAATGTTAAACCCATAGTTATTGAGGATCAGCCACACCACGTTGATCCCATGTTCTACGGCCGGCAACAGCACCTGGCTCACCGAACGAAATTCACCATCGCCCACAATGTTGATAACCGCTTTGTCTGGATGAGCCAATTTGACGCCCAAAGCTGCCGCTGGCGAGAAGCCCATCGTTCCATGCCCGTTGTTGATAATGCAAGTGCCCGGCTCAAAAATATCAAACTGCTGCGCCACAAGGTGACGAGGACCCACCCCAGCCAGGACATAACCATCGCGTGGTAATGCCGTCCGCACCTCATGCACAACCCGCGCCAGTTCGATCGGCAGCGCATCCGATTTTTTGACCGAATCCACCAGGGTCTGCCACTTTGCCTTCCGTTCGTGCAACGCCTGTACCCATGCAGACGACTGCCATGCCTTTGCTTCTCCCAAAGTTTGCATCGCCTGGATCATCTGCTTGAGGATGGCTTTCGCATCACCAACCATGCCGACTTCAGTCTCGTAGGTTTTGCCAATTTCGGTTGGTTCAATGTCAATCTGGAGGATCTTAACCTTGGGTACAGGGAAGAAAAACTCTGGTTTCCAGGAATTCGCGTCCATTTCGCCAAGTCTGGAGCCAATCACCAGCACGACATCGGCATTCTGCGCCAACCAGTTGCCGGTTTGCGTCCCCACCGCGCCGGTAAACCCCCCGTACAGAGGATGATCCGTGGGAATCACCCCTGGCGCGGTCATTGTGGTCGCAATCGGTGCACCCAAATACTCGGCCAACGCCTGTAACTCTTGCGACGCTTCCGATAGGATGACCCCATTCCCGGCATAGAGGAGCGGACGCTGCGCCTGCCAGAGCAACTCCGCAGCTCTTTCAACCTCACTCGAATCGCCCTGGCTACGAAAACTGCTGGCTCGGCGTTTGGTTGTGTCGGGGATATCAAACTCTTGCACCGTTGAGAAAATATCAAAAGGAACGTCTAACAACACAGGGCCAGGCCGCCCAGAGACGGCATAGTTAAAAGCGCGGGAGACAACTTGCGTTAGTGTCGAAGGATGGCGCACCTGCCACGCTCGTTTGACAACCGGGCGCAGGATTTCCAACTGCGAAGCATCATAGTGCAACGATGTCTCCTGAAAAGAGTCCGTCCCGATATAAGACGTGGGTGTGTCCCCGGCAATCACCACCATCGCCGAGCAGTCAGCCGCCGCATCCATCACACCGTTAACAGTGTTTGCAAGGCCTGGACCAATACTCGCTGTAACGACACCTGTCTTGTGGGATGCACGGTAATAACCGTCGGCGGCGTG
This sequence comes from bacterium, assembly GCA_016124945.1. GTDB lineage: Bacteria > Chloroflexota > Anaerolineae > Caldilineales > Caldilineaceae > RI-153. The sequence goes on along the minus strand of WGMT01000088.1, from coordinate 44,455 downwards.
GGCTGCCAACTGTTCATGTGGCATAGCAATTAGCCGAATCGAAGAATCATGCAGCGCGTCAAAAAAGGCCAGATTCGCATGACCAATCGTGCCAAAGACGAACTGGACGCCTTCACATTCCAAGCACTTGACGACTGCTTCTGCCCCTGATCGTTGCACGTTGTACGCTCCATTCGTGAAGATCGATGAGTTTGCTGAAGATGGATAGGCATGAGGCTGTATGCCGCTGGTATTCAAGGAATAACAAAGAGACCAGTCTGCTGAGCAGGCAGGAATAACGTCCGATGCAGTCCTGTGTGAACTGCAATCGTTGGGTTGAACGAAAAGGATTAAGTGATTACGGTGATTCTTTGACGGGCGGTAGTTGATTGCCCGAATAGCCTAACCGAATTGATATGGTCTGCGCAGTGGACTGCATGATCTGGATGAGATGTTCTTTCTTGTCATCGTCAAAACGAGCAAGTGGCCCGGCGACACCAATCGAAGCCACTATCTTACCTGTAGCATCTCGAATTGGTGTTGCCACACAACACAACTCTTCTTCAAACTCACCAAGATCCAGCGAATACCCTTGATTGCGAATTTCTGCCAGATCAGCATGCAAACGATCGACATCGGTGATCGTTTTGGATGTTCGAGGGGGAAGCCCATAAGTCTGGGCGATGCGGATCACTTCATAACTTGGCATATCAGACAAGAAGACTTTTCCGATTGCCGTACAGTACATAGGGCGTCGTTGACCGGGTGTAGAGGTTGCTCTCAATACCTTTGAGCTATCCACCCGATCCACGTATAGAACTTCATCTTCAGAACAGACGCCTAGTGTAATCGTTTCGCCTGCTTCACGTGATAGTTCCTCAAGGTACGGGCGTGCCAAAGTTTGCAAATCGAGATTCTTCCAGGCATACATACCAAGCTCAAATGCTTTAATGCCCAGGTGATACTTTCCTGTTTCTCGATTCTGCTCGATCAGACCCCGCACTTCTAGGTTGGCCAGGCACCGAAAGACAGAAGAGACAGGCAGATCTACCGCAGTGGCCACTTCGGCAAGCGCCCACTCCTTTTGGTCTGTCATAAACACAAACAAAACATCTAATGTTTTTTGTACCGTCGAAGAGAGGTATCGATATGTTTCTTCAGCCATTGTCTTGGTCAGAAAACTTCTCCATGTACGATTTCCATACAACACAAAATGCTGAGTATGGTTAATTGTAGACTATGGCATAAGGGTACGAACGTCAAAAAACCTGTTAGAGGTTGCTTTGTTATTGTGAAATATGGAAGTGTATTTCAAAATTGAAAATGCATTTCAAAAATTATCATGGAAGAAGGCTGATGTCAAGTGCTTTTTTGATCTGGGTGTGTCTAGATAAAGACTGATGTTAGAATCGGTAGCATGATGAGCTGCCCTGAATGGAGTGCAAGCAAGAATCAAGTGAAAAACGGACGCAATCCGTCGGGGTCGCAGCCGTCAAACGCTTTGTTGATGCCTGGAAGCGTCGTCAGCTTTTCAAGCGTCGGTTCTCGGCTTACCCAGCCCCTTGATATTATTTGTACTTTAAGACACTCCCGCCTGAAATTACTACTTGACAGCGTCCTGAAGGAATGGTAATCTCTGTATTGGCGGGCTGGAAACGTTCCCACAAACCTTTCCAGTCACAGTCTCACAATTTCTCCACCCTTTCCTACCCTAGAAATGCCTAAGCTGTGCCTGTCACGTTACGCGATGTTGCAAGGTTATCCGGTGTGTCGGTAAGCACCACCTCTCGTGCGCTCAATGATCGTATGGACGTGAGCGAGGAGGTGCGCGCACGTGTTCTCGAAGCGGCGCGACAGCTTAACTACACGGTGAATCTCCAGGCGCGTGTACTGAAGGGCGCAGCCAGCAAGACCTTGGGGCTGATTCTCTACAACACCGAATCGCTCACCTTCAACGCTGTGATGACCCGTGGCATTTACGACATCGCTACGCCTCATGGCTACAGCATCATTGTGTGTAACTCGAATGCAGGCACAGAGATGGAAGTGCAGGCGCATCAGATGTTACGCCAGAACAAGGTCGACGGCGTACTCATCAATTCGGTAGAAAGCGGCCCCGCACCGCTGCAATATTTGTTAGACAATCAGATCCCGTTCGTCCTGCTCAATCGACGTGTGCCTGGGGTTACGTGTGATTATGTCACCGTTGATTATCAACAAGGCGAGTATCTGGCGGCGCGTCACCTGCTGGAATTAGGACATCGCCATATTCTCTGCCAACTGGGGCCTGAAAGCCACGCCCCAACGCTAGATCGATTGGCGGGCTATCAAAGAGCGTTGGCAGAGTTCGGTGTTGCTTTCACACCGGAATTGGTAGTCTACAGCGCCAGCGCCACCACCAGCTATCAGTTGACCTTCGACGCCATGCAGCGGATCCATCCCCGCCCGACTGCGATCCTGGCCTACAATGATGAAACGACGATCCCGGTCTTCAAAGCCCTTAGCGACCTAAACTTACGCATCCCCACCGATGTCTCGGTTGTCGGGCAAAATGACCTTTCGTTCTCGCCATTTCTCGTGCCTCCACTCACCTCAGTGGCGCAAGCGATCCACGAGATGGGTAAGCTTGGCATAGAGATTCTGTTGCAAAAGATAGCCATGTCTAACCAGGAACCGTGGCAGTGGCAGCAGATTGTGCTTGAACCTAAGCTCAATGTTCGTCTTTCAACCGTTCCTTTGCCGTGAATTGACTGAATCTGTTGTGTGTAGTTGGTTTTTTGCCTCGCCCCTCTTCGCCGTTCATTGTCAGTTAAGCAACAACAGCATCACCTAACCATCGGTTGGTCTTTTACCGGCAGCGCTTAAATCACCTGCGCCCGGGATGAAGATCCTCTGAGTTTTTCTGCAAACGTTACCGGTAACGTTTGCGGCAGCATCTTCGATGGTATTTGCCGTACATGAACGGGCAGATTGGGTTGTGTTTTTCCGATACGCCGGTTGTGTGATCAGGCCGTGTGGCGTCGGGTTTTGTTGGGTTGTCGGTTCGCCAAGAGTCGAGTCTAGAGATTCCATTACCCTCGCGATTCAATTACCAAGGAGAAATGTCATGGTGGGTCGTCCAATTTCACGACGTACATTTTTGCATCTAGGCGCGGTAGCAAGCACGGCAGCGATCCTGGCGGCCTGTGGTCAGGCTGAGCCGGCATCCAATGCGCCCGCGGCCGATACGGCGGCACCAGCAGCACCGGCGCAACCTGCTGTCACCGGCAGCGGCGGTTATCAGGAAGCGCCTATGCTTTCCGAACGCGTCGCCGCAGGGACGCTACCGCCCGTGGATCAGCGTCTGCCCAAAAGCCCAGTCGTGGTGACACCATTTGAAAGTGTCGGGACCTATGGCGGCACCTGGCATACAGGCACCATTGAACGCAATGGCAACGATCTTCTGCGCAATATCGGTTATGAGCAGCTTATGCGTTACACGCCCGGCTACGATGGCGTGATCCCCAACATCGCTGAGTCGGTAGAAGCCAGCGAAGACGGCACCGAATACATCTTCCACCTGCGTGAAGGCGTCAAATGGTCAGATGGTTCGCCATTCACCGCTGATGATGTCGTCTTCTGGTACGAAGACGTGCTCATGAATGCCGAAGTGACGCCGACGCCGCCTGCGTTGCGCTTCACAGTAACCAAAGTCGACGATTTCACGGTCAATTGGACCTATGAACGGCCCAACGGCTTGTTCCTCAAAGATGTGGCGCGCGTCCACAACGAGCGTGCTTGTGGGCATCCCAAGGCATACCTCACCCAATTTCACGCCAAATATAACACCACAAACCTGGATGAACTGATAGCCGAAAGGGAACTCAATACTTGGGTCGATCTCTTCAACTTCATGCGCGAGCCACACAACAACCCCGATATCCCCACCATGTGGCCATGGAAGTTAGAAGCTGGTTTCGGCACAGGATTGACCACCGTCTCGGCTGAGCGCAACCCTTACTATTTTAAGGTGGATCCAGACAACAATCAGTTGCCCTATATCGACCGCTATGTACTGGAACTTGCCACCGACAACGAGGTCCTCGTGCTCAAAGGACTCAACGGCGAGTTGGACTGGCAGGAACAGTGGATCAACGCGCCGCGCAACAAGTCTGTTTTCTTCGACAATCAAGATCGCGGCTATCACCTCTTCGAGTTGACGCCAACCACTGTCAATTCAATGAACATCCTCTTGAACCAGAATTGCAGTGATCCGGTGATCCGAGAAATCGCGCAGAATCGCGACTTCCGCATTGGTCTTTCCCACGCCATCAACCGCCAGGAGATCATCGACGTCGTCTATCTTTCCCAGGGCACCCCGGCGCAGACAGCGCCGCGGCCTGAATCGAAGTATTATCACGAACGGCTGGCCACCCAATATCTGGAGTACAGCCCCGATCTGGCCAACGAATACCTGGATAAGGCCTTCCCCGAAAAGGACGGCGAAGGCTTCCGCCTCGGGCCGGACGGCAACCGCATTTCGTTGATCTTTGAGATCGATGCCGGCCGCACCACCTACATCGACAATCTGGAATTGATCAAGAAGACATGGGCCGCCGTGGGCGTGGAGATGAATGTGCGCACAATGGATCGCGCGCTGTGGGAAGAACGGGTGCGCGGCACCTCGTTTGAGTATCACGCAAGCTGTCACATCTTTGGCGGCGGCGCCGGTGATGCGGTAATCCTTGATCCGCGCTACTGGTTCCCACAGAACACAGGCAACTCGTTCTGGGCCAAAGCCTGGGCCCATTGGTTCGTCAACCCCGAAGGTCCCCTGGCCGAGGAACCGCCCGCCGAAGTCCAACGCCAAATGGAACTCTACAAAGAGATCCGCGCCACGTCGGACGATGCCAAACAGCAGGATCTGCTGCGACAGATCCTTGATATCCAGGCCGATCTCTTCCCATCCATCGGCATCGCCTATGACGGCAACTTCTACGGCATCAGTGTCGACCGGTTGAAGAACACGCTCCCGATCATTCCTAGCTCGTACGACTACCCGACGCCAGCGCCGTCGAATCCGAATACGTGGTACTTTGTGTAGACGCCGCGTTGGATATGACAACACTTTGCGTTGATGTCGTGTAGATGATAGTGCGTAATGCGTTAGCGCCACGCACTACGCACTACGGTTCACCCAACCAAGAGGCCAATCGCGCGATCGATGTCGCCTCTCACGCATGAAGATCGAGGAATCATGCCCAATCGCAACTTGCCCGCATTCCCCTACGGGGCTGTCTATTTCCGCAAATCGAACCCGCCACGGCCCGACTGGGCACGCGATTATCAGACCGCGGCGGAAGACGGCATGAATGGCTTTCGCCATTGGTTCATGTGGTCTGCCATCGAAATCGCGCCCGGCGAATACGACTGGGAAGAGTACGACAAACAGTTGGATCTGGCTGCCGACAACGGCATGCGCACCATCATCGCCGAAATGATCACCGCCGCGCCTGAATGGGCCTATCGCAAATTCGCCCATGCCCGCCTAGAAACACGCGACGGCCAGCCTGTCACCTCGCAGATGAGCGGCAGCGCGGCGGTGGGCGGTTTCCCCGGTCTCTGCCTGGACAACGACGACTACAAGTCCTATGCCGAAGGTTTTTTGCGCACACTCGCCACCCGCTACAAGGATCACCCAGGGCTCGGCGGCTATGACATCTGGAACGAGTGCAACATCTCGCACAATGTCTGCTACTGCCCCGGCACTCAGGACAAGTTCCGCCAATGGCTCAAAGCCAAGTATGGCGACTTGCGCACGCTGGGCAAGGCATGGCATCGCTACAGCTTCGCCGAATGGGAAGATGTCACCGCGCCGCGCACGCCCGGCCCCTACCCCGATACACTGGATTGGCTACAATTCCGCATCGACAACGCCCACGCCCTCATGCGCTGGCGCGCGCAGATCATCCGCAGCGTCGACGCCGAATGCGCCATCACCGCGCATGGACTGGCCATGAGTCTGGTCAACATGCCGCAGGGGGCCATCGACGACTGGAAGGCCGCCGCCGAAGTGGAAAGCTACGGCGTCACCTGGGGATCGTCTCGACATGGCGATGAACCGTGGAAGCAGATGCAGGCGTTCGATCTGATCCGCTCGGCCAGCCGCGGTAAGCCCTTCTGGCACACCGAGACCTACGCCGGTCCCCTCTGGCTGGCGCCGCAGGTGCAGGGAAAACCCCGCGACGAAGGACGCATTGCCTCACCCGAAGACATCCGCTACTGGGACATGGTCAGTTATATGTCCGGCGCTACGGGGATGTTCTACCTGCGCTGGCGGCCGCTGTTGGACGGGCCACTCTTTGGGGCGTTCGGCGGCTACGGCATGGACGGTTCGCGCACGCCCCGTTCCGAAATGGTGAGCAAAGTGGGCAAGTGGGCCACTGCGCCCGAACAGGCAGCGCAGTGGACGTCCCGTCCTATACGCGGGGAGGTGGGGATTATCGTTGTGCCCGAGACAGAGATCTTCATCTTCGCCCAGCAAGGCGCCACCACCACCTATACCCACGCCACACAGGGCGCGTACCGCGCCTTCTGGGAAAACAACATCCAGGCCGACTGGGTACACATCGACGATATTAACGACTACAAATTGCTCTACCTGCCTGTGCCGGTGATGTTGAGCGAAGCCACAGCCACCCGTCTCCGTGCCTGGGTGGAAGCCGGTGGCACGCTGATTTCTGAAGGCTGCCCCGCCTATTTTGGAGACCGCGGCCATGTGGGCGTGGTACAGCCAAACCTGGGGCTGCACGAAGTTTTCGGCGCACAAGAAAGCTATGTGGAATTCACCCCAGACATCCTCACCGATCTGCGGTTGACGGTACAGGGCTTCCCGCTGTGGGGCGGCACCTTTTTGCAAGCGTATACGCCGACCACGGGCAAAGTGGTGGGCTGGTACGAAGACGGCAAGCCCGCCGCCATCGAAAACCACTTCGGCCAAGGACGCACACTGCTCATCGGCACCATGTTGGGCGCCGGTCATGTGGCCCATCCTGGCAACGCCACCACACTGGCCCAGGCAACACCCTTCTTCGCCTCGTTGCTGGCCTACGGTGGACAGACGCAGCATGTCACGTGCAGCGACCGGCGTGTCAAAGCGCGCCTGCATCACGGCGACGGCGGGCGCTTCCTCTGGATCGCCAACCCGACACGCCAGCCGGTGCCGGTGACGCTACGCGTCAACGACGCCTGGGGTGCCGTCACCGCCGCCGAGACACGTTGGGGCGCGCAGGCGACTGTCCTTAACGGGGCGATTGAATTGACCGTCCCCGCCCGCGATGTGACGGTACTAAAATTATCCTAAAGGAGCCAACCCCGATGACCCCGTCCGCAAGCAGCGGCTGGTTCGACAAGCCCATGCGCTGGGCACAACTGACCTTGACCGAAACTGATCCGGCACAATATGACGTGGATTTCTGGCTGGATTACTTCAAGCAGGCCCACTGTGACGCAGCCTGCCTGAGCGCAGGTGGCTGTGTCTGCTACTATCCAACGCAGATTCCCTTTCACTTTCGCAGCCCGTGGTTGGGGGATCGCGACGCCTTCGGCGAACTCTACGAAGGATGCCGCAAACTGGGCATGCACGTCATCGCCCGCACCGATCCCCACGCCGTGCACCAGGACGCCTTTGAGGCCCACCCCGAATGGATCATGGTGGACGCCGAAGGCAAGCCTGTGCCCCACTGGGCCGACCCCGATCTGTGGGTCACCTGCGCGTTAGGACCGTACAACTTTGAGTACATGACCGAGATCCACCGTGAGATCATGACCCTCTACCCGGTGGATGGCATCTTCGCCAACCGTTGGGCCGGTCATGGTATCTGCTATTGCGAACACTGTCGCCGCAACTTCAAAGACGCCACCGGTTATGATCTGCCGGAAGGCGGCGAGGTGCGTGTGCAATCACGTGCGCGCAGCCGCGCCGACGGCACCCAAGATCCGGCGGCCAAAGCCTACATCGCCTGGTGGCAGGATCGTCTCTTTGATCTGTGGGATGTGTGGGACAAGGAGATCCGCGCCATCCAGCCCCATGCGCGCTATATCCCCAATTCGGGCGGCGCCACGGGGCGGCTCGACATGAAGCGCATCGGCGCTAAGACCGAGATCCTCTTTGCCGACCGGCAGGCCCGTCGCGGGCTGCAACCGAGTTGGGCCAACGGCAAAAACGGCAAGGAATACCGCTCCACGTTGGGCCGCAAACCCATTGGTGGCATCTTCAGCATGGGTGTCGAAGAACGCTACCGCTGGAAAGACTCGATCCAGAGCGCGGAGGAGATCCGTCTCTTTGTGGCCGACGGCGTCGCCAATGGGCTACGCCCCTGGTTTACCAAGTTCGGCGGCGTGATCTACGATCCGCGCTGGCTTAAGCCCGTGGCCGACATGTACACCCTCTACTATCAGTGGGAGCCCTACCTGCGCAACGAAGCCCCCATTGCCCGTGTGGCCATGGTCTATTCGCAGCAGACCTGGAATTACTACGGCGGTGATCGCGCCCACGAACGCGTCGAGGACCATGCGCAGGGCTACTACCATGCGCTGGTGGAGGCGCGCATCCCCTTCGAGATGGTGCACGATGGCCTGCTCGACGCCGAACACCTGGCCCCCTTCAAGACGCTGATCCTGCCCAATATCGCGGCCCTTTCCGACGAACAGTGCCAACAACTGCGCGCCTTTGTCCACAACGGTGGCAGCCTGATCGCCACCCACGAGACGTCGCTTTACGATGAGTGGGGCGAGTGTCGCCAGGATTTCGGGCTGGCCGATCTCTTTGGCGCATCCTTTGCCGGCGGCTACGAAGGACCGATGCAGAATTCCTACCTCTCCATCGAGCGCGACCCGACAACGCGTCTCTTCCACCCGTTGGTTGCCGGATTGGAGCAGGCTGGGCGCATCATCAACGGCATCAATCGGGTGAAGGTCGAAACCACCGTCGCCCACCCCTACGCGCCGCTGACGTTGATCCCGTCTTACCCCGATTTGCCCATGGAAATGGTGTGGCCGCGCGTCAACCAGACCGACATCGCCCAGGTCTACGTCCGTCAATTCGGCGAAGGACGGGTTGTCTACTTCCCGTGGGACATTGACCGCTCGTTCTGGGAAGTGCTCTGTGTCGATCATGGCAGGCTGCTGACCAACGCTGTCGATTGGGCCACCAACGAAGAACGCCCCGTGACTGTCACCGGCCCCGGCATCCTTGATGTGACGGCGTGGGAGCAGAAAACGTCGATGACGGTGCATCTGGTCAACCTGACCAACCCCATGATGATGAAGGGGCCGCTGCGCGAGTTGATCCCTGTGGGCGAGCAAATTGTCCGCGTGCTGATCCCGCCTGAACGGCAGGTGAAGCGTGTCCACCTGTTGCGTGCCGGCATCGATGCGGAAGTCACACGTTCCGGCAACGCGTTGACGGTGCGTGTCCCCTCTGTGTTGGAACATGAAGTTGTTGCGATTGATTGGGCGTGATACGTGATGCATGATACGTGATGCGTGATACGTCTACTTGACTGGTGTCCAATTGGCGACCAACTCTGTTAACCCATTACGAATCACGTATCACGCATTACGCCTCCCTGCTAGGAGCGATCTATGTTACGTTACATCGCCTACCGTCTACTTCTGATGATCCCGACTGTCTTTGTGATTTCGGTGATCAGTTTTCTGATTATTCAATTGCCGCCGGGGGATTTCCTCACCAGTTATGTGGCGGCGATTACGGCGCGCGGTGAGGAGATCGATCAGGCCACCATCGAGTCGTTACGCAATACGTATGGCCTGGGTGAACCGGTCTACGTACAGTATTTCAAGTGGATTTCGGGGGTGGTTCAGGGCAACTTCGGCCAGTCATTCACCTGGCGTGTCTCGGTGTCGAGCCTGATCTGGGATCGGGTGTGGCTGACGGTGGCGATTTCGCTGGTGACACTGGTCTTCACCTGGATCGTCGCCTTCCCGATTGGCATTTACTCGGCGGTGCGCCCCTATTCACTGCCCGACTATCTCTTCACCCTGATCGGCTTTATCGGCCTGGCGGTGCCCAACTTTCTCCTTGCGCTGATCCTGCTGGTGGTCGCCTTTTCGCAGTTTGACATGAGCGTGGGCGGTCTCTTTTCGCCGGGCATGCAAGAGGCGGCATGGGGATGGGAGAAGATCCGCGACTTGTTGGGCCACATCTGGATCCCGGTGATCGTATTGGGGTTGAGCGGCACAGCCAGCCTGATCCGCGTGATGCGAGCCAACCTGCTTGATGAACTGCACAAGCCTTATGTCACCACCGCCCGCCTCAAAGGACAGAGCGAATTTGTGCTGCTCATGCGCTATCCTGTGCGCGTGGCGCTCAACCCCTTCGTTAGCACACTGGGGTGGACACTGCCGCAACTAGTCTCCGGCTCCACGATTGTGGCCGTGGTGCTGAGCTTGCCGCTGACCGGCCCGTTGATGTTACAGGCCCTCGTTTCGCAGGACATGTATTTGGCCGGCTCGATGATCTTGATCCTGAGCGTGCTCACCGTCATCGGTACGCTGGTTTCCGACATCCTCTTGGCCTGGCTAGATCCGCGCATCCGACTTGAACGTACCGGATAGGAGACCGATTCCGTGTCAACCACAACCCTCAACGAACCGCTCGGCCCGCCCAAGGGCAAACGCGCCGACCAGGAAACCGAGTCGCGGGCGTTTGTCGCTCCTCAATGGCAACTGGTTTGGTGGCGTTTTCGGGAACACAAAGTCGCTGTTGCCAGCGGCGTCTTTGTCATTTTGATCTATATGGTGGCGCTCTTTGCCGAATTCCTGGCCCCCTTCGCACCGGACGAGGTGAATGCGCAGTATCTTTATGCGCCGCCGCAGCAGTTGCACCTGTTCGATACCAGCGACGGCGGCTTTCGGATTTCGCCCCACGTCTACGGCTACAGTTCTGTGGTCGATGCCGCAGCAGGACGGCGCACCTTTGTCGTCAACCCAGAAGAAAAGGTGGAGCTGGGCTTCTTTGTCGAGGGTGACCCGTATAAGCTGTGGAATCTCATCCCCATGACGCGTCATTTCATCGGCCCTAAAGTGGACGGCCAACCCATGTACTTGCTGGGCGCCGATCGTCTCGGGCGCGATATGCTCACCCGCCTGATTTACGGCACACGCATCTCCATGTCGATTGGGCTGGTGGGGGTCACCTTGAGCTTGATCCTGGGCATCCTGTTGGGGGGCATGTCGGGCTACTACGGCGGTGTTGTAGACAACATCATCCAGCGTGTCATCGAATTCCTGCGTTCGATCCCCACCATTCCGCTGTGGATGGGGCTGGCGGCGGCGCTGCCTGCCAACTGGCCGCCGCTGCGCATCTACTTTGGCATCACCGTGATTCTCTCGCTGATTGGGTGGACAGGGCTGGCGCGCGTCGTGCGTGGACGATTCCTGGCGTTGCGCAATGAAGAGTTTGTCACCGCGGCGGAGTTGGATGGCGCCAGCGATCTACGCATCATTACGCGCTACATGGTGCCGTCCTTTATGAGCCATATCATCGCCTCCACCACGCTGGCGATTCCAGCCATGATCTTGTCGGAGACGTCGTTGTCCTTCCTGGGGTTGGGGTTGCAGGCGCCACTGGTCAGTTGGGGCACACTGCTGCGTGAGGCGCAGAGTGTGCGCACCGTCTTGCAAGCGCCCTGGCAGATGTGGCCTGCCGTGGCGGTGGTGGTCACCGTGCTGGCGTTGAATTTCCTCGGCGATGGGTTGCGTGACGCGGCGGATCCGTATGCGTAATGCGTGATGCGTGATGCGTAATTTGTCTACGAAATTGGTCGCCAATTGGCAGGTGGCTTTGTCTACGAATTACGAATTACGCATCACGCCCAGACTCGAAACCATTTCTCAGACACATCCAACTCTTGACACTCTCAGAAAGATCGCACATGCAAGATCGAGTCCTTCTGCAAGTTGAAGATTTACGTGTGCATTTCCCTACGCGTGAGGGGATTGTGAAAGCCGTGGAAGGCGTCTCGTTTGCGATTAAGCCGGGCACAACGCTGGGCATTGTGGGCGAGAGTGGTTCGGGCAAGAGTGTGATGGCCTATGCCCTGTTACAGGCTGTGGCCCGCCCGGGCAAAATTGTGGGTGGTCGTGTCACGTTGAACCTGGCGGCCACCACGGCAAGTGGACAAGGTGAGATCATCGAGCTGACTGCGCTGGACCCGCGCGGCAAGAAGATTCGCTCGGTGCGCGGCAAAGAGATCGCCATGATCTATCAGGAGCCGATGACGTCTTTGAGCATGATGCACACCGTGGGCTTTCAGATCATGGAAGCGATTTTGCTGCACCAGGACGTCAACAAGCACGAGGCGCGTCAACTGGCCATTGACATGCTGCGGCGTGTGGGCATTGCCCGCCCCGAACAGCGCGTCGATGCTTATCCCTTCGAGCTTTCGGGGGGGATGCGCCAGCGCGCCATGATCGCAATGGCGTTGGTCTGCAACCCGCGGCTGCTCATTGCCGACGAGCCGACCACCGCGCTGGATGTCACCACGCAGGCGCAGATCATGGAATTGATACGCGAGTTACAACAGGAAATGGGTATGGCGGTGATGTTGATCACCCATGATCTGGGTGTAGTGGCAGAGAGTTGCAATGAGGTCGTGGTGATGTACTTGGGCGAGGTGATGGAAAGGGCCGATGTGATCTCCATTTTTAAAGATCCCTTGCATCCCTATACCCGTGCCCTCTTGCGTTCGATTCCGCGCCTGGGGCATGGCAAAAGTTGGGAACTGGAACCCATCGAGGGCATGGTCCCCGATCCGTATAACCGCCCAAGCGGCTGCCCTTTTCACCCACGCTGCCCAGACATGATCCCCGGTGTGTGCGATGTCAAGCCGCTCACGTCGGTAGAAATGCCGGATGGGCGGGCGGTGCGCTGTCACCTGTATATCGAGTAATGAGCCGCATCCGCACATTCAGGGAACTCACAATGCCTCTACCAAACGACGAAAACATCCTCACCGTCAAAAATGTGAAAAAATTCTTCCCCATCCACAAGGGATTTCTGGCGCGGGTGGTGGGCCATGTACGTGCTGTAGACGACGTCAGCTTCACGGTGAAGGCAGGCGAAACGTTGGGGTTAGTCGGAGAGAGCGGATCAGGCAAAACGACGCTAGGTCGCTGTATTGTGCGCGCCCAACAACCCACAGCCGGCGAAGTCCTCTACCGCACAGCCGACAACCGCACCGTTGATCTGGCGACGTTGGACAAAGGCGGACTCCGCCCTTATCGACGTGAGATCCGTATGATGTTCCAGGATCCCTTTTCGTCGCTCAACCCGCGCATGACGGTGCTCGATATTGTGGGTGAACCGTTGCGTATCAACAACCTTGCCACAGGCAAAGAACTTGAAGAGCGCGTGGCGCAGACGCTGGAACGGGTTGGGTTGCGGCCAGAATACATGCGTCGCTACCCCCACGCCTTCAGCGGTGGACAGCGCCAGCGCATCGGCATTGCCCGCGCCATTGTCTTTGACCCGCGCGTCGTCATCGCCGATGAAGCCGTCTCGGCGTTGGATGTGTCGGTGCGGGCGCAGATTCTCAAGCTCATGCGTGGTTTGCAGCGCGACCTGAACCTGACCTATCTCTTCATCTCGCACGATCTGAGTGTGGTGGAATATGTGGCCGACCGGGTGGCGGTGATGTACGTGGGCAAACTGGTGGAAGTGGCAGAGACAGGCGCGCTGTACAAGCGTCCTTTGCACCCATATACCGAAGCATTGATTTCCGCCGTGCCCAAGCCTGATCCCACCCAACATTCCAGCCGCATCGTCCTCCAGGGTGAAATTCCTGATCCTTCCAACCCGCCGAGCGGCTGCTATTTCCACCCACGTTGCCCCTACGTACAGGAGCGCTGCCGTACCGATTCCCCGTCCCTGCGCGAAGTAGAGCCAGGACGGTTTAGCGCCTGTCACTTCGCCGAGAGCCTGACACTGCGCGGCGTGGAGCTGTAACCGTCTTAGTGGTTCTCTCGCTCTGTGCAAAGAGGCGGTCGTTCGTCGCTGTATCCAGCGGTTTCCCGGCGACGAAGGCCGCCAGTTGCGACGTTTCTGCCCGGTTCAGGGGACCCAGCGGAATCTCGCTCAGCATCCCCATGCGTTGCAGCGACTGTTGCCAATCTACCAGCGCGTGTACAGCCTGGATCTCCTCAATGCGTAGCGTTGCCACCAGAAGCAGACGCGCCGGGCCGCAACTCCGCAACAGATAGTGGAGCCACGCCAGCGTCTCTGCATCGCACCACTGTAGATCGTCGAGCACCAGCAGCAGGGGTTGCCGGGCCATCATCGTCACCCGTGCCACGGCCTCAAAGAGTCGCTGCAGTTGCCACCCCTGGGTTAGCGGCTCTGCTTGTGGAAGGTTGGATCGGCGCAGGTGCAGTTCCGGCAGGAGTCGGGTGAGTTCAGTCTGCCAGATCTCCTCCAGATCCGGCAGCACACGTTGGAGTGGATCCGAACGCAGCCACGTAACGATAGGACTGTAGCTAAGACTCTCTTCAACGGGGTAACAGCGGGCGATAGTGGTGGCGATGCCCTGACGTGTTGTCCTGTACCAATTCCTCCACCAGTCGTGTCTTGCCGATCCCTGCCTCTCCCGAGATGAGCAGCAGGTGTGGCTCTCCTCGGCCGACGCGTTGCCAGCTCTCCATCATCTGCTGCCAGGCGAACTGCCGGCCCACCAATGGTGTGACAGCCACCGATTGAGGAAAGGAGATCCCGACAGCGTTTGCTGCCACTTCATCAATCTCCTGTTCACGCAACAATCGGTGATAGAGTTCGTCCGTTTCCATGTCGGGCGTCACGCCTAACTCACGCTGGAGCACTTCGGCACAGGTGACATAGGTGCGCAGGGCAGCGCTGCGCTCGTGATTGAGGGCGTGGAGACGCATGAGCCGGCGGTAAGTCGCCTCGTGTAGGGGATCGTGCGCTAACAGTTGTTTAGCATACACTACCGCCTTATCATAGGCGCGGCGGCTTTCCTGAAGAACAATCAGCCGATCCAGCGCCTGTACATAGAGCTGGCGCAGCCGTTCCCGCTCACTCAAGATCCATTCGTCGTAGAGGGCAGGCAACAAGTCATTCGTGTCGCAGGCAACGGCCTCTTCCAGCGCCGCCTGGATTCTGTGTTCATCGTCGCCAGCTTCCTTGGCCCGATCTAAAGCACGCCTGAAAGCTGCCACGTCCACGGTAACTCCCGCCTCGCTACACCACTCGACAGCCCTTGTGCCGAAGCAAAGCAGACACTCGATCTCTGGCAGATCGCGGCGCAATTGGAAGAGCAGATTGCGGAGGCTGGTGTGCGCCTGTTCCTCACTGGAATCCGGCCAGAAGAGGAAGGCCAGGGATTGGCGGGAATGGGGCGTACCGGCATGCAGCGCCAGGAAAGCGACCAACGACTGCTGGCGAGCGCTCTTGACGAAGACGGACTGGTCAACGTTCTTAAGGACAAAGTTACCGAACAACTAGACGTGAAGGGCAGCCAAAACGCTATCCTTTGTCTGAGTCTTTGGGTGTCTCTGGGGAAAACGGTATAGGGCTTACTTGATCACACGAACCGCAAGGTCAATCTCCCAATCCCTACCCAAACCTCACCGCACGCAGCGCTGCTTCCCCAAACTCCGTATCCAGCGGATAGATCGGGCGCACAACACGCTGGTAGGGAAGGCTTGGAATGTCCTGATTCACAGCGCCAGGCGTGAGGGCCAGGAGGGCGTGGCGCGCCATCTGGCGCAGGTCGGGGACGAGGTAGCCGATCTTCACAGCGATGACCTTGTACTCTTTGGGATCCAGCCCCAGTTGGGTGAAGTCGCTGAGATAGTGATGGGGTTTGCGCCGGGACGTCACGATAACCCGCACCCCACCTACACGCAAGACGGCAATATCGCCGCCAATGGGATCGTTGCGGTAGAGGGTTTCCACTGTGCCGCGCACCGATAGCGACTCGCCGTTTACCGGATCCATTTTGCCGCCCAGGCAGACCTCCACTTCACCGCCCTCACCCGCGGCGTAACAGGCTTCCACGGCCACCCGGTCTGGGATACTGGCGTAGATGGCGACCAGATCCCCGCTGGCGAAGCCAGAGTGGGCCAGTAGCCGCCCCAGGAAGTAGGGCACGTCGCCGACGCCGCCCGCAGTGGGGTTGTCGCCCGAGTCGCTGATCACCACGCTGTTGCCAGGCAGCGCCACGGCCTCTTCAATGCACCAATCGGCTGTGCCCACAGGTGTACCGAACTGAAAGTCATCGCGCGCGTCCCAATAGTGGCGGGCGATGGCCTCGGCCTCGTGGGTGATGACTGCCTCGTCTGTGCCGGTGACGACCACGGTGGCGCTGCTGCGTGGCTCATCTGCCCAGACGTAGCCCACCCAGAGCGACGCATCCAACACGCCTGGCTGCGCGTTGGGTTCCACCAGCCCGGCGTAGAGGCTCTTGCCCGGATCGACCAGCGTACTCGTGCGCTCGCCAGGCAGGATCACGGGGATACGCACCCACGCCCTCATGGGGCGGATCTGGTGGTCTAAACAGTGGAGCAGGAGCTTGCAGGTGCGCTCCCGCGTCTCCATGAAATCGTCGTGGGGCGCAAGCCGGTAGGCGGTGAAGATGTTGATCAGTTCAACCAGCCGCGCCGAGATGTTGCCGTGCAGGTCCATGCCGGCGGCAATCAGACACTCGTCCCCCACCAACGCGCGAATCGAGGCAGCCAGATCGGCTTCGGCGTCGTCCATATCCAGCACATTCATAGCGCCGTGAACGTCGAAATAGAAGCCATCCAGGGGCAGGGCAGCCTCGATGCGCTTCAGCAAGTTCCCCTTCATCACCTCGTAGCTCTCTCGCTCCACCGGCCCGCCGGGGATCGACCGCGCATGCTGGCAGGGCAGCCACGTAATATCCTCGCGCCCATGGAAGTTCCAGTCGGGCATAAAAGGATAGCGTTCGCTCATCTCTTCCCCGGTGAGAATGATGAAATCATCTAGTCGGCTAGGCAGCGGCGAAAAAGTGCTGCTCTCAATCGCAATCCCGCCGATTCCGATACGGTGGCGGCTCGTGGCCGGTGTTGTACGCATGGTCTTTCCTTGGCTCATTGGTTGTTGGTGCTGCCTTGACCGTCGGTCATAACTGTTTTTTTTCTCTGGTTAACCTACGCCTTCCATCCGATTGCTTCACAGAAAGATCTCGCCAAAAAGGCATCCGGCTTGTCTGCCCACATCTGCCTCGCTTACATCGTGTCTCGTGACACCACGAATACCTTAACTCTTGTGTGTATGCTAATCGTTCCGGTGTCTTCCAGTGGCTTTGTCAATGAAGTCGGCAATGAGACTACTTTCCGGCCATTTGAAACGGCGTATTGACTAGATCATACGGTAATAAACCTGGGGCGCTCTGTGCTCCACTACACACTCCGCCGCCAGAGCCAGGCGCAGGAGGGTTACTTCATCCCACGGGCGGGCGATGGCCTGCATACCGACCGGCAGACCTGCGGATGTGTAACCGGCGGGGAAGGAGATAGCAGGCAGGCCCGTCAGATTGGCGGGCGCGGGGAAGCGCATGATTTCGGTCAGGGTTGCCAGGTCCGAGTCGCCACCCGCCAGCGCCGCGGCTGTGATGGGCGGCGCGGCTATCCCCGTGGCGGGCGTCACAATCAGATCCACGCTTTCGAAGCAGCGCTTGAAGTGGGCAATCATGCGCGTGCGCACCCGTTGCGCCTTAACATAGTCCATCACCGTGAAGGAACGGGCCAGGAGCAGATTGAGGCGCACATCCAGCCCATACGCTTTGTGATGACGGGCGTGATAAGTGTCCACGGCCTGCACCATCTCGCCGCTGACACAGACGAGATGGGCGACACGCGCCGCCTCCAGATCGGGGATGACCACTTCGCGGATCTGTGCACCCATCCGCTCGAAGTGGGCGAGCATCGCTTCGCAGATTGCTACCACTTCGGCACTGGCATGGCGGAACCAGGGCCAAAAGACGCCGATGCGCAGACCCGAGAGATCGGCGTTGTCCCAGCCGGCCAACGTCGGCGGAGGCTGATGCAGCGAGTTGGCATCGTTGGGATCAGGACCGGCCATCACCGCGTAGCCAAGCGCGGCGTCGGCTACTGTGGCGGCAATCGGGCCAACGTGGGCCACGCTCCAACAGAGCGGCGCCGCACCGAATTCGCTGACACGGCCGTAAGTCGCTTTCAGCCCTACCACACCGCAGAACGCCGCGGGGATGCGGATTGATCCTCCCCCATCCGCGCCGACGGCAATGGGGCAGAGGCCGGCCGCCACCGCCGCCGCCGGTCCGCTGGAACTGCCGCCGGTGTAGTGGGCCGGGTTGTAGGGGTTGCGCGGCGTGCCGTAGTGTGGATTAAATCCGGTGACGCCGTTGCCAAGCTCGTGCATATTCGCCTTGCCGATCAACAAAGCGCCCGCCGCCCGCAACCGCGCCACCACTGTTGCATCCTCGGTGGCCGGGCTTTTGCCCAAGAAGGATGTCCCCACGGCGCTGGGATAGGGTGTCATGTCCAACTCATCCTTGACCGCCACCGGCACCCCATCCAGTGGACCGAGGGCGCGGCCCTCTTGGTAGCGCTGCGCCGATGCCTGCGCCATACGCAGCAAATCCTCGCGTTGGATGTTGATGATGGCTCGGAGCGGTGGATCGGCGGCGTTGCTGGCTTCGATGGCGGCCAGCGCCTTCTGCGCCACGTCCTCAGGTGAGAGGCTGCCGCTGCTGTAGGCTGCTGTGTAATCCCAGGCGGTGGCAAAGCGGAAGCCGGGTCCTGGCGCGGTAGCCTGTGGCCATTCCGCTACGGGCACGGCGCCGATCTCTGTGGCCGGCGCGCCGGTGTAGTGGATCGGCAAATAGGTCGGCGCTTCGTCAAAGTGACGACGACGCAGATTGGTGATGCCCCCGCTCTGCAACAGATTGGGGATCAGCGCGCCGCCCAGTGGGCTTTCCACCAAGGCGATAAAGGTGCTCAGCATCGCGCCTGCAAGATAGGGCAATTTGACGGATTTGAGATCGTAGGCGGTCGTGGCGTCCATGTTCGGTGGGTCCTCTTCTGGTGTTGCAAAAGTTTCGGTTGTTCGCGAATCGGTAACACAGTAGGGTCTGAACCTCCTGTGTTTGTCTTGTAGGTTGATCCGCGCAACGGCGGCTTACCATTTTCACTCATCATGAGGCTCCTTTCAAAATGACCCTTTTTAGATTGACTCCAGTAAACAGGACTAATGGCTGCGGCGTAAGATCAATCAGCGATACAAGATGGCGTACAAGGACAGAAGTGGCCTGTCCGTTGGTGAGCGATCCGAGCCGACTCACTGCAAATTGTCCCAACTTTGTCCCACTTTCTTTGAGGGCAAAGCGAGGACATCGCCCAATCGAGGTTCGTGGTACGCTTGGCGACGGCACTTAAAGGGTGTCGTCGGACAAGTTTCCATCAATCTCGAAAAGGTAAACCAATGCAAACCCCCTACCCATTCTCATTTCTACGCGGAGCCGCAGGCGTCTCTCGGCGTTATCAATCACCCTTCGTTCTACTTGTTTTATGCCTACTCTTGCTTTCCTACGGGACGGCACAGGCCGCGCCGGGCCAACAGGTGGTTGCCCCGCCCGAACCAGTCGCCGACAACATCACCATTGACGAAGATACACCGACCACCATTGACGTGCTGGCAAATGATGGCCAAGGCGGCGGTGCAGCCTTGATCCTCGCCGCGGTGGGCAAGCCGCAATCGGGGACGGCAGCCATTGTCGAAAACAAAATCCTTTACACCCCCAACGCGAATTTCAGCGGCAACGACAGCTTCTTTTACAGCGTTCACAACGGCGATCCCGCCAACACGCGCCAGGCAACGGTGCGGGTGACGGTGACTGCCGTCGACGATGGCCCTTCTGATATTCTGCTGAGCAACGCAACCGTTGCCGAGGACGCACAGATCGGGCAAATCATCGGCGCGTTTACCGCACTGGGCGACAGCGAGGCGGATGCGTTCGGCAGCCTGGCCCGCTCTACGTTCTCGTTGGTCGGCACTAACAATGACAACGACAAGTTTCGCATTGTCCTCAATGAACTGCTCGTGGACGCTGCCCTTGATTTTGAGACAAAAGCGAACAACGTCGTTGATGTACAGGTGCGCAATCCGCAAGGGCAGACGCTCAGTAAGCGCTTTACAATCCAGGTCACCGATGCCAACGACGCCCCCCACCGCATCAATCTGAGCAACAATCGAGTTGACGAGAATCAGCAGCCCGGCCTTACCGTGGGCACGTTGAGTTCGCAAGATGTGGACGCCGGTGACAGTCATACCTATGCGTTGGTTGATGGCGCCGGCAGTGCCGACAACGTGTTGTTCCGCATCGAGGACAATGTCCTCAGTACAAACGCGACGCTCGATTTTGAAACCAAGCCAATTTACAGCGTACGCATCGCCAGTACGGACAATCGTGGCGGCACATTTGCCCAAACCTTCCTGATCAATGTCAACAATTTACCGTCGCCGCCCGATGCCGTTGCGAACTCACTCAAATCCTGCACAGGCGAGCCGATTACTTTGGTGAATCAAGGATCCGGTATCACCCGAGTGTTGGTGCGGATCGAGAACATCACCATCAGCGACAACACGAGTGACGGCTGTACCGTCACCGGTGTGATGACCATCACCACCAATGGCAGCACGGTGAGCAACATTCAGTTCGGCGGCGCGGTCAATGCGCGTGACCAATTCAGCGACGCTTCCATCCCAGACTTCACCATTGACATGGCCGGTCTGCCGTTGGTGGCGCGCGGTGTTGAGCTCACCTACATCAACGAGAACCCTGCCCTCCACATCATCCGTCCGCTGCTCCAAATGCCGGCGCAGTTCGGCGGCCTCTCCAATACGATTGCCGCGCCGACCTTTATTGACAGCGGCGGCATCCGCATCGGTACGGCCAGTATTGATCTGCCCACCATTCGGACAGACAGTGGTTTTGAGATGAGCCTCACCGCCACCTTGGAACAGCGCGATGGTGGCTTTGTGCTTGCCGCCGATGGCTCACTCACCATCCCCAACATCGGCAAGAAGAAAAGCCCCGGCAGTGAGGGACAGGAATGTACGATCAGCGCCGGCGTCACCATTTTTGCCGGCCCCGACAACCAAACGGTGATGACGATTGCCGCCGGCGATGCGCTGACTCAACAACGCATGGGGCCATTTCGCGAGAATGTCGCACCGGCCTCGATTATGTCCACTGGCTCGTTTGATGCCTTCCGTCTTGAGCAAATCCGGGCCGGTTTTGGCTGTAGTCCGGGCCTGGCCATCGGCACAACCGGCCTGTTCCTCACCGGCCTCAGCGGTGAAATCACCCTGATCCCCGGCGGTGAGCGGGTTGACGTGACGGTGACCATCGAAGCAGGCAAGAGCCTACCGGGAATCGGGCCGATTTTGGCGCTGGAGGGCAGCATGGGGGTGCAACCCCAGCCTTTTGAACTGGACCTGGGGGTGGCGCTGAGCGTGCTCTCGGTCGAGGTTGCCAGAACCGAGGCCAAGGTCACCACCAACAGTTTCCGGGCCAGCATCCAGTTTGAGGCGATTTTCTTCAATGGCAGTGCCGAGATCAACGCCTTTACCCGCGACGGGCGCGCCACCTTTACCGGCTCGGCCAGGGTCTCGTTGGAAGTCCGCAAGGGTTCGATTGTAAAGGCAGGCAAGTGCTTCGGACGGATCAGGATTTGCCCACCGCCGATCCCGCCCTTCAGCACGGGAAAACTAGCCACCGTCGGCGCGGACATGGGTGAGTTCACCAACGGCAATTTCGGCTTCAAAGGCTTCATTAATCTCTTTGGCACCCACGGCTTCTTTATCGATCACACTGGCAAGTTGAAATTCGGCAATGTCAATCGTTTTCAACTGATCGCTGCACCGACGGTTGCAGCCGCCCGCGCCCAATGGCAGGATGCCCTGAGCCGTGGGGAAATTGTAGGCGCCGCCAGTGCAGATGGACAGTACGTCTTCCTGCAGAATGTCAACGGCATTGCGGGCAATAACGGTGTGCTTGTCAGTGCACCGTTGACCAAACCAATGGCTGATGCCGACCAGATTCAAGCGGCGGGCGTCACCGATGTCATCACACAGGTCAACCTGATTCAACATGGCGATGTCATCTTTAATATGGTGGCCGATGCCCCGCTTGGCTTCACCCTGATCACACCCAATGGCCAAGAGGTGACACCCGCCAACTTCGACCAAAGCGCCACGTTGGGCTATACGATTGAGTACACGCAGAGCAGCCAGTTTGAATTGGTGGCAGACGACGCCACAGACGACGCCACAGACGGCGAGGACGAAGAAGAGGACGCATCACCGCGTTTGCTCTTCACGCCGCTCTCTGTCGAAGTCGCCGTGAACGGTGTCGACCTGCGCATCGATGGCGTCGTTGTCTACGTGAACCTTGACTTCCAGAATTCGCTCGACTGGCTCAAGCCGCTGCCACTGTCGCCTGGTGACCATCTGATTGAACTACTTGCGACCGGCACCAACAATGTCGTGCGCAGTGCAACGGTCACCGTGCCGGCAGAAGGAACTGTGAGTGTGATCAGCGTGGGTGGCGCGGCGTCGGCTTTTGTCACCGTGGTCGATGACAACACAGCACCTTCGACCTTTGGCAAAGCCAAGATCCGCTTCTTCAACGGCGCTGACACCACTTTGACACTGCTCGTCGATGGCGCGCCCATCTTGAGCAATGTTGGCTACAAAACCGCCTCGAACTATGTAGAAATCGACGCCGGCGCCAAGCGCATCGAACTGCGCACCACCACCGGCAACACGATTGTCACAGCGCTATTGTCCACCACGGTGGCAGAAGGTGGCGTCTATACCTTCCTGAGCACCGATCACAGCAGCGGTGGCTTGCCGGTAACGCTCATTCAACGCCAGGACGTACGCTATCGCCCCACCTATCTGGCCTACTACACCGTCGATCAGGCGCAGATGAACGAGCAATGGCAGATGAAGTTGGTGGGTGACACCGACAATACCTTCTATGAACTCTCGGTGATGGGGCCGGATAGCCCGCCGATCCTGGGTTCGGTTGCAGTTGACGCGACCAATTTGGCGGCGACGCAAGTCAGTTGGCAGTTGACTTCGGACAATCGCCCCACGCTGGTTTCGGTCTTTGCCAATCCGGGTGCGATCAGCGCATCACTGCCTCTGACCAACGCTGACGGTTCGGTGGATTCCCAAGAGATTCCGCTCTATGCAGGGCTGCTGCTGGCGGAATATGAGGTCAATGACCTGGCTGAACTGGGTGGACAGTTGGTCACCAAACAGGTGGATCTGAATACACTGCCTTCCGGCACCTATCACCTCTGGGTACGCGCCGATGACAGGGTGAACCCGCCGGTTGAGACCTATGCGGAGGCCCCTTCGTTGGTGGCGGCGGGCGTGCAGAGCGTCTATGGTGCCAATGCGGTTTGGATCGCCAAAGATGATTTCGACCCACTGGCAACCGTGGTCAATGCGGCGCAGATTGTGATCGACCACAGCAACGACTTCCCCACCACGTGGGCAGCTACCATCAGCAGCACATTTGAACTTGAAGATCAGTCACTCTACATCGAGTGGGAGGCGCTTGGGCACCCAGATACGGATCTATATCGGCTGCACTTTGGCAACACACCACTCAAGCCCACCCAGGTCATCACAGTGGGGAACAGCATCCAAGAACTTGACGAAAACGGGCTTGCCACCGGTGTTGAAGTCGGCTTTGTCACACTGGAGGACATCCAGCCGGGCGTGAACTACTACATCTCGGTTGAAGCTGTGGCTACTACTCTCGGTCGCAGCGTACGTTCACCGGAATTCATCTTCAATGTTGCACCGGGGGCCTTCTCGATCACGTCGGCACAGGCAACAGTCAATGTGGTCGCGGGGAGCAGCGTACAGGTTCCTGTCACGCTCAATGAGGAGGATGCGCTCTTCTTCCCCACCGTCTGGCTCTCGACGGATCTAGGCTCAGCCGCACCCGGAATCACGGCTCGGTTCGTCGATGATGTGGATGGCGTTACTGCGGTTAGCACTGCCAATCCAACCCATCAACTGGCGATTCATGTCGACGTTAGCGTCCCGGACGGCGTCTATCCAATTGAAATTGCCGGATACAGTGGCGAGAACGAGGAGACCTTGACCATTCAAGTGGTTGTGGGTGACGGCGGGGCGGTGGAGAAACTCTATCTGCCGGTGGTGATGCGGTAATATCAATACTTCACGGTTCTGGCTAAATTGTGGAGAGCGCATCCTCAGATGCGGCTTGTTCAGGTCTACCCGGCATCTGAGGATGCCTACTCCGCGTCATAATCGTAGATTACTGACAGTCAGTCATCGATTCCGGCACGTCGCGCCTTCTCGGCCGCGGCGTGCCGGTCGCTGACTTCGAGCTTCTTCAACAATTGCGAGACGTAGTTGCGCACGGTTTTCTCTGTCACCGTCAAGCGGTCGGCGATGGTGTTGTTGTCGCAGCCATCTGCCAGGAGTTCCAACACCTCCCGCTCGCGTTGGGTCAGCACAGGGAGTTCTACACTCTCTTCGGCGGGGTGGCCGGCTGTCTGGGCAAACCAGCGTAAGATATACTCAGCGATCTGTGGGCTGAAAACTGCGCCGCCGGCTGCGGCAATGCGCACTGTCTGCACCATCTCAGCGTGGTTGATCCCCTTCAACACATAGCCCAATGCGCCGGCGCGCATGGCGGCAAAGACCGATTGATCGTCCTCAAACATGGTCAGCATCAGCACTTTGTGCGCAGGGTTGCGCTCTTTCAACTCACGGGTTACGTCGATTCCATTCTTGCCGGGCAGTTGAATGTCCATGAGGATCAGATCCGGTTCAAGCATGGCCAGTTTCTCAAGGGCGTCTTCACCGTTTTGGGCTTCTGCCAGCACGTGCATGTCTTCGGTGTTATCAAAGAGCAGCTTCAACCCGTCGCGGAAGATTTGATGATCGTCCACAATAAAGATCGAAATCATAGCGTCGAGTCCTCCAACAGCGGAATGATGACTTGAAGTCTGGTCCCACAGGGCTGTATGGGCAGAATGGAAAACGTGCCGCCAAGCTCTTCCGCCCGTTCCTGCATAGACGTCAGCCCGACGCCCGATGTAGGTAGATCACCGATGCCGATCCCATCGTCGGTGATGGTTAGTGTCACAGCGTCTGCTTCCACATGCAATTGCACAGTACAACGGGATGCCTGTGCATGTTTCACAACATTGTCGAGCGCTGTTTGGTAGATCCGAAACAGCGCAACCTCGACCGCCGCACTGACGTGTGACACATCCACCGGCAGATCCAGAGAGACGACAAGGCGTCCTTCTTGCTGTTTGGCAAAATCGGACATGGCGCCTAGTAACCCAAGTTGGTCCAACATCGGTGGGCGCAAGCCGTAGACCAACTCGCGCACGTTGGCCAACGTGTCTCGGATGCCCGATTCGACATCGGTGAGCATGGTGGCTGCTTTTCCTGGATCTTTCTGTACCATCTGCTGGGCAATCCCGATCCTAAAGACTTGGGCGGCCAATGTCGGCCCCAATCCATCGTGCAAATCGCGCCGGAGCCGACGTCGCTCTGCCTCGCGCGCGGTGACAATGGTTTGCCGGGAGACGATGAGATTTTTGTTTAACGCTTCCAGCGCTTGTTCGCTTACCTTGAGTTCATCGTTGAGCCGCACCTGCTCTTCGGCAAAGGTACGATAGGTCTCCAACAGGCCATTGTAGAAGGTGTTGATAAAACGCAGGGCGAAAATCATGATGACGCCGATGACCACAAACTTGATCGTCGAAAATTGGGCCGAATAGTCAAGCAGCGGGGCCACAGAGCGACCGGTACTGTCCAGATAGAGCACCCCAATCAGTGTCGCCGCCATGATCGTGTAGGTTACGAACATCCAGCGTTGCCAGCCGTAGAGGATCGAGAGTAGGATCGCCATATACACGGCAAGATCACCAAAGCCACGTGTCCCGCCGTAGAGGAGCAAGACCGGCGGCACCGCCAGATGAATGGCGAAGACAAAGATTCCCTGCGCCAGGCGCGCATAACGGGTTTTGAACAGTACGAGGTTGGCCACAACCAATCCGTTGAGGACGATTTGCATCGCAAGCGCAAGGGGTGTGGTGCTATTACCGGTCATCCTGCGTAAGATAAAGGTGCTGACCAAGATGACGATAGTCGCTAGCCAGATGCCAAGCCATAGCTGGTTGGTGCGGCGATTCAGTTCATCGGCACGCAATTGAGAGACGGATATACGCGGTGCGCTGGGCGGGGATTTCATCTCTTTGCGCTGGATCATTGTGAAAACAGTCTACCACTGTTGAATGAGGAATGCGACCTTAAAAGTCGGTTGATTCCCCTGCACCTGGAGCCCTGCGATCCGCCGCCGCGTATCCAACTGTTGCACTGGGTCGATCTCACCGAGCCGGCGCGCCGAGATGATCAACTGCGCCGTGTCATGGACACGGTGCCGGGGCGCGCCCACCTGCCCGAACTTCACCCCGAAGCCGCTGTCCCCGATGCCCACCGCCGTTGGTGAGAGCTGCGCTGGTTCGCCGTGGCCGGCGTCAGCGCGCTGCTCACCCTCGTCCTCGTGGCCGGCTGGTTGTGGAGCCAACGCGCCCCCGCCGCCATGGACCCCGACACCTTCAACATCGCCGTGGCCGAGTTCGCCGTCGTCGACGAGGACGGCAACCCTATCCGCGATAAGATTGGCCGTCAACGTGCTCGCAACGTGGCCGCCCTGTTAAGCGATCAGAAGGATGAACTGGAAGCGATCCTCGTGCAACTGGGGACGTTATGGGGCGACGAACAGCGTATTCGTCCTGTGGATGCGCGAGGACACTGTGGTGCGAGCCGAAGCCCTGAACGCCCACGTCCTCATCTATGAGGTCGTCCAACGCGAGGGTAATGCCTGGACGCTCCAACCTGAGTTTTACCTCACCAAAGAGGTGGTGTGGCAGGCGACGGAACTGTTGGGCGACTACGCGTTGGGTACACCCATCTCATTCGACGCCCAGCGCCCGGCGGCACAGAGCAACGCCAACGCCGAATTGCGTGCCCGCATACGTTCCCTGGTGCAGATCATCATCGGCCTCTCTCACTATCAGGGTGGGCATCGCGCCGATTATGAAGCGGCGCTGCGTATTATTGAGGCGGCAGCCAGCGATCCCGATTGGGGCGCAGTGGCTACGGCCAGCGGGCAGGAGATCCTCTATCTTTTCCTGGGCAACGCCTCCCTCAAGAGCGCACCCGGCCTGTGCGAGGCGCCCGCAGAACGGACAGATCGCCTCGCACAGGCCGTGGCCGCCTATCAACAGGCTCTGTCGCGCGAACTCAACTATGGCCGGGCGCTGAACGGCTATGCATCTGCCCTTTTTCAGCAGGCGCGTCTCTACCCCGACGAGCGTTGGCCCTGCGCTGACGACTGGGATTGGGGCACACTCGATGAAGCCCGGGCGGCCCATCAGCGCGCCTTGGACACGCCTTCGGCCGACAAACCTGTCTCTGGCCATGTTGACCTGCGCGCACATCTTGGGTTGGGCCGTATACATTACCACATCGGTTTCTGCCTCTCCGAAGAACTCTTCCCCCCAACCTGCTCACTGCCATCCAGGATCACGCAAAGGAGTGTTGCAATGACAACGAGTAAACATGCCATTGTTGCTATCGTCCTATCCAGCCGGCCGCACAGTGACGCGGGTTCAGGGATCGTCTCTTACCAACAGTTTCACCGACATGCCGGCACTGGGTGAGTATGGTTTGACCATCGTTGGCGATGCGGGTTCCCTCCAAGAAACATTTGTGGTCGATCTGTAGAGGGGGCCGACACTAAAGATGGTTGATCCGGTGACGGGAGAAGAAGTAGGGCCACAGTTTTCAGTTACGCACAAGTCAACCGGCAACGAGGTCTGCAGATCAATTTTCAAGAAGTACTTACATTTTCTGACCCTGTGCCTGAAGATTCCTGTTTGTTAGTGGCCTGTCATACCAGCATGTGTAACCTGACTTTCGATACTTTGGGAAACCCACCGGGTTGCAGAAAAACTGGCGGGTTGGTGTGCAAGAGTGCTTGTCGCGCCGCGAGAAAGTGCCGGGGACTTGCTTCTGCGACTGCGCAGGGTTACACCCTTGAACGCTAACCGCTAACCTGGGCAGTTGGTGTCAACCAGCCGATTTCGCGCATGGCCCACGTAGAATTCCACACCTTGATCATCTGGGCGACTTTGTCTTCTTTGTTCATGGTCAGCAAGTAGACGTAGTGGGAGTGTGTTTCTTTGTGTGTCGGCGGCACCGGCCCCCCTTCACCAGTGTGTTTGGCGTGGTAGGTGGCAAAGAAGACGGCGGTGCGCGTCGATTCGTCGTAACACTTGACGTGCAAATCATAGGTAGCGCCAGGGGCAGTCACCGTGCCGAAGCCGGCCATCCATTCACAGTAGGCTTCTACAGTTTTGACATCAACCAGTGGCTCACTCTGGGCGAAGAAGGGGGCGTTCTCGGCTACGTAGGGCCGGCACCCTTTCCATCCTTGCGCAGATTCACAGGCTTCGAAGAATCGTATGGCGTTGGCAAATGCGCTCATAACAGCCTCCTATAGATTATTGAGGTGGAATCAGTGTACGGCGTGGAGGACGGCTACATCTTGACTATAGAGAATGTGCGTGACAGAATCGTCCCAACGATAGAAAATGGGAATGGGCTGCCACTGTTGAAGGAGGAGATGGGTGACAACACTCGGTTTGGGAACCTACGCCTACGCCTGGGCCATCGGCGTACCCGGTTACCCCGTAGACAAGCCAATGGATGGCTTCGCCTTCTTGCGCCGAGCCGCCGACTTAGGGCTGCATCTGGTGCAGATTGCCGACAATCTGCCCCTGGATGGGCTGTCTTCGGCGGCGTTGCAGGCGTTGCTGGATGAGGCGCGGCGGCTGGATGTGGCTGTTGAGGTGGGGACACGCGGCATCGCGCCGGATCATCTGCGTCGCTACCTGCAAGTTGCGCAGATGGCGGAATCGTCCGTCCTGCGTGTGGTGATCGACACGGCAACACACCACCCAGGCGTAGACGAGGTAATCGAGACGATGCGCGCAATCCTCCCTGAATTTGAGGCGGCGGACGTGACAGTGGCGATTGAAAACCATGATCGCTTCAAAGCCGCCACCTTTGTCGAGATCCTCAAAGCGGTGGACAGCACGCACCTTGGCATCTGCCTGGATACGGTCAATTCGTTCGGTTCGCTGGAAGGGCCGGACGTGGTGATCGAGACGCTGGGGCCCTATGTGGTGAACCTGCACATCAAGGATTTCACCATCCGCCGTGTGGATCACAACATGGGTTTCGGGATCAGCGGCGCGCCGGCCGGGCAGGGCATGCTCGATGTCCCCGTGCTGCTGGCGCGGCTGCATGGCTTTGGTCGCCGCTTCAACGCCATCCTTGAACTCTGGCCCGCCCCCGAAGCAGAGATGACGCAGACGGTTGCGAAGGAAGATGCCTGGGTGGCGGAGAGTGTGGTGTATCTCAAACAGGTGATCATCTGAATGAATGAATGGTAAAGATGTTAAAAATCGTCAATTCTCCGTCTTCTCCAACGCCATCCTATCGCCGAGGACATCGCTGACGTAGAGCATCTGCACGATGATCAGGAGTGAGGCAACGAGTGGGGTGGCCACAATGATACCCAGTGTGCCGGCAAGGACGCCCAGCAACACCTGTGCGGTGATGGTGACGGCCGGGGGGATTTCGGCGGCCTTTTCTAGAATGATAGGCAAGATCACGTTGCCTTCGATGATCTGGATGATCTCGTAGACAATGATCACCCAGAGGGCAGTCTGTGGGCTGACGGTGAAGGCGATGAGTACGGCAGGCACCGTGGCCACCAGTGGGCCAATCAACGGCACGAACTGAAAGATCCCCATTAGTAGCCCCAGCGTTACGGCTAGGGGCACCCCCAACAGCCACAACGCGATCCCACTTGACACCCCGGCAAGCACCATAGAGATGAGCGTGCCCAACAGCCACCAGCGTAGCATGTGTTCTTGTGCGCGCAACACTTCCCAGATCCGCCGGCGTCGGTTGTGAGGGAAGAGTTGCACAAGTCCGCGCATGTAGAGGCCGGGGTCGAAGGCAAAGAAGAGCCCGACGAAGATCACCACGGCAATGTTGCTTAGCACCTCCAGCGTACGTGAGGCGATGCCGGTGACGCGCGAGAAAATGCCGCCGCTGGTCAGCCCTCTCTGCGCCTCTTGGATCAGTTGTTCCATCGGCGGCAGCCAGCGCAGCAACTGCTGCCCCCAACTGTACGGGAGCAGCGCCCGCCGCACCTCGGCGGCGGCGCTGTCCACGTCCTGTGTCAACTGGCTAAATTGGGAGGTGAGGCGTGGCCCCATCAGCCAGATGGTGCCACCGATCAGCGCTAGCAAGAGGACAAGCACCACCACCAATGAAACCTTATCGGGCAGGTGGGTGAAGCGCTTCAAGCTATTTGAAAGCGCCCGTAAGAAGACGGCCAACAGGATTCCCCCGAAGATCAGTAGCACCAGATCCAGTGCTTGCCAGAGCAGCCAGAGCAGCACCAGCGCCACCGCGGTGACGGTGACAACGATCAGCGTGCGCCGCAGGAAGGATTCTTGTTGCGCCGTGTGGGGGTATGTCTCTTTCTCGGCCTGTCGCGGAATCTGATTGGGAAGATGTGTGCTACTCATTTACGACAACTTTCGGCCGGTTTCGATCTCCACATTTTCGAAGACGACTTCTACGGGTTCAGCATAGCGTTTGCCATTTTCTTTATCGTGGCGGCCAAACTCCGGTGCGTCGATCTCTACTTTCACGGTGTAGTTTCCATCACCCGGCAACTGCCAGTTGCGGCCATAGTGATAAAGCCACGGATGCCACAGGAATGGTTGTTGATATCGCCCCACCTGCTTGCCGTCTTCATCGCTTACCGTCACGTGTACCGTCAACTCAGGGATAAAACGGCCATCGGCGGCGTCGAAGGCTGTGATCTCAATGTGTACATTCTCTTTGTCGGGCTCTTGCCACTCCAGCTTTCCATCGACCTTGTGGTACATGCCCTCTGCTTCTTCCACAGCTAACGCCACAACGAAATTACCTGCAGGCTTCATCTCGCCTATATCGGCTTCGTGTTTGGCCATCTCATCCAGGGCTTTGCGGTAGGCCTTTCCTTGCTCCTTGGCCAACTGCAACTGCTTTTCGCTGGCCTCGTTGCTGCTCTTCATCGGCGGGGTCTTCTCTTTGCTTGCCATGTTTGTGTCCTTTCTTTGCGTAGGAATTGGTGATCACGACAGAAACGCCGATCATTCTTCCCAATCACCAGTCACCAATCACCAGTCACGAATCACTAACATAAATCGCTAGATCCGCCACACGCCGGGCATATCCCCACTCGTTGTCGTACCAAGCCAGCACTTTGCCTGTGTGCTCCTGCAAGGACATGGTAGACGGCGCATCAACCAGGGCTGAGAAGGTGCTGCCGATAATGTCGGCGGAGACGAGTTCGTCGTCGCTGACGCCGAGGACGCCGCGCATCTGCTCGCTGTCGGCGGCGCGACGCAGGGCATTGTTGATGGCGTCGGCGTCCAGCGCCTTTTCGCTTTGAAAGGTGAAATCAATAATCGAGCCGCTGGGCGTGGGCACGCGCATGGCCAGGCCGTCGAGCTTGCCCTCTAGTTCGGGGATTACTTCACTGGTGGCGGTAGCAGCCCCCGTCGTCGTGGGCACAATCGAGACGGCGGCGGCGCGGCCACGTCGCCACTTTTTGGCGGGGCTGTCCACGATCCCCTGTGAACTCGTGTAGGCGTGGACCGTCGTGAGCAGCCCGCTGATAATGCCGAATTCGTCGTTGAGCACCTTGGCCACTGGGGCCAGACAATTGGTGGTGCACGACGCATTCGAAATCACATGGTGGTTGGCTGGATCGAACTTTTGCTCGTTCACACCCATACAGACGGTGAGATCCGCCCCCTTCGACGGCGCGGAGACGATCACACGCTGCGCCCCGGCTTCGAGGTGTTGCGCCGCTTTGTCGCGCGCCGTAAAGAGGCCGCTGGCTTCGATCACCAGAGCCACGCCCAGATCGCGCCAGGGCAGCTTTGCCGGATCTTTTTCGGAGCAGAAGCGGATCGTCTTCTCGTTCCAGTGCAACCTATCGCCGTCGGCGCGGATTTCGGCTCTGGGCGCGTTGTAGACCGAGTCGTGACGCAGAAGATAGGCCAGGTTGTCCAGTGGAACGATGTCATTGACGGCAACGACTTCGACAGCGTCATGCTGCATCTCCATAAAGTGGCGGAAGGTCAGGCGGCCAATGCGGCCAAATCCGTTGATCCCAATGCGTGTAGTCATATAGGTTGTTTCCTGATTCCTTGGTTATACAGGCGCTTTGTCATCTCGATTGTCTCAGGTCGCGTACATTGGCTCTATGTATCGCGAACTAAGTTGCAGTTACACCTGTTGACACAAAAAATTTATGTTTACGTGCCGTTAATCTTCTGTTGCCTGCTTTTTAACTCTTTGCCCCCCAAAGATTAACCTGGGGAGAATAAATTGATGTATATCAATGTAATTTTAGCGAAACGAGAGGAACACTTTTGACGCGCTACGTTCTCAAGCGCTTTGTGCGCGGTGTTGTAACCCTGTGGCTGGTAGTGACACTTGTCTTCATTGCGCTACGCCTCACTGGTGATCCGGCGCAGGCGATGCTGCCCGATGACGCTACCCCCGAGCAAATGGAAAACTTCCGACAGCGTTACGGGCTGGATCAGCCGATGCCGGTGCAGTATGTACGCTACTTCGCCAATCTGGCCGGTGGCGATTTCGGCGTTTCGCTGAGCGAAAAACGCCCGGTGACCGAACTCATCGGTCTGCGTCTGACAGCTACATTGCAATTGGGATTGGTTGCCGTGGGGTTGGCGTTGCTCATCGGCATTCCTGCCGGTGTGCTGGCCGCGCTCAACCACAACAGCGCCTGGGATCGCTTCCTCATGGCAGGGGCGTTTCTGGGGCAGTCCGCGCCTAACTTTTTTGTGGGGATTCTGCTCATCCTCGTCTTTAGCCTTCATCTGCGCCTGCTTCCCAGTTCTGGGCGAGAAAGCTGGCAGCATCTGATTCTGCCGGCGTTGACGCTCTCTACCGGCTTGCTCTCCAGCCTGGCGCGCATGACCCGATCCTCACTGCTCGAAGTGATGAACCAGGACTACGTACGCACCGCCCGCGCCAAAGGACTGAGCCGTAGCCAGAGCATCATCCGTCACTGCCTGCGCAATGCCGCCATCCCCGTGGTCACCTTAATCGGCCTGTCGGTGGGTGTACTCATCGGCGGCGCGGCCATCACCGAGACGGTCTTCGCCTGGCCGGGGATCGGGCGCTTCGCCGTGCGTGCCATCGCCATTCGCGACTACCCACTGATCCAGGGGATCGTCCTCTTGGTGGCGGCGTCGGTGGTGGCCGTCAACTTCATCATCGACGTGATCTACGGCGTCATCGATCCGCGGATTCCGATGCAGCATTGATTGGGGATTGGGGACTGGGGATGTCCAATGTAGCATCACTTCGTCAACGCGACAACGGCTCCCTCCCCGCCTCACTCGCTGAACAAGTCCTCAAACAGAACGATCTCGGGGCAGGTTGGGGAGGGGTTCCGCTGCTAAATCCGCATTCTATTTCTGAAATCCGCCTTCCCTTCAGTCCGTGTCCACAAAAAAATCTTGGGAGATCTGAATGAGTGAGCGAATGGTACTTGATCGGACGTCAACGTGCAGCGAAGAAGGCAGCGTAGACGCCCCCGCGCCCTGGCGCGCCTGGATCAATCGGTTGCGCCGCGCGCGGCGCAACCGCCGCCGCGGCCGACAGTCGCTGACGGTGATCTTCTGCTTTGTGATCTTGGGCGTCTTTGTGCTCAGTGCGCTCTTTGCCGACTGGCTGGCTCCCCACGATCCTGTGCAAATGGACCTGCGCGCCCGCCTCTCGCCCCCGCTGGGGTGGACGGGTGGTGTAGCCGATTACCCCCTGGGCACCGATCCGCTAGGACGGGACATGCTCAGCCGCCTGATCTACGGCGCACGCGTCTCTTTGGCGATTGGCTTCATCGGCGCGCTCATCGGCCTTGTCGCGGGGACGATTTCGGGGCTGCTGGCGGGTTTCCTGGGCGGCTTCGTTGAAGAGGGCTTCATGTTCCTGGTCGACGCCTACATTGCGCTGCCCTTTCTTGTCATCGCGCTGACGGTGATCGCCATCTTTGGCAGCAGCCTGACGGTGCTTGTCCTGGTGGCGGGGTTTTCGGGGTGGGCCAGCTACACCCGCCTCGCCCGTGGACAGGTGTTGAGCACGCGTGAACAGCAATATGTGCTGGCGGCGCGGGCCATCGGCGCGCCGCCCCACCGCATCATGTTGCGCCACATCCTGCCCAACATTGCCGCCCCCATGATTGTCCTCGCCACCTTCGACATGACCAGCATCATCCTGCTCGAATCGTCGCTCTCGTTCCTGGGCCTGGGCATTCAGCCGCCCACCCCGGCCTGGGGTGCCATGCTCGGCGAAGGACGCGACTACCTCAGCACCGCCTGGTGGGTCGGCGTTTTGCCCGGCGTTGCCATTGTGCTGCTCACCACTGCCATCAGTCTCCTCGGCGACTGGCTGCGCGATCTCCTCGATCCGACGCTGCGCCGATGATTTTTCTGTTGTCCCTCACCCATCAGTCACCACATCAAAGGAGCTTTCTGCATGACGCAAAATCTTTCCCCCAGGATGTCGCGCCGCCGCTTTTTACACGGCATGGCGTTGACGGCAGGTGTGTCGCTGCTGGCCGCCTGTGCCCCGGCCTCGCCTGCCGCGCCTGCCGCCGCACCCACCGAAGCCGCCGCTGCCGAAGCTATGGCCACCGACCCCACCGTCTACGGCTACGCGCCGCAAACTGGCATTACGCGTGACCGTCTTGTTGTGGGTGTGCAGGGGCTGCCTGGCGGCCTCGACCCTGCCGACGAGTTGAGCAACGTGGGCACCCGTGTCACCTACAACATCTACGACACGTTGATCCGCCGCGATTTCCTCGACGACAACAAGCTGAAGCCCGCCCTTGCTCTCTCTTGGGAACGTGACGGCGATCTGGCGTTGGTGCTGAACTTGCGCGAAGGCGTCACCTTCCACAACGGCGATCCCTTCACCGCCGAGGACGTGAAGTACACCTTTGATCGCATCAACAATCCCGACTCGATCCTCTCCAGCGCACAGGGCTACTTCCGCACCTTCGCCAACGTGGTGGTGGTCGATCCGCTGACGGTGCGTATCGAGACCAACCAGCCTGATCCGCTGATCGAGCAGCGGCTGGCCTCATGGGCCTCATGGATCGTGCCCAAAGCCCACATCGAAGCCATCGGCGGCGATGAGCAGTTTGCCAACAACCCCATCGGCACCGGCCCATTCAAGGTCGTCACCCTGTCTCCGGACGATGAGCTGGTGTTGGCCGTCAACGAGGCGTACTGGGAAGAATTGCCGCCGGTGAAGGAGCTGATCTTCCGTGTTATCCCCGAATCGTCGACCCGTGTGACGGCGCTGATCAACAACGAAGTCCAGCTCATCACCAACATCCCGCCCGATCAGATGCCTACGCTGCGCACCAGTGACACGGTGGACGTGCGCGACATTCCGCTGGCCAACATGCACGTGATCCGCTACAACACCAAGCACCCCGTCCTCGCCGACGAAAAGCTGCGCCAGGCCATGAACGCCGCCATTGATCGCCAGTTGCTCATCGACACCCTGTGGGAAGGACGCGCCGTGCCGCTGCGCGGTCACCAGTTCGATGAATACGGCCCACTCTACAATCCCGACCGCCCTCTCACTGCCTACGATCCTGAACTGGCCCGCCAGTTGGTGAGCGAATCCAGCTACGACGGTTCGGTGATCAACTACGAAACCGAGGCCGCCTACTACACCAACGGCCTACAGGCAGGCCAGGCGATTGTAGAGATGTGGAAGGCCGTAGGCATCAACGCCGAAATCCGCCTGCGTCAGCCCGGCGAATCGATCCCGCCGGAAGAGAGCATGGTGGCCAACTGGTCGAACTCGTCGGTGTTGGCCGACCCCGACGGCTGTCTCTGGCGCTCATGGGGCGCGCAGACGTCGGTGCAGCGCAACTTCTGGGACGCCGATCCCGAGTTCAACCGCCTGGGCGAAGAAGCGCGTGCCATCCTCGATATGCAGAAACGCTACGAAAATTACCAGGCCATGCTCGACATCTTTGAACGCCAGGCCCCAGGCACCGTCCTCTACATTCCTGTAGAAAACTACGGCGTCAACAAGACGGTGAACTGGAGCCCGTACCCGTTCTACTACTCGGATTTCCGCGCGTACAATCTGTCGTTTGACGCGTAGGATGGACGATGGACGACGGATGATGGACGACAGACGACTGACGTTAAGTCTGTCACTGTGGCGGCAAGAATCTTGCCGCAGTAAAGCGAACTCACCATCCGTCGTCCGTCGTCCGTCGTCCATCGTCCATCGTCCGTCTCATCTGAAAGGATCACCCCTGTGAACCGCGCCAACATTGCTCTGGCGATTGAAAAATTCGCCTCCGATGACTTGAATCGCGCCGCCGACATGGCGTTGGCGATGGGCGTCGATGCGTTTACCTTCATCGCTCACCCGCTGCGCCGTCACGATGGCCGGGCGACGCTGACTTTTTTGTGGGATGAATTGAACGACGCGCAGAAGGCGGCGGCGCGCCAGATTCGTAGCCGCTTTGGCCGCGCTGTGATGCATGCGCCTTTTGTGGATGTGCCGCTGGTGTCGCCCAACCCTTACATTGAGCGCGAGGCGCGCCGCCAGATTGGGCTGGCCGTGGAATCTGCCGCGGAACTGGGCGTCGAAGTGGTGACGGTCCATGCGCCGCTGCGCCATAGCAGCATCAACGAAGGGGACTTCACCGCGCGGCTGGTGGCGGCGTTGCGCAGCCTGGGCGACGTCGCTGCCCGCGCGGGGACAAGCGTGGGATTGGAAAATTGGCGCTATCCCTGCGACCCGGTGGAACACAGCAGTCTGCTCGCTGCCGTTGATCACCCCGCTGTAGGGGCCACGCTCGACGTCGGTCACATTGCCTACTGGTATCAGAGCGACGGCATCTTCGCATTGGACGGCGAAGCGGGTGCGGCCGACTACAACGCCCGCCTGGCCCAGATGATCGACGCCATCGGCCCGTGGATCCGTCACCTGCATGTGCACGACGTGCTCCCCGCCGATCTGCGTGATCACCGTGGCGTTGGGCGTGGCATCATCGACTTTGAAATGGTCATGCGTAAGCTGGCTGCGCTGGATTTCGACGGCGTGCTCCTCCTCGAACTGGCCGAACCTGATTTCGAGCAGGCCACCCAGGAGAGTATGGTACACTTGGCGCAGGCAATGTCCACCGTCTTCTCCCCACCCGCAAAGGAGACCCCATGAACCATTCCCAGCGTCGCGTGCTGATCATCGGCGCCGACGGCCTGCGCCCCGACTTGGTGACGCCGGATCGCATGCCCAACGTCTGCCGTCTGGCGCGAGAAGGTGTCCACTTCCGCGATCACCACGCCGTCTACCCGACGCATACCCGCGTCAACATCAGCGCCCTGGCCAGTGGCACACAGCCCGGTCGGCACGGCCTCGTGGCCAACACCATGCTCGTCCCCTTCGCCACCGAGGATCACATTATCGACACCTCCAACTATCAGCACCTGGACGCGCTGGACTTGGCTACCGACGGACAGGGTCTCTTTGTTCCGACGCTGGGTGACATTCTGGCCAAGCGCCATGAGCGGGTGGCGGTGGCGGCCACGTCTAGCCCCGGCGCCAGCCTGCTGTGGACACGCAAACAGCGTGGCCGGATTGTCAACACCAACAGTGCCTTCGGTGTGGCCGATCTCTACGATCTGAGGGAGAAGCTAGGCGAAGTGCCCGAGCGCATCCGCGGCGCGCAACTGCCCGCGTTGGATTACGCCACACGCGCCGTCAATGAACTCTTTTTGGCTGATCCGGAGAATCGGGTGGTGGTGATCTGGTTTAGCGAACCCGACAGCAGCCTGCACAAATTCGGCCTGGGATCACCGGAGATGGAAGCGGCGGTGCGCGGGGTGGACGCCTGTGTGGGCGCAATGCTAGACGAGCTGAAACACCGCGGCATGGACGATCTCTTCGACGTGATCTTCATCTCGGATCATGGACATTCCACGGTGAAGGCACACCGCACCCTGCGCGACTACCTGGCCCTGGCCGCTGAGGAATTGGGGGCACCGCTGCCGCCGCTCACCACCGCCAGCGACTACATCTACGCCGCGCCGGGGCAGCCCGAACCTTCCGCCGCAGAATTGGCCCCGCTGGTGGCCTGGCTGTTGGATCAACCGTGGCGTGGCGCAGTGCTGGCCGGTCGCCCCGATCTGGCGGCGCTGCCCGGCGTCTTTGGGCTGGAGACGGTGTGGAACGGTGCCATGACCAGCCGCCGCCCACTCCTGGCCGTCTCCCCGCGCTGGACGAACACAGTCAACGAATTTGGCGTGCCGGGGGAGGTCCTTTCGTTGACCACCCAATCGGCGCTACGCTCGTCGCATGGATCGGCTTCGCCATTTGATCTACATGCCGTCCATATCGGGTATGGGCCGAGTTTCCGCGCGGGTATGGCCTCGTCTTTGCCCACCGGCGCGGTGGATCTGCTGCCCACGCTGCTCACGTTGCTCTCCATCCCCGCGCAAGGGCCCTTCGACGGGCGTGTGCTGTGGGAGGGTTTGCAGCACGCCGAAGGTGAACCGGCTGAAGTGGTGGACGAGCGGATCTATCCCGCCAACGCGACGGCGAGCGATGGCGGCGCTTACCTGCACCTGCACCGTATTGGCGACACCCGTTACCTGCATGGCGCATTCACGGCGGACAGCCCCGATTTCGTATTGCCCGAACCTGTAAGCGCAGTTGCCCAACAGTAGCAAACCCAATTTAAACGCAACGCGCCAAGAAACTCAGTTGACGCGGAGAGAGCACGCCTTCGTGTGGGTCTGGTTGAAAACAACCCGCACGAAGGCGTGCTCTCTCCGCGTCAATCGTCAATCGTCAATCGTCAATACCGAAACACTGCCGCCGCCGGCACATGATCCGGCATGTCCTCGCGGGGGAGGGCGTAAACTTCGCCGTCGTGGAGCAGGGTTTGGGCGGCGATGAAGTTCAGCAGATCCTGGTTCTCGTTGGTGGCTTCGTCGTCAAGGGTGATGGAATAGTCGGCGATATCGAAGCGGCCCCAACGTTGCTCGCCCACGGTGGTGAACGCTACGTCGATGCGTCCTTCGATGGCGGCGGGGACAATGGTGCGAATGTCGTTTGAGGCCGTATCGTGGGCAAGGCCGGTGTGATAGCGATCCTTGGCCTTTTCGCAGTCGTGCTGGAAGATGGGTTTGACGATCTGCCAGGCTTGGCTATGGAGTTCCTCGCTGGAGAGGATCTCGGGATTGCCGTCCACGCCGCGGGTGACCAGATGTGGGTAGTTGCTGGCCTGCTGGTAGATCGGCTGCAAATAGTCGACGCCAACCAACACCATGGGGAGCGACTCGTTTTCGAGGAGTTCGTTAATGCCGCTGTCCACGCGGCGGAAGAAGCGCAGAATGTCGTTTTTGTGGTCGTCGTCGCCGACACCGTGGCCGTGGAAAATGGCCTCACGTCCGCTAAATTGTCGGCCTGCTTCCGAGCCGGTGTGATGCTGAAGCTGTCTTTCTTTGTCGTCAAACCAGAGGGCTTCGGCCATCGACGTAGGGACGTCTTGAAGCGACACTTCGTCCACATGATGTTTGCTCGCTTCCAACAGACTTACCTCGTTCTGGCTCAGCGCCAGAATGTAGAAGCGACCATCGCTGTTGAACAGCGGCAAGATCGGCTTCACATGAAACTGATCGGAGACGATGATCAACTCTTCGAACGGCAGGGGCAAGCGGTGAATGTGGGCCTCGTTTGCATTGAGCAAGAGCACCAACCCATCGCTTTGGTTCTGCCAATAGTTGTAATCGTCGAGCAAGTGGGTGGCAGGTTGCAATATCTCGGCTGCATCAGGCCTTCTCATGCCGCCGTCTTCCAACTTCGCCTGGGCCTCGGTCAGTAAATTGCGCAGCCGAATGGGATCCTGCTGTGTCTGAGCACCCATGCGATGTGTCGGCATGTAAATTGATATACACGGCTCCTGGTTTGTTTGAATCAACTGTTTTAGTCGGTCTTTTGAAAGAAAGTCGTTCATGCTGAGTGTCCTTTACTTACTTTGGCGTACACCTGTGATGCTTTCAACTCGGCCTTAGTCGGCCAGGTGATGAGTTCTTCTTGGTGAATGATAGGGCTATATCAAGGTTAACAGATTCTTTGCGGTTCTAGAGTAGATCAATAGACAATAAGGGGTAACAGATGTAGATACAACTGCTCGTCTGTGTCGCGCTTTCTATCCTTTTCTATACCTGGATGGATGGTCATGGGCTTTGCGGTCTGCTAAGCTGATGGAGAAGTCATTGCCCAAATCAACAGGCAAATAAAGGAGTTATACGATGAATCAGATGATACTACAGGGAAAATGGCGTCAGACGCGAGGGCGTGCACGCGAGAACTGGGGCCGTCTTACCAACAACGATATACACCGCTACAGTGGCAAAGCAGATCGCTTTATTGGTTCAATTGAAGAACAGTTCGGCCATACACGCCGAAGCGCCGAACATGATCTGAAGCAGTTTCTGACAAGCCACCCGATCCCTGGCGCCGACCGCCTGATGCCTAAATCGAAGGATTCGCGCAACATCGTCATGCGGCGACCGTGGTTGATGCTCGCCGTTGTGTCGGCGTTGATTATGCTGGTACGTCTCATTGCGAATGGGCAGGCGCAGAAGACGACAGACCACCGACGACAGACGACGGGGGCTGGGGAGAACGCGTACTAAGGGGTTTCTTGAAGACGTGGTGTGTGGTGCGTATATCAGTAGAGATACTGAACGCGTCATTGGGATCTGTTATTGGGTGCGTTACATTGTTGTACAACCGCTACATGGTTGTACACAATGTAACGCACTTTTTTTCTCCTGAATTTCAGTATTTCACGATTCTTTGCGAAATTGCGGAGAGAGCATCCTCAGATGCGGCTTGCCCAGGTCTACCCGGCATCTGAGGATGCCTACTCCGTGTCGAAATCGTGAATTACTGAATCTGTGTTTGTGTCTCCTCAAGCCGTCTCCACAAAAAACTGTGTCCACAAAACTAAGCCCGGCGCATCGAAAAGATGATTCCCGCTAGCCAAAAGCCGCCAATCAGCAATGAACCCACAATATCGCTGGGCCAGTGCGCTCCCTGTTCGAGCCGGGTAAAGGCGATCACCACCGTTCCCAAAACATAGAGTGCCCCTACCAGGAAACGTTCCCAGCGGCGTGGGCTGGATGAGATCCAATAGTAGGCCAGCAGCCCGTAGACAATCATGGCGTGGACGGTATGTCCTGACGGGAAGGAGTGGAGCGGCGGCGCGGTCAGCCCATTTAACACCACATCAGGGCGGCTGCGGCTCCAGGTCAACCAGCCGATGCCCACGACGAGTGTGCTCATGGGCAGCGCCATGCACAGGACAAAGGCGCGCAAGGATCGACCGTGACGGAGGAGCAGGTAAGCCGTCACCGGCACCAGCGTGATGAGATAAAGCGTGTCGCCAAGGACACCGATGGCGCGCGCCGTGATGTAGGTGAGTGGCGCAATAGAGAGCAACCGGCGTAGCACCTCCTCTTCGCCGGTCAGCCAGCCATTCAGCGCCAACCAGCGTGTGCCCTGAGTCAGCAGGAACGAAAAGAGGATGGCCGCAACCCAGGCCCAGGTGAAGGTGACAAGCCAACGCTTGCGCCTTTCCTGGCCGAGTTCGTCCCAACCCTGGCGTATTGTCGCCCACACGTGGCGCAGTGCCTGTACCAGCAGCCAGCCTTGCTGTTCGGCCTGTGCAGCACGCGCACCCGCTTGCCCGTGTGAAACCTGCTTTTGTGAGACTTGTTTGTGCGAAACTTTCTGT
Organism: bacterium; assembly: GCA_016124945.1. GTDB lineage: Bacteria > Chloroflexota > Anaerolineae > Caldilineales > Caldilineaceae > RI-153. The sequence goes on along the minus strand of WGMT01000088.1, from coordinate 2,378 downwards.
CTTTCAGTCAATTTTTGTTCGATTTTAAGTGTGTCTCTTTCTAGTCATCTGACTTCCAAGTGACTTTTCAGTATACTAAGGCGCGCGCCTACTCGCAATCGTCCTTGCGCTGGGGGGCGGATACAAAAACCTACACATTCACCGATTCCAATAATTCACCGATTCCAATAATTCACCGATTCCATAAATTGAGGAGAGCCCCATGCAACTTCGCCGCCTAGGAAAAACAGATCTACAAGTCTCTGTGTTGGGATTTGGCTGTGGTGCTGTAGGCGGGCTACTGGTAAAAGGCGACCGCGCCGAAATGACGCGGACCGTCGCCCACGCCATCGACGCCGGGATCAACTACTTCGACACAGCGGCGCTCTACGGCAATGGTCAATCCGAGGAAAATCTGGGGGCGGTGTTGCGCGAACTCAACGCCAATGTACTGGTGGGGACAAAGGTGCGGCTGGCCACAGAGGAATTCGAGGAGATCGAAACGGCGATTGTGCAATCGGTGGAGCGTAGCCTGCGCCGCCTCCAACTTGAAACGGTGGACCTGATTCAACTCCACAACCTGGTGGCCGCGCAGCGGAACCCGCAGCGCCAAATTGCAAGCGTTGAGGACGTAGAGCGGGCGATGTCTGTTTTTCAGGATTTGGTGAAGGCTGGCAAGGCCCGCCATTGGGGCTTCAACGGCCTGGGCGAGCCCGGCGCCATCAAACGCGCCCTGCACAGCCGCGCACAGACGGCACAGTGCGCCGTCAACCTGCTCAACCCCAGCGCGGTAATGCCGGTTTCGGCCAACTTCGCCTTTGAGGACTACGGCCAGACCATCAACGTGGCGGCGCAAGAGGACGTGGGCGTGATCGCCATTCGTGTCCTCGCCGGCGGGGCGCTCAGTGGATCCGCCGAGCGACACCCGGTGGCGGCGCAGGCGGTGGATCCGATTGCGTCCAACCCCAACTTCGCCGACGACGTGGCCCTGGCGCAGCGTTTTCACTTTTTGCTGGAAGGCGGCTATGCCGACAGCCTGGTAGAGGCCGCCATCCGCTTTGTGGTGGGCAACCCCAACGTGGCGACGGCGCTGGTGGGGATTTCTACCTTCGATCAATTGGCCCAGGCGATTGATGCGGCCAATCGGGGGCCACTGCCGCAGGACGCGTTGGATCGTCTGTCGCCGAAGTGGGGCTAGGGTGTTGTACATCCTTCGGGGTGAGCGCGTTGGGATCGTCCACGGCTCGTTGAACCAGGAAGCCGGTATGCAGCTTGCGTTCAGCGAACTCTTGCTCCTGAGGGCTGTTGTGGGCAGGCGACGAAAGCCAGTGCGTCGCACCTGAACTACACAACTAAAACCTTTATATCAAGAGGACGTACCCAAATGGAAAAGATTATCGGTCTGACCGAGGCGCGTAGCAAGCTTTCGGATATTGTGAATGAAGTGATGTACGAGCGAGATACCTACATTATTTCCAAACAAGGTAAGCCAGCCGTAGCCGTTGTCCCGCTAGAGGTCTTGGCGCGGTGGAGACAAGATCGCGCCCGTCTCTTTCAGGTTATCGAGGAAGTACAGGCGCAGAACCAAGATGCCGATCCTGACGAATTGATGGAAGTCATCCTGGAAGCCCAACAGGAAGTACGCAAACAACTTGCCGCAGAAAAGTTGCAACCTGGCGCATGAAAGTTGTCCTCGATACCAATCTCTTGATCAGCGCGTTCATTACCCCCAATGGCGAGCCTGCCCAGGTAGTCAAACTCCTGCACGCTGAAGCGTTCTATCTGCTCCTCTCAGAAGATGTGTTCACAGAACTGGAGCGAGCCATCCAGTATCTCAAGCTGCGCAAACTCTACCGGTACACCGATGAGCAGATCGAGGAGTTCCTGGAAGGGATCAGGCGTGTTGCCCTTTGGGTAGAAGGAACAGAACGACTGGTGGTAGTCCAAACTGATGAATCAGATAATCGATTTATCGAGCTTGCCGTCGCCGGCAATGCCCGATATCTCATGACGGGCGATAAAAGACACCTTCTCAAAATGCGCCGCTATCGGCCAATCGACATTGTTTCTCCGACTGAGTTTTTGACTCTTGTCAGAACTGAGAACATCTAACCCAGCAGAAATGACCTCAACCTGACCAGAGATAGGAGCCATTCAATGAGCGCATTAAATCTACGTCTGCCGGATTCGTTGCATGAGCAGGTCCGTCAACTGGCTGCAGCAGACAATATTTCCATGAACCAATTCATTGCCTTAGCTGTGTCTGAAAAAGTGGCTGCGTTGCGCACTGTAGCGTATCTGCAAGAGCGTGGGCAACGGGGGGATCGGGAAAAATTCGTACGTGTCCTTGACAAGATTACCCAAGCCGGGCAGCCACCGCTTGAGGAAGACCAGTTGCC
>WGMT01000040.1 GCA_016124945.1 bacterium | reverse complement strand
CAGTGGCAGGAAAGTAACTACAGGAGCAACGGAGATTACGGGTTCTGTGGTAGTGAACGAAGGAACGCTGGAGAATAGCGGCACCATGACCTGGAAGTCAGGCGACATTTCCCTGCATAACGGCGCCGCCATCCACAACCTCAGCAGCGCCACCTTCGTTGACCAGCTCACCGGCAAGCGCGACATCCGCCATGACAACAGCGGCCAGCTCGAACGCTTCATCAACGAAGGTACCTTCATCAAGAGTGGCCCTCCCTTCACCGGTGTCAACGTTGCCTTCGACAACAGTGGAACCGTTGAAGTCCAGCGTGGCACCTTAGGACTCTTCGGTGGTGGCAGCAACAGTGGCACCATTGACATAGGTGAGGGTGCCACCATGGCAATCCGCGGCAGTTATTTAAATGACATCTCTGGTATCATTCAAGGCACGGGAACATTCAATATATCCAACGCAATCTTCACCAATGAAGGCACGATTGCGCCGACCGTGATTATTGTTGACTGAACGTTCAACACCCTCGGCTTCACAGCCTAGGCTGTGAAGCCGAAAATGAAGCGAAGGAAATCGCTGCTCCTGAAAATATGGCGAACAGGTTGGGATCCTGGGGTGGCACAAGTCAAGATAGAGAAAACTCAATATCGGGTCTTCCTATCTGACCTGTGCCTTTCCATAATGAGTCGACAGTTCAACTATCTTCACATGGGATGTAGCATCATCTAAGGAATGACGGTTAAACAACTCAGTGATTTCGATCAAAATTTCTCTGGTGATCAATACCAAATCGATGGGTTAAATGCTTGTCATTCCTAAGATGGACATGAGCGGGAATTGTACCGGTAACTATTCACAACGCAACCAGAACTTTATGCAACTGGATTACTCACTGAATGGCAGAGGCGGTGGCAGCGCTTTCGCCTGGTGTAAAGTCTCTCTCGCCACACCTCGTGCCCCTATAACCAATAGCCATCCCCAACGATTCTGAACGATATGGGTCCGCTACCGGCTAACACATCCAACATAGCAATTCCTCGACACGGCCCTCCTATTATGGCAATGAGATCTACACCAACTATCCGGTGATCTGGGTGAACTGGCATCGGGCCAGTGCTTCTGCATCTGGGCAGGGAAACGGCTGCCTACAGAAGCAGAGTGGGAGAAAGCGGCTCGGGGTAGCGATGACACGCGCAGATATCCATGGGGCAATGATGCGCCAACATGCGACTTAGCAAATTTCCGACCATACCCTGAATACTGCGTGGGTGACACCAGCGAGGTGGGTTCTTATCCAGACGACGCCAGTCCGTACGGGGTAATGGACATGGCAGGCAATGTCTGGGAGTGGGTCAACGATTGGTATCAGGCGGACTACTACAGCGTCTAGCCTGAAAATAATCCCCAAGGGCCGGAAACGGGTCTGTACCGGGTGACGCGGGGTGGGACATGGCTCATGCTCGGCCACTTTGCACCCTCTATCAAACGGGATGGGGCCGCCACTTCTGGCAACTGGAACGACCACATCGGGTTTCGGTGTGTTCGTTCGCCTTAAGGGGGGCAGGTGGCGAAATTGCTATTTCTAACAGGAAGTAGCCTAGTGCTATTTTGAAACCGGGAGTTTTACTCGTTCTAGCCGGATGCGCCACCATGCAGTGCAGCCCCACCACTGTACGTTGGGTGCTCCACTGGCATGTGAGACGAAAACCTGCTCACGCTGCCCACCATGTCACGGACCTGGTGGGGCAGCGAAAATCATGAACTACTAAGATCGGAGAATTCTATAGAATGGCTACCTATGTGATTGTCCACGGCGGTTGGGCTGGCGGTTGGTACTTTGGAGAGATTGCACGCTTCATGCGTGCCGCGGGGCATGAGGTTTACACGCCGACCCTCACCGGCATTGGAGAGCGCGTCCATCTGGGCCACGCCGACATCGATCTCAACACCCATATTCAAGACATTGTGAATGTCCTGGTCTATGAGGATCTGCACAACGTCCTTTTAGTCGGGTATAGCTATGGCGGCATGGTGATCACTGGGGTTGCCGAGGCTGTGCCGGAGCGTATTGGGCAACTGATCTATCTGGATGCGTTTGTACCAAAAAATGGTGAGTCCACCGCTGATATGCTGCCTGATCTTGTTTCGTATATGGAAGAAGTGGCAAACGCAGTTGGCGATGGCTGGCAAATTCCGCACGACCCACCCCATCCCAGAAAGACCCCACATCCGCTGAAAACTTTGAAACAACCGGTTGTGGTTGCCAATCCCAGCACCGCTCAGTTATCACGCACCTACGTTTTGTTCACCCAAAACTCATTTCCCTTTGCTCCCTTGTTCGCCAACACGGCTGCTCGCACACAAGCCGAAGGCTGGCGCTACTGCGAGCTCGCCGCAGACCATACTGCACCGGAGAATGATCCCAGCGCGCTTGCGGATCTACTGCTCGAACTGGCGTAACTGTGTAGAGTTACAGAAAATCTGCGCATATCTATGTTCATCCGCGGCTGAATTTCTGAAGAGCTCACTTTCAACCTTATGAGCGCCAGCCTTGAATAGCAATTCCCAATATAGGACGCGGATTGGCGGATCAAGCGAATAAGGGCAGATTTTAGCTGCAAACATCCGCCTGAATCCGCCCAATCTGCGTCATCCGCGTTCTATTTTGGTCAAATGGGGAATTCCTGAGCTTTGAAAATTCTACTTGACGAAATCATAAACTTGGCGACAATAGCCGTACCCCTATCGCCCTATCGTGAGGACACCCAGATCACATGGGCCTACCCATCGGCTACTTCATCGTTCACCAAAGCGGCTCGATGTAGCGACTCGTGTGCCTAAAGACTGTGTAACTCTGGCGGAATCACGCTCATGAATATGGAATCTGGCAACGGCATTCTGCCTATGCAGCTCACCCCGTTGCTTGGCCGCGGGGAGGACGTGGCTGCGGTTGAGGCGCGCCTCTGCCGGCCGGAGGTGCGCCTGCTCACACTCACCGGTCCTGGCGGCGTGGGCAAGACGCGGCTAAGCTTGCAGGTGCTGGAAACCATGGCCGGCGAGTTCGCCGATGGAACGGCTTTTGTCTCACTGGCGCCGCTGGCCGATCCCCAACTGGTCATCCCTACCGTAGCTAAAACGCTGGGCTTACGTGAAGCAGGCAGCGCTTCTACATTGGAATATTTGAAGAGCCACCTGCGCAGTAAGCAGATGCTCCTGCTCTTCGACAACTTTGAACAGGTCACAGAGGCCGCGCCATTCGTCGCGGAGCTACTGCTTGCCTGTCCGGCGCTGAAGATCCTGGTCACCAGCCGCGCTGGGCTCCATCTGCTGGGCGAACATGAGTATCCGGTGCCGCCGCTGGCCCTGCCACCCCTGATCGCTCACCCCATCCTGGAGGATCTCGCCGCTACGCCGTCTGTGGCGCTCTTCGTGCAACGGGCGGCAGCGGTGCAGCCCGAGTTCACGCTCAACCAGAGTAATGCCCTGGCCGTAGCCGAGATCTGCGTGCGCCTGGATGGACTGCCACTGGCGATTGAGCTGGCAGCGGCGCGGACGCGCGTCCTCTCGCCACAGTTGCTGCTGGAGCGCCTGGAAAGGCGGCTCGAACTGCTCACCCATGGCGCACGCAATCTGCCCGCGCGACAGCAGACCCTGCGCGATACCATCGCCTGGAGCTACAACCTCTTACAACCAGACGAGCAAGCGCTCTTCCGGCGCCTTGCTGTTTTCACCGGCGGCTTTACGCTGGAGGCCGTCGAGGCTGTCTGCTTTGAACCAGAAACCACGCTTCGCTCTTCATGCTCGGCGCTGGACAGCATAGAGGTTCTACTCAGCCATAGTCTGCTGCGCAGGATGCCCCAACCCGAGGAGCTGGCGCTGGCACTGGCACAGCAGATCGAAGAACATCGACTAGAAGCGCGCTGCCAACAAGCGTTGGGCAATAGCCTGCGCCTACAAAGCCGTTTCGAGGAAGCGCTACACTGGTTGCTGCAGGCACGTGTTACGCTCACTGCACAGAACGACAAACAGGCGCTCGTGCGCGTGCTATGGACCCTTGCCGAAACCTACTGGTTTACAGGCAACTACGAGGAAGCGCTGACCATACTGGATGCACAGGTTCTCCTGGCCACTGAACTGGCGGATCAGCGCAGTCTGGCGGATGAGGCCAGTACGCGTGGCATGATCGAGTGGAGCCTGGGTAGATTGGAAGAAGCAGAAACGAGTTGTTTGCGCTCCTATGAACTCACCAGGCAGATTGATCACCGTTGGAGCATGGCGCGCTCTGCCCTCACACTGGGGAATATTTACAGCAGCAGGCGCAACTGGATTCAAGCCCTGCACTGGCATGGCCAAATTACGCTACCGCTCACCCGCCAGGTGGGCGATAGGAAACATTGCGATTATTTATGACCAACAGGGAGAGGCGGCACGCGCGTTACCCTACCTTTGGGCTTCTCTAGAGATCAAACTACAGATTGGTGACCTGTAGGCTCTGGCAGTTGGTATATCCAATCTTGCCGATTTGTATGCAGACCGGCGTGATTGGGAGCAGGCTTTCAACTGGATCCAGCGTGCCATCCAGTTGGGAAAAGCCATCGGGGCAGACTACTACAACGGTTACATGTTGGGCCAAGCACAGTATCACGAGCGTCGTGGGGAATACGCAGAGGCACTCGCCGTCAACGATCAAGTGCTCAGCGCACTTCGGCAGCGAGAAAATTCTTCCATCGGCGGCGATGATCTGTCTTTCTCTGCAGAAACTGCCGAGATTCGATTAAAGGCAGCACTTGATCTCCTCAGCCGAGAACAGGCGGTAGAGCAACTGAACCAGTTATTGGCCGAATACACACAGGCAAAGCAGGTTGCCTCGATTCACTATGATATATGGCACTTGGATAGGAACCGCGAGCAAAATCGGCAGCAAGCAGCCGCTCTCTACCGGCGTCTCTATGAAGAAGACGGCACCTTTGACCATCGCCGCCGCTATCAGGAGCTAACAGGTGAAGCACTGCCGGATCCTCCCCCATTGCCCTCATTTGACCACCATCTACCGGCGCTTTCAATGAGCCCTGAAGACATGCTTGCAGAGATCGACGAGATCATTGCCGGCATCACTTCGACACAGGTTGGTGTCGAGTAAATCCTCTGCTGTAGACAAAATCTCCTGACAATATCTATCGGTGTAGACAATCTGTAGACTCCTCCCTGCTAGGATGATTCCATCGTGCAGAACCATCTACTTTATCCATTTCTGGGAGGACCTAATGAACAAGCAAACGAGACGCAGTATTGTGGTAATGGTCGTAATGGCCGTGCTGGCGATCTTTTCTCCTATGTCGCTCCGTGCCCAGGAAGACGGCGCGATCAACCTGACCTTTGCCAAAGCTGCCGTAGACGAAGGCGTATGGGAAGGTACTGTCGGCGGAGACGTGGAAGGCAATCTGCACACAGTCCTGCTCAGCGCCGATACCAGTGCGCCCATCTGGCAGGTGGAGTTTGATTGGATCATCGATGCCGATGACAAGTCCTTCACCGCCCGGATGTCCGGCACACTGAATACAGAGACGGGCGCTGTAGCGATGCAGGGTGAGGTGATCGAAGGTTGGCTGTTGGGCGCGGCTGTTCAGGAGGAGGGGCAACTGGTGGACGCCGAAACCTCTGCGTTTGAGGGTACGATCCGTGTTGTGCCGTCAGCGCCGGAAATGTTGCCAACAACAGGCAGCAGCAACGACAGTCGCGCCTCTGTGCTCTCCATCCTGATCGCCACGTTGATCAGCCTGCTAGGTATGTCGAATTGACGAGACAGGATCTTTACCTCTCGATCTCTCGAAGTAGTGGATGTTCGTCGCAGCGGTTCAGCCGTAGCCACAACGGAGACTTGAACCATGTTAGAAGATGAGTATGCATCCTATCTGGTACGACTTTGGCGAAGTACCGACAGTGCAGCGCCTTTGGAGACGATGTGGCATTACGAAATTGAGCACATTCAGAGTGGTGAGCATCAGTCACTTGTCGATCAAGGTGAGCTTGTATCATGTCTGCGTCAACCAACCGTGATTGAGCAAAGCAACATAAATATAGATCGTCACCCAAATACGTCAATTCCTGAGGAAAATTCCATGTCAGTTGAACAGAACAAATCGATCGTCCGCCGTCTGTGGCAGGAAGTCTGGAACGAGCAGAAGATCGCCGTGTGTGATGAGATCTTCAACGAAGCCTACGCCACCCATGAAAAAGGATGGGCCACCTATGTCTTTACAACGGCGATCCCCGACATCCACTTTGCCGTCACCGACATGATTGCCGAGGGCGACAAAGTGGTGAGTCGGTTGGTCGTCAGCGGCACGCACACAGGCGAGTTCGTCGGCGTAGCAGGCACCGGCAAACGCTTTTCACTGACGGCAACCTGGATTCACCGGCTGGAGGACGGCCGCATCGTCGAAGGACGTGACTGGGGCGAGTGGAATGTCCTGGAGTTTATGCGGCAGGTGGGCGCGTTTCCTGTTGCGTGAGCACTGCCAATAAACTGAGTCCGTCGGCTGTGATTCTCTGGACCATTGTCCTGATGGAGCAAGGGTGTCTGTACTTCAGGAAAGTCTTCACGAATCTGTTGCCAGCAGTCGAGTAGACAGTCTGCGATGAAGTCGCTGGTGACCCGGCTACAGGCGAAGTAGAGATAGGCTCGCTGATGGTCGGGTAAGAAGATGCAGTAGGGCGTCACCTTGTCCACCGGCTTGAAGTCATGGTCAGCTGCTTTCACCAGGATACGGTTCTTGCCGCCGCGGGAATATGTACCGATCAGCACAGTGGCTTTGGCATCCATAGAGAGCCGTAGAATGGTCGGGGCGACTTGTGCCATTTGGCGCATTTCCTCCAACTTGGCAAAGATCCTATCGGTTTCAGCCGTTTTTTTGGGGGCGACTTTTCTGCACATTCTGCAAGCGGTAGCCGAGCTGGTTTAGCTTCGCACTAATCGTCGCTTCACTGGGCAGTTCGTCATCGCTGTACCCTTTTTGCTCGATCAGTTGGCGACGCACTTCTGCCGCACTCAAACGCGTAAAAAGCCGTGTCGTGCGAAAGGTGGGGTCGGTCTGGCTTTGTCCATCCACGATCGCACACATGTCTTCCAGCAACTGCGGCAGATGCTCTTCAATGGGCTTACGCCCGCGCAAGTGATAGTGGTCGATGTAGCAGAATTCGCGCGTAGTTCGCTCAGTGCCTTGCGCAGCGTCTTACGGTTCCAGCCCAGTATCTTCTCTGCCTGCGTTTGATTACCCCCAAACATGTGCTCTACTATCTGCGCCATGAAACGCCGTCGCTCATAGCCACTTAGTTTGGCTCGTGTCTCATTCAGGGTTTCTTTCAACTCTTGACTTGTTTCCATCTCTCTCTCCTTTTGAGAGAGTACTCTATCAAACTTCAATCGGATCTTTTATTCCTTGAGTTCACCTAGAACGTCATGCCCAAGGTGAACGAACTGTGTGCACCGATGAACTGACAGGCGTGCAAGCACTGGAACGGGTAGAGCCAGACCTGCCCATGCAGCCGGGCAAAGTGGTGAGGCAAGAGTTCGAGTACATCCGCCACGGCACAGCCTCTTTCATTCTCAGTCGAGATATCGCCACCGGTCACGTCCTTGTCCCTTATGTCGGTGAGAGGCGTACGGAGGCCGACTTCCTAGCAAATGTGCAAGCTGTCGTTGCCTCTGATCCCACAGCTTGCCGTTGGCATTTCGTGCTCGACAATCTCAACATTCACATGTCTGAATCTCTGGTCAAGTGGGTTGCCGCCAAATCCGACCTCGCCATTGACCTCGGACGGAAACACAAAACCGGTATTCTACACACCAAGCAGTCTCGTGCCGCCTTTCTCTGTGACCCAACCCATGCATTGTCTTTCACTACACGCCAAAGCACTGTTCTTGGCTCAACCAGATTGAAATCTGGCTTGGCATCCTGGCTCGCAAGTTACTCAAACGAGCGTCTTTCTCTTCACTTGAACAACTCAAGGCCAAAGTCCTTGCTTTCATTGACTACTACAATGACACCATGGCCAAACCTTTCAAGTGGACCTACCAGGGAAAGCCTTTGTCAGTCTAATTCTTGGACCCTTTTCAGCCGTCGTGTACTAGGCATCTCCGGCGATGGCACAATCACAGGCAGTCTCACCTTGAGCCGTGGCGAACTTAGCGGAAGCGGCACCCTTACCGTAACTGAAACCATGACCTGGACTGGTGGCACCATCACCGGCAGCGGTCGTTCCCGCATCACAGGCAATCTGCACTTGGTCGGCGGCGCAGGATCTCTACAACTGCAAGGACATAGCCGGTATCTATACCAAGAACAGCGATGGAAAGACCACCCTTTACGCGATTTTCAACAACAGCGGGTTGCTACAGGCACAGACGGTAACAATCGCCCTGCAAGCCGGTAGCAACAGTGGCACCATCAACATCGAAACCGGTGCAACAGTGGACATTGACTTCGGTGGAAGCTTTGAGAACACAGTGGACGGTACCATTCAGGACACTGGGGTACTTGAAACTACCGGCGCCAATTTCATCAATAACGGCACGATTGCCGACACCGTAATCGTCATCAACTAACATCCGATCCATATACAATGCGGCATGAAAGGTAGCATCAATGCGAAGGCACCTTTTCTCACTACGTCAGATCCTTGCGATCCTCCTTATCTTGTTGCCAACCAGTGTGATTGGTTCAGATCAGTCGACTGCTACGCAAGCGATCACTGGCAAATCCGAATCACAGACGGTCAGCCAGGTGTCAATACCACCAAACGGCCCGGAACAGATGCCGGTGATCTACGTGCATGGATTCATCGACGACGGTACTGGTTGGGCACGCGATGTACTCTATTTGATCGAAGAACTAGCCGAGCCTGTGTCGGCGAAGTATGCTCGATACTACCTTCTCGGTCCAGAACGATCGCCAGCCCGGTTTTTTGAGCGGAACGGTATGGAGAATTGGGCGGTACAGTGGTGGACATCTAATGATGGGAATGCCTACGCCGGTTCTCAAGAAGGATATGCCTTCCTTGCAAGTGCCGACGAGCTACTGAAGGGCACCGACTGGGTACGTGGGACCTGGACAGCCCAAAATCGACCGCTGCCCTCAGCTATCGATGTGCTCACTGCACCCGATGTGGACGTAGCCCTTGACGCCCTCAATATTCCAAACCCACCTTTTGCCGATTTGCTCGTTAAGGCTGCCGTAGCAAGCCGATTGCTGATTGAAAACAACTATAATGATGCTGGGCGCGTAGACGCTCGGGCGCGGGATCTACTCGATCTGTTGCGTCAAGAGCGGTATCCCGGCGGGCGCCTGGATGAATACCGTCAAGTTAACCTCATCACCCATTCCATGGGTAGTTTAGTAACCAGAGCGATGCTGGATAAGGCAGAATCCGAATCTCGCCAGGATTCCGAAGTCGTGGCGAATGTGATCTACAACGCTCCACCCTTTGGCGGATCAACGATGGCCTACTTGGACAAGCTTTTTCACGAGGGGCCCATCACTCGTAGTACTTTTGCCGATCCCTACTTACAGCGCATGTTTGCGACTTCAGGGACAGACTTCAAAGATCTTTTCGTCAACTTTATGAACGTACTCCTACGCCCCTTGGGCATCAACTACGCATATATGGAAGCTGGGCTGCCGGAGCCTGTGCTGATTCCTGTCGATGTGTTAGAGAATTTCCCCATCAACGGGGCCGTTGACTGGGAGTATGTGAGCACGAGCCCGGTTGGCGATGCCCTTGGGCTGGCGCTGACCAGCGTGCGCCCCATTCTCGACGGCTTACTGGGCTTTCCTGGTGCTCCCGGCTACGACGATCTCACGCCTGCAGGCGGCGTGCGCCACCTAACTGGATACAACACCAACCCACATGTCAAGCAATTTGTGACGCTTGGCCGCCAGGGTTTCGGGATTCACCTGTTCCCCGATGATCTACAGGCTGTGGCGGCCAATCCCAACCTGATCACCGACGTCAATGCCCTGAAAGCACAGACAGACGACACTGCTGTGCCCGTCGGCAGCGCCATGCTGCTTACCGAGACTGACGCCTTCGGTCCCCGTATGACGCTACTGGCTGAATTTGACGAACTCGAACACCCAGACATGTTGTACCGCCGCCTTCCAGTGATCGGGCCAGTCTGGTTAAGCACCTTCCTGGCGCCGCCCACAACACTGCACCTAAATGGCGAGATTCTGCCCATCGGTGGTGCTGAACGTGCTCACTTGGTTAGCCTCAATACAACATTTTCTTTCTCCTCACCAGTATTGCAGCGAACGCTGGATTTTAGTATCTTCCAAGGAATGGGCGATATCGGCACGGTCAACATTAACGTGTCCGCTCAGGCATACGAATACCGTGTTGTTGTTGCCGATGGGCGCGGCACAGCGCCCAGACCGTGGCAAACCTTAGCACCTGGTACATCGCTAAGCTTCGACGCCTTACGCACTCAGCTAGATCTTCCTGCGCTGCCCTTCTACCTTGAATGGCGATCAATCAACGGCAACGGTGGCCGAGAGATGATTCGGTCGGCATACTTCATTGTAGAGCCGGATGCGCCCCAGATAGTGAGCACCACGATTCATACCCCTGATCAGTCTGAAGTCTATCGGCGCTCACAGGCCAGTTTAATCGGTGAGCGGGCCGTACGTAGTACGTTCTACAACAACATTCCGGAAGTCGCCTTAAAGCTGGCACAGATAACGTCTGCCCCTGAATCGTCTTGGGTGGTAAGCAACCAGGCTAACAAAGCGCTCGGGCTTGTATTCGAAAACCGTGGCAATGTAGAGTATGTATGGGATAACCCCGATTTCACCAACACGACGACGGTAAACAACGTTCCTGGGATGCTGTTGCTGCTAGGCGAACTTGAAGACGGACTCCACACCCTCTATCTTGAGACATTCAACGCATTAGGGCAACGTTCGCCTCGCCAACAGATCACCATCTTAATTGACAACAGTGCACCGTTGCTCTCTTTCTTCTACCGCAGCGATCACAGCCTCAGCTATGTGGTTGGCCCACAGACGCCACTGCGTTTTGAAGTACAGGATCTGGAGACCCAAGGCGGCACGGGTAGCTTGGTTGTGCCCGGCTACCCTGGCGGCGTTGTTCCTGCCAACACAACCTTTACCATGGCGGAGACGAATCTAGCGGAGCAGGGCTCGGCTGTCGGCCTGGTTGGTGCAGATGTCACCCTCAAAGCCACGGCGGTGGATCTCGTTGCGAATGAGCAGACAGAGGACATTCGGATCTACTACGATTGGACGCCGCCTGCCGTCGCTATGCCTTCGATCTCTGGTGCCATCCCTCTGGGGGTGGACACCTACCAGGCCTTCACCGATGTCGTCACCATTACAGTGCAGGTGGTGGACGGCGAACCACCTGTAGCGCAAGTCATCAACGCCGAAGGTGAAGGCTGGGTCAGCACTCCTTTTGCGCTGCAAGGGAACAATACGTTTCAGGGGCAGGCCATCCTTAGCCCGGGCGCAAACATCGTTACACTCTCCTCCCGCGACGCAGTAGGGAATGTGGGTACGTACACCGTCAGCATCGATCGCAACGCCATCACGGCTGAGGGTGAGCCAATCCAACTGCTCACGCCAAGACTGCCGCTTAATCAGTGCTATGACGAAAACGGTGTCCCGCTACCAGACGGATGCTCGGGTACGCAGACAGTCGGCAATGTCGCCGACGTCGTTAGTGATTACTACGGTACGACCTTCTTGTTTTCATCAAGTAGTTCAGTCTTTGTGGCAGGCGACAACAATCGCAGAAGTGACGTGTTTGCCTGGCGCAACGGCCGCATTTTCCGTGTGAGCGAGGCCGCAGACGGCAGCCAGGCAAATGGCGGCGATTCCAGGGCTCCTGCGATTTCTGGCAATGGACGATACGCCTTCTTCCGCAGCTCAGCGACAAACCTGGTGCCGGAGACCACAGGACTGAATCTGTACATTAAAGATCTGGAAACAGGTGAGATTGCAGTGGTCAGCCGCAACATAGAGGGCAAACCGGCCAATGTGGGGGGTGTTACCTCGTTTCAAAAGACGGCGGTAACTTTCGACGGGCGTTATGTCTTCTTCTCTAGCCAGGGTGCCAATCACGTCAGCGGTTATCTCGACACCAACAACGGTCGCGATATCTTTATGGTGGATCTCGATCCCGATGGCAACGGGTCACTGTTCGATGACAACTACGTTACGAATCCGATCAGTACCGCCGGTGCGGATACCATGGGCAATGGCGAATCCACCTACCCTGATGTCAGTCGCGATGGCCGCTACTTGGTTTATGAAACGCGGGCGACGAACATTGGAGACGCGACTGTTCAAAGTGCACTGGCCAGCAACGGTAGCGTAACCGATATTTTGCTAGTAGAGTTCAGCTTTCGGCCTGAGGATGGAGCCCTAGATGTCACAAATCAGGTCGTCACACCTATCAATACCAGCCACTTCCTCGGCTCCGGCGGAACTTTGACCGCTTCGGCGGCTCGGTATCCACGTATTCATCCACTTGGCGACCACATGGTGATCTTTACGACCCGGAGCAACATTGAGGGTACAGGCGATACAAATAACGTTTCACTCGGTGCTGATATCTACGCATCTCTTGCTACGGGCAGCGCCAATCGGTTTGTTACATGGTTGAGCCAGGGCGTGAATTCTACTCAGTCGTCGGAAAACGTATCTGCGCCCATCCAGAACCTTTCGATAGGAGCAGCGCCATCGATCTCCACTTTCACAGGTGGGAAGCCAAGTTGGGTCTCACTCCATAACAATCTTGTCTACAGCGATACGAATGGCGTGACGGATCTCTTCATTGCTGGAAATACATCAGCTTCCGACTTACCTCTCATCAACTGGATCAGCGGTGACCCACTCTTGCCGAGTACCAGCGCAGTAGACGAAGGGGGTGTTACGCCGGACGGGCGATACGCATTCTGGGTGACCAGACAGGAGTACAACGCGCCCTACAGCACCGGTCCTCAGAACCTGTACTTGCGGCGAATTGAACCGACACTTACCTATTCCCTCACCATCAACATTGTGGGGCAAGGAAGCGCAAATCGTTCCATTCCAGGTACACCGAACGGAAGTGTATTCGATTATGAAGATACAGACGAAGTGACACTGACCGCCGTACCCGACAGCGGTTGGCGGTTTTCGGGTTGGCAAGGAGTGGACACACTCAGTGGTCCTTTAGCAAAGGTAACGTTGCACCATACCCGCTTGGTCACCGCAACGTTTCAACAGCTACAGCCACCGGTAAGTACCAGTGCAGTGATCACTACTTTGGAAAACATCGCCAGCCTGGGGATACGTCCCACTGTAGTGGACGTTGATCCTGAAGATTTCCATACCTTTACCATCGTTACTCAACCATCTGATGGAGTCGCTGAAGCTAAAAACAACGTGTTGTACTACACGCCTAACACATCCTTTGCCGGCAGCGACAGCTTCACGTTCCGTGCGACAGATTCGGCGGGCCTATTTGTAGAAGGATTGGCACTAGTCACCGTTCTAGCGGTCCCCAATGCGCCGCAAGTCGCTCCGTTAACGATCACAACCCAGCAGGATAGCGCAAGCGCACCGACAGCGCCAAGCGTGTCGGACCCAGATGAAGGTGACACCTTCACGGTCACGGTGTTAGTCTCTCCTGAGTACGGTAAAGTTGACGTATTCACAGACGAAGGTATCCAATATTTTGTATACACCCCAGCGCCCGGCTATAGCGGCGCCGATACATTCACATTCCGGGTAACCGATAGTGCAGGCATGTCTACAGTTGGCACAGCTACGGTGATAATCACATCGGCGACACCGACACCGACATCCACGTCAACACAGACACCCACACCAACGGCTACAGGAACAGCAACGGTTGCGACAACAACCACACCAACTCCTACGCCAACATTCACAGTGACGGCTACGCCCGCAGCGACGCCAGCGGGACAGGCGTCACTGACAGCAAATTTCACTTCAGGTGCACCAGGCAGTTTCTTTAACTTCAACACGGAAGGCTTTCCACCCTCCAGTACAGCAACCATTTCTGTCAACAACGTCCAGATTACTGAAATCCAAACCGATGCTAGTGGACAGCTAAGTTTCACATTGAGTACAGTGAATCTAGCGCCCGGAACATACGTGGTACGGGTACAAGTAAATTTAGAAGCGGAAGCAAGTTTTGTTCTGGATTCAGCCGCACCGTTACGCCCAAACACGGCCAACACAGTAGTTTTCCCGGTTCCACCGCAAGCGGCACTACAGCAGAGGATCTACCTGCCGGAAGTGACAAGGTAGCCAGCGTGATACAAATCGGGATAGGAAGAACTTCTTCCTGCCCCGATTTGTATAGGGCTACCGACTTTAGGCCGGTACAGTTAAGACTATCTAGCCACGAGCCTGTCCATTGTCAATCTCCCCATCGCTCGGCTCCGGCACATCCAACATCAGCGGTTGCACATAGGTCGGCTCCAATTCCGACCGCTCAAAGGAATACCCTAACTTGGCCACACTCCTGGCCACGGGCAGGCTGGCCAGGAAGCGCCGCCATGTCTCGTCCACCAACCCCTTCTCGCTGCGGTGAATGGCAGCGATGGCCAGGTCGCGGTCCTTGGGGTGCTTGAGTTGGGCGATGAAGATGTTGTTGCAACTGGAGAGAATGCCCGGCGGAATCAGGCTGGGACTTTGGGTGATAAGATGCAGCCAGATGCCGTACTTGCGGCTGTCGCGCCACATGTTGGCGAACTGCTCCGCCGTGGACTGCCCACTCTCGTCCTCGCTGCCGCCGGAGTCCAACCCCGACAGAATCTTGTTGGCCTCCTCGAAGACAATCTGGATGTGGGCAGGCTGGGTCGTGCCCCTGCGCATGCGTAGGATGACGGCGTCGGTGTAGAGATGCCAGGCCGCCCAGCCCAGCAGGAACGCCTTGGAGAAGTCGTCAAGGAAGGCGCCGCCCTCCAAGACCGCCACGCCCCACTCGCCGGGGACGATCTCGTTGATGTCCACCGCCTCCGGTCCCGCCGCATACTGCACCGCGGCTGCGCCCTGCACCAGCGGATGCAGACGGAAAAGGATGCCCTCCAGCACCCCACGCAGCATGGAGTCGCGGGGGGGGACACTGCGAAGCTTTTCCTCGATTTCACTGTACAGGCTCGTGAGTCCTACCTGCGACGAACGACGTACGGCGATCAGCTGTCGGCTGTCAGGTGTCAGCTTTTCCAGAGACAGGCCCGCCGTGACCGCCTCTCCGCTCTGGGCTGAAAGCTGACCGCTGATAGCTGATAGCTCGTCCCCATGCACCACTCCCCACACTGCGTGATCCCGACACTCCGGGTCGTCCACCAGCACCCCAGCTTTCAGATACACCTGGCGCAGCGCGTCGCGCAGTTCATGCACCTGTCGGCGCTGCCCCAGCTTGGCGATGGAGCCGAAGATGTCGCAAAAGGCGCGCCACTGCACTTCGGGCAGGATGGTGCGGCCAATCTGGAGCGGGTTCCAGCGCAGGGGACGCACGCCGCCGGGGGAGAGCTGGCGGATCTCGACCCGGCCCTCCAGCCCTGGCGCGTTCATCAACTTGCGCCAGCCCGCACCGAAGTCAAGGACAATCGTCTTGAGCTGCCAGTGTAGCGTCGTCTCGTAGACCATGCGCTCGGCGGCCACGCTCTTGCCGTAGCCGGTGTCGCCACAGAAGGCGGTGTGGAAGTGGCGCTCCCGGCTCAGGCGCAGCGGCACGCGCGTCAGGTCGCCGGTCTCGGGGCTGACCAGGTGGCCCAACACTACATCGCCCTTCAGTTCCGAATAGAAGGCCAGGGGCGGCATCTTCTCCTGTACGGTGACGGTGGTGCCCTCCTCAAAGAGGTTGGGTGCGGTGTAGGCGGCCAGCATCCCCGGCGCGAGCAGCGTGCCCCAGCGACTCCACAGCAGATCCACGCCAAAGGGATTGCCCTCCGGCGCCAGCGAAGGCCGAAAGGCCAGGGCATGTTGGCGTAGACTCTCGTCGCCGGCCACGGTGAGCACGGGGGTGGGCATGGTGGGGCCGTGGAAGGCCTGCGGAATCAGCGCCTGTGCCGCCCGTTCGCCGCGGTTGCCCACAAAGAGGAGCGCCGAGGTGAGGAAGCCCCCCTCCATCGACGCCTGGTTAAGCAGGCTCTCCAGCCCGCGCGTGATCTCTGTCAAGCGGATGGCCACGTCGTCCTCGGTCTGCCACGCCCGCGCCAGCGACACACCCGGCACCAGCCCGGCAGAGAGTCCCCCGGCAAAACCGCGGCCGGCGCCCAGGGCAATCGCCTCGCCCACGGCAGTGCCGTCAGAGTGGGCGCGTCCCCAGTTCTGGCTGCGCGAAACGGCGCGACCTTCGGACCACGACTCGCTCACCGACTCGGCCCACGATTCGGTGTCGCTTACCCCGCGCGTCACCGCGCGCGATTGGCTGGTGGCGTTGAACCAACCCCGGTTCGTGCCACTGGTGTCGGCGGTGCCGCGACTGTCCGCCCAGCCTACGCTGTCCGCGCTGCCCCAACTCTCGGAGTTGGTGGTGGACCGCGAGCCGCCCACACTACTGCTGGTGGACTGGAAACTGCCCTGGCTGCTGGAGGTGCCGGTGGACTGCGCCACGCCGCTGGAGGTGCTCGACGACCCGCCCACACTGGACGATGTGCTACTCGACTGACCTACACTGCTGGTGGTCCCACTGCCGCCACCCACGCTGGCTGACTGCTGATTGCTGACTGCTGACCCCTGCGTCTGCGCCTGACTACCACCCACACTGACGCTGTTGCTGCTGGAGACGCCCTGGCTCACGCCCACGTTCTGTGAACCGCCCACACTCTCGCCGCTGCTCTGAAAGGTGCCGCTGGACTCGGCGGCGCTGAGCGAGGTGCCCAGGCTGTGTCCAGCGCTCTGGCTCATGCCCAGGCTCTCGCTGCCGGAGACGCCGTGGTTGACGCTCTGGCTGACGCCTGCGCTCATGCCCTGGCCGACGCTGGCGCTTTCGCCTGTGTTCCAACTGCTGCCGGTGGTGGCGCTGGTGCTTATGCTGTCGTTGACGCCGCTGCTCACGCCCTGTGAGGTGGAGGTGGAACCGCCCGTGCCCACGGTGACGCCCTGGTTCGCGCCCAGATTGGCATTGGCGTTGCCACCGATGTTGCCGCCGATGGAGACGACGCCGGGGATGCCAACGCTGCCGTTCACGCCTGCATTGGCCCCGCCACCGACGCCCTGACTCGCCCCAATATTGGTGCTGCTCGACCAGTTGTCACTGGCCCCCGTCTCGCTGCTGGTGCTGCTGGAGGTACCCTGGCTGACGCTGGTGCCACTGGACTCGGAGCCGCCCACGCTGCTGCTGACGCCGGCGCTTGCACTGGCGTTGACGCCGAAGCTGCTGCCTTCACTCGTCCCTGCCGACCAACCGCTGGAGTTGCCTGCCGAGACGCCCTGCACCTGTGACACCGACTCGGAGACACCGACGCCCACGCTGCTACCCTGGCTGGCCCCCTGGCTCTCACTGGACGACCAGTTGCTGCCCGCGCCTGCCGAAACGCCTGCGCTCTGTCCCTCGCTGTGGCCCACGCCCCAACTGCTGCCCACACTCTCGCCCTGGCTGACGCTGACGCCTGCCGACTGTCCTGCCGACCAGTTGGCGCTTTCGCTACGGGCCAACCCGCTACTCACCCCTTCGCTGTGGGACTCGGCCCAGCTCTGCCCCACACTCTGGCCACTGCTCACCGTGGTGCCGCTGGACTGTCCCGTGGCCTGGGACGTGCCGCTGGAACGACTGGTGGACCAATTCTCGCCCACCGAGTTTGCCACGCCGCGGCTATAGCTATCAGTGTGGCTGCCCGAATCGGTGTGGGACTGGCT
>WGMT01000085.1 GCA_016124945.1 bacterium | reverse complement strand
GGCTTGTTGGGCGGTATTGTAGCGAGGGTAGAGCCGAATCTGTTGAATGTTGGCGCGTTCTGTGAGCAGCACCGCCGCCCACTCTGAACTTGCCAAGTGTTCTGCATGCCCATTGCTGCTCCACTGGCTTGCCAGATCGCCATCCACCAGATGATTCGGTGACCAATCAGGCAAAGCGGATGAAGAAGTGCTCTCTGTAGCGAGTGGTTGGTGTACTGAGATTCTACCGTCTGAGCTGGCGACAGGCAGCGTCGCTCCTGCAGGTGTGGCAAAGGCCAGAATTGCGATTGAGATATCACTGCTGCCCATTGCGTTCTCTACGATACCAAAAGTCAGCCGTGACAACGTGGCTTCTCCCGAAATTCCAGATAGAGAAATGAGATTGAAACGCAGACGATCGGGATTGACGCCATCACTATCGAATGCTGCATTGCACTGTCCGGAGTCAAAAAGATCTTCCGGATCAAGTGCACACGCCGTAAGTGAAACGATCGTAGGATCATAGGCGATCTCGATTGAAGCGGCTCCGAGAGCGCTATCTGGCAGATCAGCTACGATTTCTATCGTCGTGGAAGGTTGCGAAGGTGTCAGTGTTGCAGAAGACACCCGAATCACCGCTATATTGATCTCTGCAAGTGGCTCTGCTGATGATGGTTGACTTGGCACCGCCAGCAGTATTAAGCCGATCAGAACTGCGCGGACAAAGTTCTTTAGACTAGCCATATCGATAGTTTCCTCGAACCTTTGTAAAGTTCTCATCGAAGAATCGCCGGTAGGAAAAGCAATTGCTCTGCGATTACCGATACTGATCCACTAATCAGTTGAACCTCCAATTGTGCACCTTGAGGTGTCACGGCGACTTGAACTTGTGGATCAAGCGCCGACATCTGTTCTTCCTCGCCGAGTACACTAAACTCAATTTCAGCAAGCTGATTAGTTCCTGTAACGCCGCTTGTGGAGATCACATTCAGGCGTACTGCATCTGTACCTAGATCGTCCGCGTCAAATCGTGCATTGCATACGGCGGAATCAAAGACATCCTGTGGATCACTTGAGCAACTGACTGCATCGAGGACGGAAGGATCGTAGTGTATCTCGACAGTGGCGGCCCCAAGTATTGCATCAACGAAATCCATTGATACGGGGATCTGTAAAGTGCCGCCCGGCAATGCAGTTCCTGCGCCGACAGATATCGAGTTCGTATCTTGTACTACGGTAGGTGTGATACGCGACAGAGCCTGGCTCGCAACGTTTTGACCTTGAGGGCAGAGTGCGTTTCCCAAACCCACATCGCATTGCAGAATGAACATCGCATCGACGACATTGCATGCCCCGTCGTTGTTCACATCACAAGCGGTGCTCAGTATGGTATTGGCTGGCAAGGGACATTGATTGGCCGCTGTCCGCAGGCCCACGTCATATTGCAGGATGAACAATGCATCCACGACGTTCATGCTGCCGTCACAACTGGCATCTCCGTTTGCTCGGGCATCCACAGTGATTGTCGCCGCCGCAGTGGTGGCAGGAATCGGCTGCCCCACTTCGTCTGCCAATGTAGACACATTAAGCGCAATACCGCCGGTCCCTTGTGCCTGAGCACGAAATGCAATGTTGGCAAGCAGAACATCGCCTCCAACCCCCTGCGACGAGGTGGCGGACAGTCGCAGTTCTCCGCTCCCAGCCTGATTGCATTGTGCCAGGCCGAATTTGTGACTGGGATCCGGCTCGCAAGACTGGAACTGGAATAGGCCCGTGTCGAACGTAACGCCGAACGTGACGGCTGCGATCTTCGATGTGCCTCCATCAAGATGCCGCAATGCCACAGGGACGGTGATAACCTCGCCCACAGTGATCACGCCACCTGTCGCATAGACCGATACCGCCGACGACACAGCTTGGGTAGGCGTGGCCGTTGGGGTTGCCGTTGGGGTGGCGGTACTCGTGGATGTTGGCGTCTTTGCTGGAGTAGCGGTAGATGTTGGAGATGGCGTAGCCGTTTGTGTTTGTGTTTGTGTTGGTGTTGGTGTTGCTGTGACGGTAGCCGTTGGAGACGACGTAGGTGTGGATGTCTTTGTCGGTATTGGCGAGGCGGTACTCGTCGACGTTGGCGTAGATGTAGGCGTCAGTGTCACCGCCGCCATGGCGACCAGATTGTCAACTTGAGTGCCTTGGCCGTAATGACGGAATCCTATTTCTGTGGCGCGCCACCCTGTAGGTATAGCTTCAGACAGCTGCCACTGTGGCTCGCCTGTTCCATCTGCCCAAGCCTTGACGCGCATCATTCCAGCATCATAGTCTACATTTGCCTTGATCGTGTACCACCCAGGGGCAGTGACAAATGGGAAAAGCTCGCCCCAAACGTCATTCTTGATGATGGCTAGATGGTTACGTTCAATCAGATCGGTTCCATAGGCGAGTGTAATCCAGTATTCTGATCCTGCACCTTTCAATGCCAACGCTACTGAGTCAAACCACCCAACGCCAGTTGTTGGTATGTAGAGGCGCCCAGAAATGTCGAATTGTGTGTCTATCGAATTGGGCAGGTAGATGCTGTTGTGTCCAATCGGAGGGTTTCCCATCTTCACGTCTTGCGCCTCAACATCCCAAAGAAGGGTACCAGACTTGTGATAGTGCCCTAAGGTATTGTCGAAGAAGTAGTCAGCTAGGACATCTTTTCGCTCTTCAATGATGGTTCCTAGTTGCCATGCTTGCGGTGTGATCCCTTTGTATATACCATTTTCCAGGACGTGACCGGTCATCAGATCTCGATAGTACTCTTGGAAACCGATAACTGGAGAATAAGTATACCCATGACTACCGCCCCCATCCGCGTCTCCACTGGGAAGAGAAGCACCCAAATCAATGAAATATCGACTCACACCGTGTAACCACTCATGTAGCCAAGGCTCGCCGATTGTGGGATCGCTCCACGATGTAGTTGGGGCATTTATCATTGCCGCATAGGTCGATCCATTTGTCTGCTCGCTTGCTGGGATGGCAAGCCCCCAGCCACCTGTAGGAATCCGTTGATTCGTGTGCGGATTGTTCTGTGGCCAATACACGAGGATCGAATCATAGGTACCCGCCGGCGCATACATATCTAGATCTGCAGCGACATCATCTGGTGATACCCAATACCAAGTGTCAACCGCGGTTAACGATGTAATCGGGCGAGTCGCATAGATTGTGGTCGGCTGCACGATGGCTTCAGTATTCGAGTAGTCATGTACAAGCGACAGAAACGCATTGAAGGCGAATTGCCCAGCCTTTAGTTCAGCATCGGACATAGTATAGGTCAGGTGCTGGGAGACGCCGCTTGCATCGGCGAAGTCAACATCGACCGAGGGATAAACAAGGTAGAGAACACGCCATACAGGCATTGTTTTCGTAGTTGGTTGGGCTGCGGAACAAGGCATGGTCGTCTGTCCGATGTCATAGTCGAACATTGGTGTAGACGAATTAGCAGCTTGCATGCGCACGTAGTAGAGACCTTCCGGCA
Source organism: bacterium (assembly GCA_016124945.1). Lineage (GTDB taxonomy): Bacteria > Chloroflexota > Anaerolineae > Caldilineales > Caldilineaceae > RI-153. Next base: position 22,595 of record WGMT01000085.1, on the reverse strand, counting down.
ACGGAGAGAAGCAATCAAAGCTCAGCCGGATGTCATTCGAGCCATCCACACTACTGACTTCCCTCAAGAGCGTACGGCTTTCGTCGTACAGGGTAAGGGAAGCTCGTTCGCCTAACGCAGTGTTCAATCCTATCGTCGATACCCGAAGATCAACGGCAGAGTCTTCGTAGACGTAAAATCGGCTATAGTCCTGATCGCCGGAGGGCGCCACGCTTTGTTGTCGAACCTGGTTGCTTCCCAAGTACCATGCCTGCGCAAATGAGTTGTCATTTTCATACCGGTCACCGATTGTTGGAGTCGGTGTTGGTGTTATGGGGAATGTTGGTGTCGGCGTGAAAGTCGGCGCTGGTGTGTATGTAGGGGTCGGGGTAGGCACCACTGCAGAGCAAAGTTGTTCGCCTGAACCAGGGGGCTCCTCGCCAATAGCAACCACATACATACTCTTGCTACCGTCTCCTCCGTTGTACTTAGGACCAGGTAACTTGATGATGCCTGGCGTACTCTTGCATGAGTAGACGACGAAATAGTCCATATCGCCATCGCTTGTGTTGATGCGCTTGCTGTTTTGATTGAAAAGCGGCGATATGCCTTGAGGTGGATTGGTCATACGCCGATCAAACCAGATGTAGACCGTTGCATCTTGCTCAAGTTCAAATGTCATGTACGTCTGCTCAGATCGATCTGAATCGTCATTGGCTGTCATAATGCACCAACGATGTGCGTACGCGTCATCGGCGCCTTCGACACCCGTTACGGTATAGTCTCGATCTGTGTAGTAGGTGCGTCCGACCCGGCAGCGCTCGATTGTTCCTTCACCGCTAGCCGTAGACAGATTAGAAATCAATACATCCTGGGTTGAAATACGCATTGAAGAAATCTGACTGCCAATGCTGCGTTGGTCTAGATCCGGATCGCCTCGCCCTTCGCTGCTGTTGCCGCTGAATTCATCGCTACGACCATCATAGTTGCGATGCTCATAGAGTTTGGCGGTATAGAAACCTTTGATATAGATCGAGGATAAGCTATTGTCGCCGACGGCGGTGGCACCCAAATCGGGAATGTCGCCTGTTGTGAAGTGACAGGGCGGTTCGTAGTTCTTCCCGGCATACAGGTAGATGCCATCTTGAGATCGGCTTTCATCACAATTAGAATACGAGGCTTTATTGATAACCTTGGCTGAGGAAATGGAGTCTCCATGTGAGCGCCAGGTGATATCTGCTTCGCTGCTGTTCAGTTCATCTCCCGGGCTACCGGTAAACTGCGTCTCGGGATACAGTCGGACCTGGTAGTCGCCGACGACCTTGATTGACCGTAACGCATTGTCACCGATGGTGCTGGAGAAGTCGGGGACGTCAACTGTGGAGAATGTACACGGAGGTTGATAGTTCGTGTTCGCGTAGAAGTAGACGCCGTCTCGTCCGTCGGTTGGGCATTCTGTGTTTCCACCGGTTCCTGGCTCGGAATTATTATACGGATTTATTGCCAATAAACGAGGTTGCCAAGGAAGTTCTAAACTAGACGAAGCCATCCAAGCGATGTTTTCGTGGTCCAACAAATTGCGACGGTCAGGATTGTTCAACTCATCATTATTGCCTATATTGGCAAATACGACTTTACCATTCGCATATCTACCACCCTCACAACTTGAAATGTTAGAAACTGACCAACTAGAAGCTTCTGAGCCTCGGTTAAGGCAATCAATCGTAACAAACCCTCTCAAATCCTGCTCCTGTTCAAGACGGGAAAATTTTCTAGATGAGTCCAGACCAAGATTGTTTGTTTGGAGTGCGGCACCATCATAATTGGATGCTTGACCATCTGGCCATAAAATGGATGTAATCATATACTCATCAATGACAACTCCATCCCAGCTTATTGCGTTACCCCAAATGCAGTTCGCTGCTGAACATGCGGAGCGACGACCATCACGCAGTTCTAAGTGAACATGGTTTTCTTTTTTATCGATCTCGCCAATCTTAGCTCCCTGTTGAATCCATTGTCCTGGTCTGAGTTCCGGGTTTGGGTGTACATGCCCATAAACAATCACGACTCCACTAAAATCACTACGAATGGCGATGTCTCCCGGTGAGAAGGTTGAACCTCTCGCGATTACAGTCCCTGATGTTACTGCAACTGCGCTGCCTGCGTTCAAGTCAAAGTCTATTCCAGAGCCAATCGCAAGTGGTATTGACATTCCTCCCTTTCCCATATATTGGTAGCCAAACGCATGTGGCCCTCCATTAAATGTAACGGTTATGGCTTTAGGGAATGTCATCTTGGGCAGATCGTGAAACTCTCTGTCCGGGTCGAACCGAGCCTCTGATCCCCAAATCACTGGCTCAGACGCGCCACATCGAATGTAGCCGTTGTCAAAGTACACGCGACAATTCGGGGGACCTCCAATCTCTGAAGTAATTGGAAGTCCTAACGCCCCATCTGGACCACCAGCCGCTTCATATATGGCCAGAGTTGTGTTGAAAAGAGCAAAGGCGGCCTTCTCTCTTTCTACAAGATAAATTCTTCCGTGCTCGAAATCTTGAAAACTGTACTGCAAACCATTTTCTAGAGTTTCGACTGCACTTTGCTCTGAAGTTGGACTGCCAAGAGGATTTCCATTCCCAGACATAGCATACGCGCAGTAGACGCCGCTGATATAACCCGAAACCGTGGGAGAAATCGACTCACGCTGATCGATGCAATCCTGATAGCGTTGTTGCTCATCCTGACCGTACGCAGTTGAATCAATGACTACAAAAGTGAAAACGCCAATTAAGAGCAATGCAAACACCACCAGTGCTGTCTTGCGTTGATGTGCCACTGTCAAACTTAGCATGTTATCCCCTCATTCAGATGAACTTGTATGCGGTGAAAATCCACAAACTTACTTTGAGATCTAGCAATGCGGCTAGAACCCAAACATGACTTGTGTTGTCAATTTCAGTACGGACTGGAGTTTGTCAGCGAATGAGCATGGGCAGGTACACATTCCTACTATTCGTAACAGAGTCAGGGAACTCCAGAATTGTAATCAGCGAACCTCCAGCAAGATTGACCGCCCCGTTACTGTGCCCGCTCAATTCAACTACACCGCCAGGTTCTATCTCAGCGATGATCTCAGCAAGAGTGAATGCACCCGATACGCCGTCTACGTCAACTAACCCAAGGGTGACGACTCCGTAATCGTCTGCTACGCTTGCTTGCACATTGCACTCAGCAAGCGCAAACCATCCGCTGGGATCGGGAGAGCAGTCCACAACCTTCATCTTGGCTGCGTCGTAACGAATCTCCAGGCTCAACGCTGCAACAGGCTCCCCTGATGCACTCGCCACGATAGGAATCACAGAACGCCCATCCGCCTGCTGCTCAACAGGCCCCGTGCTGATGACAACCAACCCACTTGTGGAGGAGTGTTCACTGTCCGCACTGGTTGATTCGAGATCTCCCGCCGTCGCGTTGGGGCAGAATGCATTAGAGATCCCGACATCGCACTGCAGCACGAACATCGCATCGACGACGGTACACGCTCCGTCGCCGGTCACATCGCAAGCGGGCAACAGGAGTGTGTTTGGTGGTAGCGGACATTGCTGCGCTCCTTGACGCATACCCACATCGTGTTGAAGGATGAAGAGCGCGTCAACCACATCGGTTGCGTCATCACAACTCACATCGCCGCGCGTGTATGCTTGGATGTCCAGCGTGCCGTCTTGGTCGACCAAAGGGATGGGTGTGCCGTCCGGCGTTGTCAGAGTTCGCAACACCACATCGAGCAGAGTACTTGCCGCTGATTTGGCCGTGAAGACCACATCTGCAAAACGGACATCCCCCGTGACGCCCTCAGCAGCGAGCGCCGAGATGCGAATGACGCCTGTTTGTGCAGTATTGCACTCGACGAGATCGAAGCGATCTTCAGGATCCGATACACAATTAAACGGTTCCACAAAGGCTGGATCGAAGTGCAGTTCCAAACTTGCACTGCCAATGGAACTGCCCGCTGGCAGTTTGGTAAGCGAGATCGGAATCGTCACCGTGTTTCCCACCGCGACTTGTGCGCCGCCGGCGCCAATAATTGCCGCTGTACCTACGTTCAGCACTGTGAAGTCTACTCGTTGGTTGCCCGGCACTTCATACCACCAGGGATTGCTATCGGCGTAGGCGGCGTCGGCGAAGTAGGCGCTGCCCTGTTTCTCAAAAAAGCGCGAGGCAGCGTAAGTGTAACTTGTGCCAGGATCAAGTGTAACGCTCTTATGCACAGGAAAATCCACCCAGCCGTCCTCACATTCCCAATCCGAGCAATCTGGTCCTCGAGCGATTACGCCGACTTTGGGCAGGCTAATTGCGCGATCTGCGTTGTTCTTGAGTGTGAACTCAGCTGTCACCACCTGTCCCATTTGTGGATTCTGTGGCGATAGAACGAGGGGTTCCGCCAGTTCCAGGCCAGGCGTTACCGACAGATCGAGGCGCGTTCCGCCAGATATTGGTCTCCACCAACCGTTGCTGTCTCGGAAGGCTGGTTCCAGGAAGTAGCCATCGCCTTGTTGGGGAAAGATCCGCACTGCCGTGTAGACATACACTTCACCGGGGGATAGTTCAAAGGGGGCGGCTTGTGGAAAGTCCACACCGAGGACACAGTCCCAATCCTTGCAACCAGGGGCTCGCCCCAACGCCATCACGCCTGCAATCGAGATGGGCTGATTACCTGCGTTCGAGATGGAGAAGTCGGCGCTGACCGGTTCACCAGCCATAGGTTCTTTCGGCGATAGCGTCAGCGCCATTTCAACCTGTAGCCCGGGTCTCACCATGTAGTCCGTGCGTCCAGCGTCGTCAATGTCGTGCCACCAGTCGTTGGCATCTTGATAGACGGCCTGCACAAACCAACCGTTGCCGGGGTCGACGAAGGTTCGGGTAGAACTGTATGTAAAAGTCTGTTCCGGCTGCAACGTCAGATTATCGATCCACTCGAAGTCGTAGCCGGAAGCACATGTCCAATCTTCGCAGTTGTGGCCTCGAACCGGTGCGCCGAAGCGTTTCATCGTCAGTGCGCGCCCGCTTGTATTCTTGATCGTGAATTGTACGGTGGCTGCCTGGCCGGCAAGCGGGTCTTCCGGCGTCAAGGTGAGCGGTTCAATGAAAGTGAGTGTTTGCTTCACCTGAAAATGCAGGCCAGTGGCACCGGGGACGGCATACCACCCACCCGTGAGATCTGCGAATGCAGCATCGGCGATGAATCCATCTCCTGCCTGGCCGAAAATGCGCTCACCTGTGTATGTGTACACTTCACCTGATGCGATTGAAATATTCTCGACGTAGGGGAAGTCGTTCCAGCCAGGGGTACATTCCCAATCTGTGCAGTTCGGTCCACGTGCAATCACGCCTACCCGTGGCAGCACAATCGTGTGATCACTTTTGTTTTTGATGGCGTAGGTCGCCGTAACGATTTCACCGGCCAGCGGCGTCCTCAAAGACAACTCAAGATCTTGCGCAACCCCGATGCCGGGGCTGACTGCCATTGTGGAAATAGTGCTATGATGCCGCCATTCATCATTGCTGTCTTGTGAATAGGCTTGCACGAGATAGTCACTGTCGACGACATTGAACGACCGGATGCCAGTGTAGACGTACACTTCATCAGGCTGAATCGTCACGTTTTCAACCCAAGCGAAGTCGGTGATGCTGTCGCATTCCCAGGATGTGCAACCTGGGCCACGCACGCCGACGCCCACCTTTTTTAGCGTGAGGACACCCCCACTGGTGTTCTTGACCGAAAAACCGGCAACTACGGTTTCGCCGGCAACCGGATGTTGTGGGCTTAGTGTTAGTGGTTCGAGCACCGTCAAGGGAGCGGGGCGTAGCGAAAAGGCGAAGGGGATGCTCCAATCGCTGGTCTTCGATTCGTAGTGATCATCTCGAGCGTGGACTTCCCAGGTGAAGCTTCCCTGATCTGTGCCTATGGAAGACGGTGTCCAGCATGTAGCGGCCGACCAATCACTCAACCATTCTTGTGTCCCACTGTGCAAGCGCACCTGGAAGAAGACTGCATCGTCTTCCGGATCGCCGTTGTTCTGCCAGCAAAGTGAAGGGAATTGTCCGTCTATGATGTCGGCGTTGTCGGCTGGGTAGAGTGGCGTTGGCGGATAGGGCGCACTGTTGTTACGCAACACCCTCACTGATGAGAATTGATCGCCAAGGGAACGTTTGGTAAGATCCGGTTCATCTTTTCCTGCTTCATCGTAGCGGCCCTCGAAGTTTCTGTCTTCGTACATGCGCACATACAATGACCCCACAATTCGGATTGAACGGAGGCCATCATTCCCGACGGCTGTGTTGTCCAGATCAGATGCATTCTCGGTCAAATAGGCGCAGTTGCCACCATAGTTGCGTTCGCTGTAGATGTAGACACCCGGTTGGCTCGTATTGTCGCAATGTTGGATCGTCTTTACCCGCACAGAAGAATATTGGTTGCCCAGTGAACGGGTGTCCAGGTTCGGTTCGTCGTGGTTGATTTCATCTGAACGGCCTGCGTGGTCTTTGTATTCGAACAACTCAACCTGGTATTCACCGTTGATCCGCACCGAAGATACATCATTGTCGCCGACGGCAGTTTTGCCTAGATCCGTTGCGCTGGTTACCAAATGGACGCAGGCGCCCTCGTAGTCTTTATCACTGTAGAGAAAGATTCCTTGCGCGTTTTCGTCTTCACAGCCGACTTTCGTCTTCACCGCGACTGAGGAGAACTGCTCACCAAGGCTGGTTACATCCAGGTTGGGATCGCTAGCATTTACTTCGACGTAGCGTCCACCATAGTTGGTGAATTCGTACAGCCGCACCTGATAGTCTCCATTGACGCGGATGCTGGAGACCGCGTCGTCGCCGACAGTCAGGCTGCCGAGGTTTGGGGTATCATCGGTGATGTGGGAGCAACGTCCTGTGTAGTCGCGGTCCTGGTAGAGGATGATACCCGGGAGAGTGGAATCAATACCGCATTGGGTGCTAGGGTTAGGATCTGGTGGTTCAGGAATAGGTGTAACTGGATCAGAAGAACATGGTGGAATCACAGAGCGTGGGCTGCTAGGATCTGAGTAGATTAGCTGCTGATCTACTTGTTTTGCTGATTTGAGGGTGTACGTGTACTGCTTATCACAGATCGCTTGCTCATCGCGATACCCCTGATCTGAAGCAGATACGGTTGTTTCTCGAAAGGATGCGCCATCTTCGATCTCTATCAGGATTTTGCTGGCGGCGCTACCCGAACGCAGAGACCACCTGATGATGGGCTTTCCGAGTGTATCTGTACTTGCTGAAACGATTTTCGGCGTGTACAGGGGGGACAGGTGATGAATTGATAGTTGACCCTTGATCCACTCGGCACCACCTACCAACCCGACTACCTCCTTACTAACGCAAAAGTGGTAGGTGTTATCTCCAAATAGGCCGTATCCTCCACCAATAGCACCGTGAATGATTGGTATAGGCAGCCGTGTTTCGTGGTCGATGCCCCATTCTAGCATCTGAAATCTTATGTCACCGTCATCATATCTGACCTGATCCCTATCATAGTCGTCTCTAGCGAAAGACCAGAGCACAGACTCAAATAGGAAAATCACGTCGTCACCTTCTACAGCACAGTCAATTGGAGGACTATCCCCCCATCGATTCTTAAGAATGTCTTTTGCAGCTTCTGAGTCAGCATCAAAATATCGGCTGGCTTTCACTGTGTTTTGGACGTTTGTACCGACTTCCTGAAAAGAAACTTCAATGCCTTCATAGTCTGGCCGTGAGGTTTCGCTATCTACTATGGTAACGGGATTGCCCAGTTCACTCGGTGCTATCTTGATGGCAATTGACCTACTTTGTGCGATTGCCAAATTGGATATTGTAAGTAAACATAGAATCGTTGTAATCATCGCAACACGGGAAATCCAGAAATACACGCCAAAGTCGTGCCGATTCACAGTTTCGCTCCTTACCCTAGTTGCCAGGGCGTTCAAACTGAAGAATGTAACAAAACATGAAGCAGGCCAATCGTCGCGCCGTTGTGTGATAGCAGTAGTTTAATAACCTGAGAGAATGTATGCTGATTCTCAGCAACTATGATCTTGCCTCAATCCATCGCAATACTTGCGTCGCCATCCTTGATGCCTATCTTCCTCACGGCAACCGTGGCGCGTTTGCTGCGCAAATCGGCGTCACCCCACAATGGTTCACCTACTTTCGTCAGTCCGATTCGTTCTCCATGCCCAGCCTAGAACTGGGAAAACGAATCGCTGATCAACTGCCAGCGCCGGATCACATCCGCTGCGCATTCTACGAACATTTGGCTGCAGCACGAGAGGCATATGATGCGGCGGGCCAGGAAGTCGCCTATCGAACTGCCAAAGGCCTGCCCATCCGTGATCTGGTTCAAGAAGTAGCCGATGCCTTCAATGAAGCCACTTTTCACGCCGACATGAATGAAACAAGGCGGCAGTATGAGGAAGCAGAAGCGAAGGCGCTGCTGATTGTCAACAACACACCGCCGATGGCCTATCCGCTCGAGTATCTGACCGTCTGTTCTTATCTGTTGCACATCTGTAGCGCTCTAGACCGTGTGCCTCAAGGCCTCTATTGGGCCATGGTCGGTCGCCATATCACACAGTTCCTCGTGCGAAATGAGTTTGTGACATGGGAAGAACGAGATCGTTTCGAGGATCTTCGGTATCTTCTGGCAAGAGATGAAGCGCTGGGTCTCCATAATCTAGGCAATCCAAAAGTGTCTTTGGCTGCATACGATCACGCCGCATCGGTACTGCAAGGACATCACCGCAAGAAGGAGTGGCAGGCAGATCTGAGTCGCAATAAGCTGATCACACTCTCAACGATGCCGAGATTCGGCATCCGAGAGGCAGAAGCATTGGCGAATTCTGCTGAACTAGAATTAGAACGCACTGGAAATCATCTAGCGGTGTTGCTTACAAGAGAGGCACTTGCACGCGCATACATTGAATACGGTGGACATAAGAATCTGGCTACAGCAGAGCGCATGTTAGGCGACGTCCAATCTGGCCTAGATCGTCAAGAGTCAGTAGGACAGTTGCACTTCTCTATCGTATTGAAAACATTAACTCGTTTGCACTGGGTAAGGCAGGATAGGCAAAGCTGGGATAAGACAGTACATCAGGTCCTTACCCTTACTCAAAACGCGGGCTTGTTCCACCAGTACCACAACGTGCTGCAACGGTATGGAGGCGCAATAGGGTAATCGACGATGTCCAAAAGATGTCTGTCTGGTCACCGGGTGATTCATCAGCGTCTATCCTGAATAAACAATGGGCACAATATGAACGATGGTTCAACCCAATGACTGGCCAAACAAGCAGAATCGACATAATGGATGGGTCAAGGGAAGTAATGGCCATTGTATTGAAGCCTATGGGTATCCCCACAAGACTGGCCCGGGGCGGCGAAGCGGAGAGCGATGAAGGGCTAAGCTTGACTATAGCACTGTAGATTCGGGAAAGCAACCAATTCGCATCTGCCAGACGTAGTGTAATGCTCTCAAAACGCATAGAAAAACGCCCTGGCCTTTCGGTCTGGGCGTTTTGGATTGGACAGCCGACTGCGTCACTCCCCAAAGGACGACGGCGGCATGGCACGGAACGAAGGCTGTGCATCGATGACCCGCCACTGACGAGTTCGTCCCTTTTCTTCGCGTTGACTGAAGACCACCGGCGCAAGTTTGCGCACAATGGAGATCATGGCGACGAAGAGCAGGATGACGCAGGCAGCGACAAAGACGAAGAAGCACAAGAAGACGGAGAGAAGAATGGGAGCAAGTGTGGTCATATGTAGGTTCCTGTGTGGGTAGCTGTCAGCTATCAGCGGTCAGGCATCAGCCAGAAGAGGCAGATGGCGATAGGCTTTTAGCAAGACAGCATGGATGGATACACCTGTGTGAATTGTGCAATTGACGTTATGTGAAAAGCAGTGATGCTGTGTGAACCGCTGGCCAAAGGCGAATCGCCAATAACCAATCGCCCTTCTTCTCCGGCAAAAGCTGAAAGCTGATCGCTGACGGCTGACAGCTATCCTCTCCCATTACCCCACCGACCTCCTGGGGATGAGCATCGCCATCACCGAAGCCAGATGCCGTAAGTCCGCCAGCACCACCTGCCGCCCACTCCACGCTTTGGCCTGGTCGGCCTCGCCGCGGGGAATGATGAGGGCGTGGGTGCGCTTGCGGTCGGCGCTGAGGACGGCGTCGGGTGGGTTGCCGCTGCCGTCGGTGAGGACGAGGAAAGGGTGATCGGGGTAGCGACGCCAGAGTTCGGTGAGGAAGCGGAAGCAGGTGCCGCTGCCCACCCAGGCCCGGTTGCGTTCCTGGGTCACGCCCAGGGGCAGGTCGTCGCCGTTGGGTGTCATCCAGGCGCCGTCGGCGAAGACCACCGCCACCACGCTGCCGCCGCTGCTGCGGACTGACAGCGCCACGGCCTGGGCCGCCACCTGGGCAATGGCCCACTTGGCGCGGTTGTCGGTGCCGGGGCAGGGGGCGTTCATGGAGCCGGAAGCGTCAAGGCAGAGGACGAGCTTGGGCGCAGGTCGCTCCTTGCCGGGCAGCGCCATACGCAACGGCAGTTCGCCACGGGCGGCGGCGCGGCGCTCGAAGCGGCCAGGGGCCAGCACCTCCACACCGCCGTGGGCGGCCTGGAAGCGGGTGCGCAGCGTACGCGCCAGATGCACGGCATCCGGCTGCGGGGGCACCGGTGAGACCGGACGTACCTGGATCTCGGCGTTGTCGCCGCCGCCGACCAGCCCACCGGTCTGTGTGCCTGCCTCACGGCGTAGCGCGCCGCCCAGTGCCCCCGGCGCATGGCTGTGCAGTCCGTCCATCCCTTCGGGGAAGCGCGGGCTGCGCGCCTGACACAGTTCGGGGAAGTCGGCGATGAGGCCGTGTAACCACTGGGGCAACTCCCGCGCCGGACAGGTGCGGAAGCGGTCCAGGGCGCTGAGGAAGCGCTGACACGTACGCGGCTCGTGGACACGGGGCGGCAGGCTGTCGGCGCAGAAGGGGAGCATCGGTTTGACGAAGCGTCCCCACAGCGCCAGCGGCCCCGCCGCCTCGGCGAACGATGTGGCTTTGGCGATCTCGTCGACATAGGCGCTGAGCATTGCCTTCTGTACCGTGCGGCGCACCTCGGCCAGCGGTCGCTTGAAGGTGGGGAAGAGGCTCTGTAAGAGCGACTCCCCCTGCACATCGAGGACCACATTGGTGAGCCAGCGTGGTATCTGCTGTGCTTCTTCCACCTGGGTGACGGCCTCAAGCGGTTGCAGGAAGTGGCCCACCTCGTGGACGAGCAACCCCACCGCCAGCTTCACCTCGTCTGCAAGTGTGACGCCGCAGAAGGTGGTGGGCATGGTGATGCGAACGGTGCCGTCGGTGTAGGCCGTCTCCGCGCCGTCGCTGATGATCACCTCGACGCGCACAAGGCGTGACGTGTTGGGGGCGACGGCAGCCAGAATCTGGTTGGCGGCGGATTCCAGGGTGGGCAGGATGGATGGGTGTTTGATGGTGTTTTTCATGAATGTCACTCCTGTGGTGAAGGCGGCAGCGGAACCAGGCTGTTGGCGATTGGCCTTTAGCTTTTGGCCAGAGCCGGCTTAGGCTGCCAGGGATGTAGTTGTCGGTCGGCGTGTAAGTGTGTCATGGGAGGGAGCGACGGATGTGGCAATGGACACAGTGTCCAATCGCCACACCCATCGTCATCTCGACATGTCACTCAGGATAAGGTGACTGTGATGTCGGCAGGCTAGCGGCCAACTGCTAATGGCCAACTGCTAATGGCCAGCTGCCGCTCACAGCGCAATCCCCATCCCCTCAACCAGCGTCTTGAACCCCTCACTCGCCGCCTTGTCCACCACACTCAAGCGCACCAGGTAGGCGCGCAGGAGGCTGGTGTCACCGGGGTGGCGGGCGCGGGCCAGGGCCTGGTACTCGATGGGGAGGGGCAGTTCGCCCTGGCGTACGGCGTTCCACGATGCGCGGATGGCGTCGGCCAGGGCAGGGTCGAAGAGCTTGACGATTTCCTCATCCAGATCCACGGGCAGGGGCCAGACCCGACGCACGAGGGCGGGGTCGAGGACGCTGCCCCACGGATTGGCGGAGAGGACGATGTGCACCTTCGACACCGGCGCCCACTCGATACCCCACAGCGGCGCTTCCACCAGTCGCACCGGTTCGTGGACCTGAAGCCCCATGGCCCGTGCCACGTCCACCGGGGTGGGCTGGAAGGGGCGCATGAAGAGGTCGTGGGCGCGGCTGTTGAAGCGCAACGCTTCGTCGATGAAGAGGAGCACCGTCTCGCCGTCGCGGGCGCGGGTGAAGGCGCGCGCGAAGACGCCGGGCTGTTCCATGTGATCGGTGCGAAGCCCCAGGAGGTCGGCGTCGGCCCACGATTCGGAGCCGGTCACCTCCTCGAAGCCCCAGCCGTTGCGGGTGGCGACCTGGCGCACAGCGCTGGTCTTGCCCACACCGGTGGGACCGACGAGGAAGGGGATCTCGCCGGCACGCACCGTCACCTCCACCATGTCGGCGAGGGCGGCGATGGCGCGGCCGATGGCGTTGCGCACCTGATCTGTGAACGATTCCTCCGCGAAGTCGGGGAGACCGTCCTCGGCGATGGGTGTGGCCAAGGCGTCCGGCACTGCTTCGGGTGTTGGGGTGACGACCGGCTGGGGTGAGACGCCCATGACGGCGTCGACCTCCAGCGCCACGGCCAGAAGGTGCTTGCAGGGGCGATACGCCTGCTGCCCCTTGCTGCTCCAGTCTGGACAGTTGCAGATGAGGTCGTGTCCGGTGCGCAGGTCGATTCTGACATCGTAGTTGCCCGAGACCTTGGCAGAGATGAGCAACGGCGCATGGTGGGTGAGGGTGACCCAGCCCTTGGTCTGGATCTCCCGGGCGCGCTGGACGCGACCGGGGTCGATGCGGAAGTGGCTGGTGAGGAGGGCAATGACTGATCCGTGGGAAGAGTATGTTTTGGTCATGGGTGAATCCTTGGCTGTTGGCGATTGGCATTTGGCCATTGGCTAACCGGATCGCGTGTGAAGGGTAGACTGTTGTGTTCGGTAGAGAGCGTCTTGCTGTGTGTGTCGTGCTTCCAGAGTTGAGGAGCGACCTCGGCGGTCGGCCAATCGCGAACAGCCAATCGCTAATCGCCATCGGCCAATGGCTCCCCCGCCTGCCCTGGGTGCGAAGGACATGCGGTGTATGTGCAGTACTTGCATTCCCAGGGTTCGCGGGGAATCGCTTCCGGTGGTTCTACGTGCAGCAGGCGGCGGATCTGATCGAGGAGTTCTGCCTCCAGCGCGTCCAGTTGGTCGGGGCTGGGGACGGGCACGTCGAAGCTTTTGACCTTGGCCATGCTGATGTAGAGGATGCGGATGGCGGTGGGGAGGGGGAAGTCGTTACGGGTGAGGAGCCAGGCGTAGAGTTCGACCTGGCGGCGGTGGTGATCACTGACGCGGGTGGGCAGGCGACGTGTGGTCTTGTAGTCGTGGAGCGTGCCCTGTTCAGGGTCGTAGCCGTCGATGCGCCCGGTGATGAAGGCGGCGACATCGGCGTCGTAGAGGAAGGCGACCAGCCGTCGTTCGACGTGGCCGTCGCCCATGCGCTCCAGGGCGTGGTGGAAGATGGTGCCGCGCAGCCGCGCCCAGTGTTCGCCCGGCGTTTCCAGCTTGCGCTCGCTGCGCAGGCTGTACCACGCCTTGCGCACACAGCCGGTCAGCGACGAGACACGCAAGACGGGGTAGCCGGTCTGGTGCAGGCCGGTGAGCACGGCGTCGGGTTCGTCAGCCGCGGCCAACGCCCGCAACAGCGCCGGGTTGAAGGGACAGGCCGGTTGCCGCCGTTCGCGGGCGCAGGCCAGACAGGCCCGTTCCCCCACCGGCTGCTCGGTCACTTCACAGAGCCAGCGGGGCGGGTCAGCCGTGGGCGACATGGCGCACCTCCACCGCTTGCAGCAGGGCCAGCGCCTCCTGCGCCGTGACGGGTTCGCCACGCGGGCGGGCGTCGATGGCGGCCAGGAAGTCGACCAGCCAGGCCGGGTTGTAGGTGGAGAGTCGGCCTTCCTCACTGGTGCCGCTGCTCGTCTCCAGCGTGATCCAGACGGCCACGAACCCGGCGGCGCGCAGGAAGCGAGAGAGCGGACAGGAGCCGGCCATCCCCGCCTGACCAATGCACGCGCCCGACGGCTGTTGGGCCAGCCAGGCTTGAAGCGTTGCCGGATGCAAGAGCAGGCGGCGCAGCGGCGTCATGGCCACGAGGTGGGGATGTTGGCTGTGGACGAAGTCGCGCAGGCGCTGCACCAGGTTAACGACCCGTTGCAGGCCCGCCTGCCGTTCGTCTTCGCTACACGGACCTTCCGACGCTTCCGCCTCCGACTCCTCTTCTTCGTAGGGGAAGCGCACGATCTCCAGCAGTGTGACTTCGGTGAGTGTCAGGAGGAGGCCGTCTGCGACGAGCAGACAACTCTCTCTGTGGAATCGTCCTTCGACGACACGGTGTTGGACGGTGCAGCGCACCAGCGTGCCATCGGGGACATAGGCGGCGATGAGTTGGATGGACATGGGTGTGCTCCTTGCGGAGCGGCGGTTGGCTGTTGGCCATTGGCCGTTGGCCGGAGTGGCTCGTGTGAGCAGTCTCCGGCCAACGGTGTATGACCCGTTGCCTGAGGCCGCTCACATGTGTGAATGGATGGATGAACTGTGGATACGGTGTCGAGATTGGCTGTCCCCAATGGAAAGTGCCCGGGACAAGAAGACCAGGGCACTTGTGGGGGACAATTGGGCATGAGGCGGGCCATTGGCAGTTAGCCATTGGCAGTTAGCCAGAAAGGAGTGCATCCATAGCTCTTGCCAAAAGCCAATAGCGAACGGCCAATCGCTATGCTGGAACTGCCCACGCGGGCAGGGCCGGCATCTCTTTCAGTTGCCGCTTCTGTGCGTCGTAGGCGACCCACTGCTTGTCCAGCGAGTAGAGGTAGCGGGCCACTCCGTAGCGCACGGCGGCGCGTTTGAAGGCGTCAGAGTAGGCGGCTTTGTGATCTTCGCCGCTGCCCACATCCTCTTTGGTGACGCCGAGGACGGTGAGGCGGCAGGCGACGACGTACTCCTGACCGTTGGGCGTGCGCTGTTCGCCGAGGACGGCGTACTGATCGCTCCAGTTTTCCGGGCCGACGGTGGCGTCGAGGCGGTCGGCGACCGCGCGAGCGTCGACGTAGGCCACAGCCATGGCGCGGCTGCCGTCCTTGGTGGTGGCCTGTGCCTTCCAGCCCACCATCTCCGGTGCGAAGGGGGCGAGCAACGCTTCGGCAATCTCCTTCGTCCAGCCGGTAACGCCGCTGGCCGGGGTGGGGAAGGCCGATGTGGGGCCGGGTGTCTTGGGCTTGCGCCGGTTGCCTTTGGCCGCTGCCGGGGGCGTCTCCTGCTCTGTAGTATCGGCAGGCGTCTCCTTGTCCTTGGCGATGGCTTTGGGCTTGGGTGGCTTGCGGTGGTCTGCGGTCTGGGGCGGCGGGGGCGAGGCCTGGCCGTTGCCGGACCTGGCCTGCTGCCGCCAGAGCTTGACCGCCTCTGTGTGCAGACAGGCGCCCTGAGCAGTATCGAAGCCGTCACAAGCGCACTGCCATGCCTTCTCTACACCGTTGTAGACCGGCGAATACTCCACCCCATCGTGGGTGACGGTGAAGTGATAGTCGTCGTCGGACTGGCCGGTGTAGACGATGTGCATTTGATTGAGGTGATTGCGTGCCTGATCGCTGAGTGAAAGTGTGGGTGTTGGTGTCGTCATCTGTGTAGACTCCTCGATGTGTGTGAGGTAGGGGGAGGTGCTAGCAACGAGCTGCTAGCATCTCCCCTTCCCTGCTAGAATGGGATCTCCTCTGTATCCGCCATCGGCGGCACATTGACGTTAGACGGAGGCGGGGCCTCGTCGTCACTGTCACTGGTGTTGCCGTCGGCGGCAGCCTCTTCGTCGTGGCTGCTGTCCATAAACTTCACGAACTGGGCCGTGACGTCGAGGCTGGCGCGAGGCGTACCTTCACGGTCGGTCCAGACGCTGGCCTCTTCGACCTCGCCGACGACCAACACGCGCCGTCCCTTCTTGAGGAACTGCGCCGCCAACTCGGCCTGCTTGCGCCAGAGTGTGATGCGGAACCAGGTGGTCTTCGACTGGCGTTCGCCCTGGGCGTTGGCCCAACTCTTGTTGACCGCCAGGCTGAAGTTGGCCACCGGCACCCCACTGGGTGTGAAGCGCATTTCCGGATCAGAGCCCAAATTCCCAACCAACGTGATTTGCTGATACATGTGTTTTCTCCTGTGAGTGAAAGGTGAATGAACAAACTATTGATGAATGGAGGCGAGATTGGCATTTGGCACTTAGCCGTTTGCAAAGCCCTACGGTCCATTAATCACTGTGTTTACACGGCGATTGGCAGTTGGCGGTTGGCAGATGGCCAGAAGAGAAACAGGTAATCTGCACACCCACTTCATCATCTGAGCCAATCGGTAACAGCCAATGGCTAATCGCCGTTTCGTGTTGGATTGACAACTGCCGGTTGCGCCGTTCGCGGGTTGCTATTGGACCGGAAGCGCGGCGCTAGGCGTTGATGTGCCTGCATTTGCGCTTCTGGCCAAAGGCCAACCGCCAATTGCCAATCGCTATGCTCTTGTTAACGTGCCCCATGCTGCGGCTGTCCGAGACGGGCGAAGTGGCGGAAAGGCCGATCTTGCCTGTCCCTTTGCCTCCGGGCCGGAGGGCCTGGGAGACAAAACAAAACAGCCCACAGTCGGCGACCCCGCGCTGGCGGGATGGCGTGTCTGTGGGCTGCTTGGTTCTGGCGCTCAGGCCGAATGGTGATGCTGTGGTGAATGGTTATTGAATTGTTACGAGCTGTCAGCCATCAGCTGTCAGCTTTCAGCACCCAGAGTTTGGTTGGGTGCGGGTAGATGAGCCTTCCATCGGTTGCTGTACTAGCAGCGGTTGAGTTTATGCACGTGCCATCGAGCATGCTGGACGTATCTTTCTGAAGCTGATGGCTGACAGCTGACGGCTGACAGCTCTCAACTCACCCCCCACCGCTCGGCGACCACCTCCGTCACCGTATGCAAAACCTGCGTCTCAGCGGCCTTGTCCAGGCCGGGTGGGGCCTCTGCGCCGCGGCGGCGTTGGGAGCGGCGCAGGAAACTTTCCAGATCTTCGCTGATGTCTCTGCTTTGCAGCCAGCCGTGGACGGTCACCGTCTGGCCCCGCTCAATGCGCATGCCCTGGTTCGCCCCGCCGGGGAAGACCACGGCAATGTAGTCGCTGTTGCCGCCATTCTCGCCGGCGCGCGCCGGGCGCGGCTGATCACGATTCACGCTGAGTTTCACATACAAGTTGCCGTCGTAACTCCACGTGGCCCGCGCCACGCCGGAAATGTGGATTTCGTTCATGGGGTGCTCCTTCGGAGCAGCCGTTGGCGGTTAGCAGTTGGCATTTGGTCAGAAGGCAAGTGTCCAATCCATAGCCTTTTATGGATCATTGGCCGCCAACGACAACTGCCAGTTGCCACTCCTCTATGTGTTGAATTGTGTTATTGATCCGTTCACTGACAGGGTGCTCCACTCTCTCCCGTTACCTCTTCTGGCCAAGGGCCAACTGCTAGGCGCCAACAGCCAATCGCCATCACTTCCATTCCTCCACCCACACCCCGCCCACTTCCCCCCGAATCAAGGAGCCAATGTCCGTTGCGAATCCCCGCTTGGCCGCCAGCTTGGCTTCGGCCACGAGGCGTTGGCGTACGGCGTCACTGGAGGCGCAGAGGGCGGCATAGCCTTGCAGGTCGGCCTGGTTGCGCCACTTCTTCATGCGCCGTTCGGGGTCGCCGCTGCCCGATTCCACTTCGACGTAGTGGCGCTCGTCCGCGGCGGTGAGCAGCAGATCGGGGCGAGCGGGGCCGTCGACCCGAGGGCAGAAGGTGACATCGTAGCCGCGGCGGCGGGCCTGGTAGGCGAAGACGCAGCAGAGCGCGGCGTGGGGCGACTGCGCTGGACCGCCATGTTCGGCCATGAGGATGGCCCAGTCGGAACGCACCGGCGTCAACCCCATTGCCCGCACCACGGCCACGCCGTCGGTACTGAGGGTGAGGATGGCCGCCTGGACATCGCCGACACGGTAGACCGCCGACTCCACCAGCCGCTGTGTCTCCAGTCGGGTGAAGAGACGCTTCATCGACCCCGAACCTGGGCTGATGCCCACTTCCCGCGCCACCGCCTCGTCGATGGCATAGCGCAAGCTCCACCCACTCAGGGCCAGCAGCGCCAGCACCAACCCCTCCCGCGGCCAGGTGTGAAAGCGGGCCGCATAGCCCTTGGGCGGCAGAGGGGGCAGCGAGAAGGAGGATAAGGGGGAAAGGGCGCGCAGCGGTTGGCTATTGGCCGTTGGCTGTTGGCCGTTGGGAGATGGCGGATGAACAGCGGTGGTCGGCGATTGGCTGATCGCTATTGGCTTTGGGCTGTTGGTGGTTGGCTGTTGGCGATCACTCGTTTGTGCTGGTGGACCATTCACCGATGGTACTCCGCCATGCGTCTCCTGAATTTCATGCGCATGTTGCTGGTTAACGGCCAACTGCAAATCGCCAACTGCCGTTCCTTCACTCTGGCCAACCGCCAATTGCCAACGGCCAACAGCCTCATCCCGCTGCGCTTTTGCTTCCATTAGTTCTTGCTGCAACCGTGCGATCTCCTCATCCTTCTCAGCGTACACCTTCCAGCTTCGCTGCGGCATCGGGGACGACATGAGATCCATCCATTCCTCCACGGTGAGCGTGTTGACAAAGTCGGGCGTCTGGCGGCGTCGGGTTTCTACGGCCTGGGGATTGGCGCGTAGGGCCAGGCGCAGCAGCAGTTGGCGGTAGGCGCGCACCTCCGCTTCAGCCAAAGCGCGCAGCCGCCGTTCTTCGTCGAGCAATCCTTCCAGCGTCCAGCGGTAGGCGTCGGGCATGGGCAGGGAAGTCAGGGTGCATGGGCAGTTCTCACTTCACGACCAGCGGCAACAGTACCGTCCAGAGTCGGGGCGCGCCGTTGCGATCCGGCAACTGGATAGAGAGGCTGCCACCGGTCGTTTCTGGTTCGTCCGCGGCCAACAGCCGTGAGAGCCGGTAGAGCGCTTCTTCCACGATCAGAATGAGTTCCCGCTCCGAGAGGGTCCCGGCCGCGTAACGGGCGGCGGCCTCCGCAGCGGCGATGAGCGCCTGTCGGGCTGGGGCCGTGGCTGACGTGCCGTTACGCTGCCGAGCGTAGATACCCTGGGCCAACAACATGGCGGCCACCGGGTCCGTGCGCGGCGCATCCAACAACGTCGCCAGCGCTTCTGCATCCGCGTAGATGCGATCCGTCTCCGCCCGCGCCTGCCGCGCCAACGCCGCTGCCGTCCACCGCGCCGGCGTCAACACTACCGGCTCCCCGGCCACCACTGGCGTGACGCGGGAGCCTATGACGCCCAGCGACGCGAGAAGAAGGACGAAGGTGAGCGCTGCGGTGATGATCAGTTGGGAGCGTGAAAGTGTAAGGTCGAGGGTCATGAGTAGCTGTTGGCTATTGGGCTGTTAACAATTGGCGATTGGTCGTTGGCAAAGACACAATGGCGGTTGACTATTGGGAATGAAGCAATAGGCAATTTGCTGTTGGCTTTCGGCAGTGAGGATATCCATGTAGTCACGTATGCTCTGGCTAACTGCTAACTGCCAACCGCCAATGGCTACTCCACCTCCATCCGATACCCACTCCGCGCCGAAACCTCGATGGTCAACGGCGGCGTGACGGCGAAGAAGAGACGCATGTCGCCGGCGGCGCGCACGGTGACGGTGTCGGCCACCTCGTCCACTTCCACGGCGGTGAGGCGGGGGCTGTAGCCCTTAGCCAGAAGCGGCTGCATGATGCTGTCGAAGAGGTAGACCGGTTCGGCGTTGCGACACCAGTCGTCCAGCCGCGTCTCGCCGGTGTGCTGAAAGTGGGCCACGTCCACACAGCGGGCCGTCGCCTCTGCCGCGGCGTCTACCGCCAGTTGCAGGCGAGAACGCAGCACATAGTAGCGCGGCACATCCAGCGTCAGACCGGCCAGGGGCAGCAGGACGGCAATGAGGACAATGCTGCTCCAGACCATGTCGCCGCCGGTCTGCCGTAACCAGCGAAGGGGAGAAATGCGATTGGCAATTGGCTTTTGGCACTTAGCCAGAACGACAGAGACTACATTCCGGACCAATGGCCAGAGGCCAATCGCCAAACGCTCTTCACTTCTGGCCAACAGCCAATCGCCAAAGGCCCATCGCCTGCCGTTCCTCATGTGTGTCATCGTTACCATCCCTCCTTCCGAAACACCCCCACCGCTTCGCCTTCCAGGGGACCGGCGGTAGCGCCAAAGAGTGGCATCAGCCCGGCGAAGAAGTTGGGCACCGACCAGCGCACTGAAATGGAGACACGTCCGCCTGAGAAGCCGTCGGCCTGCATGACCTGGATGGAGTAGTCGCCGACGCCACCCGCCAGCGCCCGTTCGGCGGCGGCGTAGGCCGTGGCGCCGGGGGCGACCTGGTCCACCGACCCCAACCGCGCCGCCAGGTTGGCCGCGTTGTTCGCCGTCACCGACGCGAAGCCGGCCAGCGCCAGATTGACCAGCGCCACTGTGACCAGGATGAGAATGGGCATGGTGAGTGCGCTTTCCACCATGTCGCCACGGGTGTCGCGGCACCAGCGGATGAAGGATGAACAGGGCATGATGGGTCTCCTATGGATGAGCAGTTGGCCGTTAGCCGTTGGCAGTTAGCTAGAGGCAGAAGAGGGCATGGGACCACTTGAAGGTAGGAAATGTGCTTACACGGCTTCCAGCCTGGCGTACAGACAACAGTCTTTCCGCTTCTGGCCAACTGCTAACCGCCAACAGCGAACGGCTGCTTTACCTCACCGCCGCCGACACCGCCGAGAGCTTCGTCGCCAGCTTACCGCCCAGGGTGTTCCAGATGGTCACCGCCGCAACGACGATGGCTGCGAGGATGAGCCCGCGCTCCACCATATCGCCCGAGTCATCACGTAAAAAATCGAGAAAGAGCATGGGAGTACCTCCGTGGGTGTGAAAAGATGCATTTAGCGATTGGCTGTTAGCGTTCTGGCCAAATGCCAGTAGCCGTGGAACAAAAAAAGAGACACCCCGCCCAAGGCAGATGTCCCTTTCGTCCAAAACTATAGCACGCCTGTTCTGCATTGTCAATCAGGAATTTTTGCAAACTCAACGATATGGCAATGGGCAAAGGTTCTACTATAATGGCTGCGAGAACAAGCGTTCTGTGCTTTTGCGGAGGGTATCCCATGATCGCCTACCATCATTTCGTCAACCACACACCCGAACGAGCCGGGCGCGTCTATAGCCTCTGGCTTCAGCAGGATCTCTTCGGCAACTGGACGCTGGTGCGCATACGCGGCGGACGGCAACGCGAGCCGGTGCTGCACAGCCAGGTGGTGGAGAGCCGGGAGGCGGGAGAGAAACTGGTGGCGCAGTTGGTAAAGGTGCGGCTGCGGCATGGGTATGTGGAAAACACGAAGATGTCGACCGGTGAAGGCAATGACAACGAGTTGATACCTGATCAAAAAGATGTAGCTGGGGTGCTATCTATATAAGCGCAGGTAGAAGTTGTGTGAGGTTTGAGTTACCACGTCCGTACCCGCTGCCACTGCTCCTCCGTCTCTGGGCTGCGCTTCCAGCCATCGGGCGTGCCCTGCCGCCACTCTGCAATCTGCGCCAGCGCCGCGTCGCCGTCCATCCCCTGCTCCACCAGATAGCAACCGATGACCGTCCCGGTGCGCCCGATGCCGCCGTAACAGTGGACGTAAACGACCTCATCTTGCGCCAGATAGTGAACCAGGCTTTCCTGGATGGCGGCCATCTGCGCCAGGTCAGGCGTGCCCAGGTCGGGGATGGGAAAGCGTCGATGTTTGACTTTGGCATTTGGGCCGAAGGCTTCTACGAGCAGCGGCGCATAGGGACGCAGTCTATGTTCGCCTGCTTCGGTCAGGTCGAAAAAGAGGGTGATGCCGGCGTCGCGAAAGCGCCCCAGCTTGAGGACGGCACCGGCTGCGTCCTTGGCGCCGGGGTACTCACCGGCCAACAGGCGTCCAGGGATGACCCAGTAGGAGTCAGGGATGGGAACGGTGTGGGGTAGGGTCGATGTCATAGCGGGTCGCCTTTCATGAAGTGGCGTCAGCTTGCGGATTGCCAACCATTTCCTGGCTTCCATTGCGAACGGAAGGGTGCCCCTTGCGCAGCTACCAGCAACGGCGGCATCAAAAACAAGGATAGGCGAGAGATAACCGTATCCAGCGATAGATATGGATCGATGAGGCCGCTTCGTTGGAGAAACGCTTGCCACTGAAGGTGCTTGTTTGGGTCTTCAGCGAAAGCTGCCGACAAACAGACTGGCGTCTCTCTTGGCAGCACAGTCTGTCGGCGCGTGAAGGTGGCTTGGATCGACGTCACAAGGGTCGTACCATCAAACGCAAACGAGCGGGCCATCCAGTCCAAATCGTAGAAGTCTTTCATG
>WGMT01000053.1 GCA_016124945.1 bacterium | reverse complement strand
TTGGTCGGTTCCGGTTCCGGCGTGTTGGTTGGTTCCGGTTCCGGCGTGTTGGTTGGTTCCGGTTCCGGTGTGTTGGTCGGTTCCGGTTCCGGCGTGTTAGTTGGTTCCGGTTCCGGCGTGTTGGTTGGTTCCGGTTCCGGCGTGTTGGTTGGTTCCGGTTCCGGCGTGTTGGTCGGCTCCGGGGTACTGGTTGCTGTGGGTAGCGGCGTATTTGTGGCAGTGGGTTCAGGCATGGGTGTATTGGTGGGCGTCATTGCCTCTATCATAGGCGCATCAGCCGCGGGGACAGCCTGGCCGGCGCCAATCCCTACCAACAAGCGAGCCGTGGGTACACAACCGGCAAAAGCCAGCATAGCACCCACTAATAAGGAAAACAACCAAAGCTTTCGATTGCGTAAACGTGAAAAAGTGGACAATTTTATGCCTTTCTGTGAAACAGCGAAGTTGGTTCAACCATTTACACAAGCCATATGGCATTGCTTAGATGATTGTCAGCGATTTGTGTCACCATAATAGATCACCGACATTAATTGATTATAGAAAGCCTTGTATAGATCGCAAGTTTCGGCCAGGTCGAAACGAAAGGATTGTGCAAAGTATACGAAATAATTTACTCCTAGATATGGATAGTCTCCAATCCCTCGTGTGAAACAGCCCTCAAAACAGTATGAGCCACCCGAATGGATGGCTCATACCTTAGGCGCAAGGTATACGCATTCAATGCTTAGTTTGCTTACTGCGCAAACCGGTAACTGTCCACAAACGTTGTCCTTAGACTGTTATCCAAACTGTGCAATAAACTCTTCGGCTTTTTCCACCAATTCTTGATTGCCCACAAAGAAAGGAATACGCTGATGTAACGACTCAGGCTGCAAGTCGAGGACACGGTTGGCGCCGTCAGAGGCGGTGCCGCCTGCCTGTTCAGCGAGGAAGGCCATCGGTGCACATTCATAGACAAGGCGGAGCTTTCCACTGGAAAGTGTACCGTCTTTGGCATCAGCCGGATAGTAGAAGACGCCGCCCGTGAGCAGATTGCGGTGGAAATCGGCTACCATTGAACCGATGTAACGCAGCGAAAACGATGTATTGCCCCCATCCCGCCCTTGCAGCCATTCTGTGTAGCGACGCACGCCCTCTGTCCAGTAGCGCTCATACCCCTGGTTGGTGCTGTAATACTTTGGCTTAGCAGGGAAACGAATATTGGGGTGCGAAAGGAAGAACTCGCCCACACTGGGATCCAGCGTGAATCCATGCACCCCCTGCCCTGTGGAATAGACCAGCATGGTGCTGGCCCCGTAGATGACATAGCCTGCTGCCACTAGATCTCGCCCCCGCTGCAAACAGTCTTCTAGCGTACCTCGACCGGATGCCGACTTCCGCCGATAGATGGCGAAAATCGTGCCGATGCTGACATTAACATCAATATTCGAGGATCCATCCAGCGGATCGTAGAGCAGAACGTATGGCCCTGTTTCATATTGTTCGGGAATCGCGAGGATATCGGGGTGTTCTTCCGACGCCATGACCGCAACACGGCCCGTGTGGTCGTTGAGTTTAAAGAGGATACTATCGGCATACTCATCCAGTTTCTGGACAGTTTCACCCTGCACATTTTCGCGACCGGTGCTGCCCAGGATCTCCACCAACCCGGCTCGGGTGGTACGGCTGGCGATAATTTTCGATGCCAGGGCAATGTCATAGAGGATGTTGGTAAGGGTGCCGGTAGCGCCGGGGTAGCCCTTCTGCTTATCGAGGATGAAGCGCTCAATGGTAACGATTTTCTCGCTGTAGGGGTCGTCGTACTGCAATGGGTTACGTCCCAGGGCTGCATTGACCATGGACTTCTCCTTTACATTTATAAATAACACTTTTACTGTGCAAGAGCGGCTTCTCGTTGGCGGCGCACCGCGTAGATCACAATGCTGCCTGCCACCGCCGCATTGAGACTTTCCACGCGGCCGTACATGGGGAGGCTGATGAGGAAATCACACTTTTCACGGGTAAGCCGGCTAAGCCCGCTCCCTTCGCTGCCCACCACCAAAGCCAATGCCCCAGTCAGATCAACTTTGTCCAGCGGTTGGGTGTCGTCGCCCATGTCGAGGCCGGCCACCCAGATGTTGGCCGCTTTCAGTTCTTCGATGGTGCGGTTGAGGTTGGTGACTTGAGCCACGAGCAGGTGTTCCACAGCACCGGCACTGGCGTTGCTCACAGCGGGGGTGATGCCGGCAGCCCGTCGTTCAGGAATGATAATACCGGTGACACCCATTGCCTCGGCGGTGCGGATCAGGGTACCCAGATTCTGTGGATCCTGGACATGATCGAGCAGGAGGAAAAGTGGTGCAACGCCACGCCGTACCTGCGCCAACAGGCCATTTAGATCGACGTAGGGGTAATCGCCAACCTCCAACGCCACGCCCTGATGGTTCACATTTTGCTCTTTGAGACGGTCGAAGACGCCGCCACGCAGCCAGCGCACAGGCAAGGATCGCTCCTGAGCCAGCGCAAAAATCTCGCCGACGATACCGCGTTGGTCCGTCTTCTCATCCCCTTCGAGCCACAGCCGATAAAAATGCCGCCGACCGGCGCGCAACGCTTCGTGGGCGGCGTGCCGACCTGCTAGTAGTTCACTCATGAGGTGGATTCCTCGTAACGCCACTGTGTGCCTTCGGGCGTATCTTCCAATGCAATCGAAAGCTCGGCCAGGTCGTTGCGGATCTTGTCGGCCAGTGCCCACTGCTTGTGGGTACGTAAGTCGGTGCGCACTTGCACCAGTAGATCGATAAAGGGCTTGGCCGCAACCTGCATCCCGTTGCCGGGTGCTTCAACTTCCAGTTTCAGCCCAAGTACGCCTGCCAGTTCGCGGAAGGTGCGCTGCGCCGCCTCAAAGAAAGGACCAACCACGCCGGCGCTACGGGCGCTGTTGATGGCCCGCACCATCTCAAAGAGGACGGCCAAGGCGCTGGCGGTGTTGAAATCGTCGTCCATTGCCTCGATGAAGGTGGCGCGGGCGTTTTCGGTTGCCTCACGTAACGTTTCTGCTTCGGTGCCTACACTTTTGCGCCCACTCGAAGGACGCAACGCCGTCTGCAAACGGGTGAGCGAGCGTTCGGCGCTGCCGATGGTCTCGTCGGTGTACATGACCGGCTTGCGGTAATGGCCCGAGAAGACGAGCAGGCGCAGGGCGTCAGCCGAGTGTTCACGCAGAAACTCGTCGATGGTCACCAAATTCCCCAAAGATTTGCTCATCTTTTCGCCGCCCAACTGGAGCATGCCATTGTGCATCCAGTAGCGGGCGAAGGGTTTGCCGGTGAGGCTTTCACTCTGGGCGATCTCGTTCTCGTGGTGCGGGAAGATCAGATCGTTACCGCCACCGTGAATGTCGATGGTTTCACCCAGGTGGTGCAGACACATGGCCGAGCATTCAATGTGCCAGCCGGGGCGCCCTGAACCCCATGGGCTTTCCCAAGAGGGTTCGCCGGGCTTGGCGGCCTTCCACAATGCGAAATCGGCCACATTTTCCTTGCGCTCATTGGCGGCGACACGCGTGCCGGAAACGGCTTCGTCTTGACTACGACCGCTGAGCTTGCCGTAGTCGCTGTCTTTGTTCACCCGAAAATAGACGCTTCCGTCCATCTCGTAGGCAAAGCCACCTTCGCCCAAGTTTTGAATCACTTTGACGATCTCTGCAATCTCGTTGGTCACACGTGGGTAGACGTCGGCCTTGAGTACGTTAAGATCGCGTAGGTGTTCGAGGTACTTGTCGGCATAGCGTTGGGCAAGCGCGAAAGGATCCTCGCCCAGTTGCTCAGCCCGGTTGATGATCTTGTCGTCGACGTCGGTGAAATTGGTGACGTATTGGACATCATAACCGCGGAACAGTAGATAGCGACGCACCATATCGAAGACCATAGCGCTCATGGCATGGCCGATGTGGGCATCCGCATAAACCGTCGGCCCGCAGACGTACATGCGGACCTTGCCTTCTTCGACGGTTTCAAAGGGTTCTTCTTTTCGTGTGAGCGTGTTGTAAATACGCAAACTCATAAATCGCTTTCCTGGTGAGCAGATGAAGCTCGAAGATCTCAAACGATAGTAACCTAACTCGGTTTTCAAATATGTTTCTGTTGGGTTTCCCCCGATCTACTTGAATCGGGTAGAAATATGCGCCCATAGGATCTACAAAGAGCGTTGAACTAGTTCCGGTGCGACAATGTCGACTGCTTCTCTTCGCGCTGTTTGCTGTCGGGTACAGCAAAGATCAGGCGACCGGCATTGGTTTGCAAGACTTTGGTCACCTGTACCGTGATCTCACGGCTCAAGAAACGCCGCCCATTTTCCACCACCACCATTGTGCCGTCTTCTAAGTAGCCCACGCCCTGGTTGATCTCCTTGCCCTCCTGGATCACCTTGATCCACATCTCTTCGCCAGGCAGTACCACCGATTTGACAGCGTTGGCCAGTTCGTTGATGTTGAGCACCTTTACGCCTTGTAACTTGGCCACACGGTTGAGGTTAAAATCGTTGGTGACAATGGCGGCGCTGAGTTCCATGCCCAGGCTCACAAGTTTGTCGTCTACCTGGCGAGCATCGGCGGGATCTTGATCGAGGAAGACGATCTCAACTTGCTCGCAATTGCGCAGGCGATCCAACATTTCGAGGCCACGGCGTCCGCGGTTGCGGCGCAGCATTTCGGGCGAATCGGCGATGTATTGCAGTTCGTTGAGAACAAAGCGCGGCACAGCCAAAACGGCCCACAAAAAGCCGGTTTCGGCCACATCGGCAATACGCCCGTCGATGATGACACTTGTATCCAGAAGCATCATCGCCTTGGGATGTTCACCTTTGGCGGCGCTTTCGCGGGCACCAGGGCTACGCCCCAATCGCAAGAATGCAAAGATCTCGCGCTGACGTACCATCATAATCGTGACGCCCAGATAACCCAGCACAATCGCCCCGGCGAAGGGAAGAACGGTGCCAAACGGCGTGGGCAACAGCGAGAGTGGATAGGCCAATAGCGCAGCGATCATCAATCCGATGACAAGCCCCAGCGTAGCCGCCACCAATTGCACCGTGGGCACGTGACGCAAACTGGCGCGCATTGCCTTGGCCGGCCGCAGTGTGATCCAGGGCGCAAGGAAATAACCAAGCAAAGCCGCGCCAATCACCGAAGGGGCAAGCACCTGTGTCGCCTGCAACGAAAGGTCCTCGATTCGCTCCACCCCCACCACGGTGCGCCCGGCTTCCCATCCTAGCAGGCCAAATGTGGCCATAACCAGGACCCGAAGTAGCAGCTCCCAGCGCATAAATGAGTCCTCCATAGGTGACCGATAACAACAGAATGATTCGTTTCATCATATCAATAAATCCAAGTGGCCTTGTAGCGAGTAAGCAACAATAACAACCAACTCGGCGGGTATGAGTTATTGGTTCATACAGAGATATGCATTTCGGTCGATGGCCGGGAGAAATGGCGGGTGACCGTCCTGTGTGACGCGACGTGCGCAGGGAATTGTCGGCATCTTGGACAGGAGAGTGCAGATGGATTAACGTTTTTGTCTATAAAATCTAGACATCTGTCAATCATACAGGAAAAACAATGGGATGGCAATCTATTTTGTTCGGGCAGACAGGCGGGCGGGTGAATCAATAGTTATTCGTCACACCTCGGTAAAGTTCGAGGACGCGCCTTGCATTGGCATGGGCGGCGAATTGATTGCTAAATGACTGTGCCGCTTTCCCCATTTCAAGGCGGTGAGCGGGATCATTGACCAGCCGCAAAATACGCAGCCCCAGGCTTAGATCGTTGTCTTTTGCCAGATAACCGGTGCTGCCGTCGACAATCATTTCGCTGACACCGGTTGAGGCAACCCCTACGGCAGGCAACCCCGCAGATGCAGCTTCGATGAAGGTCAACGGGTGGACCTCCGTTACGCTGGCCGAGACGAAGAAATCGGCCAAAGCCAGGTAATCGGCGATGACGCCGTAATCGATGCGCCCGGTGAAAGTCACTGCGTGCGCGACGTTGAGGGAGCGGGCAAGTTGTTGGTATTCTTCCAATGCAGGCCCACCCCCCACAAGCAACAGATGTAGCTTAGGTTCCTCATCGAGCAACGCTGCGAAGATCGAAATAAGCCGATCAACACTCTTCTCACCGCTCATGCGACCGACAAAAACACCAACAACCGCATCTTCAGGGATGTACAGATCTGTGCGCTGTACCGTCCCCTTGGGCATGCGGAACTGATCCAACTCAATGCCGTTGGGCACCACGGCAATCTCACCACCGATCCCCCAATCGCGCATGACGCGGGCGATCCCGTCGCTGGGTGCAATCATCAATGCGCAGCGCTGACTGAAGAGTTGAAAAAACGCGTGAAGCGCCGTCTCAGAGATAGATTCGGGCAGACGCGGCAGGTACTGCTGCACATAAAGATCGTAACGTGTGTGATTGGTGAAGATCAGAGGCAGATCGTGGCGACGCGAAAAGAAGAGACCAAAGCTGCCACTGAGAAAAGGATGATGCACATGGATTACGTCGACCTGCTTCAAAATGTTACGTGTGCGTGGATCGGCGGCCATGCTCAGGTGATAGCCGGTGTCGGCAATCGGAATGCCGGGGATCCGAATGACGTTGGGCTCATCGTCTACCGTGCGGCGGCTACCAGGGACAAAGAGCCATACCTGCTCGCCCAGGTCTTCAAAGTGCTTCTTGAGCAAGCTCACATGGTTGACCACACCGTTGATTACGGGCTTGTAAACGTCGCTGAAGAGTGCAATACGCATAAAAGGCGTCCTCGGTGCTCTGTACCAGGCGATCCGGTACCTAAAAAGTGATGACCGCTCTTGCGAGCGGCCATGTTGGGGCATTATCTTCTTCAAAATTCTGGCGTTTCAGATCCAAGCGGGTTTGCTTTTAACCCGGCGTAAAGCTCGGAGGATCACTGGCCGGGAAAGAGTCGACCATTGCCTCGTCTACCTCGTCTTCAACCGAGGCGGCCTCCTCGTCGATTTGCGAGAGGTTGCCAGATGATTCGACATCAGAAGAACTGAAACTTTCAACGCTCTTGGCAAAGTCTTGCCAGGCGGTGGCAGGTAGCACTTCGGTTGTCACATGACCGAATGAGCGAATCACCATTGCCACTTTCGCTGCCGTCTCATTGTCCGGCGCGCGAAAGAGATCCAGCGCGTCATAACGACCTAGCAGGACGTAACTGTCGAGCCATTCTACACTGTTACACTCGGCGCGCACACGACGTTTCACCAACGCATCTAGGTTGACAATCTCCGGCGGGTCGACAATGGCATCGGGGATAAAATGAGAAAGCAAAACGTAAGTAGGCATTGGCAACTCCTTTTCTTGACCCTAACTCGGGTACAATCCGTTTGGCGGTGCTAGACAGGAACGAGCCTTTGAATCCGGCAAAACTTGCGTTTGCATCGAGAAGAGGTGAAGATCCGTGTGGCGCCTACACAGCCGGGTCGAGTCGCATCCGAACGGGGTGTGGCAAGAGCCGTACCGTCCACTATATCACAGTTTACAGAATCAAAAAACGGAGAAAAATCTATGCCCCGCTACGGAGTTTACCTAATTCCATCTGCCGCTCATCCACTCTTTCGGCTAGGCAGCGATTTTCTTGGCTACAACATCTGGACAGAAAGCCACGCCACGCCTCTACTTGCCCACACATTGGGCGAAGAGACTATCCGCGCCTGGATTGGCAACGCCAAGACCTTTAGCTTCCACATCACCATTGCCGACTGCCTGGAATACCGCGCCGAAGATGTAGACGAGATCCGCTCCCGCATCCAGTGGATCGCGCAGCGTACAGCCCCCTTCACCTTGACCGATGGGCGTTTCTACGATGAGTTCCATGCAGGCCACGCGTTGACGCTCACCTACAAATCAACAGACGATGCCCTACAACGGCTGCACCGTCTGGTTGTTACCCTGGTCAGCGTACTCCACACTTCGTCGCCCTACTTTGGGCACCTGCTCAAGCAGCTAGAAGCGCCCTTACAGCAGAATTTGATCCGCTATGGCGCACCCTGGGTATTGGAGCAATTTTGGCCGCACTGGTCACTGGCTACCAGCGTCCCCGGGCAGGAAGCGTGGGAGCGGCTACGCGCCGAAACCGTCCGCGTTACCGGCCTTTTTCAGACACCGGAGACCCAGTCATTCACCGTCGATTCAATTCAATTGGTGGAATTGAAAGAGGATGGATTCTACAAAATCGTGGGATCGTATCCATTTGCAGGAGAATAAAGAAAGAGATGAATGAAGAATAAAGATTGGGTGGACGCTGGATCGTCATCTTTGCACGATCCAGCGTCCACCCAATCTTTATTCTTCATTCATCTCTTTTCCAACGCCAGCAGCAGATCAGGCCGGTCGGTGATCAACCCGTCGACGCCCATGTTGATCAAGCGTTGCATTTCATCAGGGTCGTTTACCGTCCAAGGGATGACTTTGATACCGTGGGCGTGGGCCTGTGCCAGCAGCGTAGGCGTCACCAGGTTGGCGTGCGGCGAGAGGACGGTACTTCCTTGCGCGGCGAGGGTGGCAACCGTCGGCGTGTCGGTCACCAACGCGGCCAGCCGAACCTGTGGCGCAATCTGGCGTATAGCCCATAGCGACCGATGATCAAAACTCTGAATTGTGACACGGTTGCCTACTCTGTGCGCCTGCATCTGCTCAACAATCGCCCGTTCAAAGGTGCCAGGCGACTCGCCGTCGAAATCATCGCCAATCGACGCAGGATTGCGCGGGTTACGCTTGGTTTCGAGGTTGAAATGCACCACCGCCGCATTCTGGCGCAAGGATGACAACTTCTCTACGTTTGCCGCGTAGCTCTCCACAAACGAAAACAACTGATCCAGGCTGACAATACGAAAATCGTCACCGGCCAATGCAGTCGGCTCATTGTTCTGGTCGGGGAAAGCACCAGGATCAGGGTTGAGATCGCAGCGATATTCCTGAATCTGGGCAAAGGTCAATTGGCGAATCATGCGCTCACGCTCGGGCGCTGTGCTCGGTTCCGGCGCAGTCGGTTCGGTCAAGGCCGGATCGAGGCGACACTTATCGGGTGTCACGGCGGCATCATGCCAGATGACAACCACATCGTCCGCGGTTAGGTGCAAATCGATTTCCAGTGTGTCTACGTTATAATCGAGTGCGGTTTCAAAAGCCGGCAGCGTGCTTTCCGGCTTCAGCCCACGCGCGCCACGATGTCCTTGCACATCAAAATTTGCCAGGGGATAAACCACCATGTCGCCGCTTTGATCCGCCGTCGTCGGCGAGGCGATTTGCACCGGCGAGTGCGTGGGCGCGGTCACCGGCGCATAGAAAACGGCGACCCTGACGGCAACCACCAACAGCACTGAAGTAAACAGAATGCGGGCAAATGTCCAACGGTTGAACATAAGGTTTTGCTGTCCTACGCAGAGAGTTTGCTACGGAATTGCAAAGGATGACAGAGATTACAAACGATGACAAAGACAGACGGCGCCGGGTATGACACACCCGGGGCCGAAAAGTGACGATCTCACGTAAGCGAACGGTTGTACCACCAAAGGTAGACGGCCCGCCATCCCAAAAGGAAAAGCCCGGTAAAGGCAACCGACGTCAACGCGAAGGGGACGGTGACATTGTTTTGAAAAAGGAAAGCACGCACAGCGAAGGCGACGAGATTGCCCACTATCCACGCCGCCGCAGAGCGGAGCATCAACTGGCCGGGCGACGTCAATAGATCTGCGCGATACGCGCCAACCAGGATGGCAACCACAAACCAGCCCATGAGAAAAGGTGTGGCAATGCGCGCCACATTGATCAGCCAGTCGCTGGTGAAGCCGTGGCTGAGTCGCCCTACGATCACAAAGATCAACAACGCCAGCACGTCACCAATTACTAGAGGCGTCGGCAGAGAAAAGAGCCGCCGCCCCGGTTCCACAGGATGATTTGAAACAGATTGCATAAGAAAACCCTCGCAAGAATGGCGCGAACCGAACAGATGCGCTGCCGTGGAGTATACCCAAGTCGGATCGAGATGACAAGGTGAGGGGGTGACAAGGTGAGGGGGTGGCTGGGTGATTCTGTTAGCGAACTCGTCGAGTACGCCCGTCACGCTGGTAGCGTAACCTACGACATAGGTGAACATCTCGTCTGTCGTAGCTGCGGTTACCAACCGCAGAGTTTCGGCTTCGAGACCACTTTCTTGTAACAGCGAGTTCACCCATAGAATCACTCAGTCGCCCCCTCACCCCCTCACCCCACCATTTCGGGTGGTTGCCAGCCGCCGAATTCACGTTCGAGGATGGCTGCCAGCGCCAGGACGATGTCCTCGCGCCAGGGATGGGAGACGATCTGCACTGCCAGGGGCAGGCCGTCGCTGGTGGTGCCGGTACGCACCACGGCGGCAGGGTATCCGCTCAAGCTAAACGGGGCGGTGTAATCGAAGCGCGCCGTGTCGCGGTCGGCGAAGGGTGGGGCCGGGTGGTGATCCACCGGGCAGAGGATGGCATCGTAGCGCAGCATGTATTGGAGCAGATTGGTGCGGTAGGCGTCCCAGGCGGCGTGAAGTTCCACCACATCCTGGCCGCGGGTGGCGGCCATGTTGCGCCAGCCTCGATCCAGGTCGCGCCCGCCACCCACCAGATCAAGCGGACGGTTTTCCACCATCTGCACGCCGCCGCGGGCCAATCCTTGCGCCGCTGCACCCACGGTGTCGGCCACCACATCGGTCACAATCGAATCAGGATCATAGGGGAACCAACCCACCGTCAACTCTTTGGCCGACAACGCTTCGGGATCGTAGATGGGCATGGGCGCCACACCGGCGTCGACGTAATCGGGCCCGTCGATGATACGCAGCACGAGGAGCAAATCCTCAACATGACGCGACAGTGGACCGATCTGGGTGCGCAGATCCGTAAAGCCGCCGGGCTGGTTATACGCCCCTGTGTTGGGGACACGCCCGAGCGTGGGTTTGAGCGCCGCAATGCCGCAATAGGCAGCCGGGATGCGGATACCCCCGCCAGTGTCGCTGCCCAGGCCCAACGGCGAGCCGCCGGCGGCGATGAGTGCCGCTTCGCCGCCGCTGCTGCCGCCGGGCGAATGTGTGAAGTTGTAGGGGTTGAGTGTGCGCCCACTGACAGCGTTCTCGGTGTCGCTGCCACTGCCGTTGGGTGGGCAGTTCGTCTTGGCCAACAGAATCGCGCCGGCGCTACGCATGCGGTGAACGACGGTGGCGTCGCGCTGCGGCGCACGCTGCCGCCGGATCTGTCGCCCGGCTGAGCTGACCAACCCGACGGTGTCAAAGGTATCTTTCACGCTGAAGGGGACGCCGTGTAGCGGTCCACGCACGTTGCCGTCGGCCAGTTCAGCGTCGGCCTGACGTGCCGACGCCAGCGCGTCGTCGGCGAGGACAGTCACCGCGTTGAGGTGTGGGTTGATCCGCTCGATCTGCGCCAAGTACGCAAGCACCACCGCTTCAGACGTGATTGCCTTGTTGCGGATGCGCTGCGCAAGTTGGGCGGCAGAGAGGGCAAGGAGTTCGTTCATTGCGTCCTAACGCTTTCAGAAAGAGCCGAGCAGGTGAAGCGTGATCCGTAGCCGGGAAATGTCGGGCGAAACGTCTCACAATCGAGCCAGCCAAAAATGTTCAGGGGATTGGGTGAGCAGCGCCCAACGCAGCCAGGCGCGACGTTCGGCGTTGAGATGGGGCAGCACGAGATCGAAATCCGCTTGATCTTTAGAGCGTTCCTGGCGACTGGTGTTGCGGCTTTTGAAGAGAAGCACCAATTCAGGCGCAAGAAAAGGGATCCCTTCGGTGCTGTGCAGTTGCATGCGCGCCACACTCTGCACCACAGAGGGCTCACGCCGATAGCGCCAGACGCCGTGTTCAATATCGGTGAAGAGAAAGTCGATGAAATCGCCCTGTCGATGCGCGTGGACCTGATGACGTGGCAGTTCGATGCGCATATGACGCGGCCACGGTTCCAATCGTCCATCCAGTGGGGTGACGAAGCGCCACCCTCGTTCAAGCAGGTGTGCTTGCAGATCAAGTTGGTGAATACGTGGCATCACAACATCTACGTCGTGGTGAACCCGCGTCACCCGCCCAAGAAAGAGATCGAGCGCCCACCCGCTGGAGATCCACCAGGGATGTGGATAGCCGACCAATGCTTCGACCGTCTGGCGTAGCGGCCCAAAACCATAATGACTTACCCACCATTGGCGCGCCTGGGCCAAAAGTTCGCCAAAAAAGGCAGGCTTGTGTGTGGGATAGTTGGCCCGACGCGCCAGTTGCAGCTTTTCGGCGGCAAAGTAGCGACAGGCGACGGCATCGGCTTGCAAAAAGGAGCGTGTCAATTCCCAGACCAGTGCCGCTTCACTGCCTGCTTCGGTGGCCCAGAGGTGAATGGGTTGTGTACGATGGCGGAAACGTTGCGTCGATGTGTCTTCGCCGTTGGCAACGAGGGTGTAGTTCAACCCGGCGAGGAGATCCACCTGCGGCGATGGCAGGGGAAAGGGCGACACCGATAGCCCAATGTCCACACAGGGGACGGCAGGCATCCCCGGCATGGCTGTTGCGCCGATGTGCTGTAATCGTTCTACCACCCCGCCGTCGGTGACATGCGGCAGCGCGGCCAGCAAGCGTTCCCGCTCGTGTAGGAACAACGTGTGCCACTCAACATGCCCATCCAATGCCAATTTCGTCGTCATGGATCATGTGCTTCGCGTTGAATCGTCTGCTGCCCGCAGCGTCAATGGCCGTTCGTCAATGGCCGTTCGTCAATCGTCCGAGCAGATGCCCGTCAGATCCACTGCGGCGGCCAGCCGTTGGCGGTGGGTCTGGTAGTCTGCTTCGCTATTGTACCAGATGATCACCCAAGTTGTAGACCATCCTTTGCGCGCCATCGCGCCGTGACGGTGGTTGCCGTCGCGCACACTCAACTCGCCGCTGCGGTATTCGACGAGCAGCGGCGGCACTGTTAGCGGGTCGGCCAGGGACGCAGCGATCCGCCCGGTGCGTTCGTCCCAGTTTTCGGGGGTGACCTGGTACTCCATGCCTTGTTCGGGGCCAAGCGAGCGGGCGAGCGCGCTGAGTGCCATCTCCAGTGGGCCGATCCACCAACGGCGCTGCAATTTCAAGCCGTCGGACAGGGCGGGATTGGCCCATTCACCGGCGAGCAGGTAGGCATGGATCCATGCGTCAATCTCTCCACGCTGGGCGTAGTCGAGGGCGCTGGTCACATTGAAGCGGGAGTGCATGTCAGTTCCGTTGGGTTGTGTTGACAGTAAGTAGATCGAAGTCGCCAGGGAGATCCAGGGCCGCACGCCGGGCGATGGTCAGGTCCGCACGCAACAAGTTGGGGCCAAAGGGGGAAGCCAAACGCTGGAGCCTGCACGCGTCAAGCCCGAGTGCGGTGGAGAGCGGCTCGGCCCGCGCCAGATCCAGTCCTTCCAAATGAACAGTGCAGGGGTGAAACTCGGCCAGGCGCAGGGTGGGGACGGCCAGAGCAGCGTCGCGCCTATCGCGGCGGAAGTTTTCGATGCGCAGATCACGAATGCGAGTGCGCAGATCGAGTAGGGGCTTGCTGTTGCCAGCCACCGATTTGTAGACGTTGAAGTTGCGCAAGGTGACGCGCGCCACCTGCCCCACGCCATCGGCAACGGCGGGATCGTTGGGATCGAAGAGGGGGACGCGACATTCTCGGCAGGCGTCCATGTTGACGGCGGCGACACGACAGCCGCCGCGCACGTCTTCGACCCAGATGTCTTCGATGGGTGAATTGACGCTGAGGATGCGCACAAAGGTGTGGCAATCGTCGGCGCGGATGTTGCGCACGGTGATGCGGCGGATGGGGCCGCAGAGTTTGCCCAGATTCTGGGCGCGGTAGTTGGCGTCGTCGGCGTTGAGGGCGACGACATCGTCGTTGGGCGTGCCGAGGCCGAAGCCGCTGAGATCGTGGATGTAGCCGTCTTCGCAGTGACCGCCCAGATGAACGCCGTCCTGGTTGGGGCGCAAATGGGGCGCTTCGAAACGGATGTGCCCTACTTCAAAGCCTGAAACCTGGCCCAAACGGATGAAGTAACTTTCGGGATCGCGCACGGTGAGCGAACGTAGCGTCAACCCGCGCACGTTGGTAAAATTCATGAGGACGCCGGTGTAGCTATCGGGTCGGTCGGGGCCGCGCAAGTTGGCGGGGTTGTTGCCGTCCCAGATGCCGCCTTCAACGTGGATGTCCACATCGCCGTCGCTGTGGTGCTGATTGGAGAGGAGATGGGTGTGGTTGTCTACCCCAGCACCGGGAGCGAGGAAGAGTCGCGCCTGTGGATGGACGATTAACCGGGTGTAGGACGAAAGACGCAATGTGCGCCCAATTTTGTAGACGCCGTAGGGGATCACAACCAGGCCGGAGCCGGCATTGAGTGTAGCCTGGATGGCGGCGCTGTCGTCGGCTTCACCGTTGCCGGTGGCGCCGTAATCGGCTACGTTCAGGCCGTGGGTAGGCAGATTCGATGGTTCGTAGGTCATGGATGCGCTCAAGAACGATTTTCGATTGACGATTTTTGATTGACGATTTTTGATTGACGATTTTTGATTGACGATTTTCGATGTTATGGTGTGTTACTTTACCATAGTTTGTGAAAAATCAGAGATTGTAGCGGGGGAAAGTCAATGTGGAAACGAACGTTCAGGGTATTGGTGATGACGGTTGCCAACATGGTGGTGATGGTGGCCTTACACGGAAATAGCCGCCAATGGTGGCCGAAGATCCCATTTTTGAGCCTGCGCAATGAGAGCATTGCGGAACACAGCCGGTTGCTTTTCAACATGTTGACGGTGGTGACGGCAGGTGAAGCAGCGCTGGGGAAATTTTCGCGGGAGCGCCGCCGTCCGCGCTTGTTGATGTTGCTGGCGTTACCCGCATTGCTTCCCCTGCTCGTCCTTTTTGGGCGACATGTCCTGCACCTGGACGAGAAGAAGTTGGAGATCTACTACCTGAGCATGGTGCCGATCCTACCGTTGGGGGCGGCGATTGTGGAAGAGGTGGTGGTGGCGAGGAAGGAATCTGACGACGGACGACAGACGACCGACGACGGAGGTCAAGATAGTTGATGCGTGGGCCAGACTCCGCACTGGTTTCCATATTCTCTACCCCACGGTTCGTCCGTCGTCTGTCGTCCATCTACTGATTGCTACGCACCGTCATACGCAGTGCCAGCCAAAAGGTATAGAGCTGCCCAAAGAGCCAACCGCGCAGGGCACGGAAGAAGAGTGCGGCGAGGAGCAGGAAGTTCAGGACAATGCTGAACCCCAGCGTCGGCAACAGGATCTCCAGCATCTGCGGTGTGACAAGTTCGGTGTAGTTCATGGGGCCTCCAAGTTTGTGTCTGGTCTTGTGATCGTAATCGCAGGCAGCACATCCAGGCCAGCCCTTTTCCACTCAAGCGGCCAGACTCCCCTTTCGCGTCGAATCCACGACGCCTGCCCAAGTTCATACTAGTATTGTAGTACTATCCCGCCGGCATTCAGCCGCCCAAGCTGACAATCAAATTACAAAACGTCCAACAATTGGCGTTTAGAAACAGGCGCGATGATAGAACGCGGATTGAGCGGATCGGGCGGATTCAACGGATTTTTGCTGAAACCATCCGTTTTATCTGCTCGATCCGCTCAATCTGCGTTCTATTTTTGATCGAATGAATCGGTTACTTTCGCGAGGTAAGACGCGAGGCAAGTGTGTCGTCGTCGGCCCAGCGACGGCGTTGGATCAGGGTACGTTTGCGCAGTTGCGCCGGCAGCCCCAGCAATCCCGCCATTTGACCGCGCAGCCGCTGTTGCGCCGCTTTGCCGCGGATGTTGCGCAGCGCGTCGATGGCGATCTGAAGTTGCGCCTTCAACACCTTGGGTAGGTTGCGCCAAAGCAGTTTAGACGGCATGTTCTTGGCGATCATCCAGATGGTGTTGCGCCCGACGTAGTAACTAGAGAGATCATCGCCGCCACTGCTGCTGACTTTGTGATAGACCTTGGCCTGGGGCGCGAAGACGGCACGCCAGCCGCTCAACTGGGCGCGGAAGGCGAAGTCGGCATCTTCCAGGTACATCCAGAATGATTCATCGAAGCCGCCCAGAGACAGCCATACATCGCGGCGGATGGCGACCGCGCCGCCACAGCCGCCGAAGACGTCGATCTTGTGATCATACTGGCCGCGGTCCTCTTCCCAGACGCCGCGGTTGCGCGGGATGCCGTCGAGGCCGAGTGTGTCGCCGCTGGTGTGCAGGCGGTTGCGTTCGTCAAAAAGGAGCAGCTTGCTGGCGATCATAGCGGCGTCGGGGTGGGCGCAGACGGCGCGGGCCAGTTCCGCCGTCCAATCCAGGGCCGGTTCGGTGTCGTTGTTGAGCAGAACGAGCAGCCGTCCACGGGCGGCGTCGGCGGCAGCGTTGACACTGGCCACGAAGCCCATGTTCTCTCGGTTAACAATCACACGCAGATTCAGGCGCTGGCCGTAATTCTGCTCGACAAAGGCGACAGAATCATCGCGGCTGGCATCGTCGATGAAGACAACCTCAAAATCTTCGAACGTCTGCACACAGAGGGCGTCGAAGAGCGTTGCCAGATGTCGCCGACCGTTGAAGTTGGGCACAATGACGCTGAAAAAGGGCGGGCGTACCCGCTTCAGTTCAGGAAATAGTCGATCCGGCCTGGGTGCGAAGGTCTCGGTAGAGGCCGCGAACGACTCTAGATTTAGGGCGATGTTGTGGCGCATCACCACACGATTGTCGGCGCGCAGCGCGCCGTAGGTTTCGTCTTCTACGACGGCGTTGGTGCGGCTGGCGTTGAGCGGAATCTCGATCGGATCCCTCTTCTTTGCACGCGGATCAGGATGCTTACGCTTGTTCTCTTCACTCATTCAATACCTCGATTGCAGAAAAGGAATTCATCCACAGATTACACAGATTACACGGATTAAAAGGATTCAGAACGACAAATCCTTTTAATCGGTGTAATCTGTGGATCAATTTTAATCATGTCTTCAGCAGACTAGTCTCGACGCGGAAATACTCGGCCAACGCATCCTGCCAAGGGCGCAAGGACAAGCCCAACGCCGCGCCGGCCTGGTTTACGAGGACGGCGTGAGACGGCGGCATAGACGGGCGAGGCCACTCGTGGGCCGAAATCGGCGTCATAGGGACATTACCGCGCCCGCTTAGAGAGAGCAATTGCACCGCCCACTCGAAGCGGCTGGCATGTCCTTCGTTGACAAGATGGTAGTTGCCGTAGCGCTGCGTTTCCACAAGGCGCAGGATGGCAGCCGCCAGATCGGGTGCGTAGGTGGGGTTGCCGTACTCGTCGGCCACCACCCGCAGCGTGCCGTGACGATCCGCCGCCTGCACAATCTTCGACGGGAAATTGTTACCGCCCGGCCCGTAGATCCAGGCGGCGCGCACCACGTAGACCCGCTGCCACACCTGCGTGGCGGCACGTTCCCCGGCGGCCTTGCTTCGCGCGTAGACACTACCGGGCTGCACACCGTCGTACTCGCGGTAGAAGTGGCCGTCCTCACCGGCGAAGACTTCGTTGCTGCTCACCTGCACCAGATCTGCACCGCAGCGGGCGCAGCCCGTCGCCAAATGGAGCGGACCCAACGCATTTGCCGCATACGCCGCATCCGGCTGTGCTTCGGCCCCGTCGACGTTGGTCCACGCCGCCGCATTGATCACCACGTCGGGGGCTAGATCCGCCACGTCATCGGCAATGCGCGGATCGGCAATATCGTGATCAGGGCGCGTCCACAGCGTCAACTTGTCCACACCGGCGCAGACATCAACCAGTGCCCGCCCCAACTGTCCTGATGCCCCAACGATCAGCAGGTGCATTTTGTCGCTCCCAAGCAAATTTGGTGGAAAAAGACAAGTGGAGATTCTAACACAAGGCAGAATGAATGAAGAATAAAGATTGGGTCGACCAAGTTGTTTCCGCTAGAGCAGATGATGTGATCGACTCAATCATTATTCTTCATTCTTCTCTTTCAATCTGCGCCAAAATCATCTCCGGCAGCATGTGACGGAAGGGGAAGAGATCCACAAAGCCGACATGCCCGCCCGATCGGTGGATCTGGAGATCGAGCAGCGGGTGGGCATCGAACGCGTGGAAGTCGTCCACCGAGATGATGGGATCATTGGCCGACGTGATGATGGTGGTGGGGATGACCATATCACTTAGGTCTTTGTTCTTGACGGCGTAGGCGTCGAAGTATTCGCGGGCGTTGCGGTAGGGGCTGTAGCGGCGCACCAGCCAGTCGGTCATTTCGCGCATACCCATGATCCGGTTAAGTGGGGTCAAATCGCCATAAACTTCAGGGAAAAGTTCAGCCTTACGCTGTACAGAAGCCAACCAGCGCTTGCGGAAGTAGTGACGGTAGAGCGGCTGCCGATCCATGATATCGGCGGTGCGATTGGGGTTTATCGCCGGATTCACCGCAATGGCGCGACGCAGATTGGGGAAGCGTTCTCTATCCCAGCGCAGGGCGAGGCGCAGGGCAAAGCTGCCCCCTAACGACGCACCCACGATAAAGAAGGGTTCGTCCGGCGTCCACGCCGCCACCTGTTCGGCGGCGTGTTGCACCTCTTCAATGAGCGTCGAGTAGAAGATGCCTTTATTCAGGTGGTGGGTGTCGCCGTGATCGCGGTAGTTCAGCCGCACCACATCGTAGCCTTCCTGGATCAGGCGGCTGCCCGTGAGCAGATTGTAGTGTGAGTGGCTGCACCCTTCCCAGCCGTGCAGGGTCAGCACCAATCCCCGGCGCGGACCACCGCTACGTTGCGCCGTATAGTAGGCGAGCAGACGCACAGCACGCTCGGGGTCGATGCCGGTGTGGTCCACGCCGCCATCGAGCAAAATCGCCTGTTCGCCGAAGGTCACCGGCTGTTCAGACTTGAGCAACTGCATCGACAACAGTGTCTGCACGTCACCGTGCCGGATCAACCGATGGGGC
The DNA here is from genome assembly GCA_016124945.1 of bacterium. Lineage (GTDB taxonomy): Bacteria > Chloroflexota > Anaerolineae > Caldilineales > Caldilineaceae > RI-153. The sequence continues at coordinate 129,410 of WGMT01000053.1, read as the reverse complement.
AGGAAAGCGCGCACCGCCGGTGCAACACTTTTTTTCACTGCTTTATAGACTGGTGCCTCTACTGCCCGTGCAGCCTTTTCAGAAATGAGTTCACTTTGGCTCATAGATTGCTCCTCAAAACGCCATCTTTGCATAGAAAATTCATTGTACCACGGCTTTTTCAGGTGAAGGGCAATCCACCTCTGCTTTGCACAGCCACCTTCTTTAAGATACAATTTGCCCAACAACTCGCAGACTTTCTATAAGCTGCCACTCCATCTACTCCCTGCTCAGTACCCCTGATGGAAAGACGCATTATCGGTTCTCAATAAACCGTGGCCCCCACTTCCAACTGCGCAGTCACCGGCGATGGCGTGTGCCCGATTTCTACGTTTTCAAGAGGAACTTACCTAGCATGCACAATTTCGGCCTACACCTTCTTCCAGACACTGTACACTCCCCTGATCAACCCGGCAGCCCAGAGACATATCTGGCATCCAACGGCGTCCATGCGGCCACTGCTATGCCCGCAGAGACACAAAACGATGGTTTTACCTGGAAGATCGAGGAGTGGTGGCAGCGCACCCAAAATGCCAGAGAAGAAGATCTGTACTACTACTTTCAGCCCGTCGAAGAAGTAGACGGGCCGTGGGTGGTAACGGAAGGTCAGCGCAAGCTGATGTTTGCCACCTACAGCTACCTGGGCCTGCTCAACCACCCGCGCATCGCCGCCGCCGCCAAAGCCGCCGTAGACAAGTATGGCACGGGCACCCACGGTGTACGCATTCTTGGCGGCACCCTCGATCTGCATGTGGAAATGGAAGAGACCATCGCCCAGTTCGCCAACCGCGAAGACGCCATTGTCTTTGCCACCGGCTATGTGACGAACCTCGCCACCATCAGCGCGCTGGTGGGCCGCGGCGACTGGGTGATCTCCGACAAATGGAACCATGCCAGCATCGTCGACGGCTGCCTGCTGGCGCGTGGACAGTTCGTGCGCTACCGCCATAACGATATGGACGATCTGGAGCGACGGTTGAGCGAAGCGCCGACGGACGTGGGCAAACTGGTGGTGGCCGACGCTGTCTTCAGCATGGACGGTGACATCCTCGATCTACCCACCGCCGTCGCGCTCTGCCGCCGTTACAACGCCCGCCTCATGGTGGACGAAGCCCACAGCCTCGGTGTGTTGGGCAAAACCGGACACGGCATCGAAGAACATTTCAACATGCCCGGCGCTATCGACATCAAAATGGGTACGTTGAGCAAGACAATCCCTGGTGTAGGCGGTTACATAGCCGGCGACAAGAAGCTGATCAACTACCTGCGCCACACAGCGCGTGCGTTTGTCTTTAGCGCGGCGGTGTCGCCGGCGGTGGCAGCAGCCATCATCGAAGCATTCCACGTGCTGAAGGATGAAGCGGTGGAACGCAACCAGATTCTCAGCCGCAACGTGCGTCACTTTATCGAGGGTTTGCAGGCGCAAGGCTTCGACACCGGCATCACAGTGACGCCTATTGTGCCGATTATGGTGGGCAGCGAAGAGCGAGCCATGATCATGACACGCTACTGCCAGCAGCATGGCGTCTTCGTGCTGCCGGTGCTGCCGCCTGCAGTCCCCGAAGGCAGCGCCCGGCTGCGCGCCAACGTCACCGCCGCCCACACCGCCGAGGACATCGACTTCGCCATCAACGTCTTCGCAGAGGCGGGACGGGTGGCGGGGGTGATCTAAATGAACGAGTAAGGAGTAATGAGTAAGGGTGGGGCAAAGTGATCGCCCAATTGGCAAATGACATTGTAAACGTTACTCATTATTCCTGACTCGGTACCCAATACGGAGGTTCGCAATGAAACGCGCCGTCTCCATCAGCCTGGGCAGTAGCCGACGTGATCATGTCAGCGAGACGGTGCTGTGTGGCGAGCGCATCCGGTTGGAACGTCTTGGCGCGGATGGGGATCGTCATGTCATGCGGCACCTCTTCCTTGAACTGGATGGACAGGTGGATGCCTTCGGCTTCGGCGGCGCGGACTTAGGACTGGAGGTCAACGCTCAATACCACCCGCTTTACTCCGTCCGCGATATTGTGGACGGGTTGAAGACGCCCGTGGTGGATGGTGGCGGTGTGCGTACACTGGTGGAACGGCGCATGGCACAGCGCATGGAGCCGCTGCTGCCACCAATTCAGCCCAAGCGGGCGCTTTTCTGTGTGGGGGTGGCCCGCTATCACATGGCGCGCAGCTTTCTCGATGCAGGCTACGAGGTGATGTTCGGTGATCTAGCCTTTGGGCTGGGCGTACCGGTCTTTATCCGTAGCCTCAGCACACTGCACATTCTGGCGCGCATCCTCTTGCCCATCATGGGGCGCATCCCTTTCGAGTGGCTTTACCCCACCGGCGAAGCACAGGACAAAATCGTCCCCAAGTACGGCAATGCATTCAAGTGGGCGTCGGTAATCTGCGACGATTTCCACTATATCAAACGCAACCTACCGGCCCGGCTCGACGCCAAGGTCATTGTCACCAACACCACCACCGCCGAGGACGTAGAACTCCTGCGCGCCCGTAACCTGTCGCACCTCGTCACCGTGACACCCCGCCTCGAAGGACGCAGCTTCGGCACCAACGTCATCGAAGCAGCGCTTACGGCCATCGCCGACAAGGGTCGTCCCCTCACGCAGATAGAGTTGAGCGGCATGATCGGTCCTAATGACCTACAGCCGGAGGTACTACGGTTGGGGTAGGATCGACGGACAACGCCGCTGAAGACAGCGGACGACGGAGGAATTATTGACTTTGGTTCTGGCAAAATCAATCCAACTTGGGCGCCGCTTTGGGCGCGTAGAAGGGTCGTGATTCTTATGATTCGGGTACTTTTTGTGTGTGCAGGGAATATTTGCCGTTCGCCGATGGCGGAGGCAATCTTTCGGCATCTGGTGAAGGAGGCGGGTTGGGCGGATCTCTTTGAAGTCGCCAGCGTGGGGACAGGTGACTGGCATGTAGGCGAGCCGCCCCATCGCGGCACACAAGCGATCCTGGATCAACATGGCATCGCCTGGCAAGGTCAACGCGCCCGCCATCTCAGCGGCCAGGATTTGCTCGATTTCGACTATGTCGTTGTCATGGATCGCGACAACCTGGCCAACGTGCAGACAATGACGCTCCGCGTCCCTGCCAAAGGCGAGATCAGCCGTCTGACCGAGTGGGCCGACGCTGCCATCGCCCGCGGACGTAGCGATGTGCCGGATCCTTACTACGAAGGCGGCTTCAACGACGTCTATGCATTGGTCAACGCCGGCTGTGTTGGGCTGTTGCGCCACATTGAGCAGGCACACAAATTACAGGAAGAGGCGTAAAGGTGTCTCGTCTTTCGGCGATTGTGCGCACCCGCTGCCCCCACTGCCTGCGCGGGCCAATCTTCGACGGAATATGGCGCATGCACACACATTGCCCCGTCTGCGGCGTAAAGTACGAACGAGAGACCGGCTACTTCATGAATTCGGTCTTCATCGGCTACGTGATGGCCTTCTTGGCGCTGGTGCCCATGCTCTTGATCCTCTACTTTAGCGGAGCGTCGGCATTCTGGTTCACGGTGAATACCACCATCGCGCTGGCCATCGTCTCCCCGCTCATCTTCCGCTATGCGCGTGTGATTTGGATGCATGCAGACGAGTTGATGGATCCGAGGAAAGAGTAGCGCGTCGAGCACTTTAGCGATTGATAGTGCAATGGAAAGCCTGATAGACCGGGTTGACCACTAGTGCACCACAGTTGCTGTTTACAAACAACAAGCGCCGGGACCCTCGTTCTAACGAGAATGCCCCGGCGCTCTGCAACACAATCAATTGTTACCCAGTCCCCAAGCGCTAGAATCCCTGTAACTTACTCAAATCAGCGATGCCCTGTGGCAAACGAGCGATGTGCTGTACCAGCGCTTGACGTGCCTCGCGTACAGCCGCGTCTTCGGCATTGACCATCACTGTATCAAAGAAGTTGTTGATCGGGCCTTGCAGCAACACAAGCGCCTCGGCCAGTCCGATTGCCGGTTCAGCGCCATTGACCAGCGCCGTCGCCTGACGATAGGCGCTGTCTAGCGCACGCTCGCTCTCCGTTTCGTAGACCGACACATTCAGAGACAGATCTGCCTCAATGGTGCGCACAATGCGGGCGCAACGGGCGTAGGCCGTGAAGGTGGTAGACCAATCAGCCTGGGCCACCATGACACTGAGCGCGGCACAAGCACGCTCGGCGCGGAAAGGATTGTTGCCCCGTACAGCCAATACGGCTTCGACCACGTCGTTGGCGTAGCCCATCTCTAGCAGTACACCCTGCAAGCGGCGGGTGATAAACTCTGCCGCCTCGTTTAGCGCCTTCTCGGTGACCTCTACACTGAAGTGGCCGGCAGCCTGCGCCAGCGCCACATCAACGGCGAAATCAGCTTGTGCCGTCAGCAGATTGTTGACAATTCCCAACGCCGCTCGCCGCAGACCAAAGGGATCGGCGCTGCCGCTGGGCTGCACACCCACCCCGAAAAGACCGGCCAGGCTGTCGAGTTTGTCGGCCAGGCTGAGGGCGAGGCCGGGCAAGGTCTGTGGGTTGGCGTCACCGGCGAAGCGGGGCAGGTAATGTTCGCGGATGGCCTGCGCCGTCTCAGCGCTTTCGCCACTCTGGCGTGCGTAGATTTCGCCCATGATGCCCTGCAAGCTCGTCATCTCCACCACCATCGACGTCACCAGATCTGATTTGCTTAGTGCAGCAGCCTGCGCCGCCGTCTGCACCTGTGCTGCGGACGCGCCTAGCGTCTGCGCCAGTTGCGGCGCCAACTTTTCGAGGCGACGCACCTTGTCGAGCATGGATCCAAGCTTCACGTGGAAGGTCAACGTGTCGAGTTTGGCGGTGAAGTTTGCCAGCGGCTCCGTGGTGTCCTGGCGGTAGAAGTAGGCGGCGTCGGCGTAGCGCGCACGGATCACCCCTTCGTTGCCGCGGCGGACAACGTCCTCGTGGGGCAGGCCGTCGGCGTTGGCGATGGTGATGAAGTGTGGCATGAGTTGCCCACCCTTGCTGTCGGGCGCTTCCACTGGGAAGTAGCGCTGATGCTTCTTCATGACGCCGATGAGCACCGGCTTGGGCAGATCGAGATAGCCGGCCTCGAACGATCCCAACACAGGCGTGGGCGATTCAACCAGATCGGTCACTTCGTCCAACAAGCCGGGATCCGCTGGAGAGAGGCCGTCGACTGTGGCGCTGACACGCTGCACCATATCGGCGATGCGCTGCCGTCGTTCCTGTCGATCGAGGACAACACCTTGCGCCGCCACAACATCGAAATAGGCGTCCGCCGCGGGGACGACGAAGGTGGTGAATTCGCCTAGCGGCAGATCGGCGGCGGCATCGCGGAAACGCGGGCCGCGGCTGACATTGTCGCTGCTGACGCCCGCCCAGGTAAAGGGGACGACTTGATCGCCGTAGAGCGCCACAATCCAGCGTAGTGGACGTGGGTATGCGGTGTTGGTGGCGTTCCAGCGCATGGTTTTGCCCCAGCGCAGCCCGTTGAGCAAGTCGGTGAAGACGCCGGGCAGCACGTCGGCGGCGGGTCGGCCCACGAGGCGCTTGACGGCGTAGACGTAGTTGTCGTCGCGCACTTCCAGCGCGGAGACGTCGATGCCCTGTCCTCGTGCGAAGCCGGCGGCGGCGGGGGTTGGCAGACCGGCGGCATCAAAGGCGCGATCGACAGCCGGTCCTTTTTTCTCGACGACTTCATCGTGTTGGTGCGTGGCCAGATCGCTCACATGCGCAACCAGACGCCGCGGCGTGCCGGTGACATGCAGGCGTCCAAAATCAAGGCGGGCTGCGGCCAGCAATTCAGCCAATTTCACCTGAATCTGGGCAATGCCGTCCTGAACGTCGGCGGGCGGCAGTTCTTCGCTGCCGAGTTCGAGGAGGAGTGATTGGGGACTGGTGATTGGTGATTGGGCAGAAGCCGATGCCGATGATGCAGCGGTGTTGGGAACGGCGGCGGAAGCGCCGTCTTCGAGCCAGGGGTATTCGGCCTGTTGGCGCTGTTCGGCGTACATTTCGGAGATGCGGCGCGCTTGGTTGCGCATGTCGGCGAAGTATTTGGCGCGCTCGGTGACGCCGATGGCGCCACGGGCGTCGAGGATGTTAAAAGTCTGGCTCTGGCGCAGGACGTAATCGTGGGCGGGCATTACCAGCCCACGCGCGATGCAGGCTTCGGCTTCGGCTTTGTAGAGATCGTAGAGCATCTTCTGGCGTTCGACGTCGGCGGTGTCGAAGTTGTAGACGCAATATTCGACTTCCTGCGTGCGGTAGATTTCGCCGTAGGTGTGGCGGCCGTCGTAATCGATGCTCCAGACCTCAGTTTTGTTTTGCAGGTACATGACAATACGTTCGAGGCCGTAGGTGATCTCCACGCTGACGGGGTCGAGCGTCATGCCGCCGGCCTGCTGGAAGTAGGTGAACTGTGTAATCTCCTGGCCGTCGAGCCAGACTTCCCAGCCCAGGCCCCAGGCGCCTAGCGCGGGCGATTCCCAGTTGTCTTCAACAAAGCGGATGTCGTGACGGGTGCGATCCAGGCCGATGGCTTCGAGGCTGCCCAGATAGAGTTCCTGTGGGTTGCCGGGATCGGGCTTGAGGATCACCTGATATTGGGTGTGCATCTGCATGCGGTTGGGATTTTCGGCGTAGCGTCCGTCGTCGGCGCGGAAGGATGGTTCGACGTAGGCCACGTTCCACGGCTCCGGCCCCAGGACACGGATCACAGTGGCCGGGTTCATTGTCCCCGCGCCCACCTTTTCGCTGTGGGGTTGCCAGATCAAACAGCCGCGCGCTTCCCAATAGGCGTGGAGGCGGCGGATCACTTCTTGCATAGAGGGAATTTGAGTCATGATCGGTCCGGGTGGGTTGCTGGTTTACTTGAGAGTGATTGTTCGGGTTGCAGGTTGCAGGTGACGTCGTCAGTCGTCGGTCGTCGGTCGTCTATTTTATCATAGCGGGCGCAGGGGGACGGGCACGAAGGTGATCACGAAGATGGCGATCACCAGGTAGCCGATCCAGCGCCGTTTGGCATCCAATTCGGTGACATCGTCCAGCGCAGGCGGGTGGAAAGGGCCGCCGAGCAGGTTGATCAAAATCAGCCAGAAGAACCAGCCTGTCCACCCCACGTTGATCAGTTGCGGGTAGGCAGCTTGGACCTGTCCTAGCCCGGCGATGCCAAGGAGCAGCATCCCCGCCATTGTGGCCCAGTTGAAGATGCGCGCCCGCCGCCCAAAGAGAGCGAAGACGGTATGCCCGCCGTCGAGTTGGCCGAGGGGCAGCAGGTTGAGCGCCGTCACCAGCAGGCCGATCCAGGCGGCGAAGGTGACACGGTTCATCATCACGTCGAGGCCGGTTACCGGATCGGGCAACGGCTGTCCTAGGACGAGGACTTTGGCGTAGTAGTAGAGCAGGCTGTTGCCTTCGAGCATTGCGCCGGGTGTGGGGGGCGGCACAATGACTTCACTGGTGCTCAGCCCCACAAAGAGCAGAGGCACCGCCAGCGCCAACCCGGCCAATGGGCCGGCAACGCCGATGTCGAAGAGTTTGCGACGATCGGGCACCGGTTCTTTGAGGCGAATAAACGCGCCCAACGTGCCAAAGGTCAACGGCATGGGCAGGAAGTAGGGCAGCGTCACCGCCACTTTGTGATAGCGAGCGGCGAAGTAGTGTCCAAACTCATGCGCTGTGAGGATGCCCAACAGTGTGGCGGCGAAAGGCCAGCCACTGAGCAGCAACGACGGCGTGGTGAGGATGGTCAACAGTAGTTCGTTTACAGGCAGCGTGGGATCAACGTCGAGATCGCCGTAGAGCGCGCCGACGAAGAGCGTCGAAATCACCGTCAGCACAAAGAGGACGAGGTTGTTCCAGGCACGGGAGGGCGTACTCTGAACCGCGCCGGACAGCACTTCGAGCACGACGGATTGTTGCGTGCCGCCGCGCAACGCTGCATTGTCATCGCGGCGCAGCAGAGGCGTGTAGCCACGGCTGTTGAATTCACGCAGCCAGCGCCCAAAGACGTCCTCGCTGGGGCGGTTGAGCAGCCCGTTGAGCACAACAGGCTGCTTGCGCGGGTTGCGCGGGATCTCTATTGATTCAATCGTTAGGTCAGTGTCCACGATCTGGCGTGCCAGTAGCGCCATCGCTTCACCCTGTGTCTGCCGAAGCAGCTCATCGGGCGGCGGCGTCCAGCTAGGAGGAACAGCTTCTTCAGTCATGCAGAACTCACAGACAGGAACCGAGGTTCCAACAGATGAAATCACGGAAAACAAAGCGTATTCTCCATTCTATCGCACAATGGACAGGTTAAGGTAAATTGTGCAGGTAGAAATGCTACAAGGTAATTTACGTTGGAAACAGCAACCTTCCAGGAAGGGGGCAGCGAGATGAAGTGAACGGCGTAGCACTCTTGACCCCTTCCCGGAAGGTCAATCTCGCCCCAACATTGAAGTACGCCCAATGCCGTCGAAGAAGATGAACGCTGCCGCAGGTGGTGGTACAATAGGCGCTATCTTTTTGTTTTCCAACCAAGCTTTTTCGTTTTGATAAGCTCTTTCGTTTTTATGAGGACGCCCCATGCACCCGTTTTTGCAAAAGTTGTCTGAACAGCCGTTGCTCAGCGACGGCGCGATGGGTACGATGCTCTTTGCCCGCGGCGCTGGCAGTGAACAATGTCTTGAATATTTGGTGGTCAGCCGCCCACGCTGGATCAGTGACATCCACCAGGCATTTGCCAGTGCCGGCGCGGACATGATCAAAACCCACACCTTCGGCTCGAACCGGGTTCGGTTGGCCAAATACGACCTCGCCGAGAAGGTACGCGATCTAAACTTTCGCGCCGTTCGGCTTGTGCGCGATGTACGCGAAGTGTCTGGGCGTTCCATCTTCATCGCCGGGGATGTGGGTCCGCTGGGGGCGCGGCTGGCGCCGTATGGCTCGGTGACGGTGGAAGAAGCCTATGCCGCCTTTCAGGAACAGGTCTCGGTGCTGTGGGAAGCCGGCTCAGATGTGATCCTATTTGAGACCTTCAGCGAGGTGGCGGAGTTGGAGATCGCCGTGCGCGCTGCGCGCGAAGTCTGCGATCTACCCATCATCGCCTCGATGACCTACAACCAGGACGGTCGCACCGCCGCCGGACAAGGCCCCGACGAGGTGATGCAGCGGCTACGCGCCGTCGGTGCCGATCTGGTGGGGATCAACTGCTCGGTGGGGCCTGCGCCCATGTTACACGTGTTGGAGGCAATGCACCGCGCCGCGCCCGACCTGGCTTTCAGCGCCATGCCCAACGCCGGTTACCCTGAGCGAGTGGACGGTCGCCTCTCGTACCCGGCGGGGGCTGAATATTTTGCGCAGCACGTGGGCCCTTTCCTCGACACCGGGGCGCGGCTGATCGGCGGCTGCTGCGGCACCACGCCCATGCACATCCACGCCATGCGTCTGGCGCTCGACGAACACCTGGGCCGCAAACCCAAAGACACAACGCAGGTGAGTGTACTCGATGGCGAGTTGCCCGAAATGCGCGTCAGCCTGGCAGCGGAAAGCGACGACGACATCGTGGGCAAGTCCACACAGTTGTTGCAGAAGCTCAACGCCGGCAAGTTTGTAATCAGCGTAGAAGTAGACCCGCCGCGCGGCTTCAATGCCGAAAAGCAGATCGAAGGGGCGCGCCACGCCAAAAGCATGGGCGCGGACGCCATCAACGTGGCCGATAGCCCCATGGCGCGGGTGCGCATGGGTGCGCTTTCGCTCTGTATCCAGATCCAGCAGCAGGTGGGCATCGAGACGATTGTCCACTTTACCACGCGGGATCGTTCGCTCATGGGCTTGCAAGCGGATCTGATTGGGGCGCGGGCGCTGGGTGTGCGCAATATCCTGGCGCTGACCGGTGATCCGCCATCGCTGGGAGACAACCAGACGAGCACCGCCGTCTACGACGTGGATTCTATCGGGCTGGTGCGCATTATCAACCGCTTTAACGAAGGCTTTGATCAGGGTGGGCAGAAGATGGGCGAACCGGGGCGATTCACCATTGCCGTGGCCTGCGATCCCACACGCCCGAACCTTGTTGAAGAGGTGGATCGCTTCCACCAGAAGGTTAGCGGCGGCGCGCACTTCACCATGACACAGCCGATCTTTGATCCGCAACTCTGGCTCAACTTCTTACACGTCTACGAAGAGCGCCACGGCGAATTCCCGGTGCCGGTACTCATTGGCGTCTTGCCGTTGCAGAGCCATCGTCATGCGTCCTTTTTGCACAACGAAGTGCCTGGCATCACCCTCAGCCAGGACGCATTGGATCGCATGGAGCAAGCCGGCGCCAATGGCCGCGAGGAAGGCGTGAAGATGGCGCAGGAACTTCTGCTCCAACTTGTTGACGCACCCAAGGTACAGGGCGTCTACCTGATGCCTAGCTTCGGGCGTTACGAAGTGGCCTGTCAGGTGCTAGAAGTGTTGACGCCGGAACAACGGGGCATGGTGAGGGCGTAAGATGGCAACAGCCACACAGGATCCCGTCCTGGCGCGGTTGCTCGACGCCTTCGCCGCTGCCGACTGCTGCTGGTTTGCCACGACGCGCCCCAATGGACGTCCACATTTGGCCCCCATCTGGCACGTGTGGCACAGCGGAGCGGCCTACGTGGTGACAAAAGCCGACGCTGTGCGGGCGCGCAACATCCAGGTCAATCCCCATGCCAGCCTGTCGCTCCCCGACCCGATGAATGTCTTTATCATCGAAGGCGTGGCCCGCTTTGCGCCTGACATGCAGGCGGAATTGGCCCCCTTTTTCCAGGAAAAATACAAGTGGAACATCACAACCGACGCCGAGTACAACACGATCATCGCCGTTGATCCACTGCGAGCGATGGCGTGGGGCAGTCACGGCGAGGGGCGGTGGAAGATGACGATGGACGACTGACGATGGACGACGGACGACTGACGACGGGCAAACGTCGAGTTTGTTGAATGGGCGGCAAGTCGCGCTAGCGGACAATCGTCAATCGTCAATCGCAAATCCCCCACTGAGGCATTTCATGTACAACATCCAACACAAGACAGTTGCCACCAACGGCATCAATTTACATGTGGCACAGGCCGGTCCTGAGGACGGAGCGCTGGTGATCCTGCTGCATGGATTTCCTGAGTATTGGGCGGGGTGGAAGGCGCAGATCCCGGTGCTGACGGAGGCTGGTTACCGCGTATGGGCGCCGGATCAGCGGGGCTACAACCTCAGCGACAAGCCTGAGAGCGTTGCGGCCTACAATCTCGACGAACTGGCCAAGGACATTATCGGCCTGATCGACGCCGCCGGCGAGGAGAAAGCCTACGTGGTGGGCCACGATTGGGGAGCGGCGGTGGCATGGTGGATCGCCATCAACTACCCAGAGCGGGTGAAGAAGCTGACGATCCTCAACGTGCCACACCCATCGGTGATGTTCAAGACGATCCGCTCGACGCCGCGGCAATTGCTCAAGAGTTGGTACATTTTTTTCTTTCAGATCCCGCGGCTGCCGGAATTTTTGATCAGCCGGGGCAATTGGCGGGCCGGTGTGGAGATGATGCGCAGCAGCGCCAACGACGGCACCTTCAGCCCCGCCGATCTTGACGGTTATCGCGAGGCGTGGGGCCGTCCTGGCGCGTTTACGGGGATGCTCAATTGGTATCGCGCCATTGTGCGTCACCAGCCCAAACGCCGCAGATCGAGCCGTGTGACTGTCCCTACGCTGATGATCTGGGGCGTCAAGGATGTGGCGCTGGATCGCAGCATGGCCCAGCCCAGCATCGATTATTGTGACCAGGGTCGGCTTATCTTTCTGGAAACGGCAACTCACTGGGTACAACACGACGCGCCGGATCGCGTTAATAAATTACTGCTAGACTTTCTAAGCGAAAGCGAGTAAAGTAAACTTAGGCCGTAAGTATTTTTGCGTAGGTTTGCGGCCAGAAGCATGTAAAACAGAATAGGCAGTACGTGAATCCAGAACAGCCCAAGGAGGTATCCCCCTATGTCCTATGTGCAATATGTTTTGGCGAATATGCAGATCATCTCCAAACAGAGAATGTGGGTGCGCCTGTCTGCGGCGCTCATCGTTGCAGCCCTGGTCACCGTTGGGTTTGTGGCGACGCCGGCTGCTGCTGCGTCTATAGAAGTTGATATTGCAGCGCCTGCCTCCTTAGACGCAACATACACCTACTCAACGTACTACATCGTGCAGCCCGGTGACACACTTTCGGCCATCGCCCGCCGCTATGGCACCAGCGTGGCAGCGATTGTCAACGCCAATGGTATTTACAACCCCAACCACATCTACGTCGGTCAAAAGCTCTATATCCCAACCGGTGGCACGGGCAGTCCTACGCAGTGGCCGGTAGATAGCGTCTACTACACCGTCAAACCGGGTGACTCGCTCTCGGTGCTGGCGCGGCGGTACAATACCACTGTCCAGGCCATTGCACGGGCGAATGGGATTTCTAACACCAGCTACATCTACGTTGGGCAGAAGCTTATCATGCCTACGGGCTATGCCTATCCCCCCTCGGTCTACGGCTTCTACTACACCGTCAAACCGGGTGATACACTGGGCAGCATCGCTAAGTGGTATGGCATCAACCTATACACGCTGGCAGCCGCCAACGGCATCAGCAACGTAAGCTACATTTACGTGGGGCAGCGAATCTATATTCCGTAGTGCTGTTCCGGCGCTACACATAGGCGCATTAAAGAAACAGCGCATTCTGCTTTGCGCAAGAAGACATAACTTCAAAGCCCGATCCCTGGCGGGATCGGGCTTTGCATTCGTCGATTTTCGGCAATTCCCCTCTTTAAGCCGCTTCTGCTACAATCTGACCACTCAACTACTCATTTCGTTCAGGTACATAATAAAGGTGGACATATGCCGTTATCGTCTCTGTTTCAGAATGCATTGGCGGTTGCGATGCTGGCTGCAATAGGGAACGCACTCTTCGTGTTTGGGCAGCGCAGATCTGAGGTTGCAACCAATCCATTTATTTTTATCTCTGCGGTTTTGGTGATCTGTATCAGCTTATTTGCACTAACAGTACCATTCTTTGATCGTTCTGATCTTGGCCGGTATGTACAGCGCAATGTTCTCTGGATTGTGATCAGTGGCTTTGGTTTCTACCTAACTTTTGTGGGCTTTTACTTCTTGTACACCCGTTTTGGCGCATCCTACTATGTGCTCTACGCTGTGTTATCGATCCTCACCACAACCGTATTCGTGGGATTGGTCGTCTTTCGCGAACAGGTGAACGCCTTTCACCTGGCGGCAATTGGGACAGCGATCCTCACCGTGGTGCTCTTCGGCATAGGACAAGCTCGCTCATGACCTATCCTGTATATCCGGTGGATCTCCAGGCCCATTCCACCCGTTCCGACGGCACAGAGACGCCGACAGATCTCGTGGCGCACGCGGCGGCGTTGGGCATCCGCGTCCTAGCAGTGACCGATCACGATAGTGTCCTTGGTGTGGGTGAGGCGCTGGCTGCAGGCGCACAATTCAACGTGCAGGTGATCCCAGCGATTGAGTTTAGCACCACTAGCCAGCGCGCCCGCGACTTCCTCGACATCAACATTCTCGGCTACGGCATCAACCACGAAGATCCGTCGCTGCTTTCCACGCTGGACACAGTGATCGCAGCCCGCGTCGAACAGAAGATCCGCCAGATCGAAAAGTTACAGGCATACGGCGTCCACGTGCCGGTGGACGAAGTGCTGGCGCTGGCAGGCGGTGTTCCTGGTCGTCCGCACATCGCTCAGGTGGCGCTGCAACACAATCCGCAACGCTTCTCGTCACTGGCCGACGTCTTCGCCCAATTCCTGGCTTCAGATGCGCCCAACTCCGTCTACGTAGGCCGCGCCTTCAGCCTCACTGTGGAAGCCGCCATCGAGTTGACCCATGCAGCAGGCGGCGTAGCCGTCCTGGCGCACCCAGGCATCTACCACCGCGTCCAGGACATCGACAACACCATCCAGCGCATGATCGACGCCGGTCTCGACGGCATTGAGATCCATTACCCCTATGCGAAAGAAAACCGACGCCGCCTGCCCGGCATGTCCCCGGCCCAAGTGGAAAGCCACTTCGGCGCCATCGCTCACCGCCATGATCTGCTCGTCACCGGCGGCAGCGACTACCATGGCGCACGCAAAGACATTCAACTGGGTGAGTGCGGCCTCAGCGAAGCCCAATGGCACCGCATCCAGGAACGGACGGGTTGGGCATGATCGCGAGATCCACCACAGACCGGCTCTACCGCCCCACCTGGCTTGAGATCGACCTCGCCGCGCTGCACAACAACGTGCGACTACTACGCAACCACATCGGCAACGACCGCACACTCTTTGCCGTGGTCAAGGCCAACGCCTACGGCCATGGCGCGTCCATCATCGCGCCGGCAGCGCTCGCCGCGGGTGCAGATCGCTTGGCGGTGGCCGCCGTTAACGAAGGGATCGAACTACGCCAGGCAGGCATCCTCGCCCCCATCTTGGTAATGGGCTACACCCCAGGGTGGCAGGCCGAAGCGCTGCTCCGGTACAATCTCACAGCCGTCCTCTACGACTTGGACATCGCCCACCACTTTGACGCCACCGCCCGCGCCACAGGAGAGCGCATCACCGTCCACGTGAAAATAGACACAGGCATGCGTCGCCTCGGTCTTCTACCCGACGACGCAGTGCCATTCTTCAATGCCCTTGCGCAGATGCCAGGGCTGGATATGGAAGGGCTCTACACCCACTTCAGCACAGCCGACGACGCCGACAAAGCCTACACACAGATACAATTGGCGCGGCTCGAAACGATCCTCGCCGCACTCGCCCACCAAGGACAGCGCCCACGCTTGATCCATAGCGCCAACTCGGCGGCTACATTGACAGTCACCAACAGTCACTTCAACGCCGTGCGTTGTGGCATATCGCTCTACGGCCTGCACCCCAGCCCGACAAGCCCACTGCCGGCAGGCTTCCGTCCTGTAATGCGCTGGGTGGCGCGAGTCGCTCAGGTGAAAGCCCTTGCTAAAGGCGACGCCGTCTCCTACGGCAACACCTACATCGCCGATCGACCGCGCACAATCGCCGTCATCCCCGTAGGTTACGCCGACGGATTCCCCCGCAGCCCGCGCACCTGGGGCAGCGTCCTGATCGATGGCCAATTTGCACCGATCCGCGGCCGCGTCTGCATGGATCAGAGCATGGTCGACGTCACCGAAATTTTGGAAAAAGGTGGATCTGTCCACGCGGGGGATGAGGTCGTGCTCATCGGCGCTCAGGGGCAAAGCACCCTCACCGCAGAGGACGTCGCCACCCGGCTGGAAACGATCAACTACGAAGTGGTCAGCCGCCTTATGGCGCGTCTGCCGCGCATCGCGATGAACAGAGAGGAATGATTCACGGATTAAAAGGATTCAGAGAGGAGGAATTTCTCGCCGGCAATCCTTTTAATCCGTGTAATCGGTGGATCAAATCTCTGCTGTATTTATCACTGGAGGAAAATCTTGTGACTTTGCAGGAAAAAGCGGAGTTTGTCTACGCGGCGTTGGTGGCGGCCTACGGTGAGCTACATTGGCAACCAAGCAACGAGCCTGTGGACGAGTTGATCTGGACGATCCTCAGCGCCAACACAAATGACACCAACAGTGGGCGCGCCTTCCACAACCTCAAAGAGCGCTTCGGCGGCGATTGGGACGCAGTGCGCACAGCATCGCTAGACGAAATCAAAGAAGCCATCCGTGTCGCAGGCATGTACAACCAAAAAGCACCCAATCTGGTGGCTTCGCTCGAAAAGCTCAAACAGGAACGAGGCGCATACAGCTTAGACGATCTGCCCGACAAACCGGTCGCCGAAGCCCAACGCTACTTGGAGAGCTTTCCCGGCGTCGGCCACAAGACAGCCAGCATCGTGTTGCTTTTTTGTTTCAATATGGCCGCCTTTCCAGTAGACACACACATTCAGCGACAGACGCAGCGTTTGGGTCTCAGCGATCGCAAAGCATCGCCCGAAAAGATCAAAGGGATCTGGGAAGCACTGCTGCCTGCAGAGACATTCTATGCATTGCACGTCAACCTGATCCGGCACGGGCGCGAAGTGTGCCAGGCGCGTACACCTCGGTGTGAGATCTGTGTGCTTCAGGCGCAGTGTGATTATTTCCAGCAGCAGGGAGCGTGGCGGTAGAAAGTAGAAGGCAAATTGCAAAAGGCAAAAGTGGTAAAATTGGGGGATGCGCCGGAGCGTAAACGCAAAAAAGCCACCACAGGTGTGGTAGCTTTTGCGTTTACAGCTTGTTCAGATCAATGCAGACAGGCGTTTGGTGCTAAAAAATTTCGTCCTTTACGCCTTTGCAGTGCACCTGAATCTTACGCTTCAGCAGTTGCCTTGTGCAAGGCCTGCATGAGGCGGCTCTTGCGACGGGCGGCGTTGTTGTCGTGAATCACGCCTTTCTGCGCAGCCTTATCAAGCGCCTTCACAGCCTTGTTAACGGCTTCGGTGGCAGCGGCGGGATCACCGGCTTCGATCAATGCACGAGCCTTCTTGACAGCGGTGCGAGCACCGGCGCGATAGATGCGGTTGCGAGCATAGAGCCTGTCGGCCTGGCGTACACGCTTCTCAGCAGATTTTGTATTTGGCATGTCAACTTCCCTTCTGGATCGAACCTGCGTCGCAGGCACTGGTCAAGGCAATATCGGTATCGTTAAGATTTTTCATCAATTAGGACGTTTAATTCACAAGCGTAAATCTTAGCAAAGAGAGGCCGGTTTGTCTAATCTTCAGATGGCTGATCAAGATTGTAATTTTGTGAAGCAGCAGCAGCGGCTAGGGCACGTTGTCGTCGTCGCAAATTCTCAGTGCGCAGAACATCGCGGAAAGCCTCCTCGATGTAAGGAAACGCTAACCAGACGGAGGCACCGCCAAAGAGCGCGCCGGTGACGGTCCGCAGCCACCAGTTGCTGGTGCGTAAGCCGAAAAGCTGTGTGAAGCCGTCCAGCGCAATGGGGATCAAGAAGAGTGCGTAGATCTTCAATCCGGGCGAGCGCGCCCGCCGCCGCACGAAGACAAAGAGTAGCCCCGTCAACAAGACAGCGCCGTAAATTGCCACATCGCGCTGGCAAATCGCCACTTTGTAACCAAGCGATTCATCACCTACGAAAAAACGACGTTCCAACACATTCAAACCAGGAGTAAGGCCCTGTGCTTCCAACGATTGCAGGCTGTAGAGCGGCTCCTGGCCAAAGAGAAAGTAGCTATGATCCGGCAATTGGTGGCAGGCAAATGAATAGATCCCATAGATCGCCTGTGCTGGGCGCGCCCACCCAAGGTAGAGGAAAGCAGGCGCCAGGAAGGGTAAAAAGAGGTAGACGGCCACCCCAATGTTCACCAACGCCAGCCAATGATGGGCGATCCCCATGACCAAACCATCTGCACCTTTGGCCAACCGGCTGCGTGTTACCTCGGCGCCTGAAGGTGCAATGTACGTGCTATCTGAATTCTGCGGGCGATGCTCCTGCGACATCCAAAGTTTCTCCATTAACAAACATCGTGGGTGCATCCAACTGAGTTGCACGTCACGTATGGCAGATTATTCCTGCCCGGCCAGGCGTTTCAACTGACGGCGCAGTTCGATCTGGCTAATTGGCGCTTTCAACTGCATAAGTTCGTCACCTGTACGGATCTCTACAACGGGGATCTCCAAAAAGTAGCGGGCATGGAGTATTTCATCGCTGGTGATGTCTAGCTCGTCGAGTTGAAAATTAACGTCCCACTGTAAATCGAGTAATTCCATGCGCACTGTCTCGCATAAGAGACAGTCGGGTTTGGTGTAAAACGTTACACGCATAACGCCCTTTTCTAGTTCCACTTCTACAGTTCTAGAACGAAGCAGCTATCACAAAAACCGCTAAAAAAACCAGGACAGGCCGATGACCTGTCCTGGCGGGCACACATGACAATGTCAAATCAATTTACTGCAACTTAGCCACCTGTTCGGCCAATAGCGTCGGCGTCAAAATGCCGTCCACGCGCCCGGCAATGGTGCCGTCGGCATTGACGAAGAGGGTGGTGGGCAGGCCACGCACAGCAAAAGATCGTTGCACGTTGCCCTCCACGTCCATCGGCACCGGCATGGTCATATCGAATGCCTCGGCAAATGGGGTGACAGTCGCCACGTCCTCTTGCACGTTGACGGTAAGGACAACAAGTTCAGGATGTTCATGATGTAGTTTCACCAATTCGGGCATCTCTGCCCGGCAAGGACCACACCACGTTGCCCAGAAGTTGATCACGGCCGGTTTACCCAATGCCGAAAGTGAAGCACCTTCACCATTTTCCAGCACAAAGGCAAAGTCAGGCGCCGTCTTGCCCACCGAGGGATCACGCTCTACCAACACGTGTGCCACGGGGAAACCACTCCCCACGCCCTGCGGAAATGCGTCCACGGCGATTAGGTTAAACTCAACAGGCTGAACCGAACCGCCACAGGCAGCCAAAACGAGGACAAACAGTGCAGGTAGCAAGCGCCGCAATCGTGTATACATAGTTATTTGACGCTGCTCGTGTTTAGCGAAGCGCCGCTCAGGTAACCAATGTAAGCAGGCACCAACGGCAACACACAAGGGCTGACAAAACTAATCAAGCCGGCAATAAAGGCCAACGGCATCGCACTGACCAGGCTTGGTTCGAAGATGTCCACTGCACCGAAGTTACCCGAGATCCGCTCCTCCACAGCAAAGACAAATTCATTCAAACCGGCAAAGACTGTAGTCAGACGCTGCAATTGCTCAGACCACAACAGCCATGCCACCAACAGCAGGAAGATACCGCTGATGATACTCACTGCATTCGAGTAACGGTTAAGGCGGCGCAACACACCGGTGGCTCTGCCAAAGGCCGCACCGGTAATGAGAAAGGGAATCCCTAACCCAAGACTATAGACGGCCAACAGAAGCGAACCTTGCCAGAGGGTGGTGACCGACGTAGCAAGGATAATGATGCTCGACAAGATCGGCCCGATACAGGGAACCCAGCCTGCGCTAAAGCTCATACCCATCAGCACGCTGCTGAAATAGCCCCATCCTCGCTTCACATTATGCATTTCAGTGACACGACGTTCGGTGTAGAGCAATGTGTTAAAAAAGTTAAGCACATCGACAAGTGCCTGCGCCGCCGGATTGCTGTTCAGATCAGTTGCCTTGGAAATAACATTGATCAACCAGCGGAAGACACCCAATGTCACCAGGGCGAAGATAAACAGCAAAATTGCGCCAAATTTCTGGAGCAACGGCAAATATTGATTGAGCCCATGCCCAAGCAACACCACCAACGGCCCAAAGATCAGCGTAAAGACAATGCTGAACCCGGCGACGAACGCTAAAGCGTGGAAAAACGTTGTCGATCGGCTTACCGGCTTTACCGGCGTCAACTTGGCCGGAGAAGAAATAGCTTGCGCCATACCATAGTCCTTTCGGGAGAAAATGAATGATGAATAAAGACCATTATTCACCACTCATTCCCCGCTACGAAGTAATCATCCCTACGCCCGCTGTGTGCGTGCACGATTCTGACGTTCCGACATCTGCTCTTCAAGCATCTCAATTTCTTGCTCCAGTTTGCGCTGACGTGAGAGCATGAAGGCGACGTACAGCGCCACCGACAACCACAACAACATGAATGCAGCAGCTAAATAAACCATGTTAGTAAAGTGCCTCCCGAAGTTCGTCGACGCGTGCTTCGAGGCGCAGTTGGTGCCAACGATGCAGCATCAAAGCGGCAAAAAGTAGAGAAAAGCCAATCGATGCAATGATCAACGTCTGCCCCATGGTCGGGCCGATGCTGAAGCTACCTTCTGCATCGGCGTTAGAGCCGTCGAAGACAACCGGATGAATCGAACGCCATATGCGTGTGCTGTAGTAGGTGAGCGGCACGCTCAAAAAGGCGAAGAGCGCGTAGATACTGGCAAAACGCGCCCGCAGATGTGGTTCGTCTAACCCATTGCGAAAGAGGATATAGGCCACGTAGATCAAGACGGTAATGGTTGCCGTGGTCAGGCGCGGATCCCACGTCCAGTAGGTGTTCCATGTCGGCTTGGCCCACATACTCCCACTGAGCAGGATGCCGAAACCGAAGATTGTGCCTACTTCCACGCTGGCATGGGCCATGCGATCCCATTCCAATTTGCGTGTAAAGAGATAGCCGAGGCTGCCGATAACCGACATGACGAAGCCCCACAAGGCGGCCACACAAACGCCGATATGGAAGTAAAAGATGCGCTGAGCAAATTGTTCATCGCCGGCCAGGTTGATGGCTGTACCTGCATACAACAAAGATGCCCAGACGGAAACAGCCATTCCCAACGCGGCCAGAACGTCTACCGTAAGCAGCGGGGCAAACCAGCGATCTTTCCCCACCGCCATACGCCCAGGACGAGGCGCAGAAGAAACAGTTGAACTCATGTTGGTATCCTCCTCAGACGAACGACAGATCATCACGAGAATAGTGTGCGAAACGAAATTCCTTGGTAACGATACGGGTGGTGCGACGCGCTGGCCGAAACCGGATGCGAAGGCCGAATCTCCTCATGGCCAGTGCGTCGCATCTGTATAGTCACATTTCTTATGGCATTTTCATGCCGTATCCCAGATCAGGTCAAAAACCAGATACGCGATGACAATAAAAAGCAAATCGTAGAGCGCGAGGATGCCCAGCCAACGCCACAAACTACTCGCCAGTTGACCGTCCAACACGCCCGCCGTAAGCGCCGTCCCTGCGGTGAAGACAGGCAAGACGACAGGCAGTAACATAATCGGCAACATCGTCTCACGCGATCGGCTGTTGGCCGTCAACGCACCGAATAGTGTGCCAACGCCGGTGTATCCCAACGTGCCCAAGAACAACCCCGCTAACACAAACGGATCAAAGAGCGACACGTCGAACAAGATCAGCAACACAGGCAGCAACAGCGCTTCCATGAGCAACATAAAGAGCAGATTGGCTGCTAATTTGCCAAAGTAGATGGCGCTGCGATCCACCGGCACCATAAGCAGACCTGGCAACGTTCCCCGATCCACTTCGGCGCCGAAAGATCGGTTCAACCCCAGCACACCGGCGAAGAGGATCACCACCCACAAGATCCCTGGCACCACCATTCGAGAAGTGGGCACACGCAGGTCGAAGGCCATGCCGAAGATCAATGCGCCCAACAGTCCGAAGATGATCATCGTGCTGAAGACTTCTTTGCCGCGGATCTCAGCGCGTATTTCTTTGAGAAAGATCGCCCACACCTTGCGCAGGTAGGCGGCGAAGCCCCCACCTGTACGCATAGACACAGGTTGTTCTGCAGGCAGGACCAATTGCTCTTGTGTCATGGCTAACCGATCCAGTGTTCGTAACGCGCTCGGGCGGATTCGTAATTCAGCGACGCCGTAGGCACTTCTTCCATCACTTCACCGTCAGCAAGAAAAGCCAATCGATCCGCCCAATCAACCGCTCGTTCCAAGTGATGCGTCGTGAGCAACACGGCGCGGCGGCTGCGGCGCAGTGTGGAGACCAATGAAGCCAGATTGCGTGCGCTGACCTGATCCAATCCGGTGTCCGGCTCATCCAACAGCAACACCGGCGGATCGTGCAGGATCGCCCGGCCAATCGCCAAGCGTTGCACCATGCCACGGCTGTAGGTGCGCACGGCATCGTGACGCCGCGTCCATAGATCCACTGATCGCAATACTGTTTCGATGCGGGTGTCCACATCAATCAGATCGTACATACTGCCGAAAAAGCTTAAGTTTTCCCAGCCGCTCAGGTTATCGTAGAGCAGCGGTGCATGCCCAACCATGCCCACGTAGCGGCGAATTTCGTGGCTGGCTTTTGAGAGCGGTACCTGACCCAGCCAGATATCGCCGCGAGTCGGGCTGTCTAGCCCGGCGACGATGCGCATGAGCGTGGTTTTGCCTGCGCCGTTTGCACCCAAGAGCGCCACCACTTCGCCCGCCCCCACGTCTAGGGAGACACCTTTGAGCACCCGTTTGCGACCGTATCGTTTCTCTAGCCTGTCTACGCGGATCAACGGCGGAGCCGACAACGCCGCCTGCCCATCCGTCATGACCGGCTGCGCAGGCTGAGTCGTTGTCTTTTCCAATGCCGAATCGACGACCACCGCTGATTTATCGAGCATGTTGCGTCTGGCTCATTTCTCAGTCTGCTGGTTCAGCGCGTAGAGTTCACGCTTGAGCGCCGCACGCTGTGCCTGCCACGAATCTTCATCAAGATTGTCCAGGCTGTGTTGATCATCCAACTGGGCGATCTGTTGGATCAACTGCTGGCGGCGCTTTTCCGGAGAAATCTGGCTGACAGCCGCATCCGGCTGAACAGAGCCACTACGCCAGCGCCAAACAACTACACCGGCAATCGCCAACAAGAGGACGCCACCCATCACAAGTGCAATCATCGGATCGATGGCAGTGGGCAACGCAGTCAATGCCTGCCCTGACGCAGCACCTTCTAACCCCGCCAGGCGAGGATCCTCTTCACCTGCCTGGATCAGACCGTCGAGGGTCAAGGTGAATGCTTGCGGCTGCAACGTTGCTGCCGTCCACTGAAGATAGGGCAAACCCTGAATGTCTTGTACACCGGCAAAGGTAAGGTCACTCGCTGAGGCCGCAGCCTCAACCTCCAGCTCAGGCAGGTCGGCGATAAGCAGATTTAGCCCATTCATCGTGTAATCAAGCGGCTGCTGAATGGTGACGGAATCGCCATCGTAAGGCAGCCGATAGCGCACAAAGACCTGGCGCATACCGTCCCCCGGCGGCACAGGACGGGTGTCGTAGATGCGATTGCCCACCTGTCGGTATGCACCGCCGATCGCGCCATCTTGCAGGCCAATTTCCTCTGCGCCCTCGGGCAAGACCAATTCTAGTGTCACCGGCACATCGGCGCCTTCGATTTCACGCCCAATGAAGGTAGTGCTGCCACTGTTGCCAAACGAAACCACCTGGCCGATAAGCAACGCGCCGGGTTCGTGTTCCACGATCCAACTCATGCGCGTGATATTGACACCGACAGCATCATTGCTGGTGCTGTAGACGGGTAAAAGCGCTTCTAGCGTGTTGGCCGCATCACCCTGCAAATTCGGATCTTGCCCAAAGCGCAACACGGTAGATGCATAGTCGATGCCTTCATGCTCGGTAGTGAGCAGATAGAAAATACCCGGATCTACCGGCAGACCATCAAACGAGAATGTGCCGTCCGCGCCCACGTCTGTCTCGATGGTGTCAAGCGGGGTCATGTGCGCATAGACTTCGAGCGCCACAACGCCACCCGCAAAGGGTTCGCCGCCGGGTGTGGCGTTTTCCACAACACCCTGAATTACACCGACGCCATTCCCAACTGGAGAAACCCAGGCGGGCGAGTAGGTGAAGGTACGAATGTAGGCCAGCGTCGCCTGCTTTTGTAAATCATTCCAGTCGGCGCCGATTTCGGCGTGGGCATCCACCCATCCTTGTGCTAGATCGGCCTGACTTACTGCCATCATGCCTTCGATGTTGGCAAAGCTGGCAATTTCAGATTCGACATCGGGCCCGTCACCGCGGCCCTGGTCG
This sequence comes from bacterium, assembly GCA_016124945.1. Classification (GTDB taxonomy): domain Bacteria; phylum Chloroflexota; class Anaerolineae; order Caldilineales; family Caldilineaceae; genus RI-153. Next base: position 105,787 of record WGMT01000053.1, on the reverse strand, counting down.
CCATGACAGGCGGCACATTCAGCGGCGTAGAGCGACTGTCCATCGGCGATCTCTTCTTCACTAGTGTGTAGATCCCAAGCATAGTAGACCGCCCGCCAGATCTCCTCGTCGGACATGCGCGCTTGCCATGGGGGCATCATCTGTTCGATCCGGCCAAACTTGGTTACGTGGAAGAATTCAGCCGGACTCAACGCCCACACAGCAGTCGCATCAGAAAACGCTGTAGGAACGACGGGCATTGCTGCGGACGCTTCACCATTGCCGTCTCCTTCGATACCGTGACAGGGAGCACAATTTTGCGCGTACAGCCCTTCGCCTAGCAAAGACATCGGCGGCTGAGGCGGCACAGGCACATTGTTGAGATCAAAAGGAGGGGATGGTTCCTGAGCCAATGCATAAGAAAGGCCGGTAACCAGGAGAAGCGACGCCAGGATCAGCGCAGCGCCAACTTTCCGCAATCGTTGCGTGTTGGGAGAGGACATTCGATTTGAACTCACAGATTGGGTTGCCCTTCGTAGGCTTCGAGATGAAATCACCAAGGCAGCGAAAACCTGCCACCTAAAAAAGATTGCACTGCATTGTCACGCTGAATGAGACAAAAAAGACCGGTCAAGTGCATAGGTATGGTAGGTCCGCGTGGTTAGAGATAAATGCATAATTCGTAATGCGTAACTTATCGAGTACCGTCTAATTCAAAAGGTTCTCGCTTCGTCAATTACGCATTACGAATTACGAATTTCATCTTCACCGCGTCGACTGTACAAAAATCTCTTCCGGTTCCTCTTCGTAACGGCTGGGGCACTTGAGCAGAAGGGTTTCGGCTTGGAAGGTGCCGTCGGCCAGCAATTCACCTTCCACAATGGCTGACGCCGCTCTCTGGAAGTTGTCTGGGCGAGGGCCAAAGAAGACGATGGGCAGTTGTGCACCGGTCTCGTCTTCAATCGAAAAACGCAGCATCACTTCTCGGGCATTCCAATCTTCGCTGTCAGCAACAACAGCGCCGTTGACACGAATCCGTTGATTCAGCACTGTGGGATTGCCGTTTTGCGCCATCACCAAACGTTCATAGGCTTCGGCAACCGTCAAGTAGTAGGCGGATGCTGTCATCGAACCATAGACAATCAGGCCGATGATTAACACCACAAGCGCGCCGCCGGCAATCATAAACTTCATGTTCACGCCGCTATGCGTGCGCTCACCCAATTGTGCCGGGATCAACTCATCGTCGATTTCTGCATCCGGGAATGTTCGATCTACATAGTTGGTGGTCATTTATCGTCCAGTTCTTCTTCATCAATCCACTCGACTTCTGTTTCAAGAATCTGCCGGGCCTTCTCTGCCAGCAACCCAGGCACAAGGACATCCGTTGTTGCCAGCTGGCCTGCCGTCAGTCCATAGATTTGGCCAAGACTCTCTCCACGCACGATGGCCGGAATTCCCTCGCTGATCAGCCGCCCCTTGACAACCTGTGCTTCCATCAAGTTGGCCGCTTTCCAGACAACCACCGGTTCCCGATCTCCTGAGCCGCCGGTGCGTGAGGCACCTTTGGATTCGGTCTCTACTACGGATTTGTCGCCTGCCCGTGAGCGACGACTTAACCAATTGCCAAAACCATCTGCAAATACAGACACAAGTTTTCTTCTCCATCAACCCCGCAGGTGACAACCGGCGCAGATAGCTGCGTTCATTCCGCTACCGAACGCCTGGACCTGTGTAAGCACGTGTTTCAACCGTACAGCATTGGGATTGTGGCTATTTTACAGGAAAAAATGCCAAAGCCGAAATCCTGTTCAAGAATGTGCACTATTTTGGCAGGTCGTCCGGTAACCGGAAGCTGCCGTCCTCTTGGCGGGGGAAGGGCACCACATCGACAACAGCCTCACGGTTGAGCAGGCCGTAAATGTGTGGGAAGGTGTCCTCATCGGCGTGAGAGAGCTCCCATTTCAGCTCGGTGTCAAGTTGGCTTTCGTCGATACACACGATGATGTAGGGCACGGGCTCCGACTTGTAGAAACGTTGGGCCACCTGGAGCAACTGCTCCGGCGTACCCGAGGCATGAATAAATCCTTCTTCACCAAACGTTTCGCTCTGGTAGGGGTTTTCTTCGGCCTGTTTGTTCCAGTAGTCGGCCGGTAGCATGTGGTAGATCATAATGTCCTCAAGGGAATGGTTATTCGAGGGAAACAGCGCTGTGCCCAACAAAGGGGTTGTACTCGCGTTCAGCCCCAATCGTGGTCGACGAACCGTGGCCCGGATGGACTTCGTACTCGTCGGGTAGGGTGAGCAACTGCTCTCGAATGCTGCGCAACAGGGTAGGCCCGTCGGCGCCGGGCAGGTCAAACCGCCCAATGCTGCCTTGGAAGAGGGTGTCCCCTGCAAAGACCTGGCCGCCCTGATGGTCCACAAAAACAACATGACCGGGGGCATGGCCGGGTGTAAAACGGACTTCGAGCCGTTCTTTGCCGAACTCGATGATCTGTCCGTGTTCCAAAAATTCATCGGGATCGCCGATAGGATCGATGTGTGCACTCAACCATAAACTCACCCGCTCCGGCGCATCGTGCAAGACAGGCAGATCGGCTGCGTGCAGATGAAAGGTTGCACCGGTGACACGGCGGATGGGGTCCACAGCCATCACATGGTCAAAGTGGGCGTGGGTGTTAATGATCTTGTCCACCGTCAGCCCCAGTTTACGCACACTTTCCAGAATGGCCCGCGGGTTGTCGCCGGGATCGACGATCACTGCTTTGCTTGTCTCCTCACAGCCCAACACATAACAATTCTCCTGCAACAATCCTACAGTCAAACAATCGACGATCATCATTGCCTGTTTCTATACGGGTAAATAAATACGGGTAAATAAATACGGGTAAATATAGTGGTTTAGATTGGCTGCGCGCAAAACTCTGCAAAGAAACGACCACACTGTTCACCCGTCGTCCGTCGTCAGTCGGCAATAACTGAGTCTTTCACTCACAACACAACCAACGATTGCCCCATCGTGCAATCTCACGGAGAACCGGAGCCAATTCGTTGCCCATTTCGGTGAGGCTGTATTCCACGTGTGGTGGGATTGCACTCACTTGAATGCGCTGCACCAACCCTTCGTCTTCAAGCATCTTCAGCCGGCTGCTTAACGTACTGGGGTTGACGCCGCCCAGTTCTTCTTGCAATTCACAAAAACGCTTGCAGCGGCAATCCAGCAGATGATGGACGATCTGCAACGTCCATTTCTGCCCTACAATGCGCGATGCCGATTCCACCGGACAGGCGCGGACTTCAACATCGTCGTACAAAAGGCTCTGTGTCATAGGATATGTCCATCTCTAACAGCGCTATCGCGCCCGTGGCACTACAACAAACATAGTACTACGCCGCGGTGGAATCTGTCAACGGAGGGAAAAAGAGATGAATGATGACTCCACTGCAAAAAGACCTTTTTCACCGCAAAGAACACAAAGACCACAAAGAGATAGAGTGGAAATCTTTGTGTTCCCTGCGTTCTTTGTGGTTGATTCCTGCTTTTTGCAGTGGACTCAATGATGATTAAAGATTGGGCAGCAAAGCCACTTGCCCATTGGGTGAGATGACCGCTGCCCGATCTTCATTCATTATTCATTTATTCTTCTAAGCTGCATAGACACCCCCGCCACAATCAATTCCGGTGTGATGGACTCTCCATCGTAGGGGATGTCGAATTCGCCCCGCACGAGCGTGCCGGGGGGCCATTCGCCGGTAGGGTAAAGCCCTCCCGCCAGAGGAGTTGTCACCGCTGCACCGCCCAGTTGAAGCGTCAGAAAAAGGTCGGCGGGCCACTCTGCAGGCAAGGGATCCGGCGCACGCCAGTAAAAGGTGACATGCAGCAGATCGCCAGGGCGTAGCGGTGTCTCCGGCGCATGGGCGAAGCCACGTGAGTAGGTGTCGTAGCCCACCAATGTCACCGGGCCAAGGACGCGATCCACACGGTGTTGGATGGGCAGAATGTCCACCGGCAATTCTGGGCCGCGCTGCACATCGACCTGCGCCACATGCACAAAATTTTGCCCGGCCACCGGCACGCGTTCACCGCTATCGGCGTCGTAGAGCGCCACAATCAGCCGGTAGATCCCCGGCGGGGTGCCCACGGGGATGTAGAGCGCGTGGTTGTCCACGATCAGGTCGCCGGGTTGCCAATCCACAGTCGGGCGCGAACCGCCTGCCGGTTCACCGTCGCGTTGGGCGATGACCTGATTGCGGCTGTCGAGCAGTTGCACCGTCACCTTGAAACGGCGATCCGGCGCGGCGATCGCCCGCCAGCGCAGGCCCACCAGCAGTGATTCCCCGGTCAACGCCTGCCAGCCGCCGTCGGCCTGACAACGTTCCACCAGTTCGGCCACGTCATCGAAGCGTGGCGGATCTGTCCACGCGGAGCAGCGCAGTTGATTGGGTAAGCTATAGCGAGTAAAACGCACGTTGCCCTGCCAACTTTCCAATCCTTTGAACGCCTCCTGATCGAGCCAGCGCTCCACAATCCGCTCCGGATCAGCCTCGTCCTGTGCCCAAAAAACGGCAAAGATCTCACGCCGCTCCGCTGTGGCAGCGGCCAACTGCGCTGTCGTCGCCGCGGCGTCGGGTGGACGTTGTTGTGGCAGCGCTAACAGCGGCACACCAGGATCGTAGTAGCCCCACACCTCGCCCTGCCCAGGCGCGCTGAGGATCACAAGATCGTGGTCTGGGTCTCCCAACACGCCGACGCTGCGCGCAATACCGGCGTAATTGTCCCGCGCCGAGGCGTCGGCATAGTAGCCGGGCAACAGGATCAACGCCGTCGTCGTTGCCAGCGCACCCACAGCCAGCCCACCAACCAGGCGTCTCCACCGCGGGCCGGGGACGATCCACGGCACTGCGGCGACGAGCACGCACCAGGCCGGTGACGCGATGATCAGGAACTTCAAAAATGCTTCGCTAAACAATCCGAGCCCGAACATGAGCAAGATCGGCGTGAGCAGCCAGACGGCCAATGGGACAGAAATAGAACGCGGATCGGGGCGGATTTTTTCAGATTTCATCCTCTTTGATCCGCTCAATCCGCCCAATCCGCGTTCTATTCTCAGCCCCAGTAGCCCAATCAACGGCAGCAATGCGGCCAGCACAAGCCAGCCTGTCGCCAAATCCGGGGCATTGCGTAGGGGTCCTACCGCCAGGATCTGCAGGGTGGCTTGCAACGCAGCGAGCAGGCCCACGTCCTCGCCGCCAGCGGGCCACGCCAGCACACGGGCAATTGCCGTAGGCAGCCAGGGGAGGAAGGCAAGGATCACGCCCGCGTTGATCAACACGAACCCGCCAGCCTGTCGTCGCCACGGTCGCACCCCGTCGGCGGACATTGGGTTGCGCCACAGGCGTCCCCCTTCCCAGAGGACAGTCAACCCGGCAACAGCAAGCAAGACGGCGAACGTGTAGTGCGTCCACAAACCGGCGACGGCGCTGACAAAATAGATCATCAGCGGCAGCGCCGGGTTACGGTCCTCTGCCCAGGCATGGCGCAGGGCGATCACCGACCAAAAAAGTACGGTGCTTTCTAATGCCAGCAGCGTGTACATGCGCGCTTCCTGGCTGTAGAAGACAAGAAAAGGATTCACCGCTGCCAGCAACGCCGCCAGCAGAGCGAACGTTTGGTTTCCCTGCGTCAGGAGCGCCTGCCTGGCCACGGCATAGACTGCCGCCACCGTTGCCACACCAGCCACAGCAGAAAACGAACGCAGACCCGTTACGTCCGCGCCAAAGAGGTTCGTCCACACTTTAAGTAGCCAATAGTAGCCGGGCGGATGAATGTCCGCGGCGGCGGCGCGTGCGATGTCGCCGAAGCTCCGCACCATCAACGCCCACGTATTTCCTTCATCGTGCCAGAGAGAAGAGCAGGGGAGGCAGTAGAAGCGTAAAAAGGCAGCGAGTGCGAGGATAATGAACAATGAATAAAGATGGGGACGTAGGATGTGACGCTTCATTTTGGCGGATCGTCTCGCTACGGTATGGGGTGAACGGTGTGGGGTGAACGAAGTAGGGTGATGGACGATGGATGAAGGTTAAGCCTGTTCAGATGCTATTGGGTCGTCCGTCGTCGGTCGTTCGTCATCGGTCGTCGGTCGTCTGCATATACGCGCGTATGGCCTCGTACACCGGCTGTGGCGTGAAATCAGGGGCCAACAGGCGGAAGTAGGCTTCGGGTTTGCGTTCCAATTCCCAGGCGTCGGTGGCGCGCTTGAGGTACCAGACGTTGGCGACGCCCAACCACGGCCAGTCGTCCTGAATGCGCGCATAAGCCAGCGGCAGGTTTTCGGCCTGTTCGGTGAGCGACACACGCCCAAAACGTGGATTTACGTCTTCGGGCGCGGCGTTCCAGTTCATCTCGCTGATCCAGATCGGCTTGTGTGTGTCGCCGTTGGCAACCATGAGATCGCGCACATACTGAGGACGACCAAAGTTCATCACCCGCGGGTGCATCCGTCGATCCGTCGGCCCCGACCAGAGGCCGTAGCCCTGCACGGCCATGATGTCGAAATAGGGTGCAGCGCCGGCATCGTACATGCGCTGAAAAAAAAGCAGATCGGTGAAGTTATGTTCAGGCGAAAGCGTGCCGTCCAGGTCGATGGTGGCAGCCAACGCACCGGCGATGATCACAGCATCGGGATCGACGGCGCGGATCGCTTCGGCGCCCACCCGTAGCAACTCGACGTAGGCTTCGGGGTTAACCGGTGCCTTACCCCACTCCGGGTAAATATTCGGCTCGTTCCAGAGTTGGTAGTAACGCACCTGGCCGCGGTAACGTTCGGCGACGGCGCGGGCAAAATCAGCATAATCGGCGAAATCGTCGGGTGGGGCGTAGGTGCCCACTTCGTCGCCGCCGGCGCGTGTCCACTGCGGCGGGTTGCTCAGGCGCACGATCAGTTCCATGTCGTACTGGTTGGTCAAAGAAACGATATGATCGTACTTGTCCCAGGCGGAGCGGTAGGGCTCGTGACGGCGGTCCTCAAAGTCACCTTTGCCGTGGATTTCGATGTCTTCCCAGGGGAATTCCTGGCGCAGCCAGTGGAAACCGGCTTCCGAAGCCATACGCACCAATTGTTCGCGTTTGGCCTCCTCGGCCTCCTGTTCCAAGAAGACGTTAACGCCGAACGGGTTCACATCTGCGCCAGGACCAACCGCGTCTTCGGCGAGGACGAGGCGCGGGCGCAGCAGATCCGCGGCCAGATCGGTGAGCCCTTTGATCTGTGGTAGCAGATCGCGTTCGCCGGTCTGTTGCCATAACCACTGGCGGGCGGGCGGCGTACTCAACAGGAAAAAAACCAGCCCGCCGAAGATCAGCAGGCCGGTCCAGAGTATCAAAGTTTGTTTCAGCGCAGAACGAAATTCAACAGGCAAGGAACTAATAGACCTCATCATGTGTACCGATATCGAGCAAGATAATTACTTCGGACTGTGTCTGCAAATCGCTTTCAATAATGAATACAATTCGACAGTCATAACCACAGGAACAAGCCCGCAGCCCTTGTAGATTGCCCGATAATTTGTGCGTACCAAGGCTTGGAGAAAACACATCTTCTTGCATTTTCACCAATGTCTGCTCGATTTTCACCTATAAAGTAGAATCGTTACGGACAAACTTAGGAAATGCACGTCGAAACTTTGGCGTTAAGACAAGTTCTCGCATGCGTCTTCCTCATCGATGGTGCTGGTGAGTTCCTGACGCAACGCTGCGATTACCAATTCTGCACTCATCGGGTGCAACGATCCTGCATAATACTCCTTGAGTGAGTTTTCTGCATTCAGTGCGATTTCTGTTCGTCTGCGCTCAACTTGCCGCCGCCAGAGAATCTCTATGAGCATGTCCTGTTGTTCAACGGACAATTGATCGACAGTGTCAAGAGCTTCGTCAAGTGTGACCATCACTAGATCCTCATGCCTACCAAGGTTCAAAGTTTAGCGACTATCAAAATCAACGACCGCCTGCTGACACTTCCCATCGCCGGCTTGACCGTCAGTGCGCACGTTGGCCATTTCTGAGATGCGATTGCCAGCCGGATCGACGACCCAGAAGAACCAATTCCCCTCACGTGGACCATCCGACTGCAAGATGTGGGAGTAGAAGCCCTGATCCCAGCCCTCATAGTTCAGATGTGGCCCCGCCTTGATCGAGGCCACAATGGGGCCGTCAGGCGCGTAACTGAAGGCAACAGACCAATCACCGCTCTGCGGCACGCCACCCACATAGGTCTTCCCCTGTACATAGGTGACACCCCCATTGGGATCACAACGCCCAACGACCGCAATGTTGAATTTGTACCGCGGTGCAGGTGGTGCCACTGGTTCAGGCGGTGCCACTGGCTCAGGTGGTGCAGTAGGCGGCGGCGGGACTGGCGTGGCCGTAGGTGGGGCCGGTACAGCCGTCGGCGGCGGAGCGGGAATATTGGCGGCCACCTGCACACTGCCGGTGTTCTGCGCCGAGACCAACGGACCGAAGACCCATCCGTTTTGCCCGTTGAAGTTGACCTGCCACCAATCGCCTTGCGGATTCTTGCCGGTGACGATGAAGCGCTGCCCGGCTGTGGCAGAACCGATCACGGCATAGTTGGTGCCGGGGCCGCTACGCACGTTCATGCCCTGGTTTGTCACCACGGCCGGGTCTGCGGGCGGCGCAGGTGTCTCTGTAGCAGTTGGTTCAGCCGGTGGCGCGGGTTGCTCTGCGGCAGGCTGTTCAGTGGGCGGCTGCGATACCACTTGTGATCCCTGTGCGGCATCGCTGGTGGCTTGCGCCTGCGCTGTAGCCGCCACCGCAGGATCTACCGGCGCAACCACAACTTCAGGCGTCGGCGTAAAGGTTGGTACAGGTGTATTGGTCGGCAACGGAGGCTGAACCGACTCAGCCGGACCACAGGCCGCAAGCGAAAGCGTCAACAGGAGAACAGTGAAAAAACCAAGTTTTTGTATTTGCATCATCAATTTTTCGTAGAGAATCTTCGTAGAGAATCTAAGTGCGAATCGAGCCTTGACAGGACAAGATATCTGATTACCAGACGGCAAGGTACTATAGCATACGCCCCATTAACGACAAAAACCTAGACGAGGTTCCAGAGAGGACACGGATTTCAGGATGAGCAGGAAGTAGAAACAGAGAATGGACACCAGACAATATCTCTAGCCTTTTGCAATTTGCCTTTTGCCTTCTCTCAGTTTTTTCCTTTGCGCCGCGCCTGTTGATCCGCGCCACCGCGATAACTGGCAACCTTCAGCGCCCACACCTGGCAGCGGTCGACGTCGAACATACGCGTGCGCAGCCAGGGTTCGATCTCGCCGGGTTCGGCGCTGGTGGTGATGACGGTGGGCAGGTTGGCGCTGTAGCGGTAGTTAAGCAGTTGGAAGAGCTTTTCCTTGGCCCAGGGGGTGGCGCTTTCAGTGCCCAGGTCGTCGAAAACGAGCAAGGGCGCTTTCTTGACCTCGTCGAAGCGGCGATCATAGGGGATGGGCGACTGCGGATTGAATGCGCCACGCAGATAGTCAAGGAAATCGGGCACCACGACGAACATGGCGTCGTTACGTCCTTGTTCGCGTTGAAGATTGGCGATGGCCGCAGCCAGATGTGTCTTGCCCACGCCATGCGTCCCCATCAGGACAAGCCACCCCAGCGGTTCTTCGGCAAAGGAGAGCGCAGCATCGCGCACGCGGCGCAAGTTGCTCAATTCTTCGGCGGAGAGGCTGCGCCGGTTGATCTCGAAGCTGTGGAAGTGCTGTGCATGGTGCAAAGAGAGCGTACTCAGTTCGCCCTGGCTCGGGTTGGCGCCGGATCGGAAGTCGGGCGCGGTGATGTGGATGCGCTCCACCAGGTTGATGTCCATAAGGCGGCTGCGGATGCGCTGATCCATGTCTTCGAGGCGCTGGTTGGTGGTGATCACCGTAGGCAGTTGACCGTTGTAACGATGGTTGAGCAACTGGAAGAGCTTCTCCTGTGCCCAGGGTGTGCTGCTCTGTGTGCCCAAATCGTCGAGGACAAGCAACTTCGTCTCACGCACCTGCTCAAAGAGCCGGTCGTAGGTCACCTCGCTGTTAGGGCCGAAGGCCGAGCGCAGGTGATCAAGCAGATCGGGCATCACCACGAAGACGGCGGGCTGCCCCTGGTCTACGCGCTGATTGGCAATGGCGGCGGCAAGGTGTGTCTTGCCGCAACCGTAGGTGCCGGTGAGCAGGAGCCAACCTTCAGGCATGGCGGCGAAATGACGGGCGCTTTCGTGGGCGCGGCGCAACACCTGCTGCGTCTGCAACGGTAGCCACGACGGTTCGGCAATGAAATTGTCGAAGTTGAAGCGTGCCATCGCCTCCAGGTTGCTCATACTTTGGAAGGCGTTCAACCGCCGCCACTGACGTTCTTCCTCTTTGCACTTGCAAGGGATCGCCTTGCCAAAGTCGGGATGGCCCAGTGGCACGTCCTTGAGGATGAAGCCTGTGCCGCCACAGATGGGGCAATGGTTGCCACCGGGACCTTGCGGACCTTGCGGGCGCGGCGGTAGCGGCGGCGGCCCTGCCGGACGGATCACATCGTCATCGGCGGGCCGGGTGATGGCACGACTGCTGCGGTAACCGTCCTCAACTCCGAATGACGTCGGAGAATTCGTCGGGCGTGTAGTTTTTGGGCTCAGCTTGCGCAGAAGACCGTCCAGATCTTCCATAACCTTCGTCCTTCCCTTCTGTTTCCCACCGTTTTAGCACAGCCTGGATGTAGCGCAGCGCCCGTTTGTTGTTGCTTACGGCAATCTCGAACGCTTCTTCGATCCAGTCTGGCGGGTAGGTCTTTTCCATGTCGCGCAGTTGTTCGGCGATGATTTCGGTCATCATACCGATATTTTGTTCGTAAAGAATGAAGACGTTGGGCCGTTCCACACTGAGTCGCGCCTCTTCGGGCAGGATCTTTTGCAGATCGGCCAGCCGTCCTTGCCGGATCATGGCCACGGCCTGACGTCCTTTGGCGGTGTTGAGGAAGTACCAGTCTTCACTGAGCAGCGACTCGCCCTGTCCTGTTTCCACTTCCATGCGCAGGAGCGTTTGACGGGCGGTGGCACGTTCCAGGGCGTCTTCCAGTGTCATCAGCGGCGAGCGCAGGTCGCTTTCAAGATTGAGGCTGCGTAGCAGGGTATCGTCGGCGCGTAGATCGTCGCCGCGCAAATAGCGTAGATCGCCGCTCTGCTCATTGAGCAGCCAGAAGGCGTAGACCGTCAATTTGAGTTCGGCCAGATCGTCGATCTGTGGCAACAGATCGGTGAAGAAGAGATCAGGCACGATCACCGGTTTCATTTTTTTGTCAGGGAATCCGATAAAGCCTGGCAGTGGTTTGGGCATAATAAAAAAGACTCTCTCAGTACTCCAATTCCTCGTGTTGAATTTCCAGATCACGGAATTGGGTGAGCTCTTTGCGGAAGAAGAGACTGACGGTGCCGGTGGAACCGTGACGGTGCTTGGCCACCAGAATGTCGGCAATGTTTTGCCGATCCGTATCTTCGACGTAGTAGTCCTCGCGGTAGACAAAGAGGACGACGTCCGCGTCTTGCTCAATTGACCCGCTCTCGCGTAGATCCGACAGCATAGGACGCTTGTCTGCACGGCTTTCGACGGCGCGACTGAGCTGGCTGAGGGCGACAACCGGGACGTTGAGTTCGCGGGCCAGTTCTTTAAGCGAACGGCTGATATAGCTGATCTCCTGCTGGCGATTTTCGCCGCCGCGGCTGTTGCCACCGCCGGTCATCAACTGCATGTAGTCGATGACAATCATGTCGAGGCCGTGTTCGGCATAGAGCCGCCGCGCTTTTGTGCGCACATCCATCACCGAGACGCCGGGGGTGTCATCGATGAAGATGTGGGTGGTGGCGAGGGTATTGGCCGCTTCCATGAGGATCGGCCACTCTTCTTCGTAGATATGCCCCAGGCGCAGGCGGTGGCTGTCGATGGCCGACTCGACGGAGAGCAGACGCTGTACAAGCTGTTCGTTGCTCATTTCCAGGCTGAAGACGGCGACACGGGCGTTGTAGCGTTTGGCTGCGTTCTGGGCGATCCCCAACCCCAAGCTGCTCTTGCCCATACCAGGGCGACCGGCCAGGATAATCAGATCACTCTTTTGGAAGCCGCCCAGTAATTTGTCGAGCATGTTGAAGCCGCTGGGCACACCCATCAGTGTGTTCTGATTACGAGCGAGGAAATCGATCTGATCCACAACGTTTTGCATGATGGTGCCGATAGGCGTCAATTCGCGATGGATGCGGCTCTCGCTGACGCCGAAAATAATTTGCTCGGCCTTATCCACAACATCGTCGACATCGTTGCTTTCGTCGTAGGCCAGTTCGGCAATCTTGCCCGCCGCGCCAATCAGCCGCCGCAAGATAGCCGTCCGCTCGACGATACGGGCGTAGTAGTCGACGTAGATCGCCGTAGGTGTGCTGTTGATCAGTTCGGTGATGTAGGCCGGGCCGCCCACATCGTCAAGTTGTTCTTGACGTTCCAACTCATCGACCAGGGTGACGAAATCCGCCGGTTCGCGGCGCTCGTGCAGGCTGGAAAGGGCGCGGTAGATCCACTGATGGCGCTCACGGTAAAAGTCTTCGGCGCGCAGGAAACTGGCGATTTTGATGACAGCATCGGGATCGATGAGCAACGAGCCGAGGACGGCGCGTTCAGCCTCCAGGTTCGACGGGATGGTTTTGATGGCGGCTTCGTTGGATTCGGTCATCTGTGCTGCGATCCTCTGATTGAAGACGGGGATAGATGTGTGTAAAAGCTGCGGATAGGCTGGGGATAAGTCCCTGGGTACAAAAACGGCGGGACCGGTTTGCGGTCCACGCCGTTTTGGATGATGCCACAAGCAGCAATTGTTTCACACATATCTTCTTGATCCTGAAACGACAGTGCGCAGTCACTCCCCTTGGATAGTTACATTGCGCAAGGTTGCTGTGAATCTCAGGATGCTTAGCCGAGATTGTCGATGTCCAGCCCTTCGATAAAATCGCGGAAGACGTCGAGATCTTCGTCGTCTTCGTCGTAATCGCCGGCGCTCTCGCGCTGCGGACGGCCTTCTTTGTCGGCCAGGCTGAGCTCTTCTTCGGGTTCCATGCCGGCGCGGTCCATCACATCTTCGTCCACGTAGATGGGAGCGTCTACGCGCACGGCCAGGGCAACAGCATCGCTTGGGCGGCTGTCGACTTCGATGGTGTCGCCCCCCACATTGAGGACGATCTTGGCAAAGAAGGTATCATTCTGAAGGTCGCTGATCACCACGTGTGTCACTTCGCCGTCTAGCGTCTCAATCAACTGGCGCAGCAAATCATGTGTCATCGGGCGCGACACTTCGATCCCCTGGAGTTGAATGGTAATGGCGTCCGCTTCAAAAGGACCGATCCAAATCGGTAAATAGCGTTCGCCGTTTTCTTCTCGCAAAACCACAATGCGAGCTTGAGACATTAAGCTGACCCGCACGCTGTCGATCGTCACTTCAATCATAATTAGGGGCTCCCGAATACGGCCAAAATTTCCACACCTAAACATAGGTTTGCAGAGTTGCGAAGTTCTGAGCAGAATTATAGCATAGCCACAAAGGGCCGCAAAGTGATGTCCGCCACCAACAGAAAACTGACAGATCGAAGACTTGAGATCTGGCTGATCTCACCCTACCACACCGGCAGCCACAAATCCTGGGCCGAAGGATACCGCCGCGCCGGCTGTCACCACGTAACCATGCTCTCTATGGCCGGTCGCTTTTGGAAGTGGCGGATGCAGGGCGGGGTCATGGAATTGGCAGAGCAAGCGCGGCGCCTCTTGAGCCAAGGTAACGTGCCCGATGTTGTCCTGGCCACGGACATGTTGAACCTGCCGGCGTGGCTTGGTCTTCTACGGCGTGAACTGCCGCCGACGACACCGGTAGCGCTCTATATGCATGAGAATCAACTTACCTACCCCTGGCGTCCTGGCGAAAAGCCGGACTTCACCTATGGCATGATCAATTGGCTGAGTCAGTTGGCCGCGGATACCATTCTCTTTAACAGTGAGTTTCACCGGCAATCCTGGTTCGAGGCAGTACCACACCTGCTCAAGAACTTTCCTGATTACAACCTTTTGAACAAAGTCGAAGCAGTATACAGCCGAAGTAGCGTATTGCCTGTGGGGATCGACTGTCCACCGTTGTCACCCCGAGATGAATCGGCAGATGTGCCGTTGATCCTGTGGAATCAGCGCTGGGAGTATGATAAACGCCCAGATCGCTTTTTTAACCTGCTCTATCGCCTGCATGAAGAGGGCCATGCTTTCCGCCTGGCAGTGGCAGGAGAGAACTACCGGAGGGCACCCCAAGAATTTGAAGAGGCACGCGTGCGTCTGGCGGATCACATTGTGCATTGGGGGTTTGTGCCGAGCAAACGGGGCTATCAGAAGCTACTGCAGGAGGCGGATCTTGTCATCAGTACAACCGATCACGAATTCTTTGGCATCAGCCTGTTGGAGGCGATTGCTGCAGGTGCATTTCCACTCTTGCCCAACCGTCTCAGTTATCCAGAACTCATCCCAACAGCGCTGCACCCTGCGTGCATCTACGAAGACGAAGCCGATCTCCACGCAAAAGCTGCTCTTCGACTAACTGAACCCCGCCCAGCACCACCATCGCTGATTGAATACACGCGCGAGGTGTACGCGTGGGAACGAGTGGCGGCGCAGTACGATGCGCTGTTTGAAAAAATGAGTAAGGGTTAAGATAGGTCTGCTTTCTTTTCACTTGAACATCGATTCGTTCAATTTGAATTGACGTGATGCTTGACCTACTCCTTACTCATTTCTTCCCCCCGCGCCAGGACGCGCACGTCCGCCGCCATCAAGCCCTTTTCACCTGTCGTCACCGTAAATTCCACCAAATCACCTTCGTGCAAACGGCCCCGCTCGGCCAATTGCGAACGGTGTGTGAAGATTTCGTCCTCGCGCTGGCGCACAATGAAGCCGTAGTGCTTGCGCCCGTCGTACCATTTCACCACGCCTCGCTCGCGACCTACTGGCGTAGCCAAACGCCGACACGCAGGACAAAACACCGGCGCGTCGGCATTTCCCGTCACTTCCGCCTCGATTCGATGCTGCTCTTCTTGATGCTGTTCTTCAATCGTCCATAAAAAAGAGACACCACAGTTGTCGCACACACACATCTCATCGCGATGACGGTTGTTGCGTTTGGTTTCACCTGCCATGTTCGGCTACCTCTATTCGACAATAATTTAGGATCTAGACTTGAAACAAAACAGTTATCGAAATTTTAAGATAAACATTTGAAAGTTCCAGACCAGAAAGAAATTTGACATTCTACTGCCCCCCTGATAGGATTTGCTGCATTGCCGCATGCTTTGGCGACGTAGCCAAGTGGTAAGGCAGGGGTCTGCAAAACCCTGATCGCCGGTTCGAATCCGGCCGTCGCCTTTTCGAAAGAGTTACTCAAGTTGAGTAGCTCTTTTTTGTTTTTGGCCGGATTTCGTGTCCGTCGGCTTTGCGTTTAATCGACTATGCCTTTGTGTCCCCCTCACATAGCCCACGCAGCACTATCTATTATACCATTTCTTTTTGAAGCCCCAGATCAAATGTTCCAGTACAAATGTTCCAGATTATCTGTACACCATCAAGAATGGTGTATTTGTACTTACCGCACAGCCTAAGGATAAGCGCAGAGCACCATAAAAACCTTATCGAATTAGAAACATATCTTTAAATGGTATGGCGATTTTTTGAAGGATCGGCTAAAATCAAGCTAACCAAAAGTGGTAATACGAAACGAAAGATCCTCAAATTACCCTGATTTTGATGCCTGCTGAGAGAAACAAACAGTACGTTTTCGACGTTTAATCTCTACAGATTCGTTTATCTCCTGAAGTTGTAGTTCAAGGAATGTTTACCTTATGAAGTTAATCCCTCCTCCTCTGAAACGTCGACTACGTTTCGCCCTTTTGGCGTTGTTGTGGCTGTTCACATCATTGTTTTTGGCGGCATGTAGCGACGAGCAGGCAGTGCCACAAGTAGGCCCGCGGCCGGCAGCGGAACTCTCTGCTGCTGTGGAAGCTTATCTACAAACCTACCAGCCGGGTCCACTGCCGAGGTTGTTTCAAACGACCTATGTCTACGACCGCAATGGCGAGTTGATGGCCGAACTCTTTAGCGAAGGTCGCCGCAGTTGGGTTTCGCTGGACCGGATTTCCCCTTATCTGCTTGAGGCCACTGTTGCCACCGAAGATTCCACCTTCTTCATTAACCAGGGCATTGATCCGCTGCGCATTGCCGGCGCGGCGATACAAAATGCCGAAAGCGGCGACATTGTATCTGGCGCTAGTACGATTACGATGCAATTGGCGCGCAACCTCTTCCTTGGCGTAGATGACCGCTACGATCAAGAGTTTGATCGTAAGATCCTTGAAGCGGGGCTGGCGCGAGAATTGACCGAAACCTACAGCAAGGAAGAGATACTCGAAATGTATCTCAACACCATCAACTATGGGAACCTTGCCTATGGACCGGAAGCGGCGGCCCGCGTCTACTTCGGCAAAAGCGCCGCCGAGTTAACCCAGGCCGAAGCCACGTTGTTGTCCGGCATTCCGCAGCAACCGGCCTTTCTCAATCCTTTCTTGAATTTTGAGGCGGCCCGCAACCGCCAGCGGATCGTCTTGAGTTTGCTTGTTCGTCACAATTACATGACGCAAGAAGAGGCCGACGCCGTTTACGCTGAGCCGATCTTCCTCAACCCCAGCCCTGCGCCGGTGAGAACCCAAGCGCCACATTTTGTAAATTACCTCGTTAGTGAACTGGATGCACGCTTTGGCAATGGCTACACACGCCGCGCCGGCCTGCACATTTACGCTTCGCTCGATCTCGAAATCCAGGCCGTTGCCCAGGAGATCGTAACGCGCCAGGTGGCTCGCCTTCAGCCGACCTACAACATGAACAATGGTGCGCTTGTGGCAATGAAACCAGGCACAGCCGAAATCCTGGCCATGGTAGGCAGCGTCGACTACACCAATGATGCAATTGACGGTCAAGTCAATGTAGCGACACGACAGCGGCAGCCAGGCAGCGCCATCAAGCCAGTCCTCTTTGCGACTGCGTTGAGCGACAACTTGATTAGCCCGGCTTCTGTGATATGGGATACGCCTGTGCGTTATAAAATTGCCGGCCAGCCCGACTATGAACCCAAAAACTACGATCGTCGCTTCCATGGCCCGGTGACGGTACGCGCCGCCCTGGCCAACAGCTACAACATTCCTTCGGTGAAGTTACTGGAGCAGGTAAGCGTCGAACGCATGTTAGAAAGCGCCCGCGACATGGGTATTGGCAGTCTGAACCGCGGACCTGAGTGGTACGGCCTTAGCCTTACACTGGGCGGCGGTGAAGTAACCCTGCTCGACCTATCCACCGCCTACCATACCATCGCCAATGGCGGCGCTTTTCTGGCGCCCCGTCTTATTTTGGCCATGTCCGACTCTACAGGGCGTTCTATGGTCGATGCATTAGGCATCCGCGACGCCAGGCAGGTGTTGAGCGAGGCCGCTGCCTTTCTGCTCACCGACATCATGAGCGACAACAATGCGCGCGCCCCCATGTTCGGTGTGAACAACAGGCTTGTGCTCAGCCAACCCGTTGCCGCAAAGACAGGCACCACCGACGACAACCGCGACAACTGGGCAATGGGTTATACCCGCTATTTGGTCAGCGGTGTGTGGGTGGGCAACACCCAGGGCAGACCGATGCGCAGCAACGCCACCGGTGCGTCCACGGCGTCGGTGATTTGGAACGAGTTCATGACCACCATGATCGAGGATCCCGATCTCCGTGCACGGCTGGGCGCACCCAGCGATCCGGCACAGTGGACATTTGATCCACCGGCTGACGTCACACTACGCGACGAGTGCCCGGCAGGGCTTGTCTGCCGCGATGGCGGCGGCGAGTACTTTGCCGACGAATGGCTCGAAGTGGCTGAGTTTAGTGGCGGCCCCCTTTCCGACAGTGTGGTGCGGGTGCCGTCCCTTTCCGTCTTCCGCGGCGAGCAACGGATTGGCTACTGCCTGGAGGATCGTGGCGTCGTACGCACCCTGGTGCGCCTGCCAGGACGATTTGGGCTCCCGAGCAGTGTCGTAATCGCCAACCCAGAAGACGATGCAGCGGGTGACAAACAAGCTTCGATTTCGGCTGATGTTGCTCTTAATTCGCCAAATCGACTGGCTGAGTTGGAGATCCCCGAAGTGGTTGACCTGGCGATTAACTCCCGTCAGTTGGATAACGAAAAACACGATGAACGCCGGCGCGCCCTGGCTTACAGTGGTCAAGTAGGTGGGCAGATCAGCCTTGGTCCTTGCGACGAGGTGCAAAGATGGATGGGTGGTGTTTCGATTGCGCGCAATGAGATAGGGCAATCCGAAGCGTCTGTGCGCATTGATCCCACTGGGCCGCAGTTACTTGCGCTCACGACGCCTACCCCCTCGGATCCGAATGCAACACCCGATCCAGATGAAACGCCCTCGCCCGAGGAAACGCCCTCGCCTGAGGAAACGTCTACTGAGGAGCCGACCGTTACCCCAGAGGCCACAGCCACGCCGGTGCCGGATGCAACACCCGTCCCGGCGGGTGCCCCCGGGGGATATCAACTTGCCAGCCTTACCCACGGCACCAACTGCCCAGGCGGCTATGTGATCGGGCGGATCACCAATACCCAAGGAGGGCCGGTGGCCGGTGTACGTGTCCGCATGATTGATGGATGGGGCAACTACTACGAGTCCATGAGCAAAAGTGGCGCCGCTGATTTTGGGGTATTCGACTTTCCACTGTATTCTGACACACCACAGGATCTGCGCATTACCGTGCTAGATGGCAACGGCAACCCGATTAGCCCTACAGTAACGGTGCCGCACAACCGCAGTGAAGAGAGTTCATTCCCATGTCACTTTGTGGTGATGCAAGGGAACTGATGAAACCGCTTCACGCCTAGCACCCGACGTAGTTTAGGAGACGGACAGGGGCAGATCCATATGGATCTGCCCCTGTATTCATTCAGTCTCTATCCTGAAATTACACACCGCTTTATAGTGGCGTGATTCGTCGGGCTGCTGTGAATTTCAGGATAGAATCTCAATGTGTGTTCGCTCTGTGCCCACAGTACAGATGCAGATATCGATTTAAATAGAATCTACATGAAAAGTTCGTTACGCCCACTTGTATTGTTGTGTCTCCTTCTGGCAGCACTGCTGCTCAGCAGTTACCTGGCGTTTGACGCCGAGATGAATCTGTTTGCACAGTCGCCCCAAGAAACACCCCCGCCCCAGGACCCTCCCCCACCGGTGCAGACAACGCCAACAGCAACCAAGCCCGCCGTGCGCAACGAGATCACCTTTCCCGAAGCGGATGATGTTGTCTTCGGGGTGATGCGTGTGCGCGGCACTGCGCTGATCAACAGTTACCGACGATACGAAGTACATCTGGGCAGGAATGGCAGCAACAGTTGGCAGTGGCTGCATAGCGACTTCAAAATTGTGCGCGACAGTGATCTTGCAGTGGTCAACACAACGCTCTACGAAGATGGTTTCTACGATCTACGTGTGCGCGCGATCAATTCAGACGGAAACTATAGTGAAAGCTTTGTGCGTGGCTTCGAAATTCGCAACGAAAACCCACCCACCCCTACGCCCACGTCGAGTATCACCGCAACGATAGAGGTGAGTGGTACCGCCACACTGCCGCCGCTCTCGCCAATCCAAACGCCGGTGCCGCCTACGTCAACGCCAACGCCCGGCAGCTTTATCCCCAACGGCCAAGGAATTTACACGCCGAGCAATGGCGACAATCTTAGCGGCAGCGTACGCGTCATCGGCACCGCCAATGGCAAAGACGTATGGCACCGCTTCCAGCGCTACGAGATCTATCTCTCGCCTACCGGCCAAGAGACATGGGAGTGGCTGTTTAGCAGCCAAAACCAATATTTTAACGACACATTATACGTCTTCGATACCACCCAACTGGCCAACGGCTTCTACGATCTACGCCTACGAATCGTCTATCAAGACTCGAACTACGACGAGTATTACGTCCGCCGTTTGCGTGTTGAAAACGATTCACGTGTACAAAACAATCCCTTTTCGCTGATCCGTATCACATCGCCGCAAGAAGGCAGCAGGCTCAGCGGCATCATTGACATCACCGGCACCATCGTGCATCCACGTCTGCAAAGATGGGAACTCTACTGGGCCGAAGAGACGTTACAAGAGAACGACCAAGAATGGCGTTTCCTCTTTCGCGGCGATTATCAAGTTGTCAACGATTTGATTGCGCGGCTGGATCTTCGCCAGATCCCTGCGGGGGTCTATGATCTACGAGTACGGGTTGTACGTATCGACGGCAATTACACTGATTACATAATCAGACGATTACATGTCGCTCTACCTACGACAAACGGACAAAGCAGACCATAGTTTCCTTATAGGAGTACATAACCGTTTTTTTGCTATGTGCAAAGTTGGACAAAGTTGGATCTCGACCTGTAGAGCGGTATAATACTCTACTGTGCATCTGACGCGACCGGGCCTAACGCCTTCATCACAAATAATCGTCTTAACAAATCGCGTCGTGGACTTTAGTCGACTAGTAGAGCGCAACAGCTTAAGGAAATCGCGACAGATCGAAGGAAAGTCGACTGTCAGGCGCACAAACCAAACAAGTCTTTATGTAGATAGGTTCATCTCGAACGGTCAAATGAAAGCCGCCGTTCACAAGTTTGGCATTCAATCGCCAATTAATCTGGAGGAAAGCATGACTATAGGGAAGAAGTTGTGGCAGATGATGGCCTTCGTAATGGTTATGGCGCTGCTTGTAGGCAGTGTGCCTATGGCAACAGTAAGCGCCCAATCCGATGCGATTGTGTCATCAACAGTCAGAGGCGAACTCACTGAGCAATTCGCCAAACATTACCTGGAACTGCGCGTCACCGACCCAAGCCGGTCTGTACGCCTGGTAATGGACTACAACCCACAAGATCGTCAGGAATTGGAACGAGGCGCCGGTTTCTATGTCTTTGATGAGAATGGGTTCCGAGACTTCAGCAACGGTGCATCACCGGTGCTCACCAACCTCGCCACCGGCACACTGGAAACAACCGACGGCGTCAAGCAGAAGATCTCCGTGATCGGTGATCCGGTTGGCACCTTCACAGTGGTTCCCTTCAACGACTCAAACGTGCCTTTCGACTACACCTTAACGGTTGAAAACGCCGTCTTGGTAGACGGTTCCGGCGAACAGGTGACCGACCCCAACGCGCCCGCAGATGCCGAAACCACCACCGAAGAAGCCGGCGACGCGACCACTGAGGAAAGCACCCCGGAAGCCGCCGCAACGCCGGCAGCCACGGCTGCTGCAACCACAGCTGTTACCGAAACGGTAACTGTCACCGCGACGGCGACGCCTGCACCTGCTGCCGCCATGATCCCAACCGAATTTTCGGCAGACGAACTCGAAGGCGAATTGAACGAACGCTTTGCCAAGCACTACTTCGAACTGGATACAGAAGACATCACCCGCGCCGTTGTTGTGGAGTTGACCTATGATCCTCAGGATTCACAGGCGCTAGACAACGGTCTGAACTTCTACATCTTCGACGAAGCCCAATTCCGCCGCCTCGACACCGCGCCTTCACGGGCAGAAAACACGGCTGCCGGCGAACTGGTAAGTCGCTCGCCCAAGACAAAGCGCGCCACGGTCAGCAACCCCTTCCGCACCTACACCATTGTCGTGTCGAACGATTCAGACGTCCCAGGCACCTACACGTTGACCGTCGACAATGCCATCCTCACCGACGGTTCCGCTCAGTCGATCACGGCGCAGGAACTAGGTGCTACCACCGTCACCACGGCGACAACAACGACAACCGGCACCGCCACGACAACGACCGGCACAACTGCTGCGGCGACGCCGACAACAGCAGCCGCACCCGCGGCAGATGCCCTTACACCACCGACCACCTACACCGTACAGTCTGGTGACACCATCGGCACGATTTCCCGCCGGGCGTACGGCACCAGCCAATTGTTCCAGCAGATCTGCAACTTCAACAACATTGCCGACTGCAACCGCATCGAAGTCGGCGACGAGATTGAACTGCCCGTGCAGTCTGAGCTAGGCAGCGCAGCCCCTGCAGCAGCGACGACACCTGCCGCCGCCGCAACAGCAACGCCTGCCCCCACGACGGCAGCCACCGAAGAAGATGAAGACGCAACGCCTGCCGCCACCGCCGAACCGGCCGAAGAAGCCGCCGACACGGATGTAAACGCCGACGCCACTGGCGATCTAATTGCCACGGCAAGCACGTTCAGCGTTCTCGATACGTTGGGTCTCCTGCTCGACTTGCTTGAACTCGAAGCGGACCAGGCCAACAACATCAAGGCCATCCTGCAAACCGGCGAATACACCTTCTTCGCCCCCACCGACACTGCCTTTACGTCGCTGGATGAGGCCACCCTGGAAGAGTTGATCGCCAACCCGACGCAACTTGCCACTGTGCTCAAGGGACATATCGTCTCAAATCAGGCACTTTCCAGCAGCCTGAGCAACGGCATGACGTTGACAACCTTGGCGGGAACCTCGCTCTCCGTCAGCATCAGCGGCGGCACGGTGACCGTGGGCGGCGCAACTGTGGTTCAGCCCGACGTGGTAGCCACCAACGGCGTGATCCATATCATCAACTCCGTCCTGGTTGCTGAATAAAGCCACAGCAGCTCGATGCCGTAATAACAAGTGAACAAAGGAAACGCCCCGAACTGTCGTTCGGGGCGTTTCCTTTCTCCGTTTCCTTTCTCCGTTTCCTTTCTCCGTTTTTTTCTGCCAAAGTGACTTGTCGGCTTAGTACACACGTGCTACACTTACGATCATGAGCGAAGAGAACACCCTTCCCCGCAAACAACGCAAGCGCCCCGAACCGTACTACGAAGCCGTAGAGCCGGATTGGCCCGACGCCACCTTCGACGATGACCTCTCCTTCGACGAAGACGATTCACGCGCCATGCCACCGGGCGACATGCCCGAAGAACGCATCCACCATCCTTCACAATTAGAGGAGACGGATCTGGCAACCTTCTTCGGCGCGGATGGTCCCTTGGCGGCACTGTTTGATCGCTACGAACTCCGCCCCAGCCAGTTGCAAATGGCCGAAGCCATCAAAGAGGCGATCCTGGCGCGCAAGACGGGGCTAATCGACGCGCCCACCGGCACGGGTAAATCCATCGCCTATCTGCTGCCCGCCATCCTGAGTGGACGTACCGTGGTGGTGGCAACAGCCAACAAGTCGTTACAGAATCAGCTTTACACCAAAGACATCCCCTTCCTCAGCCGTGTGCTGGGGCGGACGATCAACGCCGTCATTGTGAAGGGGCGCAGCAACTTCCTCTGCACCTACAAGTGGGAGCGCGAAGGACAAGAACAGCAACAGATCGCGCTTTACGACCGTGAAGACGAGCAGTTCACCCACTTACGCTCGTGGATCAACGAAACCGAGACCGGCGACGTAGACGATCTGCCCTTTATGCTCGGCGCCGACCTGCGCACCCGTGTGGTCAGCTTCCCCGATGACTGCCTTCAGCGCAACTGTCGTCACTTTGTCAACAACTGCTTCGTCAACAAGATGCGCGACCGCGCCGCCGACGCCCAGATCCTTATCACCAATCACCACCTGCTGCTTAACGCGCTGGAACTGGGCGAAATGGGATACCGCATGTTGCCCCCCGGCTCCATCTACGTCATCGACGAGGCGCACCAGCTAGAAGCCACCGCCACCTCTGTCTTTGAAGTGGAGGTGACCAACTACACGTTGGCACAGTTGCTTACCCGCAGCCCCTTTAAAGAACACATCGAAGCCGAGCGTATGGCAGACCTCGATCTACAAAATCTGCTCGCCTTCAACGAAGTGGAAAGAATGAGCACCGACAACTCCTTCCGCATTGAAGCCGAGTTGCCCGCCATGCAGGAACTCGCCGGCCAGTTGAAGACGCTCCTCGACGAGCTGACCAAGAAAAATCCGTACAAACAGGCCGACGAAAAGAAAAAAGAAGACGAAGAGACCACCGAACAGCGCGCCCAATACGACATGGCGCTGACCGCGCTCAGCTCGTTGACAATTAAATTGGCCGTGATTGCCACCGCCAGCCGCGACGACAAGATGGTGCGCTACGCCGAACGCGTCCACGACCGCCGCCACGTGCGCATGACGATCCACGCTGCGCCCATCGACCCGGCGGAGACGCTGCACGAGTACCTTTTTGAAGACGACAAACGCACCGTCGTCTGCACCAGCGCCACCCTCGCCACCGACGGCCATTTTGAGCACTTCAAACGCCGCTGTGGTGTGGACGAAGAGACCATCGAACGTGTGCTGCCTGCCGTCTTCGACTACCCGAATCAGGCGCTCCTCTACCAACCCGCCCTGCCCGCCTACGACTGGCGCAACAAAGAGGCGTACTACGACGCTGTGGCCCGCGAAATCGAACGCCTGCTCGAAGTCAGCCGCGGTCGCGCCCTCTGCCTCTTCACCAACTGGAGCGGGCTGCAACAGGTGCACAACCGCCTCAAAGACGAAAGCAGCGGCGTCTGCTGGCCCATGCAAGCGCAAGGGGACGCACCACGCAACGCCCTGCTCACGTGGTTTTTAGAGACGCGGCATAGCGTTCTCCTGGCTACCCGATCCTTTTGGGAGGGCGTCGATCTACCCGGTGACGATCTGAGCCTGGTGGTCCTCGACAAGATGCCATTCCCCACACCCAACGATCCCCTGCACAGTGCACGCATGCAACGTCTCGACGCCCAGGCCCAGGGTGCCAGCTTTGGCGAGTACATGGTGCCGCTGATGAATCTGACGCTGAAACAGGGCTTCGGCCGCCTCATCCGCCGTGGATCAGACAAAGGCGTGGTTGCCATCCTCGATGAACGGTTGTCGAGCAAAGGATATGGTCGCCGCACCCGCGAAGACCTGCCGCCGGCGCGCTTTAGCCGTCACTTCCGCGACGTCCACGGCTTCTATCGCACCGCGCTGGATAGTCGCGCCGATTTCGCCCTCAACGTGCGCGCCTGGCCCGATGTCACCTCCTTGCGCTGGCGTTGGCAACTTTACCGCCTACAAGACGGCGCCGGTGACGGCGAGAGTGGCCCCTCCCGCGCCGACAGCATCGCTGTGGCCGAGATCGAAGCCGCCGTAGAGGCGTTGCACAACCTGCGCAGCCGCATCGACCGCGCCGGACGCAAGACCAACAGCTTCGGCGTCGAACTACGTTGCAGCGCCGAGACCGAGAATGTCCTGGCGCTAGGCCAGTTCAAAGACAGCCTGCGCAAGAAGTGGGTCAACGAGTCCTCGGTGTGGGGATCGTTCCACGTTATTGGGTTGCGGCGCTAGTCAGGTAGTGTAGACAAACGAACAGATCACACGAGCCACCCGTCAAAGGTGGCTTTTCTCTCTAAATCCCTCGGCTTCTGCGAACGGACACAGCCATGACACAGCCAACCAGCACACGCGGCGGCAATGAGTACATCGCCCTGCTGCGCGACAACCACAACTACCGCAATCTCTGGCTAGGCCAGGTGGTGAGCCTGCTCGGTGACTGGTTCAACTTGATCGGTTCAGCTTCACTTATTGCCGCGTTGACCCAGTCGGGTTTCGCCGTGGGCGGTCTTTTTGTGGTGCGCATGCTGGCGCCTTTCCTCGTCAGCCCCTTTGCCGGCGTGGCTGCGGACCGCTTTGATCGGCGCAAGTTGCTGATCACCACAGACATTCTCCGCGCCGTCATCGTGTTGGGCTTTCTGTTCGTGCGTGATGCCAACATGGTGTGGCTGCTCTACGTGCTCACGGCGCTACAACTGGGGATCAGCGGCTTTTTCTTCCCCGCCAAGAACGCAATCCTGCCCGATGTGGTCTCCAAACAGCAGTTGGGTGTGGCCAATGCCGTCAGCTCTGCCACCTGGTCGGTGATGTTGGCGTTGGGCGCGGGATTGGGCGGCCTGGTATCCGGCGCATTCGGCGTCTACATTGCTTTCGTCGTGGATGCGTTTACCTTCTTGCTCTCAGCTTTCTTCATCTGGCGTGTCCGCTATGAGGCAGGGCCGGCGCTGGTGACCAGCGACAAGAGCATCGGTGCGGCAATGCGCCAGTATGTTGACGGCCTCGTCTATCTGGGCGGCCAAAAGGACATTCTGGCCATCTCGCTACAAAAGGCGGCGATTTCGCTCACCACATCCGGCCCGTTCCAGGTGATTCAGGTGGTGATCGCCGAGCAACTTTTCGTCATCGGGCGGGGCGGCGGCATTAGTTTGGGCATCCTCTACACCGCCGTCGGCGTGGGGACGGGCATGGGGCCGATCCTCGCCCGCCGCTTCACGGGAGACCGTGACCGCGCCCTGCGTCACGCTATCGCCTGGTCTTATGGCATCACCGCCATGGGTCTACTGCTTACGGTGCCACTTAGCAGCCTGGGTTTGGTGACGCTGGGGACCTTCCTGCGCGGCTTTGGTGGCGGCATCGGCTGGGTCTTTTCTACGCAGTTGCTCTTCCAGACGGTGCCGGATCAGGTGCGTGGCCGCATCTTCGCCACCGAGTTTGCCATGTTCAGCCTGGCCTCTGCCATTGCCGCCGCCTGGGCCGGGGTTGTCCTTGACTCGCCGCTGGGCATCGCCGGTTCGATCTGGCTTATGTTTGGCCTGAACATCATCCCGTCAGCAGCATGGATCTGGTGGACAGTGCAGAAACAGGGCGCAGAAGCAGCAGCGAAACCGGTGGGTGATTGAGAAATGCGTAATGTGTGATGCGTAATTGGTAGAGAGCTAGACTCGCCCATGAGCAGCCAACTTTGTAGATCAATTACGCATCATTCCGCTCCCCATCTGGTACAATAGACAAAATTTCCGTGCGGTTGAAACAAGGTGAGGATAGACGTTGAAGCAGTTGCGAAGCTGGTTTCTTTTGTTCATTGGGCTGTGTGCACTGGCGCTGGGAACTGTCCCTTGGGTGGCGGCGCAGGAGGGCACGCCCGCGGCTGTGGTGGAGTCGTCCAGGGTGAGCGGCACGCTGGATGCGCCGTTCGACAAGAACTATCTCGTGCTGCGCGTGGTTGGCCAGCGTCGGCCACTCAGCATCCTCATGGAGTATGTGCCGCAGGGTCGTTGGGAACTGGACGACCGCATGGGGTTCTTTATCTTCGACCCGATTGGCTTTGACGCCTATCTCAACGGCGGCAATGGCGGCGCGTTGGCGGTTGCATCAGGCGATGCACTGCCAGGCTATCCACGGCGGTTGCAGGCGATTATCAACGAGCCGAACCGCGATGTCTTCTACATTGTGGTCTACAACGATTCACCATTGCCCATGAACTATGTGCTGACAGCGCAAAATGGGTTGATCTCCGACCAAATCGGCGGGCAGATCATTGATGTGTATAACCCACCGCCCAGCACAGGCGGCGAGCCCCCGCTAATCGTCATCCCTGGCCCGACGGTGACGCCGACCCCCACACTGCCGCCGCGGCGTGTCCGGTCCATCTCTGATGCGCTGACGGGGCGCTACGACAGCAACTTCCACGAATTGCGCGTCCTCGATACGAACCTGCCCATCCGCCTGGAGATGACCTACGATCCTCCGGAGCAATACCTACAGGACAAGGGATTCGAGTTCAACGTCTTCACCGATCACCAACTGCGTGTCCTCTTGCGCGATGAAATCCTGCCCTGGCGCGCCGAGGACATGACCGAAGGTCACCTCACGATTGAGCCGGATGGCCGCTACGTCTGGCGCGCCGAGATTGTGGAGCCCTATGATCAGTACACCGTCGTGGTCAGCCAGTGGCGTTACTCTTTGCTCTGGCTCGGCTACCGGCTAACTGCCGAAAACGCTGTCTTCTTGACGCCGCGTGAAGCTGTGGCAACCGCAACGCCTACCGTCGCTGCCCCAAGCACAGGTGGCCCCTTCGTCGTTGTCCAGGTGCAAAAGCGGCCCACCGTCACCCCTGTCCCCACCGTCACCCCCTTCCCGACGCCTACGCCTTTCCCCGAGGCCACGGTGGAGAGTCCACTGCCGACGCCGACGGTGATGCCCTAGGCGAAAGAGGGCAGAGAACGAACCGGCCACCCCACCTCACCCACCTAATTGCCACGCCTCGATCACAACGTTTATAATGACAAAAAGTGACTGCGCGTCGCTAACTGAGCGATTGGTTGACCAGGTCTATGCCTGCCCTGTCGCTTTGGCCGCGGCTTGCCGTTGACCACTCACCATTTCAACACGTTCCAGTCACCCAAGCCCCAATCTGAATCTCACCATGACGACAAATCGCCCATCCCTCGCCCGCGTCGTCGTTGTCGGTACCAGTGGATCGGGCAAGACGACGCTGGCGCGTGCCATCGCCCATACACTCGACATCCCCCACATTGAACTGGACGCCATTCACTGGGGACCGAACTGGACGCCGCTGGAGATACCCGTCTTCCAGGCTCGGGTGAGCGAAGCGGTGAACCTGGAACGCTGGACCACCGACGGTAATTACAGTCATGTACGCGGCATTGTGTGGCAGCGGGCCACGACGCTTATCTGGCTGGATTATCCCTTTTGGCTGGTGATGTGGCGGATCATCAGCCGCACGTTGGTACGTGCCTTACGCCGCCAGGAACTGTGGAACGGCAACCGCGAGAACATTCGCCAGGGCTTTTTCAGCCGCGACTCGGTGATCCTGTGGTCATTCAACACCTACCATCGCCGCCGCAAGGAATACCCTGTCCTGTTCCAGCAGCCTGAGTATCGGCACCTCGACGTCATCGTGCACCAATCACCTGCCGAGACAGAGCGTTGGCTGTCCACTTTGAAGAGGTAGGCAAGAAGGCCTGTACAAAGTGCCCCAGATGGCCGAAACACTGGACATGCTGCGCACTTTCCGTCACAATATGCTCATTACGCATTATCTCGACCGAAAAACACCCGAAAGGACATGCACCTCCATGCGCGAAATCCTCCCAGCTCTGGAACGCTGGCGAGCGCAGGGCAAAGAGGTGGCGCTGGCCACTGTAGTGAAAGTCTACGGCTCAGCGCCACGCCCCCTGGGATCCAAGATGGCCGTCACCGCCGACGGCGAAATGATCGGCTCCGTCAGTGGGGGGTGTGTAGAAGGAGCTGTGATCCAGGAAGCACTGGAAGTGTTGGCCGACGGCCGACCCAAGCTGATCCCCTTCGGCATCAGCGACGAATCGGCCTGGGCAGTCGGCCTGGCCTGTGGCGGCATCATTGAGGTTTATGTCGAGCCGATTGAGTGGAATTGACCATCTCACCTCTGGTATGCGTAATTCGTAATGCGTAACCCAGAGCAGAGCGATTCACCAATAAAGATATCTTCTTTACCAATTACGTATTACGCATCACGCATTACTCCTACAGCAAGGACTCGAAACCATGCCAAAACCGAAGAACACTGAAAACGAACCCGCCCGCCACCGGCGCGCCGGCAAGCCGAGCACCGACAAAACAGAAAAGGAAACACCGCCCGCTCCCATGAGCCGTCTGGAAATGGAAAAGCAGATGGCCGATCTGGGCAAATTGCTCAACGAGCAGGATTTCCAGTCGCTAGACGAAGTCAACGACTTCCTCAGCGGCCTGCTTGCCGAGGAAGAAGGCGTCCAGCCCAAAAGCAACCCGGAAACACCGCTGGAAAAAGCACAAGAAATTCTCTGGGAGGCCATGGAGACTGATGATCCGCGCAAGGCCATACGCCTGGCCAAGAAGGCGCTGAAAACGTCCGCCGACTGTGTTGACGCCTACCTGATCCTGGCCGACTTTCAAGCCGAGTCTCTGCAAGAAGCCTACGAATTCACCCAACAGGCCGTCGCCGCCGGGGAGCGTTCTCTGGGGCAGGAGATGTTCGACGACAACAAAGGACATTTCTGGCTTATTGTCGAAACGCGCCCCTACATGCGTGCACGCATGCAACTGGCAAGCATGCTCTGGCAACTAGGCCGGCCCGATGCGGCCATTGCAGACTACCAGGAAATGCTCGAACTCAACCCGCACGACAACCAGGGTATCCGCTATTTTCTGCTTAACGCACTGCTCCAAATGCGCCGCGACGAAGAAGCCGCCGCCCTTATCGCCCAATTTGAAGACGACGCTTTCGCTGCCTGGAATTACAACCAAGCACTGCTCACCTTCCGCCAAAAAGGACGCAGCGACGAAGCCGATGCCGCCCTCAAAGCCGCCTTCAACGTCAACGAGTTCGTGCCCGACTATCTGCTGGGCTACACCGACATGCCCTTCGACGAGGACATGCCTGAAATGCACGGATGGGGCGATGAATCAGAGGCTGTTCTTTACACAGCGCAGGCTATGATTCTCTGGGCGCAGACACCCGGCGCACAAATGTGGATGGCTGAACACTATAGCAAGCTAGATGAGGCGTAGGCGCGCCAATGTCGTCGATCTATGCGGCACTGGCACAGGCCATTGAATCCGGCGAGTTGGTTGCGGTTGTCACTGCCCTCAGCGGCCCCGCGCCAGGACAGAAGATCCTGGTGCGTGCCGACAGCAGCGAAGGCAGCCTCGGCGATCCAGCGTTGGACACAGAGGTAATTGCCCGGGCCAAACTGTCGCTAGAACGCCAGCAGTGTGATCGCTTTACAGCACAACAATCGACGGCAGAATCGCCTATCGAGATTTTTGTTGACGTTCATGTGCCGCCGCCCACATTGATCATCGTGGGCGCGGTACACATCGCCATCCCGCTCGTTACCTTTGCCAAGACGCTGGGCTTCCGCACGCTGGTGCTCGACGCCCGCACGGCCTTTGCCACCCCCGAACGCTTCGGCCACGCCGCCGAACTCATTATCGGCTGGCCTGCCGACTGCCTGGCCGAACAGCGCCTGAGCGAGACTACTTACGTCGTCACCCTGACCCACGACGACAAATTGGATACCCCGGCTCTCGTCGTCGCCCTGCAACATCCGGTCCGTTACGTCGGCGCGCTGGGATCGAGCCGCACCCATGCCAAACGTGTGGCAGCACTCAAAGAAGAGGGCCTCACCGACGCCCAGATCGCCCGCATCCATGCACCCGTCGGCCTCAAAATCGGTGGCCGCAGCCCCGAAGAGATTGCGCTGGCGATTATGGCGGAGATTGTTACGGTCAAGAATGGTGGCTCACAAAGGTGACAAGATGACACGATGATCGTGTAGATTGGCTGGTTCCCATATTGGGTACACAGCATTTCATCCAATGAACAGAAGCACGCTTCATGAGATCACCCTTGTCACCCTTTCACCTTGTCACCCGCCACTCTCGGAAAGGCAATCATGCCCACCCATCCCATCCTCACCGCCCTCCAATCCGTCTTCCCTGCCGCGCGGCTATTGACCAACGACGCGCAGATGACGGCCTACGAGTCCGACGCGCTGACAGCCTTTCGTCAGCGCCCCGCCGCCGTGGTGAT
This sequence comes from bacterium, assembly GCA_016124945.1. Lineage (GTDB taxonomy): Bacteria > Chloroflexota > Anaerolineae > Caldilineales > Caldilineaceae > RI-153. Next base: position 74,285 of record WGMT01000053.1, on the reverse strand, counting down.
CCCCGAAAGCCAGGACGAGGTGATCAGCGCCGTGCGCCTGTGCCACCAACACGGCGTCCCCTTTGTGGCGCGGGGCAGTGGCACCAGCCTGTCGGGGGGATCGCTGCCCGTGGCCGAGGGGATCGTCATTGCGCTCAATCGGCTCAACCGTATCTTGCGCCTGGCCCCAGATGAACGCATTGCCGTGGTCGAACCCGGTGTGATCAACCTGGCCGTCTCCCAGGCTGCCGCGCCATATGGACTCTACTACGCGCCTGATCCGTCGAGCCAGCCAATCTGCACCATCGGCGGCAACGTTGCCTTCAACTCGGGCGGCGCACACTGCCTGAAATATGGCATGACTAGTAACCACGTCCTGGGGATCAAGGCAGTACTGGCCGACGGCGAAGTGGTGCAGATGGGTGGGGACAGCCTCGATGGCGTCGGCCCCGATCTGGCCGGCCTTTTCGTGGGCAGCGAAGGACTTTTCGGGGTGGCGTTGGAGATCACCCTACGCCTGCTGCCCATCCCCGCCGTCTATCGTACCGTGCTGGCGTCTTACAACAGCCTACAAGCCGCGGGAGACGCCGTCACCGCCGTAGTGGCGTCAGGTCTCCTGCCCGGCGCCATGGAGATCATGGACAAGCTGGCGATCAAAGCTGCCGAAGTTGGCGCAAAAGCCGGCTACCCACAGGACGCCGAAGCCCTGGTCATCGTGGAATTGGAAGGCGAGACCGAAGCCGTCGAAGCCGAATTTGCCCAACTACTCCAGATTATCGAAACCACCGACGCCGGTGAAGTGCGCATCGCCCAGAACATGGACGAACGCGCCCGCATCTGGAAAGGACGCAAAGCCGCCTTCTCCGCCGTGGGTCGCCTCGCCCCCGACTACATCGTGCAGGATGGCGTGGTGCCGCGCAGCCGACTGGGCGAAGCGCTGGCCGAAATCGACCGCCTTAGCCGCCAATATGGCATCCAGGTTGCCAACGTCTTCCATGCAGGGGACGGCAACCTGCACCCGCTGATCCTCTTTGATGGCCGCGTAGAAGGCGCGCTGGAACACGCCGAAGCATTGGCCGGCGAAATTATCAACCTCTGCATCAATCTGGGCGGCTCCATCACCGGCGAACACGGCGTGGGCATGGAAAAACGCGACTACATGCGCAACCAGTTCGGCCCCCTCGAAATGGAGATGATGGAAACACTGCGCCAGGCCATCGATCCCAAACAGATCGCCAATCGCGGCAAGATGCTGCCCATCGGCGAAGCACCGGCGCTCCACCAGCGCGGCCCTCACCCCCTGGAAACAGCGGGGGTGATCTACCGTGAATAGACAAAAACATGAAAAAGGTTTTGCTGATTGTAATTGACTCAGCCACTGGCTGGGTCTTCGAACAGGCGTTGGCCGAGAAGAGACTCCCCCACCTCGCCAACCTGGCCAATGCCGGCGAAATACGCTATGACAGCGTCGCCGTCTTTCCCTCGATTACACCGGCGGCGACTTCTTCGATTGCCACCGGACGCTACCCCGTGGCACACGGCATTGCCGGGAACTACTGGTTCGACGAAGAGGACAATAGCCTGATCTACTACGGCTCCGACGTACCTGCCATCGTCAACCAAGGCTTGGGCAATTTTTTCGAGGACTTCCTGGTACTGTTCAACCACAAACGACTCAAGTCGCCTACGATCTTTCACACCATCGAAGCGGCAGGACGCGCGTCCGCCTGCCTCAACTTCTTAATCTTTCATGGTCCACACGCCCACGATGTGGTGATCCCGCCGCTGGTGGAACTGCTACCCGGCGTCGAACTCTCGAAGACGGCCTACGGACCTACCATCCTGTCGTTGGGTGTGCTGGTGAAGCCACGGCTCCCCGGCGCCGAGGAACCGCTGGACGTAGCCGGCGGGCCGCAGCACAAGTTCGGCTTCGACGACGAGAACAGCGCCGTCCTCTTGCGCCAACTGATCGAACAGCGCGCCCTGCCTGATTTCACCCTGGCCTACTTTCCCGACTACGACGGCGCCTGCCACGCCAAAGGGCCGTGGAACGCGCTGCCCACCCTTGAAAAGATCGACGGCTTTCTGGGTGACCTCATCGCCGCCTACGGTGGACTAGAGGCCATGCTGGCCGATGTCTGTATCGTCCTTAGCGGCGACCATGCCCAGTGCGACATCGTAGACAACGAGCACGGCGGAATTCAACTCGATGACATGCTGCAAGGATTCAGTGTGGTCAAAGTAGGCGTACCCGCCGACCAAATGACCGACGACGACGATCTTATCGTCTGCCCCAACCTGCGTATGGCCCAGATCTACCTGCGCGAAGCTGTAGACAATCGCAAAGAGCGGCTCGATGAAATCGCCGCACAACTCCTGGCAGACGCCCGCATCGATCAGGCGTTTTGGCGCACCCAACTCGATGACGGACGCGCCGAATATCACGTCTACACCCGCGACCGCGGCGAACTACAATTCCGGCGCGCCAACGAAGAAGAAACCAACGAAGAAGAAACCAACAAAGAAGAAACCAACAAAGAAGAAACCAACAAAGAAGAAACCAACAAAGAAGAAACCAACAAAGAAGAAACCAACAAAGAAGAAACCAACAAAGAAGAAACCAACAAAGAAGAAACCAACGAGGAGACCGAAACCGCCGCCGATGTCTACAACTGCCGCTGGCAGTGGACGGGCGACCTGCGCGCCATTGACGGCCATGTGGACGGGGACACGATCACCTTCGGCGACTACCCGAACGCCTTCGAGCGCATTGCCTGCTTCCTCGATCTGCCAGGCAGCGGCGATCTGGCGCTCACCGCACACACCGGCTACGAATTTCAGGTACGCGGCACGAGTGTACACACTGGCGGTGGATCTCATGCAGCGCTCCATCGCGCCGATTCGCTCTCTCCGCTCGTACTGGCCGGGGCGCCCGACGGCGTTCACCTACCCGAACACCCTCGTACAGTCGATCTGATGCCGCTTTGCCTCACCGTTTTGGACATCACGCCGGAACACCCCGTCGGCGTTAGTCACGCTGTCGTCCAATCACAATCACCTAACATCGACGAAACACTATGACGACACTAGAAAACACCTTCATCAAAGTTGAAACCGTGGCCGAAATTCAAGACGCTGTGCGCGGCCACAGCCGCATCGGCGTGCGCGGGGGCGGCAGTAAACCCGTCCTTTCGACGCCGATCGATCAAACAACCCTGCTCGATCTCTCGGCGCTGCGCGGGGTGACTGTCTACGATCCCGGTGAGTTCACCTTCACCGCCAAAGCCGCCACACCGCTGACCGAGGTAGAGGCGATGCTGGCCGAAAAGGGACAGTACCTGCCCTTTGATCCACCGCTGGCCGAAGACGGCGCAACCCTGGGCGGCACAGTTGCCGCCGGGCTGAGTGGGCCAGGCCGCTTCCGCTACGGTGGCGTGCGCGACTTCCTCATCGGCATCCGCTTTGTAGATGGGCGCGGCGAAGAGGTGCGCGGCGGCGGCAATGTGGTAAAAAACGCCGCCGGCTTCGACTTCCCCAAACTGATGGTGGGCAGCCTGGGCAAACTGGGCATCCTCACCGAGTTGACCTTCAAAGTCTTCCCTGCACCACCAGCCACGGGCACGCTCCGCGCCGTCTATGCCGACCTCAACCCGGCGCTCGACGCCCTCAACCGCCTGGCCAAGAGCAAATTCGACATCGACGCCCTCGATCTGGCACCATTGGCCGACGGCATTGTCCTCTGGGTGCGGCTGGGTGGCCTGCCCAACGCCCTGCCCGACCGGCTGGAACGGTTGGCGGCGCTGCTCAGCGCCGCCGACGCGCCGCAGCACATGGAACGTCATGGCGCGGACAACCCCGCGCCCCATTGGCCTGAGATGAAGCGCATGAGTTGGTGCGGCGACGACGCCACACTGGTCAAAATCCCGGTGACGCCGGCGCGCATCCGCACGTTCGACGCCGAACTGGCGCGGCAGGGGGCCATCCGCCGCTACAGCGCAGGCGGCAACACGGCCTGGGTGGCATGGAAAGCGCCGATCGACGGCCTGGAAAGTCTGCTCCAGCGCCGTCAATTGGCGGGCCTTTGCCTGCTGGGGATGGCACAGCGCCCGTGGATAGGTCACCTGCCAGGGCGCGCCCTGGTGCAGCGGGTGGCATCAACACTGGACCCGATGAACAAGTTCGCCGTGCTCGATGCCTATCCCGTCAAGGCCAATGTAAACGAGGGAGACTGAGTTGCGACACGAAATTCCGTTAGAAACACTAGGCCCACAAGGACACGCCATGGCCGAAGCCGTGGAAGCCTGTGTCCACTGCGGCTTTTGTCTGCCTGCCTGCCCCACCTATCTGGTATTGGGCGAAGAAATGGATTCCCCGCGCGGGCGTATTGTGCTCATGAAGGGCGTGCTGGAAGGCAACCTCACACTAGACGAAGTGTTGCCTCACATCGACCGTTGCCTGGGCTGCCTCGGCTGTGTGACGGCCTGCCCGTCGGGTGTGGAATATGGGGAGTTGATCACGCCCTTCCGCGCCATGAGCGAGGCAAAGCGCAGCCGCGATCCCCTCGAACGCATGACGCGCTTGATGACGACGCAGACGCTGCCCTATCCGGGCCGCTTCCGCGCCGCGGCGACACTCGGTAAGCTGGGCAAGCCGTTGCGTAATTTCTTACCTTCGGCGCTGGGTACCATGCTCGATCTGCTACCCAGCGAGATGCAGCCCAGCCGTCCGCTCCCCGCCATCTACCACGCCCAGGGGACGCGACGGGCGCGGGTTGCGCTGCTGGCAGGCTGTGTGCAGCAGATCCTTTCGCCGCAAATCAATTGGGCCACCCTGCGTGTGCTGGCGCGCAACGGCGTCGAAGTGCTGATCCCACCGGATCAGGGCTGCTGTGGTGCGCTCTCCATGCATGTGGGCGAGGCCGCACAGGCGCGTGGGCTGGCTGTGCGCAATCTGCAAGCCTTTGATCTACAAAGTGTGGATGCCATCATCACCAACGCCGCCGGCTGTGGCTCGGGCATGCACGAATACCCGCTCCTCTTTGCAGGCACCCCGCACGAGGACGCCGCCCGCCACTTTGCCGCGAAGGTGCAAGATGTGAGCGTCTTCCTGGCGCAGTTGGGCATTGAGACGCCGCCGCCACTTTCCACCCCCATGACCGTGGCCTACCACGATGCCTGTCACCTGGCCCATGCCCAGGGTGTGTTTGATGCACCACGGCAGATCCTTAGCGCCATCCCCAACCTGAAACTCGTCGCCATCCCCGAAGGTGACATCTGCTGCGGCTCCGCGGGGACGTACAATATCGAGCAGCCGGACATCGCCCGTCAACTGGGAGAGCGCAAGGCCGCAGCCATCCTCAGCACCGGCGCGGAGATCATCGCCACAGGCAACATCGGCTGCATGACACAGATCAGTACGCACCTGGCGCGTCAGGGGGCCAACCTGCCCATCATGCACACGATTGAACTGCTCGATTGGGTCTACGAGAAGAAAGGCTAGGAGAGGTTTTACCGCAAAGGCGCAAAGGACGCGAAGTGCCCTTTGCGCCTTTGCGGTGAAGAAATCTAAGATCGTAATCCTCGTTCGTAGCGCCGCGCCAGGACGTACAACAGCCCCAGGTTGAGGATCATGCCGACCACCCAGTAACCGAGGTATCCTTCCCCGGCATCCATGCGCCAGTAGACCACCAGCGGCCAATACGAGGGGATGATGCCCGCCGTCCACTGCCACGGGGTGGCGACGAAGTAGGCGATCAGGGGCAGCATTTGCAGGCCCTGAATGCCTTTGAGCACGGCCAGCCCCGTCACCTTGTTTTCGGCGAAGGCGGCGAGCAGCAGCGCCGTAGTTGCCCCCGAAATGGCCGAAAGCGCCGAAAGCAGCAGCAATTGTCCTGTCGGAATCAGGGCCAGCCCCGCTACATTGACCATCACCGGCGTCAACACAAACGAGAGCACCACCGGCAACCCCAATCTGTACATCAGGTAAGACGAGAGCGGCACCGGCGTCACCAACAGTGCCGTCAGCGTGTGTTCGTCGCGTTCATCGAGCAGCAAGAGCCCCACCACCACACCCACCAGCCCCGGCACCAACAGGACGATCACACTGGCAAAGAGCGGATGGTAGGGCATCAATTCGATGGCATAGTCGGCGCGCATCCAGTCGGTGACAAAGGGCACCACGAAGCGGAAGACGACAGCCAGGATCAGCGCGCCAAACGAGACCATTAAGAGCAACGAATCCCGAGCCACCGATTTCAGGTCCACAGGGCCGAGGGAGCGGATCAGTAACAGTGTACGAGACATAGGAGATGTCCTCATTTAGTGATTCTCGCGCTAAGTGCATAACGCTGGCTTGATTGTACCGAAACAGCACACACGATACATCCACAAAACGTGGATTCGGCCTTTATGTACCGAGATCTGTATCTTTTGTGCGCGGAGTCGTTGATAAAATGGCTGAGGGTGCATTGACGCCCTAGAAAACTTTGGTTGCAAATGTTTTTCGATTCAAGAAAGTGCAGGTTATGAAAAGATTCCCCAAAGAAATTGCCGCAGTCATTGCCGCAATTGCCTTCGTTGCCTTTGTTCTCTGGCGCATTGTGCGCCATCTTAGCATTCCGGTTACGGAAGTTGAACTGGATATAAACTTTACCAGCGCCACGCCCCACGTACTCGAATCGTGGGTCTTCGCCGGTGACCTGCCGCCCCAGTTTATTCATCATGGCGTGGGGCCGCTCTTTCACCGGCGTTACTATATCGACATTGCTGATGTCTCCATGTCGAAAGAAGCGTTGATGACGAAGATCACCGAACAGCTCAACACCTTCACCGCATGGGAAATGGGCATCTTTCAAAAACTCACCAACACCGAAAGTAAGGGGCTGGCGACGGGCGACGACTTCCGTGTCCACATTACCGGGCCGTGGAATGGTCCTGTCCGTGTCATCGACGTAACGGAGACCTCGTTTTCGTTCATCACGCTGAACCATCACATGGAGGCCGGTGAGATCCAATTTCGCCTGATCGACCATCCAGACAAAGCGGATCTGGTGCGATTCGAGATTCGATCCTGGTCGCGCAGCCGCGATTGGATCGTCGACTTCTTCTACAACCGTCTGCCCTTTGCACGCATCGGCCAGACACGCATGTGGGTCTACTTCTGTCAGCGGGTGGTGGAGGTGAGCAAAGGCAAAGCCGTAGACGAAGTGCATGTGATGACCCATCGGGTGCCGTGGGATCACTTCCGTAGCAACCAGCCCGGCGATCTGGATCATTGGCAACAATATTACCCGCGTCTGCAATCGCTACGCGACGCTGCGCTCAACTTTGAGTTGGACAAGCGCGAGGACTTCATCGAGTCGGGGCAATGGCGCATGGACGCCTACGCCACCGATCTTCCCGACGAAGATCCCGGCCCGCCCGAACCTGGCGGCATCTGGGAACAGGCCAAAGAGGTGCTGCTCAACTACGAATTCCCCGATCCGAAACTCATCCGGGGGATCTACATGCCCGACGAGCCGCTGTCTAGTCGTGTCATGTTGCTGGAGGCGCGCTATCTTGGCTTCACCTTCTACTTCGGCGTGCGCATCAGCCGGGTCATCGACGAAGTGCGCACCGACCCCGACCGAGGAGAGGCACAGGTGTGGGGATACGGCTACCACACGCTGCAAGGTCACTTTGAACGAGGAGAGATCACCTTCGAGGTGTGGAAATTCCTGGAGACGGGCAAAGTGGAATTTCGGGTAAAATCCTACTCAACCACAGCGGAGATCCGCAATCCCTTCTACCGCTTCGGCTTCGCCCTGCTAGGACGGCGTGTCCAAAGACATTTTGCCGATTCGTCACTGGAGCGGATGCAAACCCTGGTAATCGCCCGCCTCACCGGCGACGAGGAAGAGATCGAACGGCCTGAGATCGGCATCGTCTCTGAGGAAAAGAAAACAGAGTAGAATGAGTTGGATGAATTTGCGGGACAGGGTGTGGTTGTCCTGGATGATGGTGAGTGATGCGTAATTCGTGATGCGTAATTCGTGATGCGTAATTCGTTGACAAAGTTGTGCTGCTATTGGGCAGTAACACAGTCGACAAATTACGGATTACGCATTACGAATTATCCAGATCTGACAACAATCTTGTCCCCTCAATACTCCCCCTCCCATCCATCTGCGCCTGCAAGTGGACGAAAAGCCGCTCAGGGCTGGCGAAGTGGGTCTCTTCGCCGGTGTGGACATTGCGGGCCGAAGCGCGCCAGCGGGCAGGTTCTCCTTCGGCCCACAGCCGCACCAGAAAGAGTTCGTAACGATGGGTGGATGATGAGGTGGGGGTCATGTGGGCCTCCGAAATAGATTGGGTGCGTAGTCCGTATAGTATGTTGTGTGTACATGGCAGCATGACGGGAGATACGGAACGGACTACGTACTACGCACTGTTCTCGCTTGTCGTCTACTCGCTGCATGCTTTACACTTCGCATACACTCTACCCAACCCGCGTATCAAAAACGTAGCAAGCCCGCCGCCACATCGCCACAAGGGATGCCAATGCCTCGACTGAGTCTCTCTTTTCTTGGTTCGTTTGCCGTGCACGTAGACGGTGAAGCTTTTGACGATTTTGCCACCGACAAGATTCGTGCACTGCTTGCCTACCTGGCCGTGGAATCAGATCGCGCCCATCCGCGCGCAGTGTTGGCCACGTTGCTCTGGCCCGACTACAGCGACAGCGACGCCATGCGCAATCTGCGCCAGTCGCTCTACCGTCTGCGCCTGGCCCTGGACAGCCGAGCGCCTGATCTCTTTGCCCATGTGATCGAGGTGACGCGCCAGAACGTGACGCTACACAGCGCCGCGGTGACAGTGGATCTGTGGCGCTTTGAGGAAGAGATCAACGTCGCCGCCACGCACAATCATGGCGCGCTCAGCCAGTGTTCGGGCTGTCTGGCGCGGCTGGCGGACGCAGTGGATCGCTACCGCGGCGAGTTTTTGCAGGGATTCCACGTGGAAGAGGCCGATCCCTTTGTGGAATGGCAGACGATCCAACGCGAGCGTACACACCACAGCGCGTTGACGGCGCTACAGTCGCTGGCGTCGGCCTACGGGGAACAAGGCGACTACACACGGATGCACACCTTTGCGGCGAGACAGGTGGCGCTGGAACCGTGGCGCGAGGAAGCGTACCAGCAGTTGATGCAGGCGCTGGCGCTGGATGGTCGGCGGAGTGAAGCGTTGGCCCAATACGAACGTTGTGGCGAGGCATTGGTGCGCGAGTTGGGCGTAGAACCGTCGTCCGAGACCACCGAACTCTACCAGGCCATTCGCAGTGGACGCCTCAAAGCGCCGGCAAAACCGGCAACGACGCCAGCAGAGAAGACGCCACACGGCGTGCAGTTACACAACTTCCCCCTGTTCTACACCCCCATCTACGGCCGCGAAGACGAGACGGCGCACGTGCTGGCTTTCCTGGCTGAGCCGGCCACGCGGATTGTCTCTCTGTTGGGCGCAGGCGGCAGCGGCAAGACACGCCTTGCCGTCCACACCGCGCAGAAATTGACCGCAGGCGCACACAACAGCCAATACAGCGACGGCATCTACTTTGTGCCGTTGGCCGCGGTGACGCAGCCGGATCTGATCCTATCGGCGCTGGCTTCGGCGCTGGCGCTGCAACTACACGAGCGCGGCCCGGCACGCAACCAGGTGCTCGACTTTTTGCGCCAAAAGCAGATGCTGCTGGTCTTCGACAACTTTGAACATGTGATCGATGGCGTAGAACTGCTCGAAGCCATCCTGGCGCATGCCTCCGGCGTGCAGTTGCTGGTGACGTCGCGCTTGCCGCTGAACCTGATGGGCGAGCAGCGCTTCCGCGTCGATGGGTTGCGCTTCCCCCCAGAAGAGGAGCGCGCCAACAGTGCCCAGCCTCAAACGCTGGACGACTTCCTGCGTTACAGCGGGCAGCGGCTTTTTGTACAGATGGCGCGGCTGATGCAGCCCGGCTTCACCCCCAGCGCAGTGGATCAGCGCGCCATCACCTCCATTTGCCGACTGGTACAGGGGATGCCGCTGGCGTTGGAGATTGCGGCAACGTGGGTACGCTTGATGGCCTGCACCGCCATCGAAGAGGAGATCCGCCGTGGCCTCGATTTTTTGACCACTCCCCTGCGCAACCTGCCGGAGCGTCACCGCAGCATGCGCGCCGTCTTCGACTACTCGTGGCAGCGACTTTCGCCTGCGGAACAGCACACGCTGGCGCAGCTTTCGGTCTTTCGCGGCGACTTCACGTTGGAGGCACTGCTGGCTGTAAGCGACGGCGGGGCGGTAGAGGCGGCGAACCTGCTAGATTGGGCGCTGTTGCAGCGTTCTAGCGGCCAGCGTTACGTGTTGCACGAGTTGCTGCGCCAGTACGCCGAGGAACAGCTACAGCGCCTGCCCCCAGTGGAGGTGAACGGCGAAACAGCGGCGGAACAGGCAGAGCGACGGCACAGTCGCTACTTCCTCGATCTGGTGGCGCGTGAGGAAGAGAAGCTTTACGGCCCGGCATTGCCACAAATACAGGTGCAACTCCGTCAGTCGCTGGACAACATCCGCCAGGCGTGGCGTTGGGCGGTGACCCACAACCAGGTGGACGATCTGGCGCGCAGCGTATCGGGCCTGGCCCTGTTGTTGTCACTGGCGGGGTACTGGCAGGAGGGCGAGGAGCTCCTGTCCACCGCAGTGGCGGGCGTGGGCGCAATGGGGGCGGCAGCGGCAACAGGACGCGGCGACGAGACGATCAGGCCGTTCCTCAGTTGGCTGATGGTGCAGCAGGTACGTTTCATCAACGTGCAGGGAAAGCTGGATCGGGCAATGGCGTTGCTGCCCGAGGCGTTGGCCGGGCTGGCTAAATCGACGGATAGACAACACCGCAGTTGGCGGGCATATGGGTTGACGCTGCAAGTGGATCTGCTGAGAATGCGCGGCGAGTACGACGCTGGTCTGGCCTGTGGCGAAGAGGCGTTGACGATCTTCCAAGCACTGGGGGATCGTAACGGCGAGGCACAGGCGCTAAACCGTATCGGGCAGATCTTCTGGCACCGTGCCGACTATGCGCAGGCTTTGAACTATCAAAAGCGGGCGTTGCAGTTGGAGCAGGCGTTGGATCACCCGCGAGGGGTGGCGCAGTGTTTGAGCAGCATGGGGCTGATCTACTACAAGCAAAGCCAATATGATGAGGCGCTGGCCTGTCATCAACAGGCGTTGGCGGCGGCGCGGGCGCTGGGCAACCGCGGCGACGTGGCGCGTCATTTAAGCAACATTGGCGTTGTCTACATCGACCAGGGCGAACACGCCCAGGCGTCGACCTACTACGAAGAGGCGTTGGCCATCGACCGCGAGTTGGGCAATCGGCTGGGCATGGCCATTCGCTTGACGAACCTGGGCATGATCTACTGGAACAGCGGCGATTTTGGCCGCGGATTGGCCGCCACCGAGGAAGCGCACGCCATTTTGGTGGAGGTGGGCCACCGCAGTGGTGAGGCGATTACGCTGGGCAACATGGGTGTGATCCTGTGGCGCATGGGCAAGATGACACAGGCGTTGGCGCGTCATGACGCGGCGCTGGCGTTGGACGAGGAACTGGGCAACTGGGATTGTGTGGCACGTCACCTGAGCAACATCGGCGTCGTCCACGTAGACGAAGGACGCTACGACGGGGCGATGACGTTTTATGCGCGCGCGATGACGGTGCACGAGACGTTGAATATTCCATTCCACCGCTGTGAGTTGATGGTGCGTAAGGCGCGCCTACATCTTCTGCGCCAGGAAGTGGACGTGGCGCGCCATTTGAACGAGGAGGGGTTGGCCTTGGCCACCAAGGTGGGCCGCGCCGACACCCTCTTTGAAGGACGTCTGCTGTCGGCGCGCCTGGCGGCGTTGATCGACAAGACGTCGGCGCGGCAGATCCTCGACGAATTGGGGGCGGCGGCAACACGTCCTGAAGCGCAGGCCGACGTTCTGTTCGAGCGCTGGCGGCTGCTGGGGGATCAAGAGGCAGGGGCGGTGGCGTTGGTCCGTTACGGGGAGGCGTATGCGCAGATCCCCGATGTGCGCTATCGGCGGCGGATGGCGGTGTTGGGGGGCGCAGAAACCAATCTCCAGCCCTTCCCGCCCAAAAGCGGCGGAGAGGGAGCCGTTGACGCGTTGACGAAGTGATGCGGCATTGGAGATACCCACAACGCGACCGACGAGGCGCAAACGTCAACAGTCCGCCCTCCGCTGCTTTCTGCGGGGGAGTTAGGGCATAGGCGTTCAGATAAGCAAGTGCCGGGGACTTCACGTTGGACGTGTCGTCAGGCGTGGATATCCCGTCTCGCTGCGGCGAAAAGTCCCCGGCACTTTCGCTCCACCCTAACTTAACGCCGATGGAAGTTAGAGGGGGTGACCCACACGTCTTTGATGCCCCCGGCGATGGCGCTACGCCAACCAGGGCGTTGCGTGGCTGCTTTCACCCAATCCCACAAAGACCAACAACTGCACGAAATTGACAACCCCGGCCACAATGGCAATACCCAGTGTCAACTTGGCCAAATCACATAGGCATTCCCATAACCCACACCTCTCCTTAACGCGCCGACCCGCTGGTTTGTGAAAGCATCACCCTCATTTCCTGCAATCACTGGGACAAGTTGAAGCCGGCCTGTACACCGCCCGCCGACACTGTGTAAGCGCCACCGGGTAATCCAGCAGTATCGAGCGTTAGCGTCAATTCGAAAGGAGTGAGCGCTTGTGTACACGAGCCGGGGTTGCGCCCTGTGGTCCACTCGATGCGGAAGGTTCGATCTTGCCGAAATTGTCGGAAGGTATCGATGTAGACGCAACTATTGGGCATGGTGCCATGTACTGTCGCTACTACCTGCACCGGATATGATTCCAGTATAGTCACCGAGATGCGCTCAGCGGTGGCTTCACTCACTTGATTGGGAATCTCGGTGGGCCGCGTCAAGGTCTGATCGGCGCTGACCCAGCAGCTACCCACGCTGTCATCAGGGCAGAGGACGCGCCACCACCTGCCGTCACTGCTTGTACCAGTCACCCGGGCTGTCATCCCCGCAAAAACCCGCCCGACGATGGCGTATTGGGTGCCGGGTCCACTGCGCAGACGCACGGTTTGCAGCGCCATAATGAATTGCTGCGGCGTGGGAACAACCACCGGATCGCCTGGTGTCGAGGTCATACCCTGGACACAGAGGCGCTGGCCCACCAGAATGCGGTTGGCATTGGGTAGATTGTTCAGCCGTTGCAGCGCCTGGTAGGTGGTGCTGTAGCGGCGAGCAATCCGGAAGAGATTTTCACCGCGCTGCACCGTGTGGTATTGGGCGCAAGGGGTGGCCTGTTCCTCTACCGCCGCCTGCACCCTCTGTGGCAGACTCAGGCCAAGGAAGAGGGCGATCAGGAGAAAGAGCAACCCGCGTTTGAATTTGGTGTACATTGTTTTTGTTTCCTGGAATTGAAGTAAGAGTCGGTATAGACTGCCTGAGCCATTTCTACCTGGACAACATTGGGTTGAAGCGATGGCACATGCAGTTGGCTGGATCTTAGCAGAGTGGGCGTTTGGTTACCGTCGCTACCGGCGTTTGGGGGGGCGTTTCGCTTTGGTTTTAGCCGGGGAGTTGTGAGGCGGTGAGTACAGACCAACCCGTCGGGTTTTCTACATACAAAGACCCGCCAGGTTGCAGAAAACCTGGCGGGTCTGTCACGTAGAGGACGTTGCTGCCACACAGAAAGTCCCCGGCACGTCCTCGCACACAGCGAGCGCACACAAGGACCATCCCGTCACGGTCCACGGGCAGGTGTCGTGGAGGGTTAGGAAGGGGGTCCTCACGCCCTACACCTTCCCGGAAGCTCCGTCCAAAAAAGCTGTTTGACATACTCGTCTACCCCAACTATACTTGCGCCACCTTTGCCGTCCTCAGCAAAGAGATGCCAACCGCAGACAACCAGACGCTGGTTGCACAATGTTAAGCTCCGCTTTCCTCGAATTTCCTGGTCATTGTCGACCGTGCAAACGGATACCGATATAACTCGCTTGGTTCATAACCTTAGTTTCCAGACGAATAGCCGGATCGTTGCATCACCCATCACGGTTTCCACACCATTACAGCACTTTGCGGAAATGACCGTACACAGCACGGGTCTCGTCTATAGACTTCGTCTTGCCACACGGCTGTAAATTTCCGCATCACTTCAGGGGGAATGCCATGCAGACACAAGAATGGATCATTCGTCGATCTGAGTCCATTGCCGAAGGCGGCATGGTGGCGGCCAAGCACCCGCTGGCCGCTGAAGCCGGCCTGCGCGTGCTCCAGGATGGGGGCAACGCCGTCGACGCCGCCATCACCACGGCGCTGGCCATGGGTGTCGTCGAGCCGTACATGAGCGGCATCGGTGGTGGCGGCTTCATGCTCTACCACGAAGCGGAGAGCGGCGAGAGCCACTTTCTCGACTACTTCATGGCCGCCCCAGGCAATGCCACCCCCGACATGTACGAGATCGAAACTGCGGGCGCCACCGATTCGTTGGGCTTCCGCGGCATTAAGGACGATGCCAACCTCATCGGTCATCGCGCCGTGGGTGTGCCCGGCCTGATCGCCGGCGCAGCCGCCGCCCTGGACCGTTTCGGCACCATCTCGCTGGCCGAGGCGCTTGGCCCGGCCATCGGCTTCGCCGGCGAAGGCTTCCCCGTCTCCTGGTACACCATGCTCATGATCGGGCGTTCGATGGAGACCATCGCACGCTTTCCCGCCACCGCCGAAATCTTCCTCAAGGACGGTCGATTCCTGCCCAACGCCGGCAACCCGACCGGGCCGGACAAACTGGTGCAGAGCGATCTGGCCCGCTCGATGCAGCAGATCGCCGAGGGCGGCGCTTCCGTCTTTTACGGCGGCGCTGTGGGCCAGGCGATTGTGGACGAACTCAGCGCCCATGGCAACCCCATGACCCTGGCCGATCTCACTGGCTACGAGGCCGAATGGTCGACGCCACGGCGTGTCTCCTACCGCGACGGCTACGAACTGGTCTTTGGCCCCAACACTGGCGGCACCACACTGGCCGAAACCTTCAACCTGCTCGAACACTTCTCATTCGCCGGCAAGAACGCCACCGATCCCGAAGCGCTGCATCTCTTCATCGAGGCCGCCAAAATCGCCTACGCCGACCGCTGGCAACACCTGGCCGACGAACGCACGGTGGACGTGCCCTGGCGGCAGTTGGAATCGAAAGCCTACGCCCAGCAGCGCGTGGCTGATATCGACCGCATGAAGGCGACCGGCGCGGTGAAGGCCGGGCAGTTCGGCAACGTCCCCGCCGGTGCGCCCGAAGGAGACGGCGGCTGCACCACCCACCTTTCTGTGATCGACCGCCACCGCAACATGGTGTCGATTACGCAGACCAACAACATGGTCTTCGGTTCAGGCGTCACCGCGGCGGGGACGGGCGTCCTGCTCAACGACACAATGGTGCTCTTTGATCCGAACCCCGGGCGCGCCAACTCGATTGCCGGCGGCAAGCGTCCCCTTTCCAGCATGACACCCATGTTGGCCCTCAAAGACGGAAAACCCTTCCTCACCGTGGGCGCGCCGGGTGGACGCCTGATCATCGGCACGGTGATGAAGGTGATCCACAACATCATCGATCTGGGCATGGGCATTCAAGAAGCATGTGATCAGGTGTTGGTGGACGCCAGTTCACCCAAGATCATGGCCAACGCCGCCATGGGCGAGGCCACCATCGCCGCGCTCAAGCAGATGGGCCACGATCTGGCTGTGCGTGAGCAGGGTTTCCTGCCCCGCCTCTTCGCCACGCCCACGGGCATCCTGGTCAACGCGCAGACGGGCAAACTCCACGGCGGCGCCGATTCGTACCATCCCGGTGTCGCGATTGGATACTAATCACTAACATCAACATTCCATCACCGATTTGGAGGAAACCATGTACAAGCGACTGATTTTACTCATCTTTGTGCTGGTGTTTGCGGCGGCCTGTGCGGCCCCGGCAGGCGACAGCGGTACAACCGAAAACGCGGCACCTGAAACCGCAAGCGAGGAGATGGCTGAATCGGGTGAGCCGAAGTTTGGCGGCATCCTCACCTACGGGCTGGTGGGTGACCCGCCCAGCATCGATCCCCACACGCAGCGCGGCGCCGCCGATGCCACCGTCAAGGCGATGGTCTACGACACACTCCTCAGGTGGGATCGCGAGATGAACATTGTGCCTAACCTGGCCGAAAGCTGGGAACTCATCGACGACACAACGATCCAACTCAAGTTGGTTGAAGGCGTGCTCTTCCACGATGGTTCCGAACTGACCGCCGAGGACGTCGTCTTTACATTCGAGCGCATCAAAAACCCAGATGTCGGCGCAACGTCGGCAGGCACCTTCAAAGACATCACCTTCGAGCAGATCGACACCTACACGGTGCAGATGAACCTGCCGGCCCCCAACGCCGCCATCTTCCAGAACCTGGCCCGCGGCGACACCGCCATTGTGAGCAAGGCATGGGTGGAAAGCGGCGCCGATCTCAACCAGGAGATGATGGGCAGCGGCCCCTTCACCTACGTAGGCCGTGAGCCGGGCGTCAGCTTTGAAATCGCACGCAACCCCAACTACTTCCGTGCGCCGCTGCCCTACCTCGACGGCGTCAAATTCATCCCCTACACCGACGAAACAGCCAAGGTGACGGCCATCCGCACCGGCGAAATCGACTTCATCGACTATGTCCCCTGGCTTGACATGGACGAGATCGAGCAACTGGCCGCCGCCGGGGAGTTGAAGTTCGGCAGCGACAGCGAAGCGCTCTTTATGACGCTCTACATGAACCCATCTGAGCCGCCCTTCGACGACAAACGGGTACGACAGGCGGTGGCGTGGGCCATCAACCGGGATGCTGTGGGTCGCAGCATCTTCTTTGGTCGCGGCAAAGCCATGACGGGGTCGTTCATCCCCGCGACGTTCTTAGGCTACGATGCAAGCCTCGAAGGCACCTACGGTTACGATCAAGAGAAGGCGATGGCTCTGTTGGATGAAGCGGGCTGGCGGGATGAAGATGGCGACGGCGTGCGTGAAGCGTACGGCGTGGAAGGTGTAGAAGATGGGACGCCCTTCATGGTGAACTTCCTGGCCACCAATCAATTCGCCATGCACTACAACCTGGCCGAATTCGCCCAGGCCATGCTCACCGAAGTAGGCATCGGCGGCACCATCGAACTGGTGGACTGGCCCACCCGCACCCAGCGCCGCCTCGACGTGCAGCCCTGGGAGATCCAGGCCGACGGGCTGGGGCAATCGGTCACCGATCCGTCGTTTATGGACATCTACTACCACTCCACGCGCGGACAGTGGCCGGGGCGCATGCACTTCGCCGTCCCCGAAGTGGACGCGCTGCTCGATCAGGCCATCTCGATCTACGATGAGGCCGAACGCGCCGCCCTCTACAATGAGGTAGACAAGATCATGCTCGACGAAGCCTTCTTCGTCTATGTATGGCGTCGCGAACAGGGCGAAGCCATGCAACCCTACGTCATGGGCTTCAGCCACACCTTCGGGGCGAACTCGTACATGGTGTTGCCCGAAGTGTGGTTGGATAAGTAAGAAATTGGGGACTAGGGATTGGGGATTGGGGTGGGTGTGTCGGCGCTGTACAGATACGCAACCCGATCCCCAGTCCCCGATCCCCAGTCCCCAGAGACACGCATATGACACAATACATTCTGCGCCGATTGCTGTTGGCCGGTTTTATGATCTTCATGGTGGCCACCCTCGTCTTTTTGATGATGCAGTTGATCCCCGGCGATGTGGTGGATGCCATGCTCACCGAAGATATGGACGCTTCGCCCGAGTTGATGGAGGCGCGGCGGCAAATGCTTGGGCTGGATCGACCAATTCACGTGCAATATCTGACGTGGTTGGGCGGTTTTGTCAGCGGCGATTGGGGCACATCTCCCTTCACCGGTCGCCCTGTGTTGCCCGACATTCGCTCCGCTCTGCCGCGCACGCTGGAATTGGTCTTCGCTGCGACGATTGTGGCGTGGCTGGTGGGCATCCCGTTGGGCATCTTTGCCGCCATCAACCACCGCAATTGGCTTGATCTGGGTACGACATCGCTGGCATTGGTGGGCATTTCAACGCCCATTTTTGTGACAGGGACATTGCTGATCCTTGTGTTCAGTCTTCATCTGCGCTGGCTGCCTGCGGTGTCGGGCGGCTACGTCTCTTTTGCAGAGAACCCAGGCCGCCACATGCAACAGTTGATCCTGCCCACGCTTTCGCTGGGGATCAGCATGGCCGCCGTTCTCATGCAGATGACACGGGCCGCGCTGCTCGAAGTGCTGCGCCAGGACTATGTGCGCACGGCTCGCGCCAAGGGGCTTTCGGGCTGGGCGGTGAACTGGCGACATGCGCTGAAGAACGCGCTGATTCCGGTGGTGACAGTGGGCGGTATGCAGATTGGCACGCTGCTCGGCGGCACGGTGATCATTGAGGCTATCTTCCTATGGCCGGGGGTGAGCACGATCCTGATCAACGCCGTTCAGCGTCGTGACTATCCACTTGTGCAGGGCGTCGTCTTTGTGATCGCGTCGGCGTCGATTCTGATTACGCTGGTGGTCGACATCGTCAACGCCTATCTCGATCCACGGATTCGGTATAGTTAGTTGATTGGGAGATTAAGGTTCATCTATGTCAATTTTGCGCCGCGAGATCCTGGGCAGCCCCCAGGTGGTGATTAGTGGTTCTGTGGTGCTCTTCCTCGTGCTGGTGGCCATCTTCGCGCCGCTGCTCACACCGCACGATCCGTTTAAGACAAACCCGATCTCGTCCTACGAAGGGCCAAGTGCGGCGTTTTGGTTAGGCAACGACGACTTCGGGCGCGACATTCTGAGCCGCTTGATCCTGGGCGCGCGGGTGTCGATTGGGGTGTCGCTGGCTTCGGTGTCCCTGGCCCTGTTGGCCGGGGTGACACTGGGCTTGCTGGCCGGTTACTACGGTGGCTGGGTCGACACACTGATTATGCGCGTCATGGACATTGTGCTGGCCTTCCCCACAGTGATTCTGGCGATTGCCGTGATCGCCTTCCTTGGCAACAGCCTCACCAACGTCATTGCCGTCATCGCGCTGCTCAACATACCGCGCTTCGCCCGCCTTTCCTACACCACGAGTTTGAGCGTCAAATCGAATCAATACGTAGAAGCCGCTCAATCCATCGGCGCATCAGACGGGCGCATTCTGCTCTTTTCGATTCTGCCCAACATCCTGGCGCCGCTCTTCGTACAGGTCGCACTGAGCCTGGGCGCGGCCATTTTGGTGGAATCGGGGTTGAGCTTTCTAGGGCTTGGCGTGCCACCGCCCAACCCCACCTGGGGCAGCATGGTTTCCACGGCGCGCAGGATCATGAGCCGGCAGCCCAACATGGTGATCTGGCCGTCCTTGGCGCTGGCAATCACGGTCCTCTCGTTCAATCTACTCGGCAACGGCCTGCGCGATGCACTGGATCCGCGATTGAGAAAGCGGTAGGTTTGGGCGAAGGATCGCTTTTATCGTTCACACACCCAAGGAGACATTCAACAATGTACGAAGTCGCAAAGATGACGTGGTTGGAGTTCGACGCCCTGCGCAAGGAGACCGATCTGGCCATCTTGCCGTCAGGTGCAGTGGAGGTTTACGGTCGGCATCTGCCGCTAGGATCAGACGGGATCGCGGCGATGGCGCTGGCGCTAGCACTGGCGGAACGTGTCCCCGCGGCGGTGGCGCCGCTGGTGCCGGTGGGGGAATCGCGGGTGCTCAACAGCTTCCCCGGCACGTTGTGGGTGTCGGCGGACTCTTTCCGCGCTTACATCGGCGACATCGCCCAGAGCCTCGTACATTGGGGATTCCGCCGTCTTCTCTTTATCAACTCCCACGCCGGCAACGTCCCTGCCATTAACCAGGTGGCCCGCGATCTCCAGGATCAGCACGGCATCATCTGCGCCCAGGTGGATACGTGGCGCTTCATCCAGCCATTTACCAACGATCTATGGGTAACAGACCGTCCTCATGGTCACGCCAGCGAAGCGGGGACGAGTATGCTCTTGCGTGTGGCCCCCGAAACCGTGAAGATGGAGAAAGCCGCCCGCACCGCACCGCCGGCCAATGAATTTCCTGAGTTTATCCAGTACCGTCCTTACTCCAGCTTGACCGACACCGGCACCGTGGGCGACGGCACCGCTGGTTCGCTGGAAAAGGGCGAAGTCCTCTTCAGCCGCGCCGTGGAGCGCATGGTGGCGTTTGTGAACAGCGAGGCGTTTCAGTAGGGTACTTTCGTCGAGTTAGCCCACCAGCTTCCACTCGGCGCGATACGCAATCTGCAAGAGGGATTATCAGACATCTGTCACTGGTGGCATGGTCTACTACGGGGTATGCTGAAAGCAGAAGTGTGCTTCTGTACCGTAGGAGGTGACCGATGAACCGCTGTTCGCTGTTCCTCTTCGTCTGTTGTGTGCTTCTCTTGCTGACAGGGCTATCTGCCGCCAACACTGTCGCTGCGCAAGAACTGAGTATAATCCCACAGGTCACTGGCCACTGGCGTAGCGGCGGCCCCTTCGATGCAACAATGACGCCAATCCCCGTGGCGGATGTGGTGGCCTCGCCTGACTACGCCGCGGACGCGACACTCTTCGCCGCTACCAACCAGGGCGTCTTTCGTTCCAGCAACGGAGGACGCAGTTGGCAGGCTGTACTGCAGCCGCCCCCCGGCGCGCTCGTCCGCTTCAACCACGTGCGCATTTCGCCCGCCTTTGCCTACGATGGCACTCTCTTCGTCGCCTACGAAAACGAAACGGATCTGCACAACGGTCTCTATATCTCCCGCGACAGGGGGATGACCTGGACGGAGCACGCCGACGTAGGCAAGGTGGATGCCCTGGCCGTTTCGCCCAACTACGGCGACGACGAAACGCTTTTCGTAGGCCGCCAACGTTGGATCTACAAGTCGACCGACGGCGGCAACACCTGGACGGCGTATGCCCTGGCTTCAGAGGGAGAAGGGTACACGCTGTTTGACCTCGCCGTATCGCCAAACTATGTCATGGATCAGACGATCTTCGCATCTGGCTTCGGCCCTATGCTGCGCAGCGTGGACGGCGGCGTCACCTGGCAGAATGTGGGCGGCTACGGGCCTTCTTACGAAATCGCGCTATCGCCGAACTACACCACAGACAAACGCATCTGGGCCGGCTATCGCTCTATCGAAGCGCCGGGCGACGACACACCAGAAAGCAGCGTCTTCCGCTCTATAGACCGGGGCGCGACATGGCAGCTTACCCCTGCCGGTCTGCCGGGCTTCTACGAACCCTTCCCGCGTCATCTTGCCGTTTCGCCTGACTACGATGTGGATCAGACGCTCTTCACCGCGCTTAGTGGACAGTTTGTGGCGGGGACTTCCCATAGCCTGCTGCGCTCGTTTAACGGCGGAGACAGTTGGATCGACCTGGGCCCAGCGCCCGGCAATCCTGATGTCCACGCGCTGGCGGTGACATCCCCTGCAACCGACGGCATTGTGGCGCATGTGGCCACCAACACAGGCGTCTGGCACTACCAAGGGGGCGCCTGCATAGAGCGCATTGCCGACGGCGGCTTTGAGACGCCTTATGCTTGGAAACTGCCGACGACACCTCGCCCGGCAACCTACAGCACCGCCATAGTGCACAGTGGTGTGCGGTCTCTACACACAGGCATTACGCAAGAAGCCGATCTCTTCAGCTACTCCAGCGCCGGCCAACAGGTGACCATCCCTGCGGATGCGATCAGCGCCAACTTGACGCTCTGGTGGTATCCAATCTCGGCGGAAGGATCGCTACCGGCAGATGTGGCCGCCGCCGATGCGATTATGCCAGACGAAGCGTCGGCGATGGGCGATCGCCACTATGTGTTGTTGTTGGATGAAGCAGGCGTTCTTTTGGAACGGCTGTTGTGGACACGCAGCGATGCCGCCACGTGGCAGCCACTTCATTTCGATCTTTCGTCCTATGCGGGGCAGCGGGTGCGCGTCCACCTGGGCACGCTCAACGATGGCGACGGGCGCAAGAGTGCGATGTATGTTGACGATGTCTCGCTGGTCATCTGCCGAGCGCAGACATTCAACCACTACCTGCCCTCCATCTATCAGTGGCAGACGCTTTTGTTACCTGAGGGGCAGGCAAAACGCATCATTGGGCGACCGCAAAGCGCCACCGTCTATGCCGAGGTGGGCATCTTCCTCTACCGCTCAGAAGACGCCGGTATACACTGGCAGATCTCGGGGACGACGCAACCGACTCGTATTCTGTTGGGCCATACGCCCGGTCTTCTCTACGCGGGGGACGGCTGGGGTTGCATGAGCGGCGGCGAACCCTCGCCGATGTACCGCAGCGTCGATGGCGGTCTACTCTGGCACGAGGTGCCCGCCGGGTGGAACCTAGGGGTGCTGGCCCTGCACAGTGAGAAAGAGTGGATCTACGCCGCGGCCTGTGGCGGCGTCTACCGCAGCGAGGACGCCGGTGCCACCTTCACCTTCCAGACCGGGCCACCATTCGGCATCTTAGAAGCACGCCTCATGGCGCCCGCGGATGCGGCTTGGCGCAAGCTCTGGGTTGGCGGTATGAGCGAGGGCGGCGCGGGGACAGTCCTGCTAAGTGAAGACGGCGGCGCAACCTGGGACTATGCCATGCCGCTGGAGCCGTTCATCGGCTGGCTGGTAGGGCTTGAGTTGGATCGCGCCGATCCGACGATCCTCTATGCGCCGGCCTACTACGGCTTCTGGCAAAGCGAAGACGACGGCGCGACCTGGGTGGAACGTTCCACCGGCCTGGAAACGATTGTGGGCGAACCCCTTGATGGTGGAATCGAAGCCTTTGCGCAGGTGCCAGGGGATGAACGTCGGCACCTGCTCGGCACGGAAAAGGGCCTCTACAGCCGCAACGGCCTGGACGCTGCATGGACCAAAATCAACGGGACGCCGTTTGATGATCTGCGTATCACTGATCTGTTGGTCCTCGACGCCGCGCCGCAACGGGTCTTCGTAACGACGGAGGCAGGGGTGTTTGTGTATACGCTGAACTAGCGCCCATTCAGCCCGAAGAGCATGATGCCGATGGCCACGCTGTGGACGACGGCGATGATGGCGAAGAGTAGATAGCCTTGGTGTTCGGGTTTGAGTTTCATGGTGAATATTCCGTAGTGCGTGAAGAGTAGGCATGCTGGGAAGTTTACCCCCCTCTAACTCCCCCCGCAAAAACCGCTGAGACAGCGGGCGGGGGGAGGGTTGGGGAGGGGTTCCGCCTCACACACCCTGCCACGCCAATCCACCTGCATACCGATGCGCAACCTTTCCATCCATATCCAGCGCAAAGAGATGCACCCAGCCGTTGTCCAGTAGTTGACGCACGCCTTCGTGTCTGGCAATGATCTCGTTCATGGCGTCGAGGGGTGCTTCGATCATCACGTTCAGGCGCAGCGGCTCGTGAATGTACTTTTCGCCGTCGTGGACAGACTGCCAGGGCAGCCCTGTGCGCAGATCGCCGCCATTCCCTTCGAGGACACCCAACGAACCTACCACGTTGTGCAGCACCTTGTTGCCGCTGCCGAAGGCCCGGTTGTCTACCGTGGAGCCGTAATATTGGAGGTTGATCCAGCTGGCCACCACCATCGGCGCGGTTATGATCAACTCCAATACACCGAAACCCTCGTCCTGTTGCCACTCGTAGGAGTGGAGGAAGGAGCGCCCTTCTAGATCGAGGCCGACAGTGCGGCGGCGCGGCGCGGCGATGAAGGCAGCGCAGCCGGCCAGCCCCCATTCCGGGCGTACCTGCGACCAATCCCGACTGCGGGCGAGGACAGCCTCATCGATGTCCTCGCCCTGGTCGATGTGCAGGAGTGGGGCGCGGGTGGCGCGGGCCATGCGCCCGGCGGCGGCGAAAGTGGCTTCGATGTGGGCGATGTCCTCGGCGTGGGTGGCCGGAATCTGTGCCTTGTCGAAAATAGTGATCTGGTCGGTGGTGGTGTCGTGCTGGCAAGCAAGGAAGATCGTCTCCTCAGGCACGATGATGCCCCGTTCCTTGAGACCGGCACGCACCGCCGCATCGTTGAGCACCGCCGCCGCCACCCGTGTGTTGGCCTCGCCGGTATGTCCACCGCAAGCGCCGCAGTCCAAGCCGCTGGCGTAGGGATTGTTGACGGTGGTGGAACCGTGGCCCACCAGCAGCACGAGACGGGCAAAGTTGTCGGTAAGCGACATGGCATTGAGGACACCCGCCGCCACGTCCAGCCGCTGTTGGGCGCTCATGCCTGTGGCGCGCCCGTTGACGCGCCCATTGGCGGCGTGGTCGTCCAGCTTTGGCGTCAGCCGCGCCAGCACGTCCTTGTCCAGCCCAAAGTCGGCGGGCGGGCTGACGGGGCGGCTCTTGCCCAGGCTGTCGGTAATGATCTTCGTGACATAGGCCAGCCCCACCGGTCCCACAAAGCCGAAACAGGAGATGGCCCCAAACTTGAACGAGCGCCATGCCTTGATGGCCTTGCGGCGCAACGTGCGCTGCTCGATTACCTTCTCTTCTTCTTCGCTATTGGCCCCGGCCACCGCTTCGTGGATCACAAACTGGGGCGTGAGCAGCACAGGACATTGTGCACCGCCCTGATCCTCGCCCAAGCGCACGTACTCAATCGGGAAGCCGAAGAAACCGGCAAAGCCGATGGTCTCCACCTCGGCGTCCACCGTCTCCAGCGACCGGCGGAAGACCTCGGAGCGCACGTCGATGCAGAAGGCGGCCTGCGCCCGTTTGTGTGTCTGCGGCGCGGCGGGTCTGTCCGCGGCAAGTTGGGCGATGAGGCGGCGCTGATAGGCTTTCTCGAAGGCACACTGCAAGAGCAATTCCCCGGCAAGGGTGGCTTCGGCCTCCCGTCCCATCTCGGCGAAGACCAATTCGTGTTTGCGCCCAGCCCATGCCTGGGGCACACCCTCTTTCTCGAAGGCGTCAAGCAGCGCCACTTCCCAGGCCAGGCGGATGGCGAGGAGTTCGGTCAAGCCGGCATCTTGCTTGCCGTAGAGTTCGGCCTGCCACAAGTGGTAGCGGGCATAGGCCGCCCAGCCACTCACCGTCATCAACAGGCGGTGCAGGTAGGCGTCCAACCCGTCGGCGGGGATGGCGAGCCGTTGCACGGCGGATTCAATCAGCGTGGGGGCGTCTGCGGGCAGGCTTTTCACCAGCTTGCGGAAGTTGCGCACCCCGGTCACTTCGGGTGTGCGATCCAGGGCGGCCTCGGCGCGCCAGGCGGCGTAGGGGCTCAGGTGACGCCACGGCGACGGCCAGTAGGCCTGTCCTTGATCGAAGTAGGCGGCGGCCCAGCGCGAGATGGATTCGGTGACGAAGAGTCCCCAATCCTGGTGGGTGCGCTGGCGGGCGGCGTCGGCCACGGTGGGCAACATCTCGTAGGCAAAAGAGGTCTCGCCGTTGAAGGCAAAGGCTTTCAGCGCAGCCACGTCCTGCGGCGCGCCAGGGACGGGCGACTGCTCGGCCAACGCCGCCGCCAGATCGCCGTCGGTGACACGTCCACTGCGGATGGCGTCGGCGTAGAAGGCGTGGGGAGCCGTCATCTTGGCCCCGGCGCGCTGCGCCATGATCTCGGCAGCCTTTTCAAACTTGTGATCGGCCAGGCCCAAGAAGGGATTGACGGCCACGAAGTTGCGCAACGGCCACAATGGCGCAATGCGGCGGCAGGCCTGATCCACAGCGGCGTCGATCTGGGCGGCGGTGTAGGCAACCGGCGTCTCCACAATTTGGGCAGCATCGACCACAGACGCAACGCGTTTGGGTGTCTTCACCTGGGGTGATGCGCTCTGGGTCATGTCAACTTCGCGAAAAGGCGCTTGAAGGGTCATAAGGGTATCCTCTGTACAGAGATTAATGGCTAAATAAAATCCAGATTTTTGATCCTCAGCGCAGCGCGCCGATGAGTCGATCAAAGAGGGCGTTGGCGTACAGCCCATTTTTCAGGTGGACGTAGGCAACTTGTCCCCAGGGCGTGTTGACGAGCGTGGGCAGCATGGTCTGAAGCAACGTCACCGCAGCGAAGGACAACACCGCCAGCACCATCACCACCTGGGTCAACACAGTAGGCGCGGGGAAAGCGGCCACCGTCCCCGAAAGGAGCCAGGCGGCGCTGAGTTCCAGGGCGAAGAAGGCCAGCGTCACGGCGACGGCGGCGAGCAGGGTGCGCCCCACCACAAAGAGGCGGGGCTTGCCCACGGTGCTCTTGACGATCAACTGCGTCATGGTCATGACGAAGATCACACCCAGCGCCGTCTCACCGGGCCGTTTGAGCATGTCGATGCCCAACAGTACGGCAAAGGCGATGAAAATGGCGGCAGCGGCAATCATTGAGCCAAGCACCGCCAACGGGCGAGCCGTGCCGTCGAGATCCTTGCTGCCCAGTTCGCGGATGTAGTCCACAATGCTGCCCGAAGAAAGGAAAGCGTGGGCCTTGTAGAAGCTATGCGCCACCAGGTGCATAATTGCTACGCTGTGTGCGCCGAAGCCGCACAACATGAGCATGAAGCCCATGTGCGCCGCGCTGGAGTAGGCCAGCGACACCTTGACGTTGTTTTGCATGATCATGGCGACGGAGGCAAAGATGGCCGTAAAGCCGCCCACAATGATGAGCAGGTGCAGCCCCAGCGAGGTGAGGAACATTAGATCCCCAAGCCGCACCACCAGGAAGGTGCCGGCGTTGAGCAGGCCGGCGTGTAGCAGGGCGGAGACAGGCGTCGGCGTCTCCATCACTTCCAGCAACCAGCCGTGGGTGGGGAACATGGCCGACTTCAGCGCCGCCGCCGCCACCACCAACACACTCGCCACCCCCACACCGGCGGGGACGGTCCCCGCGGCCAGGGCGGCACGCGCCGCTTCGGCCAACGCGCCCAGGTCGGTGACGCCGAAAGCACGGGCAAAAAGGACGGCGGCCACCACCAGGCAAAGGTCGCTGATACGCGCCACAACAAACTTCTTACGGGCGGCGATCACCGCGCCACGCCGCTCACTGTAGAAGACAAGCAACCGGTGTAGCGCCAGGCTTGTGCCGATCCAGGCGGCGACCAGATGAAAGAGATTGCCCGCCGTCACCAGCAACATCACCGCGCCGATGGTCAGGCTCAGGTCACCCAAAAAGCGCCCCTGTCTGGCGTCACCGCCCAGGTAGTTGCGGCTGAAGTGAATCACCAGCATCCCAATCGCAGAGACGAGCAAGAGCATCACGGCGCTTAGTGCGTCCAGGCGCAGCAACAGGCTGAAATCGCCGAAGCCGATCGCGGGGCTGACGAGCGGCCCAAAGGCAAAGGCGGTCGCAGCGGTCAGGAGAGCGAACACAAAAGAGGCCACCACAGCGATCCAGGCCCCACGAAAGAGTCGAGCCGGCGGCGTCATATGCGCCACGAGCGCCACCACAAAGAGCGAAAGCGGCGCCAGGTAGGTCAACAGCACCAGAGGTTCGACGTCGGCAATCATCACAAAAGTCTCCTTGAGACAAGGTGTTGAAGTAAAAGTGTTTGGCAACGGTGCTAAAGGTATCAGGCGGTGACCCATCTGTAAAATACATAGTTTTGACAAAAACGTTCACTTAAATAGAATGATTCCATGCTAAACTATCATCACCTACGCTACTTCTGGATCGTGGCCCACGAAGGCAATCTGACCCGTGCTGCCGAGAAGATTCATATTGCCCAATCTGCGCTTTCGATGCAGATTGCCAAGTTGGAGGAAGACCTGAAACATCCCCTTTTCGAGCGGCAGGGGCGGCGGCTGGTACTGACCGAAGCGGGGCGCATTGCGCTGGACTTTGCCGACTCGATCTTTGCCACCGGCGATGAGTTGATGGGCACGTTGGGTCAACTGGATCAGCCGCAGCAGCGTGTTTTGCGGGTGGGCGCGCTGGCAACGCTTTCGCGCAATTTCCAGCTTCAATTTGTCACCCCCCTGCTGGCCCTGGACGAAATCGAAGTGGTGGTGCGCTCGGGCACGCTGGGCGATCTACTACACGCGTTGGAGGATTATCAGATCGACGTCCTGCTCTCGAATGTGTCGCCGCCGCGCGATGCCGCCACGCGCTGGATCGCCCACGCCATCGACAGGCAGCCTGTGAGCCTGGTAGGGCGTCCTTGTGCGGGGCGCGAGCATCTTTCGTTGGCTGAGTTGCTGTCTCAGGAGTCTTTGGTGATGCCCACGGCGCAGTCGAGCATTCGCACGGGCTTTGATGCGCTGGTGGACCGGCTGGGAATTCGTCCGTACATTGTGGCCGAGGTAGACGACATGGCCATGTTGCGCCTGGTGGCACGTGAACATACGGGGCTGGCGGTGGTGCCACCGATTGTGGTGAAAGATGAGTTGGACAACGGCACACTGGTGGAAGTGGCCAAGTTGCCCGGCCTGGAAGAGACCTTCTTTGCGATTACGCTAAAGCGGCGCTTTCCCAACCCGCTGTTGGATCTAGTACTGCCGTGAGAGCAGCACTAGATCCAGATTCTTGTCGCATTACTTTAATCAGGCGACTTTGAGCGTTTTCGGCGGTGCATAATCAAGGAGATCAGCGCGCCGACGAAAAGCAATACGAGGCTAAACGGGATGGAATAAAAGTAGACCACCCAGCCAACCTGCGCCCAACCGCTATCACCGACCACAAATGCCATAAACAAAGGGAATGCATTGAGCACGATGGTGATGACCAGTGCAGCCACAAACGGAACCCAACTCTTCATCGTAGTTTCCTTGATGGGGGCAATCGTTAACCACTCGATGGCGGGTCCTTTCAATCTACGGGTGAGATACCTTGCGGGAAGGGGTCAGTGAGATGGGTGAACGATTCAGCATTCGTGACCCCTTCCCGGAAGGTTGTTGCCCGCAGATTGAAAGGCCTCTTGATGGTCTGATTATAGCAAAGAACCGACCCGAGCGCGACCATCGATATTCAGCAATTCACGCTGTCTGTTGGTTTCGATAGGCTATGCCGGCGCTGTCGACTTGAGCGCGTCGGCCACTGCCACCGAAAGCGGCGTGGTAGGTCGCCCGATGAGCGTGGAAAGCTGTTTGCTGTCGTCGAAGAGGGCGCCGTGCGAGGCGTCAATGTCCCAAGAGGCGAGGCCCTGGGCCAAGAATTCGGGTAGACCGAAGCTTGCCAGCGTAGCAGCATACTCGGCCTGGGGCAGATTCACGTAGGGGATCGTCTTGCCGGTCTGTTGTGAGATTTCGGCGGCGAGGTCGCTCAGTGTATAGGCGTCATCTCCCGCCAATTCGTAAGTTGCCCCTTCGTGTCCCTCACCGGTGAGGACGGCCACGGCGGCGTCGGCAAAGTCTTGGCGCGTGGCAGATGAGATCTTGCCGTCCCCCGCGCTGCCGATGAAGGCGCCACCGGCCAGCGCGCCGGGAATCGAGGCGGTGTGGTTCTCGGTGTACCAGCCGTTGCGCAGGATGGTGTAGGCCAGGCTAGACGCCTTGAGCTTTTCTTCGGTGGCGCGGTGTTCTGCGGCGAGGCTCAAGGGGGAGTTGTCCGCGTGTAGGACGCTTGTGTAGACCAGGTGCTTGACGCCTGCACGCTGCGCTGCGTCGATTACGCTTGCATGCTGTGCGGAGCGCTGCCCCACTTCGCTGGAAGAGATTAAAAGGAGTGTGTCCACGCCGGTAAGGGCGCGGTCCAGCGTTTCGGGTTGGCCGTAATCGGCCTCGCGCACGGCGACGCCCAGGTCTGCGGCTTTGGCGGCAGAGCGGGCAAGTGCCACAATTTGATCAGCAGGCACCTGTGTGGTGAGTTTCGCAACAATAAGGCGGCCAAGTTGTCCTGTGGCCCCGGTGATGGCGATGGTCATGGGTTATGTCCTTTTCAATGGGTTGGTGGTTTTGTCGGTGACACGTGTCATCAACAGTACTTGTAATCAAAACAATTACAAGTCAAAGCAAAAAAAGAGAAAACCTGTATCTACCGCGTTTTACACGGTCCCTCCAAGATATCGGTAACGACCTGCGCTACGCTGATTTCGGCCAGGCGATCCTCCATTGCTTTCTGGGCTTCGGCAAAATGATGCTCTAATGTGTCCTCGATTTTGGCCCCAACCGGACACTTGGGGTTGGGGCAGGCGTGAATCGAAAACAACGCAGCGTCGGGTTCTACCGCTCGGTAGACATCCAACAAAGAGATGTCCGCCGTGTTATGCGCAAGTGTTGTGCCGGCGACGCCTTGCTGGGTAATCACAAGATCGGCGCGGCGCAGCATGCCTGTCACATTGCGGACGATGACCGGATTGACGCCGATGCTGGCGGCCATTGCTTCGGATGTATTGTGTTCGTCGCCAAGCGCGCCCAAGAGCGTTAGGATGTGTACGGCGATGGCGAATCGGTTTGCAGCACGCACGTTTTGTCTCTCCTTAGTCAACTTGTAACCACTGTAATTACAAGTTGGTGTTTTGTCAAGCGCGAAAATTATAAAAATCGGCAGTGATGAACAATTTCAAATGTAATGATTGCAGTCCGGCGCGCAATACAGTACATTTTCTGCCAATAGGAACAAATCAGCAAGGGCCGGCCGAAAATCGGCCGGCCCTTCGTTTCATCTTATGGGAAAAGGAGCAAAAGTGGAATGCGATTGAGATAGGATGCACTTCCATCATAGCGAGGCAGCGTGACAGGATCGTCCCAGATATGGGCAAATGTTTACGAGGAGAGCGCGATCTTCAAGAAATCCAAAGTGCGATCCCAGGCCAGGGCTGCGGCGGCAGGATCGTAGGCGTCGGTGCGATCCGGCTCGAAGAACCAGTGTCCGGTGCCGGGGTAACGGTAGATTGTTGCCGGGCGGTCGGCGTCCTTGAGCGAGGCTTCGAGGGCGTCAACATTTTCCAGTGGTTCGTAGGGATCGTCCTCGGCAAAGTGACCAAGGTAAGCGGCTTGTGATTCCCCATGCTCGAAGACGCCCGTCCCGTAGAAGACGACGACGGCGTGGACGTGTCCAGGAGCGGTGGTCGCCAGATCCAACGCGTAATAAGCCCCCAACGAGAAACCGACGACGGCAACGCCCCGATCAGGTTGATCCACCTGTTGGTTGAGGAAAGCGACAGCGTCCAAGATCTCGGCCTTGGCTTGCAGATGGTTGGCATCGAGTGTGCCACCCAGTTCCTCCGCCTGGGCCATGGTGTCGGCCACCTGCCCGTGGTAGAGATCTGGCGCGAAGACCACAAAACCGGCTTCAGCCAGACGATTGCAGAACGCTTTGATCGTGTTGTTCAGCCCCCACCAGGCGTGAAGGACGAGCACGCCGGGTCCTTTGCCGGTGGTGGGGACGGCGAGATAGCCTTGTGGCTGATGATCTGTCACGGTGTCTCTCCTTTTCAATGTTTCCTGGCTGAAGCCGTCACCGTTCTGAATAAATTCGATGCGGTTGCCGAAGGGATCGGCGACGTAGAAGCGACGCACATTCGGTAGACTGTTGTCGGACGTGATGGCGATGTCTGCTTGGGAAAGGCGTCGTTGCCAGTCGGCAAGGTCTTCGACCAGGAAGGCCGGATGCGCCTTTGTCGCCGGTCGAAAGGACGTTTCCACGCCCAGGTGGATCTGAATGCCGGGGCCGGTGAACCAGCAACCACCGCGTTCGACCAGCGGAACGGGTTTGGGGATCTCGGTCAGGCCGAGAATCTCACCGTAAAAGTGACGAGCGGCGGCTTCTCCGCCACCCGGGATCGCGATCTGAAGATGGTCAAAGCCGGTGATCATCAGTGACCTCCTTGATAGAAAAAAGTGGTTTTCTAATGATTGGGGTAGCTCACAGCATAACAGACGAGGACGTTGCCCGATCCTTGCCATTGGCGCGTGTGGATCAGTTTGAGCGATACCGGCGGGCGACCATCGAAGATCGGCACGCCGCCGCCGGCAATTATGGGAAAGTAGGTGAGATGTAGTTCATCAACCAGCCTATACCGCAGGAGATCGTTCCACAGGATGCGCCCCATCAGAATGAGGATGTCGCGCCCTGGCTGCTTTTTGAGGGCGGCGATCTCTTTGTGCGTGTCGGCGATTTTGACGATGCGGGTGTTTTCCCAGGGCGCGAGGTCTTCGCGGGTGATTGTGTCGGAGACGACGAACTTGTCGACGCGCTGGATCAGGTCGGCAAATTCACGGCGGATGGGCGTGGCGTTGGAATCGTGCGGTACACTGGTCCAGTAGTCCTTGTTACCAAGGAACGAGGTACGCCCGCTTAGGATGAGGGTATCGGCAGCGCGCAGACGCTCGGTGTTGTAGTAGTCGAAGTTCTGATCGCCGGCATAGTCGGGGTGGTAAAACTCAAAGAAGCCGTCGAACGTCTTGTCTTTGGTCTCATAGAATCCGTCCAGCGTCACGAAATTGCAGACAATAACTTTGCGCATGCTTTATTCCTCTTTCGGCTGGCTTGAGCCCAGATCGGAAAGCGTTGGTAGGGTGATGTGCCCGAATAGATCGCCCAGTTCAAAGTGCTCAATGCCCTGCATCCCCAGCATAAGCGATAACTGTCCGCCGTGATAAACATCATGCGTCAAGATGCGCCAGATCGTCCACTGCCGCGAGATGGCGTAGACGTCGCCATTCCAGGTGTGGCGGTAGGTTTTGGCAAGATCGGCAATCGTCCACTCTCGGAGCGTACGTTCAATCATTTGTCAGGAAAGGTCCAGCCAATGGACGAGTTCCTCTGCCCGGTCATCGATGGCGATGGCACCCTCGATGATGTGCCGGTTGCTGTCGCCGTCTTGTTGCCAGTGGGCGATTTGGGAAGCCAGGTCAGCGCTACCGGGCGCGTCCATGCGCGCAAACCACTCGATTCGGCCAAAGCTGAGATGTCGGGCCAGTTCGCCGACAGAGCGGAGTTTAGCTTCAGGACGCCAAAGGAGTTGTTCAGAGGTAAGTGGGCCAACGGCCTGAATCATGCTACGCTGAAAGCCACCCCAGCCGTCGAAAACATCCGTTAGCAATTGTTTGGACCCAGACATCACTGTCTCCTCTCCAGAACAAACGTTCTCCCCTACATCGAGTTTAGCATGGATGGATGACAAGGTCAATTCCTCGAAAAAAGGTGTACTTCGTTCTGCTTTTAAAGAGACTGAAGCGCCACCGACAGCACACGCCGCCAGGGCAGTGCATAGTAGACCGTGGCCTGTCGGCCATCAAGTGGATGTTGTTTCAGCCGAAAATACTCAAACTCGGTAATCTCAAAGCGTTGCGGACCGACAGCAAAATAGTGTGATCGAGACTTTCCGCCTTCACGGATCAGCCGCATGGGTCCACTGACCTGCTTAACAGCGCCCTCACGCAGGGTACGGCGCATCTTCATGCCGTTGAAGTGCAGGAGGATCCAAGCAAAGAGGAAAAGTACCAACAGTGAGACCGTCACCCCGCGCCACATCTCCCATATCGACAAGCCTCCCTGCAACGCGGCGGCGCCACTGCCTGCATACCCAATCAACAGGATAGCAATCAGCCCGCCATAGGTCAGGCGCGCATCATCCTCGTGTTTCTCATCCATGCGTTGTTTCTGTGCTTCTGAGATGTTCCCTCTTCGGTTGGCGCGTAGATCCGCCTGGTTGAAGCGAAAGAGGTCTTGGAGCAGATCTTGCAAGCGGTCACTTTCGTTTGCTTTGAGAGTCATTGCACGCTCACTGCTTCGGTTTCAGCCTGCGCCAGGCAATCAACATGACAATCCCCGCGAGCGTAAAGACGACACCAAAGACGGCGCCGATCAGGGAATTCTGCCGGCCACAGTAGCCACAGAACTCGAGAAAGGTTTCGGTGGTGAAGT
Source organism: bacterium (assembly GCA_016124945.1). Lineage (GTDB taxonomy): Bacteria > Chloroflexota > Anaerolineae > Caldilineales > Caldilineaceae > RI-153. The sequence goes on along the minus strand of WGMT01000053.1, from coordinate 40,485 downwards.
AGCGCGCCAGCCGTGCTTCATTCGTCAATTCTTGGCGGGTGTCGCTGTTCATGGCGTAGAGGTAGCCCTCGGGCCATTGACGGGCCAGATCGTCGCAAGTCACCGCGCCGCCTAAGGTGACAAAGACGACCACGGCGCGTGTGTCATCGGTGAAGAAGACCTCAGCGTAGCGTGTTTCCTCGCGCATTCTGCCGTAGCGCAGGGCCGTCGCCGAAAGGCCGCGTACCTGTTGCAGTGTTTCACAGTCCCATGCGCCGCCTTCGATGCGGGCGTAGAGTGGATCGTCTCCTGCGAGTTGAGCGGCCTGTTGCAGCGAAAGTCGCTGCGGCCCCGCCGCCGTTTTGATCACGTCTGGAATGAGGAAGGCGGAAACGTACAGCCCCAGCACGAGCAGCACACTCCCTAGAATGGGCAGTCCCCGTTGCAGGGTGCGCCGCGCCGTTAGTTGTTCTTCGGTAAGGTTCGATTTTGTCATGTTCACTCAGAGGTTGGACTTAGGAAAATCTGATCTCAGTTTTTGGGTCAATTCGATGAAATCGTTTGCCACCACATCAAATTCAGGATCGGGGGTTAGATCGGCGTCACCATTTGGCCCGTACTCCAGAGGACGCGGCACATAGGCCGTACGCATACCGACAGCGCGGGCGGCGTGCAGATCTCCCTTGTGCGCCGCCACCATCATCACCTGCTCCGGCGGAAGCCCCAGCAGATCGGCGGCTTTCAAGTAGACCTCCGCATCGGGCTTGTAGTGGCCCACCAATTCCGCCGAAAGGATGCAATCCCAGGGTAGGCCGGTGTTTTTGGCCATGTGGGTGAGGAGCGAAACGTTGCCATTGGAGAGCGTGGCGATGACGTAATCCGCCTTCAAGCGATGCAAACCCAACACAGCATCTGGCCAGGGGATCAGCCGGTGCCAGGCGCAGTTGAGATCGTCAAGTTCGGGCTCGGTCAACCCACGCAGCCCGAACTCGTCGAGCAAGCCATCGAGGATGCGGCGATGGAGTTGGTCGATCTTGAGCCAGGGAAGTTCACCGCTGCGCACCTGCTGCATGGCCGGCGCGTACCCGGCGCGCCAGGCGTCGGCGAAGCGGGGCCAGTCGACATCGATGCCTTTGCGCAGAGAAAGCAACTGCCCTTCGCGGATGATCGAAGTCCGCCAGTCCACCACCGTGCCGAAGACGTCGAAGGTAAGGGCGGAAACTTGGGAGAGCGGTGAGTGGGGCATAAGGATAGGCTCCTTGAATGCGTGATGCGTAATTCGTAATTCGTAATTGGTCAGCGCTGGTAGATCCTTCAATACAGCTCATTCCGTCAACGAATTACGCATCACGTATTACGCATTACTAATCTCGATGACGATCTCGTCCGCGAGCGCGGCATTCTGCGACACCTGCGGCGCTTTGCCGCTCGTCGTGGACAACCCACGCACGCTGACCTTCTCTGATCTCCGATAGGGGAAAGGACGTTCCGCCGTTAACGGTGTCACGCTATCCCACTGGTTCATCACATCGGGATCGGTGAAGAGGTAGAGACCGGTGTAGTCGTCAGAGTGGTTGGCGTCGTCTACGGCGAGGCCGTCGATGGTAATGGTGCGCGGCATGAAGCAGGGATAGCCGAAATCGTGCATGCCGTCGTTGCGGATGTTAAAGAGGGTGGGCCAGTGTTTGTCACCGCAGGCGGGCACCCAGCGGCAGTTGCGGATCACAAGATCACCTTCCCAGGTGCTGCCGTAGTCGCTGCGCAGGCTGATGAAGGCGTTGCCGTAGAGGGTGGAATCTTCTACGGTGAGCAGGCCGCGCCCGATGGCATTCAGCCCCATGTGGCCAAACTCACAGCGACGGATGGTGTAGACGCCGGAGACGCCCATGTGTGTGTCCATGCGCGAGAGGACGCAATCCTCCAGCACGATGTTCTTACAGAAATTGGTGGCGATGACGCCCCAGTGGGTGCGGTCGCAGATGTGGTGCATGCGGCAGTTGACCATGTGAAAGTTGACCACGTTGTTGGCGTGGATGTCATACGATCCCATGTTGACGGGCAGACCCGCGGCGCCGATGGTTGAATAGATCTTGTGCGGCGTGGCAAAGCAGTTGCGCAGGGTGATGTTGGCGCACTGTTCGGCGCTGAGGAAGCCTCGATAAGGGTGGCCGACGGCGGTTTCGCCCACAACATAGTGGGTCAGGCCGTCGATCTCGGTGTTGGATCGGGTGATCACAATGTTCCTGGCCCAATAGTTGTAGCCGATGGGCTGTTCCATGCGGTTGGCAAAGGTGGTAAAGATGCCGCCACGAATGTGCAGCGTCGTCTCGTCTATCGGGCGAGCCTCGATACGCGTGATGGTATCGTACGCCCAATCGATGTCGCCTTCGATGGCGCCGTCCTTGCGTAGGATGAAACAATCCTGTTGCGGGAAGCCGTTGTTCTGGTTCAAGCCGCGGCGGATGTAGAGCCGTTTGTTGTCGTTTTCCACGAAGACATGACAATCGCGCTCGGGGTGAACGTCCACCGCTCTTTGGTCGCGGGTCAGTTGATTGATCTGCACCGTCATGGGTTCCAGCAAAGAGCGCACCTCAAAGAGCGGCACTTTGTGGTCCTCAGCGGCGGTGTTGACATCGGTATCGTCGATGGTGAAGCGCGAAGTGTTCCAGTCCACGTCGGTGGCGATGACGGCGGTGAGCGGCTGACGCCCCAGGTGGTAGATCGCGCCCGGGCTTGTGTTGACGGGCAGGCCGTGTTCGTTGGCGTAGGCATGGGCGGCGCAGATGGCAGGCAGGTCGTCGGTGACGCCGTCACCGATGGCGCCGAAGGCTTCGTAGGTGACAAAGTTGCTTAGGGAAGTCAAGGTATTCTCCATTCGCATGTCATTCTGTGTATTTTAGGACTTACGCAAAGCGCGCCTGTAGGGGCGCAATAGATTGCGCCCCTACAGGCGCGCTTTGCGTAAGTCCTGTATTTGTTGGTGACCGAGGGGATGAAGAGAGCCCTTTCGGCTGTTATCTTGTAGCCGTACCGTTTACATCTCAGACAGTTCTGGAATGTATTCGTCCTCATACTTTTCAATTAACACCCCAATCACCTCCATTAGAGAGGCTAACGGGTGATCTTCATCTTCACCGACTCGATCGATCAAGGCATCTAGCACTTCAACTAGCCGTTGATACTCTGCCTCGTTATGAGGTACAGATACAACCGGCGCTAACTCTGGCCAGATGCGCTCCATGGTTGCTACTTCTCCCGCCATCGTCTATCACTCCTTCCATAATCCCCTATCATAGTCAGGGTGCGTCAATATCGCCCGAATGTAGATCTTCTGTCGATTATAATGAACTGCTGCTATCAATCGGGCTTTGTTCCCACCGATGTTGAATACTGTGAGCTTACCGACTTGATCAGCACTGGGAAAGATAGCGCGCAATTCCGCAAAAGAGCCAAAGGTACACTGCTTCATCAGTCTGTACCAATACTCAAGCCCTGCTTTTGCATCAGGATGTCGCTCGACAAACTCGTTGAGACGCTTGCGGGTAATGATGTGCATTAATTCTTCCTACGATAAAGGTCTCGCTCTCTATCCCTATATTGCTGAAATCTCTGTCTTTGATTCAGCAGGTTGTGTCGCAAACACTGCTGCCATTATAACAGAAAAGCCGGGTCAATCCTTGGCCCGTTCGTTTCAGGGTCCTTTTGAATGGCGGCAGTGAGGTAGGCAAGCCACGCACGCTTGAACTCTTGCATCACAGCGGAATACTCCTCGTTGTTGCTGGCCTCAACCATGGACAACATGCCTTGAATGAGATGGAGCAACGTCCGCGCGCGGATGGCTGCTTCCGCGGGAGAAAGCCAGGGCGCTTTGTTTAGGATCAGGTGCGTTATCCCCTCGACCATGTCCCGTTTCATGTGTTCGGTGGCAGCAGCAATTTCAGGTGATCCCCAGGCGCTGCCAAAGAGATGATTGAACCCCCGATGTTGCGTCACAAACGTTACCAGCTTATCAGCAGTGCGATCCACCAGCAGTGGAAGCGGGATCTGCGCCACGTCTTCTGGGAAGAGTGTGCTGCGTAGCGCCAGCATGTCGGCGGCGTATTGCTGCGCCAACGCTTCGAGGATGGCTTCTTTGTTGGCAAAGAATTGGTAGAGCGTGCCAATCGGCACACCGGCTTCCTGTGCAATCATCGCCGTCGTTGTGGCCTCATAGCCCTGCTCTTCTACCAGTTTCACCGTCGCCGCCAGGATGGCTGCCACCCGTTGTCGGCTACGGTCTTGATTGGGTACTCTGCGCACTGGCTCTCCTCACGCTCTCCAAAGGATTCACATCGGCTGCTCGATCAAAACATGACAATTATTCACATTATTACATTCAAAAATGCCCAGCCGTGGTAATTTTCAAAACATGACAATTACTCACGTTTATTAATTTCTATACAACTTTACCACCGGGGAGGAAACCAATCAATGCGTACAGATCAAAGCAGCGCGCAGGCGGGGATGACACGCCGTTCTTTTCTAATGGCAACAGGTGCACTGGTGGGAGGCGGGCTGGCTGGCAGTTGGTTAACAGGACGTGCCTACTCTACCCAAACCTCTGCCCCCGTGCCCAACCTACAGGCAGGCGTACAGGCGCCGCCGCTGACGACAACGACACAATCGGGGCTACGCATCCATGCGATTCAAACCGGCTTTGTGGCGGTGAAGCGCAACCATCGCGCCTACAGTGGACCCGACAGGCTGGCGCTCCCCGCGATTGCAGTAGATCGACAGTGGACAGAGTGGATGCCGATCTATGCCTGGGCGATTGAACACCCGGAAGGGGTGATTGTCATCGATACGGGGGAGAGCAGCCAGGCCATGGATCCGGCATACTTTGAATGTACGCCGGCAGATCGCTTTGTCTATACATCTTTTCTGCGTTTTGCCGTAACAAAAGAGGACGAAATCGGCATGCAACTGCGCACCCTCGGCATTCTGCCTCAGGATGTGCGCTGGGTGATCCAAACCCACCTTCACTCCGACCATGCCGGGGGGATCCACCATTTTCCGCACTCAGAATTCTTGATTGGCAGCGCAGACTATCCTGTTTCGCAAGGCGCGCTGCCCTGCCGTTACCCTGATTGGCTTGAACCAACACTCATGCGCTTTGAGGACGGCCCGATTCACGCCTTTGACCGCAGCCATACCGTAACCCAGGATGAAAGCATCGCCATTGTGCCAACCCCTGGTCATTCACTCACCCACCAGTCCGTCCTTTTGCGCGATGGCGATGCTGTCTACTTTTTTGCGGGTGACGCCTCATTTGATACCAACCAGATTCAAAATGACATCATCCCCGGCATCTGCATCGATCGCCCAACGGCGCGTGACACGTCGGCACGCTTACGCACATTCTTTGCGGCGCAGCCCACTGTCTACTTACCTAGCCACGATCCAGATTCAGGACGGCGACTTGTGGAGAGAGTGACCGTTGCTGGGTGATACTGGGTATTCTTTCGGTTAGCCTTCGTGCTGCGCTCTGTAATGGGCAACCAGGGCGTTGGCGTGTCCATGCCCAATTTTGTGTTCGGACTTGAGCTCGGCAACCATTTCCATATGCTTCTTCCCTTGCATCGCCGCCAAAACGTCCATCCAGTGACTGATGGGCTGACCGTAGGTCTTTTCGATGGCGGGGAAGTAGGATGCTGGGCCTTTTGCCTTGTCTTCTGACATTGAAATGATCTCCTGTTGTGATGGGGGTTGCACACGTGTTGCCATTTTCTGCTGTCGTCGCTACGGACGGGACGGCAACGGTTCCCTCGGTGGCATGACGATGGATGGGCCGGGATCGTCTTGGGTGGGGCCGTCCCAATCTAGCTCAGCCAGGTCTACGCGCCCGTTGCGCAGATCGTCCCACGCAACCCGATCGGCTGTGAATTGGACGCTGCCATTCTCCTGATAGACAAGCTGAGTGTCCCGTGCGAACTCCATCAGGATCTTCTTGAGATCGCTGCCGTGGTGATATTGATAGCGAATCTGGTAGTTGCGGGCGTCGGGGTAGGCATCGACCAGGCGTTGCAGGCTATGGACAAGCACCTCTGTCTTCAGGAACGGCCGCTCGCCGACGGCAGGCGGCTGGGCGAGTCCTTCGCTGAGGCGGGTGGTGGACCGCCATTCACCGGGCAAGATGTGGTAGTCGAGCAGGGCATGGGCGCCGTTTTTGTCCCAGAGCGCCATGGGCGGATCGGCGAAGCGCGCCTCGGCCTGGGCCAGGATGTAGGCTTTGCCTTCGTCAGTGTCGTCCATGTGCAGCCGATAACGTGGCGCAATGCTGTGGCGGATGAAGGTGTCTAAACGGCGTGCATCGGTGGGGAGGCCGTCGGGTTCACGGGCGGCCACATCATCGACAATCTGCCCCAACAGCAGCGGATCGGGGTTGCGGTAGGCTTGCCACCAGGTGTTGAGATCCATCGTCTGTAGCGACGCGATGGCATAGGCGCGGGGATCGTCAACCGTGGCGCGGGGTTCGTCCGTTTCGCCGCCGCAACCGGTCAGAACGAGGGCAAGGATCATCATCACTGTCCACCGTATTGAGATTATTATCCGCCGCACGCCAGGCTCCTGTTGTGAATGGAGTTGCACAGTCGGCCTATTATAACAAAAAGTCGGGCCGGTGACCGGCCCGACTTTTTGTTGTGTAAGGGTATTGTTACCAAGATCGAATCAGGCGATATCGAAACGATCCGCGTTCATAACCTTATCCCACGCCGCCACGAAGTCGCGCACGAACTTGCCCTGTGCGTCGCCGCAGCCGTAGACTTCGGCCAAGGCGCGCAGTTGCGAATTCGAGCCAAAGACGAGATCGACGCGGGTAGCCGTCCACTTGAGTGCGCCGCTGGAGCGGTCGCGGCCCTCGAAGACATCTTCGTCTGCCGAAGTTGCCATCCACGCCGTGCGCATGTCGAGCACGTTGACAAAGAAATCGCTGGTGAGCGTCTCCGGCTTGTCGGTGAAGACGCCATGCTGTGCGCCGCCGACATTTGCGCCGAGGACACGCAAGCCGCCGACGAGGACGGTCATTTCGGGTGCGGTCAGCGTGAGCAGTTGCGCCTTGTCCACCAGCAGTTCCTCGGCAGAGACGGTGTACTTGGTCTTGAGATAGTTGCGGAAGCCGTCGGCCACCGGTTCGAGGACGTCGAACGCCTCTACATCGGTCTGCTGCTGTGACGCGTCCATGCGGCCCGGCGTGAAGGGGACGGTGACGTCGTAGTCGGCCTTCTTGGCCGCGGCTTCGACGGCGGCACAGCCACCGAGGACGATGACGTCGGCGAGCGAAACCTTCTTATTGCCGGTCTGAGCACTGTTGAAGTCGCTCTGGATGCTCTCCAGAACTTCTAACACGCCTGCCAACTGCATCGGCTGGTTGACTTCCCAATCCTTTTGTGGGGCGAGGCGGATACGTGCGCCGTTGGCGCCACCGCGCTTGTCGGAACCACGGAAGGTGGACGCCGAGGCCCAGGCCGTTGTCACCAATTGAGAAATCGACAAGCCCGAAGCGAGGATCTTTGCTTTGAGTGCGGCGATGTCCTGGGCGTCAATCAGTTCGTGATCAACCGCGGGAATCGGATCTTGCCACAGCAGTTCTTCGGCAGGCACCAGCGGACCGAGATAGCGGCTGATCGGCCCCATGTCGCGGTGGGTAAGTTTGTACCAGGCACGGGCAAAGGCATCAGCGAACTCGTCGGGGTTGGCGTGGAAGCGGCGCGAAATCGGCTCGTAGATTGGGTCCATGCGCATGGCCATGTCCGCCGTGGTCATGATGATGGGGACACGCTTGCCCGAACCATCCACCTCAGGTGCATGATCCTTTTCTGCCAGATCTTTGGGCGTCCACTGCCAGGCACCGGCAGGGCTTTTCACCAGTTCCCACTCGTAGCCGAAGAGGACATCAAAGTAGCCCGTGTCCCATTGGATTGGGTTCGGTGTCCATGCGCCTTCGATGCCGCTGGTGATGGTGTCGACGCCCTTGCCGCTGGCGTAACTGCTCAGCCAGCCGAGGCCCATCGCCTCCAGCGGTGCACCTTCCGGCTCAACACCCACATGCACGGCATCGCCTGCGCCGTGGGTTTTGCCGAAGGTGTGTCCGCCGGCGGTGAGGGCGACGGTCTCTTCGTCGTTCATGGCCATGCGGGCGAAGGTTTCGCGGATGTCGCGGCCCGATGCAACCGGATCAGGTTTGCCGTTCGGCCCTTCGGGATTGACGTAGATCAGGCCCATCTGCACAGCAGCCAGGGGATTTTCGAGTTCGCGATCTCCGCTGTAGCGCTTGTCGCCCAGCCAGGTGTCTTCGGTGCCCCAGTAGATGTCTTCTTCGGGTTCCCAGATGTCTTCGCGGCCACCGGCAAAGCCGAAGGTCTTGAAGCCCATCGACTCCAGGGCGCAGTTACCGGCCAGGACCATCAGATCGGCCCAAGAGAGTTTGCGTCCGTATTTCTGTTTGATGGGCCAGAGCAGACGGCGCGCCTTGTCGAGATTGGCGTTGTCGGGCCAACTGTTGAGCGGGGCAAAGCGCTGCGTGCCCGAGGACGCACCGCCGCGACCGTCGCCGGTGCGGTAAGTCCCCGCGCTGTGCCAGGCCATGCGGATGAACAACGGCCCGTAGTGACCGTAGTCGGCGGGCCACCAATCCTGCGAATCGGTCATCAGGGTGTAGAGGTCTTGGCGTACGGCTTCAAGGTCGAGGGTTTTGAATTCCTCAGCGTAGTTAAATTCCTCGCCCATCGGGTCAACCTGGGGCGAATTCTGGTGGAGCACCTTCAGGTTCAACTGATTCGGCCACCAGTCGCGGTTTGATCGAGCGGCCATCGAAGTGTTCGAGTGGCCAGGGAATGGGCACTTGCTTTCCACAGTCATATTTCCTCCCCCATTGAGTCTGAATATTTGGATTGTAAGACCCAAGGATGTACCTTCCTTGGATAGGGACATAGAATTTCGTGTGCACTCATGCACTCCTCATTCTAGCCTAATTCACATGGATGTACTGTATTTTCAAATGGGGTTCCTGTCCAACATTTTTTAGCTATCCAGTGCATTGTCAATTCCTATGGCTCACCGACCACATGGATTACGCATGACTATGAGTTCCAGATGCAGGTACCCACAATGGACTTTTTTCGTGTAATTCAGCTCTGGTTCGAGTTGGTCGACCTCGCTGCGCGTGGACAACAACCCTACGCCGAAAACGCGCAGGCCATCGCCGTCAATTGGTTGCAGTGGATCGAGGACAAACTAGAAGATGGGCAAAAAGAGCAGGCGACGTCACTTTTCGCCGAAATTGAGGGGAGACTGCTGCTCAAAATCGTGGGTTCGGATGTGGGATAAGTCCGCAGAATTTTGAAAGTTTAGAGAGCATTCCGGTATTCACGCTGACACAGGAAACCGGCTCTTGATGATTAAGAAAATAACCAGGCAAGACGTAGGGGCGGTTGGCAACCGCGCAACGCTCCCGACAGGAGAGAACCGCAGCTGAAAGCAGCGGCTACGGTTGCCTGATTATCGTCTTAACGTTCTAATACGCTACCGTTCCACCACCGGCAAGAAGACCCTCACATCGCCCAACACCACGCCGCCGACCTCGAAAGCGCCAATGTCCGCCGCGCCGTCGCGGACGGCGCCACGTTGATCCTCGCCCACGGTGGATCCACCGGCGTTGACGGCGGGGCTGTCAGGAGCGAGGCCGACGGTCAACGTTTCGCCGCCGTTCAAGTGGAGCGTGCGCAACTTCGGATCAACGCCGCTAAGGTCGCTGCCCCCCAACGAGGACGCACAACCGCTGCCCACCAGATTGTGTCCGGCAGATGTGAAGCGGCCGGTGCAGTCGACAGGCTCCGCGCCCGCGCTGTTCTTGGCGATCAGCGTGTGTTGCAGCGTCGTGGACGCCTCGCCGCTCAGCCCCAATCCACCCGATTCCCCATCGGCGCGGTTGTGGCTGATGGTGACGTGTGTAAGCGTCGCCGTGCCCTGGTTTTCGATACCGGCGTGGGTGTCCGCGCTGTTGCCACTCACGGTGACGTTGACCATGGTCAGCGTGCCGCCGTTGAAGACGCCGCCGCCCCGTGTTGCGTGATTGCCGGTGATGCTGCTGTTGCGCACAGTCGTCACGCCGCGCACATTGTAGAGACCGCCGCCATAGTTGGGTTGCTGGCCGTTGGCCCCGCTGATAGCCACATCCGCCAGCGTCATGTTGGCCTCGAAGTTGAGCACTCCGCCCACCAACGCCATATCTTTGAGCGTCAAACTGCCGCTGTTGGCGAAGAAGACCTTTTCGGCGTCGCGGTTGCGCACGGCGGTGCGGGTCGCGCCCAAGCCGATCAGCGTGACGTCGCCGTTGGTGCGCAGCACGTCGCCGATCTCGTAGCTCTCTTCGCTCAGCGCGATGGTGACAGAACCGTTCGACGCCGCGTTGACGCCGGATCCGGCCTCGTCTACGGCGGCGCGCAGGGAACACTTGCCCTCGCTGTCGGCGCAGAGACCGTCGCCGGGGTTGGCGTCGGCGCTGTCGGTGACGGTGTTGACGACGAAGTCCGCCGCATCCACGAGGACAACCTTTTCGTAGTCGAAGCTGGTTTCGGCCTGGTTGTTGGCGCTGGTCTTCACCACCGCCGTCGCATCAAGGACGGTGCCGTGTGTGTGTCCTTGCACGGTGGCCTGCACAGCGATGACGGCCGACGCGCCTGCGGCCAGATTGGCGAGTTGACAGGTCACTTCGCCGCCACTCTCCTGGCAGCTCCCCTGCGCGGTGATGGCCGCGCCATAGCGCACGCCCGCAGGCAGTTGGATTGTCACCACGATGCCGGTGGCGGGGACGCCGTTGCCCTGTTCGGGCGCCTGGTTCGTCACCTTGGCGGTGTAGACGAGGGGTTGCGCCGGCGCCAGCGGGTTGTGCGCGGCGGCGAGATCCACGGTCAGGTCCACCATATCAGTGACGGTGACGGCGATCTCCTTGCAGGTGACGGTGGACTGTGCCGTGGGCTGCTTGACGTTCTCCACCATTTGCATCTTGTCGGTGATGCAGACGCGCAGGGGGTAGACGCCGTTGCTGTTGTAGACGTGGTGGGCGGTGACCATGCCCGCGGCATCCGCCGTGGATTGGAGCAGCAGCGGACCGGTGAGCGTGCCGTCTTCCAGGGCTTCGCCTTCCGGCTCCTGGGTGCCGTCGCCCCAATCGACGACGACGGTGTGCAGTTCGTCTTCGTCGGGGTCGCGGTACTCGATGGTGAAGGCGGCGATGAAACCCCGCCCCACGGTGACGGAATCGAGCGTCATCAGGCGCGTGGGGTTGAAGGTTGCCCCGGCAGCGGCGCGGTAAGCCAGGCTGCGGCTGCTCTCAGGGAAGCGGACGGGATCGTTCACCGCTTCCACCGTCACCGTGACGGTACGCGGTGCCGAGGTGAACATGCCGTCGTTGGCCACGAACTGGAAGGTGTCGGTGCCGTTGAAGTCCGCCGCGGGGACGTAGTTGCCGTTGTCATCCACCGTGCCGTGGGCGGGCTGGGCGACGATCTGGTAGGTGAGGGTGTCGAAGTCCTCGTCGGGGTCGTAGCCTGTTAGCGGGATCGTGATCGGCGTGTCCTCGAGCGTGGTGTACGGCGCGTCGTAGCGGTCGGTCTGCGGCGGGCGGAAGTTGCGGGTGACGTCGATGTTCACCGTGGCCGGGGCGCTGACAGCCAATCCGTCGGTCACCTCGTACTGGAAGCTGTCGCGGCCGACAAAGTTGTTGTTCGACTGGTAGACCACTTCGGCGCGGTCGGGGCCGATGGGGCGGATCGGCGTCGTCTCGAAGATGTGGAGCAGGTTGCTGCTCCTGTCGAGGATGTAGAAGTGGTTGGTGTTCACTGTCACTTGTTTGGGTCTGCCGAAATCGCCCAGTGTGAAGCAACTGCCGCCGCACTCGGAGACAGCCTGCCCCGCAAAGTAGCCGTCCTGGGTGAAGCGCTGCACCCGCGCGTTGCCGAAATCGGTGACGTAGAGGATGTCGTTGGGGCCGACGGCCATGCCGCGTGCGCCGAAAAGCTGGCCGGGTCTGTCATTCTGGCCGAAGGGCGTGGGCGTGCAGGTGGCGTCGGTGCAGCGGAAGCCGAAACTGCGCTGGTTGGCGATGTCGCAGTCGCGCCCTTCAGCGCAGCCGCCCAGCCAGCCCACGTACTTGCCCGCGGTGAAATTGCGGTCGGCGTCCAGCGTAGCCGGTGACCATTTGTAGACGCGGTTGTCCACGGATACGTAGAGATTGCGATCCGAATCGAGGGCGAGACCGGCAACTTCGCCTGGCAACGTGCTGTATTCCCCGAAACCGTAGCTGGTGAGTCCTACAAGTGGGTTGTTGCTATAGTTCAGCGGGAAGTTGGTGTCGAAGAGCCAGAGCCTGTCGTAGCCGGCGATGTACATGATCCCCTGCTCGTCGACCAAGGCGTAGTCCGCCGACCCCAGTTGATACAGCGTGCCGGGCGGATATTCGGCGTAGTCGATGCGGTACTGCGCCAGCTTTTCCAGCGTCTCGATGTCATAGCGGAAGACCCACGGGTTGCCGTGGTTGCTGCCGGGATCGGCGACGACGATGTGGTTGCGAGGATAGTCGATGTAGATGCTCTTGGTGGTGCTGGGCACAACCTCGTCGATATAGGTGCCGTCGGGGAAGACTTTGGCGATGCGATACTGCTGAGACACCCCGTCAACGTCGCAACTGGCGTAACCGTAATCGAAGATGTAGACATTGTCGTCGTCGTCCACGGCCATGAACTCGGCGTCCACCGGGAAGTTGGCGTAGATGGGGCCGCGACCGTTGATGTCGCAATACTCGACCAAACTCGAATAGCCCTTGGCCTCCAGCCGATAGTCTTGGATGAAGTAAGGCAGCAGCGGGGCCTGGAAGAAGCCGTTGCCCGGCTGCGTCACCGTGGAAAACCAGAGCGGATCGGCGTCGGGGTCCCCGGCGGTGAGGGTGAGTGTAATCGGTTCGTAGGAGATGGCGGCGGCGGTGGTATCGTTGGCGGTGGGTGTGTTGTTCGTCCCCGGCGCTTTGACGTTGACGAGTTGGGTTACCGTGGCGCTGTTGCCGCTGGCGTCGGTGGCCGTCCACGTCACTGTGGTCTGGCCGGCGGGGAAGCGGGGCGCGCCGGCGGGGCAGGTGACGCCGGGTTGAGTACAGGCGTCGTTGGTCACCGTGGGGTTGAGATCTGCCAGATCAAAGACGCCGGGATGGCCGATGTTGATGGCGGCGGGGATGGTGACCGTCTCGGTGACGATGGCGGGCGGGGCCAGCATGATGGGCGGTTTCGTGTCCACAATGCGCAGGATCTGCTGCACCGTTGCGCGATTGCGTCCGCCGTTGGGCGTGCGCGGGCCGTTGTCTTCCACCTGCCATGTAATGGTGTAGACCTGGCCCACGTCGGCGAAGAGGGGCATGTTTTTGGGGCTGACGAAGGGATCGTCGTCGCAATTGTCGCTGTAGGTCAGCCCGCCGCGCAGGATGTGCTCGAAGCGGAGGCGCGAGATGCCGCCCGGCTCAATCGCCTCGATGCTCACGTCGACCATAGACGGATCCAGCGTGATGGTCGGCTTAACCAGATCCTTGACGACGACGTATTGGATTTCCTCGTTGTAGATGCCGTACGGCTCAATCGGCGAGTCGATGACGTCGGCGCCGATGATGTTGACCAGTTCCTCCGACGCCTTCAGCGCAGTCTGCCAGGCGGCGCGGTCGGGGTTGGGGCCGGGCCAGTAGATGGGAATGAAGTCGAGGGGATGCACCATGGTGTCCCCGCGCCAGACGATGCCGTTGACGCCGGTGCCGAAGGTGACCGTCCCCGCGGCGGCGTCGAAACGGCCGGGATAGCTTGCGCTCAGCTCCACATCCGTATTCCAGTGGACGATTTCGGGCGTGCCGATGTCGCCCCAATCGGTGCCGTAGAAGATGTCTTTGTGCGGCAGCGCCACACCGAGGACGTTGCTGTACGAGCCGCCCATGGCGCTCTGATCAAGGGTGACGGTGCAGCTTTCTGCATCGTCCGGCTGGTTGAAGACGAGATTGCGCTGCGGCTTGACATAGGGCGCACAGAGTTTGAGCGCCAGGTTGGTGCTGTAGACAGTGGCATCGAGGGGAATGTCTGTGGGCGGCACGGCGCCCCAACCCGCGCCCCAGGCCGCGTTGTGGGCAAGTCCGAGCGCGGTGAAACAGGTCAGCGCGCCGGCATTGCTCCAGAAATCGTTAAATTTGACGCGGATCTTGCGAAAATCGAGGATGCCGTTGATCTCGCCCTGGGTCAGCACGCCGTTGTAGACGCGGATCTCGCCGATGCCGCCCATGAAGAAGTCGGTGCGGCTGTCGCCGTCCCAATCCTGGCCGATGGTCCACGCCTTGCCACCGCCGACGTTGCCGATCTTTTCCGTCAATTCTGCGGTGTGGAGCAGAAGGCCGTCGCGGTAGATCTTGATGCGTGTGCCGCCGCCGGTCTCTTCCCCGGTGACGGCGATGTGCTGCCATCCCTGCACCGGATCGGCAAACGTCACCGTGGACGTGCGGATGCGCACATGGTAGCCGCCGTCGTACAGCCCGACGAGCAACTCGTTGCTGCCGCCGACGCTGTGCTTGCCAATGATGTTGCTGCCGGTGAATCGGTAGGGGTTGACCCAGGCGGTGATGGAGAAGTTGTTGCCGATGTCGAACGACTTGCCGGTGTCGGCGTAGTCGTCCTGGCCGTCGAAGCTGAGGCTGCCGTCGCGGCCCGATTGAATCGGCGCGAAGGGCGACCAAGTTGCGCCACTGATGGAACCGGCGCTGCTCTTGCTCACTTCGTCGCGCAGATCGGATCCTTTGCCGTCGTCGAGGTTCCACTGTGCCACGAGGGTGGCGGCGTTGGGGTTGTCCTGTGCAGCGGGGGCTACGTCAGGGGTGGGGACGTCCTGGGCGGTGTCCTCGGCGTTGGTTGATGGTATCGGGCCAACCGTCGCCATCATCACAACCAGTACCAGACAACAGACCATTCTCCATGCGATGCGCCAACTCAAGATGCTCACTCCTTATCTCATATAATACTTGATTCTCCTGTGGTGATGGGAAGTATACACGTCTCAACGTGACTAGAACGTGACAGGGGCCTAACAATGTGAGCAGAAATAGACGGGGTACGACCGCGGCGCTTGGTAGAACGCCGGTATGGTTTTGTGCGGTCGTAACCCATCCTACGGCGTGGGGCTGAGACCATGACCACCGACCGGCGTCGTCTCGTAGCGTTCGCCGAAGCCGGCGATCAGGGGGCGTCCTCGGGCGATGGCGTCTTGTACCGACGGCATGGAGAGGGACGCTGTGTGGCTCTCCTGGCTCTCCCAGACTTCGGTGATCCAGATGGCGTCGTCGTCGGTGGGGTCCTGTGCCACAATATAGCTCAGGCAGCCGGGCATGCCGCTAACACCTTCGAGCAGGATGGCGATCAGCTTGTCGCGTTCACCGGGCGTGGTCTTCATTTTGCCGATAAGGCCGTACATGTTGGGGTCTCCTTTAGGTTGATAACGCGGCGCCATTCTCCTGTACTTTGCTTGCTACTCTGCCGTTGTAATTATCTTAAGATTGGGAATGCCATCGAAATGTCTGGGATTGTGGGTAGCGAGTGGTAGATTGTAGTGCTGTGCAGTTGCTGCGACCCAAGCATCCTGTGAAGAGATCGGTTTTCCTATCGACTGTCTACTCGCTCTAAGCTCGCCCCAGATTTGACACAATTTGATGTCAAACGAAAGCACCGTGTAGTTGTCTTCCAATGCCTGAGCTAGCTCGCTTCTTCGGCGTTCACCCCACTTCCGAACGGCTGCCCATTGGTACAGCTCAGCTACAGTCATAAATGAGATTGCGAGCTGTTGGTTCTTCAGATACGGCTCATAACCCAAAGCACGGCTATCACCTTTGAAGATATACGATACAACATTTGTGTCCAGTAGGATCACATTCATCAGTTTGTTATCTGATCCTCTTGTCGCTGTTGTTCGACGAATTGAACTATGTCATCGGCAGTTTCATCGTCCGGCCAGAAACTCGCTTTCAGGCTTGAAATGTCTGACACAGGTTGTGATCCCTGCGAGGCGATGATTGATGCGATATCCTGTGGTTGCCAAAAATTTACCGGCGTCTGTTCTTTTCGGTAATGTCTGTACAAAAGGCCGGAGATCGCGTTGATCAGTTCAACCTGTTCGATAGGAGTCAATTGTTCCGCTGAGTGAATCAGATTCTGTAGATGTGCAGTCATAGACGTCTCCGTTATAAAACACTTCGAACATCTCGTCCGAGTGAAACCATCCTTTGCAGGCAAACACACATTGTCGTCATTATAACAGAAAAGTTCACCGGCGGCTGACGATAAGTACATCGGACTAGAGGATGGATGTTCATATGCCTCACGAAGTCTTGTCGATGAGATGCTGCACGGGAACCACAGCTAGGTCCACCTGATTGCGAACAGTGGTGGTGAAGACGACGTATCGATCCTGTGCGCAGAAGCGCGGGTGCGGATCGATGTGGTAATTGCGACCCACGTAGTCGGCGCGTTCGGCATGTTCGGCCAGGACGATGATCTTGCCGGTGTCGCGATTCATAAAGTGGACGGTCGACGCGCAGCCGCGGAAGAAGCCGTTGTTGGAATCGCCTACGATCCAGCGTCCGTTGCGGCTGCTGTGCGAATGCCAGCACTGTCGCGGAAAGACGAATTTCTCGACCTCGCCATCGGCCACGCGCACTTTCCATGTTTCGTTGTTGTTGCCCACGTCGACGCACCAGGCATGTTCTCCGTCGGCGTCCCACCACTCGTGGGAGACAAAGCGCGGCTCACGCAGGATCGGGCGTGGCGCTTCGCCGCGTCGCATCACCCAGAGCCGGTTGGTGATGGGGAAACGCAACCCAGTGATCTCATCGTTGTGAAACTCCTGGGCAAAGAGGACTTCGTCGGGATCTGTCGGGCTGAACTGGGCGTGGTTGTGGTGACGGTCGAAACGCCACCATTGCTCGAAGGGTCCGCCGTCCAGGGGTAGGCTGCCGAAGATGTAGGACAGCCCGACTTTGGCGTCGATGAAGAACTCCTTGCCGTCGGCGGAGCGGGTGAGATGCGAAGCCAAACTGGCGACGCCCCGACTCCCAACGAGTTCGGCGGGGAACTCGTTGACGTAGACTGGCGCGTCCTCGGCGCGGGGGCTACGCCGCCACACCGTCGTCCCTTCGCAAAAGAAGACATCGCCCGATTCCGGTTCGACGTACGCACCCTTTGCATTCGTCTCTGGGAAGTGACGCACCTCCTGATCCACGAAATCGATCACTGCAAGCGACCGATGCAGCGACGGCGGAAAGGCGCAGTAGAACCAGAGATAGCGGCCATCGGCGCTCATCGAGTCGTTGACGAAATAGAATCCTTGCTGCACCGGCGCGACCCTGTGCGTCAACACGTAGGACGTCACACCCGACTGGGGGTGGGTGACGGGGGTGAACAGTGGACTCTCGTTGAGATTGAACATAACTGCCCTCGTTTCTATTGTTCGGGGGATATTGTTCGAGTCTATCGAAATCCTCAAACCATTCAGCGACATAGAGGCTAGATTTCAACTCCAGGCAGTCCCTGCGCTCCCAACAACAGTGAAAGTTCACCGGCGTGGGGCAGATCGTGATCGAGCAGCCCCCAAATGATCTGGACGATTGGCGTTTCTTCATGCTCAGCAAGCACGTCGGTAGTCGTCCCGCGCATTAGGGTATCGCTGATAAAACGCCAGGTCAGTTCCAGCCCGTGTACAATCTCTACCGCAGAACGGGGTGGATCGTTGTCATCGTCCCAGGTGAGCAGGGGCGTCAATGCCGCTGCCTCTTCGCCGAGTGTCCGATAAAGATGCAGCGCCCGCCCAAAGACAATGTGTTCGGCGATTTCCCCCGGTGTGCGCAGAGTAGGGAGGGGCTGTTGCTGTAATTGTTCGTCGGAAAGCGGCGCGATTGCACGTTTCAGTGCCTCTTGATAATCTTGCCAACTCTCGAAAACGCGGGCTTCCGCAATGGCTGCTCTTATCATTTAATCTACTCCTATGCTGTGATGTGACTGCCGCTGTTCCCATTCCCGCCGGAGCAGGCCATAGACCCAAGAATCCGACACCTCGCCGTTGACAATACAATTTTCGCGCAGTGTGCCTTCGCGCAAGAAACCGAGCTTATGCAGCACCCGATCCGATGCGGCATTGCGGGTATCCGCCTCGGATTGCACACGGTTCAGGTCGAGTGTGTTGAATGCCCATTGCAGCAAAGCGCCTGCGGCTTCGGTGGCAAAGCCCTGGCCCCAAGCCGGTTCATCGAGGCAATAGCCCAGCATGGCGCTGCGATAGGTTGGGTCCCAGTTCATAAACGTACACCAGCCGATGAACATACCGTCGGCGCTGCGTTCGATGGCGAGGCGCGCGCCGCTGCCTTCCTGCGCCATTTGCCGGCAGCGTGCAATGAAGCGCTCGGCCTGGGCGTATTCGTGCCAGGGGGGCGCGTCCCAGTAGCGCAAGACACGTGGATTGCTGCCCAGAGCGAAGATGGCGTCTGTGTCCGCTTCGGTGAAGGGGCGCAGGAGCAAGCGGGCGGTGTGCAAGGTTGGGGTTGGTAAAAGCATAGACATTACTCCTTATTCTCCATGCCACAAACGCTGCATCTCTTCGCTCTCTTCCAGTAGATCGTCCAACTTGCCGCGGGCGACGATGCGCCCATCCTTGAGGACGATCACCTGGTCGGCGCGGCGCAACACTTGCCGACGGTGTGAGACAACCAGACAGGTAGGATGCCCCGCTCCGTCGCTACCTTCGCTGGTGCGCCCAGCAAAGACCCGCTCCCAGAGCAGGCGTTCAGTCTCAACGTCGAGCGCGCTGGAGAGATCGTCGAAGACGAGCAATTCGGTGTCGCGCACGAACATGCGGGCGGCAGCGCTACGCTGAACCTGTCCACCCGACAGCCGCACGCCCCGCGCCCCCACCATCGTCTCCAACCCTTCGGGCATTGTCGCCAGATCACGTTCCAACACCGCACGGTGAATCGCGCCGGACAGATCGACCTGTTCCTGGGGCAGCCCCAAGAGGATATTGTCGCGCAATGCCTCGCTAAAGAGCCGAGGCACCTGTCCGGTATAGGCGCTGCGCGGGGGTGTGAAGAAGGTGGCCGGATCGGTCACAAGCTGCCCATTCCAGAAGATTTGCCCCGATTGGGCGCGCACCAGGCCCAGGAGGGCTTTGAGCAGCGTGGTCTTGCCCGATCCGATCTCTCCGGTGATCACCGTAAAGGATCCGCGCGCCAGTGCCAGATCAATATTGTCAATCCCGGTGACGTTGCCCCGATCCCGCTGGAGAAGAGCCGCCGAGAGGAACGCTTCGCTGCCCGCGCCGTTGCTGC
This sequence comes from bacterium, assembly GCA_016124945.1. Taxonomy (GTDB): domain Bacteria; phylum Chloroflexota; class Anaerolineae; order Caldilineales; family Caldilineaceae; genus RI-153. The sequence goes on along the minus strand of WGMT01000053.1, from coordinate 21,083 downwards.
CCGCGCCGTTGCTGCCCACTGCCGCAAAGTCAGGACTTGGCGCAGCCACCGGCGGGTTCATTTGAGCCTCGGCTGGATAGGCATAACTCAGCCCGACTACGCGTAAATGGTCCAGGCGGTCCTTTGCCCTGTGCGGTGTGTACGCGGCGATGGGCGTGTCGGCCTCCCCATAGAGCGCATGCGGAGCCGTCACCGCGGGGCCGGGTGCGCCCTGCATCAAGTTTTCCATGCGCTGGAACGAGACGCCCACCTGGTAGGAATGGGTGATCATGTTGCCGATAATGCGCATCCACACGGTGACGGCCCAGATGTTGGTGGTGAAGAGGGCAAAGTCCCCAATCGTAAAGGTATTGTTCACCATGGCTTGGGCCGCGATCAGCAGAATCAACCCGGTGCCGATGGCAGTGGTGCTGCCCCCCAGCATGTCCACCAATTGTGTGAGCAAGCGATCTTTGACCATGACCGCACGCCGCTGATCGTTGAGGTTGGCAAAGTAGCCGATCACACGCTCTTCGGCATGGGCGACCTTGATCGCCTGTGTGCTGTTGAACATGTCGCCGATCAGGCCGGTGACGCGGCTGGTGGCTTCGCGGCTCTGCTGGCGCGTGCGCTTGACGACGCCGCTTAACCACTGCACGGCGATGACGATGAGCGACAGCGGGGCAAAGACCCCCACGGTGATCCATGGATTGATCTGCCACATAATCACCAGCGAAACGATGGACGCCACGCCAAAGGCCACTGTGTCCAGCACGCGAATCATCATTTCGGTGACTTCGTGGGTGTCATCGCGCAAGGTGCTGATCACCTGGCCTGTGGCCTGCGGACGGCCTTCGGCGGTCAGCGGTAGCGCCACCGCGCCCGGCAGGTCGAGGATGCGGTTGAACATGTTGCGGATCATCAGGGCCATGCTGTGATAGCGATAGCCAAAATTGCCGTAAAAGGCAACCACGAGGCCCGCCAGCGCCAACGCGCCCAGGAAGAGTTGCCAGAGTGCAGCCTCCATGATCCCGATTTGCGGGCCGGGGTCCCCGGTCAGAGAATTGTAGAAACTGCGCAGCACCAACCCTGTCAACGGGATCATCGTCAGCCGGAAGCCAAAGCCCCCCAGGTCCAGGAACCAGTTCACCCACTGAAACCGGATCAAGCGCAAAAGATGTCGGTAGGATTCTAAAACGCTCATGTGATCACCTCTTCCAATCCAGTTTGCAGTAGACGTGTAAAGCGGCTGTTGGGATCAGCCGCTAAGGCCAGGCGCATCCCGTACTCAAGGATGCGCCCGTCCTCCAGGATCAGAATTTGATCAGCGCGCTGGACGGTGGCCAGGCGGTGGGCGATGATGATGCAGGTGCGCGCTTCGTCTCCCCCGGTCAGCAGACGGTTCAACGCCGCCTCGATCCGCTGCTCGGTAGCCGGGTCGAGGCGAGACGAAGCTTCGTCCAGGATCACCAAACCAGGGTCGATGAGGAAGACGCGCGCAAAAGCCAGCAGTTGCGCTTCACCCGCCGAAAGGTTGCTATCGCTCCCGCTCAGTTGTGTGTCCAGACCGTCGGGTAGCTCTTGCAACCAGGTGGACAGCCCAACCTCGTCCATCACGGCGAGGACGCGCGGATCGGGGATCTGCTTGTCGAAGAGTGTCAGGTTGTCGCGCACACTGGCATGGAAAAGCTGGATATCCTGTGTCACCATGCCAATGCGCCCCCGCAGATCGCTGCGCCGGGCCTGGCGCAGATCGACCATGTGGTCCGGCGTCCCCAGGCGAATGCTGCCGTCGCTCGGGTCATAGAAGCGAAAGAGCAGTTTGCTCAATGTCGATTTACCGCTGCCTGTGCGTCCTAGCAACCCCAGAACGGCACCCGGTTCCAGGTGAAAGGAGAGATCGTGGATGACCACTTCTTGCACCTTGTCCTTGTCCTCTGCCCCATTATTGGCGACAGTGGGCAACGCTTCTGCCGATAGGCCCGAAAGCGACGAAGAAAGCGGCGCCACATCTTCATATTGAAACGAGACATGATCGAACGTCACCGCCAGCGGTCCGGCGGGCAGATCGACGCCGTCGCCATCGTGGAGCGTGGGCTGCACCTGGCGCAGTTTGACGATGCGGTTCAGCGCAGCCGAGGCGCGCTGGAGTTGATCAACCATCTCCACAGTCTGCCAGAGCGGCCCTTCCACCAGACCGATGTAGTAGAAGATCACATAGACGGCGCCAATGGTCAGGCTACCATCCAAAAAGAGCCGGCCACCGATCAAGTGCGCTGCGGCGTAGGCCAGAGCGAAGACCCAAATCGGCGTGGGGATGATCCAGGCGTCTAGATGCAGGGCGCGTTGCGCGGCTCTCCAACGCCGACTCAGCAACTGATCCAACCCGCGCATCATATAGCCTTTGGCGCCGCTTGTCTGGATATCCTCAGTGCCGTTGAGGCGTTCCTCCAGAAAGCCGAATAGATCGGCGTCGGCGCCACGCAATGCCTCCCAGCGGGGGACGATCCGTTTGCGCAGATGGTTGACAATCAACACGCTGACCAGTGCGATCAGCGTGATCGACAGGCCGATCTGCCAGCTTTCGCGCCAGAGCAGGATGAGCACGCCGATCACCAGTAGCCCATTGCCTACCAGCGTCAGGATCATACGCGAGAAAAAGTTGGCGAGTTCATTGACATCGCCATCCACCCGCTCGATCAATTCGCCCGGTGTGTGTGCTTTGTGAAAGGAGAGGTCGAGCCGCAGACAGTGGCGCGCCAGGTCCACGCGCAGCGCGTTGGTGGCAGTCCAGCCGACGACTTCACCCACATAGGTGGCCGCCAACAGGACAATCTGCTGGACGATGGTGACGCTCATGAAAAGTGCGGCTGCGCCCAGCAATGCACGCAGTTGACCGCCCTGTTGCAGGTTGTCGAGGAAGTAGCGGATGATTTGCGGGTTGGCCAGTTGCAGCGTGAGCGTCAGCAAGACAAGCGCGGCCAACAGGATCACACGTCCCCGTTGGGGGCCTAAATAGGTCGCCAGCAGCCGGCCATAGCCGTCGGCAGCAGTACTCTTCTCGTTCATTCTTCGTTCACTCTCAATGAGATACGCTGGCTGGTGCATCAGCGTAGGCTGGGGGCTAAGTGAACGATCAGTATACCACGCCGTTCGATTCTCTGTTGAGCCGACCTCTGAAGAGGCCGCCGATTCCAGTAACTCTCTTCATCGAACCTTCATTTTCATTCGTGGCTTGACTTCGACATCTGCCAAAAGCATTTTGGTACTAAAGTACTGGCAGATTGCCTTGACATCACTTTAGCTCGGTTCGGCTGCATAAGGTATACCTAACGGCTATGCCTTGCGCAGTTAATCACTGTATTGGGCATAACGACCTCGATACCCTAATTGCCTGCCCATCCATGCGACAACTTTGATTATCGGTTTCAGGACAGACAACGGGAGATCGGTGGTATAGCTATCAGCCGTCTCTGCAATCACCATCAACTGAAAAAGAGAAGGGAAACCTTTGGCATTGACTTTCCCATCGCGCGCTAATCCGAACATGGTCTCCCAATAGCTTTGAAAGTGACCAGGCGGTTTGATCTCTGTGATAAAGTGCAACGCATCTTCTCCCGCATTCCAAAACGTATGGATCGTTCCTGCCGGAATCATGACCGATTCGCCTATTTGCAAGATTTGCTTTGTTTTCTCTTTCCCGATGATCACACCTAGCTTACCTTGCACCACTTCAAACCGTTCTTCACTTAGCAGATGAAAATGCAAGGGAACATGTGGCTCATTTTCACGGCGCGTTACGATATATTCAATCCGTAGAAGTTCCCCATTACTTTCGGCTGCTGTCTGTAAGAAGCGAACTTGGTCGCCGGTTACAGGATTCTCAATTGTATGACCAGTTCGGCTCATAACACCCACTTTCATGAAATCAATCGGGATGCGTCTCGGCGACGTGAAGCAACACCCGCGCTAACGGTAGACGCTTTCTCGGCAGGCATTTATGCGGGAAGTCTATCTTTCTCTAAGAAGGCATCTGTTGACGGCGCTGCCCATAAAAAGCCTAACACAACAAGACCACCTACCGGTGCAAGCAGAAACAATTGCCACCAGGCGCTTCTGCCGGTATCGCGCAGTCGGCGTGCCCCCACAGCCAACAGGGGCAATAAGACAGTAAGCAGGAATATGCTGGCCAGGGTCTCATTTATAAGGGTAAACACTGAAGCGCAAAGGACAACGAACAACATAAACCACCAGAACTCTGTGCGTGACGCACGCCCATTGAAATCTGCGTATTTGGCTAAACACTTGCGAATTGCGGTGTAGAATGTGATTGGGCTTGTTTCGGTGTCGATCCCTGAATCTGAAGAAACGCTCATTGTTAACTCCTTGCCGATTTTGGCGACGGCTTCTTTGAAAGATGTAACCCAACTCGGTGTCTTGGGTTCGTCGCCATTTTCGGCAGAAATTGTGTTGCCCGCAACTGTGGATTCCCCCAGGTCTTTAGATTCAAGCCAATTTTGATCGTCTTTTAGCTTCAAAACCAGCTCTAATCTCGAGCTGACTTGAAATTTCTCGTAGATATTTTTCAAGTGAAATTCAACCGTCCGCTCAGAGATCTTCATGTCGCGCGCGATCAACTTGTTGCTTTTGCCTTCTAACAGCAGTTGTACAGTTTCCCTTTCACGGTTACTTAATTCGGGCGATTGTTGCATCGTGAAGTCTCCTTTTCGCTATTGAGCCAGTAACGCCCGCGCCTCGTTGATATGACGCATCCAGCCGCTGAGATCGGGCACCTGCCAGGCCATTGCGTCCGTTGTTCCCTACTCGGTGGTGTACACAATCTTTAGCAGTGGCGCAAAGCGCTACTTGCCGAGAAAGGCGTCACGTGGCGCATACCTTGACAAGCCGCCCAACTTTATACCAACGGGGACAAACTGCCACCCAAGCGCTTTGGCAGCCACGGCATCCCAATGTCCGTCCCCATAATACGTAATGGTGTCAAAGAAGCCATTCAGTTGCCCAAGTGCGCGTAGCATGATCTGCGGCCTCTCGAAGTGATCATCAGAGCTGACCAGCGGAACGCCGTTCACCGGGAATCCTGCAAGCGATAGCTTCAGCAATGCTGAGCCGCCCCAACCGCCTGTTGCGTATGCAATTCGATGCGTGGTCGATGTGTGCAAACGCTGCACATATGCTCTTGCGCCTGGAATCTCCGCGAATGGACCATGCTCCGTCATATGGCGGCGTACACCTTCAGCGAAGTGATTTCGGACCGCCGCTACTCTCTCTGGTGTCGCTTCCAGGTCATTATCACGCAGTATCTCTGTTAAGATGCCAGCAGCGGTGAACTGGGTATACATCCCCCAGGACGGACGCAATGCGACGTCGCCAAGTGCATTGCGGACTGACTCTGCGTACAGTGCGTCATCGCTCGCGTCGGACTGCAGGAGTGTGCCGTCTATGTCAAAGATCGCTGCTTGCATGGTTTGTTACGCCTAACAATTCATTAGGACTCATTTCTGAGTCATTCCATACGAAAGACAAACCTATAACGAACTTGCAAAATCCGGGTCACACACGACTCTATCCGCACGCGACAGACTTATCTCCACTGGATAAAGAAGTTTATCATCTTCCACAACAAACGTCTCCCTGCCGAAGTGGGCCTAATTTTCGCCGCCTTGACTTGGCGGATCAAAGAGCGCCATCTCTTCCTGCGTCGGCACTTCAATACTCTCGGCCCATCGCAGAACATCCTCACGTTTGATCGGCGGATCTTCCATGCCTCGGTGCTGAATGCGCTCGAAAAGGATGTCGGGATGCGCAGACAGGTAGTGCAATTCGACAGCAGCCCCAAGCTTACGAGCACCCTCACGCAGTGTGTCTCGTTCGGATCTACCCCAAGTTCCCCATTCGATAATGACCGTGAGACCGAGCTTGAGGAGATCTTGACCCAGTTTCCACTGCAGCGCCTCAATCCTCGCCCGACTTTCTTCGTCATAGAGATCAATAGCGAGCGTATCCATCCATTCGTCAGGGGCAAGGCGTACCGCAGGTAGACTTTCCGCAAGGCGCTTTGCTAAGGTTGTCTTTCCTGATCCGGGCAAACCACAGACGATAACCAACCTGGCACCATTGCTTGATTTCTTCATGGCATTCATTCATACCTCACTCATATCGGCCAGTGCGTCGCCCCTGTAACTGTACAATTACTTATCTTCATCCAAAAGCGAATTACTGTAAAAATGTGAGGAGTTGAATCCCTTGTAAACGCGTACAGTATCCTCCTATTGCCGTACGGAGGACACTGTACGCTCAGGATGATCCGTGCTACTTGATCCCGTGCATGAACCCTTCGAAGTCGCTCAAGCTGCCGTCATCGAGTGCGCACTCAATGATCTGCCGACCCAGGGGATCGAGGCTCGTCTCTGCCAGGTACGGCTTTAGTTGCTGGGCGAAGAAGTCGGCCAACTGGCGAGCGCCCTCGTCGTAGGCCTCGTTCCCAACCTCCGGCTGCGTGTTGACCTCAAGGAACCAGCGGGGAATAGTCAAGCCCTCGATCTGCATGGTGTAGAGGGCATAGCCGAGCAGTGGGCAACGTGCAGGCGTGAGCTGATCGGGGCGGAACTTGGCTCCACCGCGCCGGGCCAGATACTCACGCGCCACCCACTGTGGAATAAAACCCGTCTGCCAGGCGCCGACGTGCTGATTCGGGGAGAGTGTGTAACGCGTGCGGGGCGTATTCCGAATCTGCTCGAGGAGCAGGTTGGCCTGGTCTACCCTCAGCCCGGTGGCGAACGGCCAGTACGAGCCGACGCCCTCACTTGTCATGCCGGCTGTGTCGGTAATGCTGGGGTTATCGAACCCACGCGGTGCCACCATGCGCCACAGCCAGCCCAATGCCGGTGGCAGCAGGTGCACCATTCCCAAGATGCCATAGCTCGGCTTTTCCTTTGTGCAGGGTGGCGTCCGCACGCCGAAACTGCGGATGTCCACTTCCACCACCTCGTCCACAATATCGGGGACGATCTGCCGTGGCAGAATCACACGTGGGTTGGGGCAGGGCTTGCCCGGCGCATCTTCGACGTGCTCCCAGATCAGGCAGGTGGCATCTGGTACAGCGTGCAGGCTCAAAAAGAGAAGCGGCTCAGACGACTGCGCGCAGAGGCTCTCTAGATTCGGATCCATACCGTAGCGGTTGATGTGGTTGACCCGTACAAACCAGGCGCCTTCAGCATCCTTTACTGCCAGTTTGCCGCTGCCGTTCTGGAAGCTTGGGTGGGCCAGCGCCATGTCGTCTGTTACCGGATGCAGCGCACAGCCCTGCGGCAAAGAGAGGTAGCGGCGTTCGCCGGTGACGATATTCTCGCCGATCAGGAGGCGCCCGTCCGCCTCGCGGTGGGCGTACTGGAGCATCTCACTCTTGCCGCCGCCGCTGGCCCCCTCGTGGGTGATTGTCACCACGTTGTCGTAGGGCGTGATCACCTGTACCGTCGAGCCGTGGACGGTGACCCAGCCTTCGCGCTCACCAAGGTTCAGCAGCACGCCGTAGATACCCTTCTTGGCGCTGGGGCCCGGGTAGAGATTGTAGCTGAACATCGTGTGCAGATTGTGGCGCCGCTCATGCACCACCATCTGTTTGCCGTCGAAGTGGGTGTGACGGAACGGCGGAGCCACATAGATGACGGCGCCGGGCGTGAATGTTTCGTCCAACTCGTCCAGCGGGAGGATACCCTGTAGCAACGCCAGTCCGAAGGCGAAGAAGCCAGCGTTTGCCGGGCAGACCGCCACCGACGGTAGGCCGCTGTCCATCTGGCCCGACTTGAAGAAGAAGCAGGCAAGGTCCTGATCCTTTAGCCAGGCCAGGGTCTCCTCGCGCAGATTTTCAAACGGATAGGGGAAGCGATCTTTGAAGCGCGGCTTGTCGGTCGGCATTTCGTCGGCGATGACCATACAGTCGGGGTCGCGGCGGCGCATGTAGGGTTCCACGTAATTGACCGCCACACCGTTGCGGACCCGCACGACGTGTACCTCGGGCACCCAGCCACGCCCCGGCACGTCGTAGCCTACTTCGAATCGGCCATCTTCCGAGCCGCCCAATGATAGTTCGACAAGCTGCTCCGTGCTCTCGGCGATGGTCAGGCTGCGGCAGTTTGTCAGCACGTCACGCAAATCGTCCGGCAGATTCAGGCGATTGAGTACGTCTGCGCCGGGTGAGACGCGGGGAAAAGTGGACAGGTTTTCTTTGTGCATCGTCATGAACAAATTTTCCTTTTGCTACGTGAATAACGAAGATACGAATGCAAACTATTCTCATCCAAAACAAAAGCGGCAAGGATTATCCATCATCCTCGCCGCCATCATCGTCCCGCGATTTTCTTTATGCAATTGTCTCTATTTAATTGTGTAGATGCCAACCCCACCGACGCTCTTCCACACGTTGCTCATAGTCATCACCCTGCGCCTGAAACCACTGAATCAGATAGCTTTCTGAAAGGTGAAGCTAAACCTGAGCTATATGAGGCGATTATAGCAGAAACGTCAGCCCAAACACCGTCCCAAGGATTGGCTCAAGAACTGGCCCAAAGACCAGCCCGAGGACTGGCCAAACTTTTCGTTTTTGCATTGTCGCCAACCGTGATGCAGCCCACCCCACAGGCCCCATAGGCGTTAAGTTAAGCACCGTACGAGCAAGTGCCGGGGACTTTTCGTCGCAGCGAGCTAGGACATCCACTCCTGGCGACACGTCCAACGTGAAGTCCCGGCACTCTCGCTATCCCTTAACTTAACGCCTATGCCCACACCACCTCCGGGTGCTGTAGACTATGAGGATGGCATGTCAATGTTCTGCTGTAGGAGTAAATTGTTACCGTCTGGATCGGTGATCACTGTTGAAATCCCCCACGGCAAGTACTCCAACGGCGGAAGGTCGAGTCCCTTTGCCTTCAATTCGGCATAATCCGCTTCAATGTCGGTCGTAATCAGGACGGTGGTTCCGCTGCTGCCGGGCTTCTCCCAGGATGCGAGCACAATCGCGGTCGACGCACCAGGTGGCACGAGTTCGATCCAGCGAACGTCTGGATCGTCGCTTTCGAAGTGTTCCATGTTCGTGCGTACTTCAAACCCGAGCATGCTCGTGTAAAAGTTAAGGGATACTTGTTGATTGGTCACGGGCATGCCAATTAGATCAATATGTTGGATATGCATGGACAGATTCCTTTCTCTCGTTACTTGGCTGATAAGGTGCTTATCATATCCAATGCCTATTGTAAAAATCGGTCATGTTCACGGAACTTCTGGTCGATCAGATCATACTCGCCGGTGAAATAGACAAGCGGCGACACACCCACCAACGTCTGAAACTCACGAACAAGATGTGACGCATCGTGGTATCCGTACCGTATCGCCATTTGTTCCAAAGTCAGGCCATAAAGGTCAGGCGCCGGCGAGCATAAGGCACGATTCAGGCGTACAATGCGTGCATATTGTTTCGGTGACAGACCAACCTGCTGTCGGAAAATGCGAACGAACTGACGTTCACTCAGGTTAACCTCGTCTGCAAGTGCCGAAACGCTCACCTGGCGCTGCTGCAACTGTGTTGTTGCATAGACAATCCGATCAAAATGCAAGCGCTCGACTTTGCGCCCCATAAAAAAGGAAATGAGGGGATCAGCCCACTGAGGAGTGCGAAGCGTTTGGTAAAGTTGTTCTTCAAGCCGGCGCACATCACCAGGCGGGTAAAAATCGTTTAGTGGCATGAACATATACGGCTGTTTGTCTGTCGTGTCGTTATGCTCGAATGCCGTCCACCCGCCTGCGGTGAATCGTACGCCAATCATGGCCGAGCTAGTTACACCAACCTGCCTCACGTGCAGCGCTTGGGCATAAGGACGCATCAACCAACTAGACGCACACTCAAAGGGGCCGTCTAGTGCGGGGAGAAGTATCTGTGATCGTCCTTCAAACTGGAACAAAATCTCGGCTCGATGTTCAGCCGAAATTATCTCGCCCGGCGCCACCACATTTGGCAGTAGTAAGCGCCAAAAACATTCAATTTTGTCAGAAAGTGCTGCCGGTGGGCGTAGTTGCTCGTAGTGAACTGTGTCCATATTCATCCCGACTGTTTCTGGGCAACTATAGCGATCAAGAGGTGGCGTAGCGGAGTGCAAGTGTCCCTTGTCTAAACCGGCGTATGTCGAGAAGATTGAGGTCAGCGCGTTCTCGGAAGAGAGATACACCGGCCCCGAGTGTGCTTGGATGAATGAAAAGTGTATACTCATCAACCAGCCGACGTTCATGTAAACCCGACACAAGTTCAGCCCCGCCATAACACAAAATGTAGCCTTCTGACGCCTGCTTCAGACGCGCAATGTCATCAAACACGTCGAGTGATAGCACACGCGTGTTCCAGCCGACTTCCTTCATGGATGTGGAGACGACCACTTTCGGTTTCGCCACCCATAGCCGCCCATACTCGCGTTCATACGCTGGCTTCTGCGCGTCCTCAGCAGCATTCGGCCAATATGGGATCATTACCGCGTAGACTTTCCGACCATAGAGGAACGCATCGGCACCCGCTGCAAGCTCATTGAAGACACTGTGCACTTCTTCATCGATGCGCAGCCAACTACCGTCGTCTTCGCCTTCGGCCTCAATATAGCCGTCCAAAGACAAGTTCATTGACACGATCAGTCGTCCCATATACATCCTCCTGCACCTGAACAACGATGTTTCAAGGCGAACACGCTCGCTCCATCATGAAGCCTAGACTACCCGTCCAATAATAGAGATGACCTTCGGTCATCACTGAATTCAGAAGGGCATAGCGCTCCGCTTCAGCGGCGTGAAAAGCCCTCCATTGCAGCCGGGTGTTAGCCTGCACTCAAATTTCCCACAATCTTTGTAATTCGACGTTGGCGAGTTTCTTGCGCCTTGGCTCCTTCTACCTGACGAACATATTCCTTTTGCATGGATGGCGCAGATTCTTCGAATGCGCCGAATGCATTCGCTTCAATTAGAGCGTCTTTTAAGTCTTGGGGAATTTCAACAGAACGCGATTCTAGATCGAGTTCCAACGTTACATCTGCTTCATCGCCGCCTTCAACACCAGAAGCTTTCCGATGTTCGGCGATAAAGCTGATCATATACTTGCTGTCCATGACAGCCACGGCACTGCGATAGGTGTATTCATTAACTGTGACGCGAACCAGCGGGCGTTTACCAGCCCCAAGTTTTTCTATGATTTCTTGAGGAACTTGGATGCCGGCGGTGTTTTTTCCTGTTTGTAGGATAGTCGTGTGAAATGTAATGGGCGACGGCTTCTCACTATCATTGTTGGAAACTACCTTGTTCATCGTTTGTTCTCCTGAAGATTACTCAAGACTAAGCTTTTACAAAACGATTATTCGTTACTCGACTTGGGTCGCAATCCACCAAGTGGTGCCGCCCATGTCTTTGAGCCCGCCGCGCTTGTCTGCGTCATCTTTCTTCATGGGTTCTTGCACCGACGTTGCCCCGGCTTCCAGGGCGCGGCGATAGGTGGCGTCGACATCGGTCACGTACACATGCACGTTGGCGGGAATTGGCGGCCAACCATCACCACCATCGGCAAGCATTACGACTGTATCAGCAATCTGCACTTCGGCGTGAGTGAGCTTGCCGTCTGCATCGGGGAAGCGACGCAGTTCGACCGCATCAAAGACGCGCACAAGGAAGTCGATTGTTTCACTGGCGCCATCGACGATCAAATAGGGAGAGACGGTGCTGTAGCCCGGCGGCTTGTAGGATGTACTCATCTTTCCTCCGTTTTGGTGTTTCTGCTGCGGCTACGTGGCTGTAGGTATACACTATCCACATACCTATTTTGCGGATGTGAGGGGAGTCGGATAGGATTACGCGCCAAACAATAGAACATATGACCTACGAAGTCAAGAGGCAAAAATACATCGGGGGTAACTCAAGTTGGAGGAGCGCACCACAGTGCCAAAGCAGATTACTATCTCAATCAAGAAACACGTTCAAGCAACACTCGCCCAACGACCGCGGTCACCAGGCCACGGCGAACAATGGGTTAGCCTGGTTCGTGATCCTCAAAGTTGGTTGCTTCACGGGCAGATTCACTGCGCTTGTTGATTTCCAAACGCAGGCCCCTGTCACTCGCAAACTGTGACGCAGACAGTCCGATCGCAACAACTACCGTGATAATGAATACCGGAGGAGGCGTCAGGCAAACACTGCCACCGGCACAGAACGTTGGTTAGCCAGTAGTTGGCGATGCAACTTAATTCGCTCGATTTCATGCAATGTATCAGCGGTGAGGTAACTTTCACCACAATGCGGACAGCTTACAACGGGTACGTTTTCAATCACAAACAGCGTCTCGCCTCGTCCGTAGCTTCTGGAAACGAAACGAATCTTTGCCCCTTCTTTCCCGCACAGATCACAGGTTACAGGTTACAGCGACTGGTGTGTTTTCTGTCATGTTATTGTTCTCTGAATACGGTGATAATCACGAGTTTTTCTGTAACACTGATCTTCGCCACGACCGAAATAGCTTCTCCATGGACGGACTGACCGAAGACGAGATATTTCCACTCGTTCGTCGCCTGATCATTTTGGCGTTCCGTCACTTCACCGGTGAGTATGATATGTTCCACATCGAAGATCGAGAGGCCATCGTCGTTCATCTCTTCTTCGGCATGAAGCGTCATCACGTACTGACGTGTGCGGACCTTCTCTCACATCTGTTGTAGCACTCGTTCGTATATCGTTGCTGCTCATTCTTGTACGATAGCTGGATGGCGTTGGTCACTACAGAAACCATACGGAAATGATTGTATCACAAAACCAGTGTCGTCTTCTAGCCAAAAGAAAAGCCGGCCTCAGGACCGGCTCAGCTTCTCATCAGTTAGGATGCACCCCATCCCACAAGACATCGGGGGGCTTCTCGGCGATATGGCGCAACGCCTGCTTGATGCCTAAGATTGGCTGCGACAGGCGAGATCCTTACAAGCTTAGCTGTAAGGCCTTGATTTCGTTGAGCAATGCCAACACTTGCGCCCGCGCTTTGTTGTCGCCCATCCCGGCCATGCCAATTTGATCCCCACGTCCTAGATCTATATTCCATTTTTCGAGAATGAGCGTACGCTCGGCAAAGGCTGGCCAGGCTAGAAATCTGCGCTTCGACGGTACAGCCCAATCGTTACGCCAATACAGGCCGCCGCTGCAAATGGCAAAACCCAAGCGATTATTCCCGAACAAAGTATCGTCATAAAGCATCACGACGACCTCATCCGCAGGGACATTCAAGCGCTTGCGTGCAGTGGCCATGCGCTGGGGGCTGATGGAGTCGTCCAAATACAGCTTAAGTGTCCCGTCATATTTGATGCAGATCGCTCGCAGCATTTCGGTAGATGCAACCGAAGTGGTGATAACTTTGATCAAAGCCCCGCACTTGGGGCAGGTTGGCTGATGTTCCAGGAATTGTACGCCGCAATAGTCACATTGAAACATCCTTACCTCCACATGTAATTGCATTGGCAGGATTTTATTTCAAACTCAACCCTCGGTCAACGAGGTGATCCTATGCCAAATCGACTAAAAAGCTGCTGAGGGTTCGAACAGGACATTGGGGTGCTTCTCTGCGATGTGGGGCAACACTCACCAAGGCAAAGCCGAAGACGGTCGGCTGGGTGCGGTGCTGCTGCCCTAAATTGCTGCAACTTTGATGCGCCATCAACCCGACAGCGCCAATGTCTGTGCTCGTTCTGCTATCGATGCAAATGCTGCTACAAGCTCTGTCGGCTCGCGAATCTCTATTCGTTGCCCTAGTGCGAGCAACATGGCAGCGTGTTGTTCCAGATTATCTACGTTACATCGCAACACAATCCCACTATCTTCCGCTGTTACCTGCGACCGGCTGGGTATCAGATCGTAGTTCAGCGTCTCATGACTTGCGCCGACCCACACTTCGGTTCGCCATAGCGCAGGCAAGTTCATGAGTTGCGATTCAACGTACGCTCGCACGTCCATCCCTTTCGGTCTTTCAAATGTTTCTGCTCTTTGCGTGATCTCCTTAATTCGATCCAGCCGGAACAATCGAGTATCTTGCCGCATCAAGCAATAGGCGACCAGGAACCAACTGTTGTTCTCACGGACTAGCCCATACGGCTGGATCGTTCTTTCACTCGCCACGGCCTGATAGTTGACATACTTAATGTCGACCTCGTGTTGCGCCTGAATCGCCGCAGCCAATTGACCGATCATAACGAAGTCGATTAGCGGCTTCCACGGCTGCTCGACTAAATCCAGTATCTTGCTGATCGCTTGCATCCGATTCCATACATCTTCAGGCAACACGCGTTCCAGCTTCGCTTCAACGCCCGATACTGCAGGCAGGGTTGATGTCACGCCGAGTTCCCGGAGCGCCTTGAGACCCAGCGCGACAGCCAATGCCTCTTCCGTGTTGAACATCAGCGGCTGCATGCGAAACCCTCTTGCCAAACTGTATGCCCCTCCACGTCCTCGCGTTGAAGTAACGGGCACACCCAAATCCTGCAACCGTGCCACATAGCGTTGCACTGTGCGCTCGCTTACTTCAAGCCGCTCCGCTAATTCCTTTGTTGTGGCCGTTCCTCTTGCCTGTAGAATCTCAAGAACGGTCAAAACACGCATTGATGGATCGTACATACCTAAAATTATAAGACGACAAAAGCTGTCAGCCTATACCTTTATATTATTAACAGTGGCGATTCACAGACCACAAATCACATACCCATCAGGAGATAAAAGCATGAAACTTGATCACATTAATCTGACCGTCCACGATGTTATTGAAGCGGGGAATTTCCTCAAGAAACACTTCAATTTTGCCGATGTTTTTGATAACAACGACGCCAGTATCACTGCTTTGAAAGAACCCTCTGGCATGATTGTCCTGTTGATGAAGGGATCTGTCGCCACGTATCCGAAAATGTTTCACATTGGCTTCGACCTGGAAACGAAAGAAGCCGTCAACGCGCACTACGAACGGTTAACCAGCGCCGGCATCGTCACCGATCCGCCAGAGTCTGGATGGGGATCGTGGACGTTTAACTTCAAATGCCCTGGGGGAAACTTCACCATTGAAGTCGCGTGTCCAGATTATTGACACGAATTCGAGGGAAGCATTCTTGGGCCACCATCTGCAATATTTTTGCAGATGGTGGCCCATATCTCGTCACGATTTGTGGCTGGGCAGAACTTGAGAACGTGGAAAGTGGTCTAATGTTATTGCTTTCCCGGGAGGGTCGTTGTGCTTGAAAGCCAGAAGAGCAATCAATTCGTTCGAGAGGTTTGGTTCCTGATAGAATTTTGAGATCAAGACGGAAGGCTTCCCTTCTCATCCATCAGGATGCACCACGTCCCGCACGACATGGAAGTGATTCTCGGATGCGTATTGCCTGCATCACAGTCAGTCGTTCGCTGTCACATCTTGGAGATTCTGGCGCCAGCGACTTTCCAAAACGAAAATCGTCACGGCATAGATGACCACAATGATCGCCGGAATCAAGACAAAACGCAATTCCGGCGCCAGGTACCACGCCGCCGTCACCAGGAGTGTGCGCGCAATGCCGTGAAAGATACCCAACCCAGTGCTCAATAATCCACGAGAACGGTACCCACATCAGGCCGGTCAGTATGCCAACCGACAAGGGAAGTGACGTATAGTCGGCCTGAAAGAATGGAATCGCAATGGCAAAGACGAGGAGTGACATTGCGATTGTATAGAAAAACAGTTGATCGAAACTGTTCTTGGGCTTGCTCCTGTCAAGGAAGTGTTCGCCGGTAAACCGAGAGAGGAACATGCCCAGGTAGACGATGGACCCTGCACCACCAAAGAGCACCAAGACAGCAGGAAACGGAGGAAGCAACGCGCCGGCGATTCCGATGATGGTCCATGCGATAAGCCCAGCCAAGGGCATGGCCAGGAATCGCCCACGCGCAAACTCGCTTCTCTGTTCATCAAGCGAGCGCCCGATTGTCTGTGGTTGCCTGCCCGCAATCTTCTTCATGCTCCGTCTTCCCACTCCTTTACTGGTAGGTGCACTGGCCAGCTTAACCTATAGCCAATGGGGTGAGATCAGTTGTAGTTCATCCACAAGACGGGCGTACAGCGTATTACATTAGTACCCAAACCGTTTCCACTGCCCCTCTGAGATTACTTTGACCATACCATCGGCCACTTTGAGGGCGGACTCGTCGTCAATTGCATAGGACGGCCCGCCAATGTTCGCCGCCCAGCGCTCGGCGTGGGCCATTGTGTTCCCCGCAAACCCGGGGTAGTCGAGGTGCGGGAAGATCGAGAAGTCGACGAACCCCAGCGTTTGGTCGTCCGGTGCGGACGGCCATTCCACAAAGTAGTCGCCGATGCGCGGGGTCATCACCATGCTGCCTGCGCTCACGCCCACCCAAACCGTCTCAGTCAGCGACGGTAGCAGATCCGCCAACCCCGACGCCCGCATCCAGTGACACAGGTAGGTGGCGTCGCCGCCGTCCACGAGCAGGGCGTCGACTTCACGCACCCAGGGAACCCAGCGATCCTCGCCGATGGTGGGCAAGGCGGTCAGTTCAAGCAGTCCCACCGACTTCCAACCCAGGCCGACCATGTTGTGCCACGGCGGCCCACCCACCACGAATCCCCGCGCCGAGGATGGCCCGCACATCGGGTGCCCCCATTGCGCCGTGGGGATACACAGCGCGGTGGACTCGGCGATGGGTTTGCCCAGCAGGTCGACCAGCGCAGCGCGAATGCTCGGATTTGTGACGCCTCCGGATGTGAGCAGTAGTTTCATGATTCCTCTCCGTGATGATTTCACAGGAGCCGAATGGCTCATCCAGCCGTTTTCAATTAAGCAATACGCGGCAAATTGGGTTGGTATGTCTGAAAATCAGCACAGACGTTCTTGTTAGTCAAGCGTTAAAGATTGGTCATGACGGGGTGTTTTGGCCGAGAGGTATGTGAACCATGATAACAGAAAAGCTGGCCCCAGGACCGGCTCACCTTCTCATCAGTTAGGATACGCCCCATCCCACAGGACATCCAGGTACTTCTCAGCGACGGGGAGCAACACCCGCTTAACGAGGAGGATAACTGGCGGAGGATGCACGCCTCTCGGCAGAAAGCATGGCGCGCCCTCCGTCCAATTCATCTTGTTACTAGAACTAGCCTCACCGCCTGGCAACTATGTTGGAAACATAATCGCCAGGCAATGCGGCGCTACACCAATCAGGTGCTTGAGTTGAGCCCAAACATATTGCCCTCAGTATCCACACACAGAGTCACCCAACCAAAATCCCCAATCGAGAACTTTGACCTTACAATCTGGCCTTTGGCCGCTACAACCCGGGACTCTTGTGCGGAGCAGTCTTCAACACTAAAGTAAACCATCGTGCCACCGATTCCAGGGTACGAATGCTTCGATTTTACCAAAGCACCAGATGCGCCATACGCTTTCATGTCTGCAGGAAAGCCCATCATTTGGGTTTCTTCCGTTGGGTCAACGATCTTTTCAAGTTTCTGTTCAAATACTTCCTCATAAAAAGCAACTGCTCGCTCCATGTCTTCGACATAAATATCAAACCAGCCAATTGCATTTGGGTTTTTCATGGCATTCTCCAAGGTTGATTTAAATTGGTTGTAGAATGCCCACTATAGTCTGTGTGCTGTTGTTTGTATTGTAGAAATCAGACATCGAACTTGGCGGTGTACTTTACAGGTGTGTAACCTGTGATATCGCGGAATGAATGGATATAGTGCGACTGGTCAGCATACAACTCAAGGTAATGCTTTTTGAATGATTGTTGCACACGTAAGACCTTCAGAAGATTGTGTGGCGAAAAGCCGGTCGTTTGGCTCAGTGTTCGTTGAAGTTGCCTGGGCGATAAATCAGCAAGTCTTGCCATGTCCGCCACACTATAAATTTGATCAATATTTTTAAGGATCTTTTCTGTCACAATATTGATCACAACCAATTCCTCTTTGAGAAACCATTGAACCAACTCTGAGAGGACTGGCAATTTCCCATTGAAATCCATTTCTGAGATTTTCTTGCTTGTCTGTATCAGTGGCAAGCTACCCAAATAAGGTGTCCCGACATAGCAATCTGCTATTTCCTCTGGCTTGCCCCGCCATACTCCAGGATAAAACTGAATACCAACATAGTGAAATGATTTACCAAGATTCAACACTTCGGCCTTGGTGCGAAGTGCAGTCACCCCCGCTATGTCCGTTTCTACTTGGTTGAACAAAATATTCACACAAGCATCGGGCAACGCGTGATAGTGGAAATCTTCTGGCAGATCAGTGACTGTTTTGAGTTCCCAAAAGCAATGTACCAGTCCGGCAATGTTACTTGGCGGCTGTGATTCTACATACAGTACGGACCGAACTGATTTGTCTATGCCATCTTGTATGGGGCTGTACATGTCAACTAGCCTCATGAGTTCCAATAATTTATTGTGACGAAAATTTATTGTGTCGAATTTGAGTTTTTACCACGCGGGCTTGAAACCGTTCTGGGAATGCAGATTGATATCCCCAAATATCGAGTTCGGGCAGGCTGATGCCTTGGTTGTTCAGCACCGTGGTGATGTCCGTGCGGTGGGCGATGCCGTGATAGACCACCGACATGAAGATCAGACGGGCCTGGTAATCGAAGGCCCAACCATCCCCTTCTTCGTGCACATTCTGCGTGGCTGGAACGTGGTGAAGGCTATCCAGCAAGGCTTCGTGCAAGGTTGTTTCGTAGGCCATCATCTGCGCCAGGCTAGGCTTCTCTTCCCAGTTGAAGGCCGGTTCTGGATAGGTGCCGTGAATTCGCTTCAAAAAACTGATTTCCGCCTTCAGGACATGCGAAAAAGTATCATGAATCGAACCATATGTGCCTGGAATGTTGGTGGTGATGATTTCATCGCCTAAGTTCATGCAGATACGCATGAGTTCTTGATTTGCCCAATGATTGTAATGGAAGAATTCAACCATCGTGGGTTCGAGTTGATGTGTCATCGGCAAAAGCTCCCTCTTCTTGAGCAACGACTGATGTAAAGATACAGGTGCGACGCACCTGTATCTTTGCCATTTGACACTAATGTGCAAACCGTTTCCACTGCCCTTCCGAGACAACTTCGACAACGCCATCCACCACTTTGAGTGCGGTTTCGTCGTCAATCGCGTAGGCCGGGCCGGCGATGTCCGCCGCCCAGCGTTCGGCGTGGGCCAGGGTGTTCCCCGCAAAGCCAGGGTAGTCCAGGTGCGGGAAGATCGAGAAATCGACGATGCCCAGGGTTTGGTCGTCCGGCGCGGACCGCCACTCCACAAAGTAGGTCCCGATCCGCGGCGTCATCACCATGCTGCCGGCGCTCACGCCCACCCAAACGGTCTCCGACAACGACGGCAGAAGGTCTGCCAACCCAGACGTCCGCATCCAGTGGCACAGGTAGGTGGCGTCGCCGCCGTCCACGAGCAGGGCGTCGACCTCGCGCACCCAGGGGACCCAGCGCTCCTCACCGATGGTGGGCAGTGCGGTAAGTTCAAGCAGGCCCACCGACTTCCACCCCAGGCCGACCATGGTGTGCCACGGCGGCCCGCCGACGACGAAGCCCCGCGCCGAGGACGGCCCACACATCGGGTGGCCCCATTGCGCCGTGGGGATGCACAGCGCGGTGGACTCGTCGATGGGCTTGCCAAGCAGGCCGACCAGCGCAGCGCGAATACTCGGGTTGGTGACGCCGCCGGAGGTAAGTAGTAATTTCATGATTCCTCTCCTTAACGACTCAACAGGAGCCAAGTGGCTCTTCCAGGCGTCTTCGCATGTTGTTGATATGCCCGAGAATAGCACACGCGTTCTTTTTATTCAAGCACTGAAAACGTATGGGGATGAAAAAGAAAAACCGGCCCAAGGACCGGCTCCCCCTTCTCATCAATCAGGATGCACCCCATCCCACAGGACATCGGGGTGCTTCTCGGCAACGCGGCGCAACACCCCCACTGTGTGGGGAGCGGCATCCTTGCTCCCAGTTTTGTAGCGTCTTGACGCTGACGCCCTACACTGCGGCCACTAATGCGGAATCACGAAAGGTTACGATGAGTTGTTTCTCTAACAGTGATGGCGTGTACGTGGACACGGACAGTATTTCTGAGAGCGGTTCCTGTCGCAGAATTCCCCACACAATCTGCCGCGTGGCATCCGTAAGTTCGTCCAGGCCGGTAAGCGGCAGGCTCCACAGCCCTGCTTCGGTCTTTTGGGTCAGTATTGAGTAGTTGAAAACAGAGAGGCTGACCGCAACGCGTCGCTCTTTGTTGATGCGCAACAGGAGATTGTCATTTAGCTCGATGCCGGTTGCCGCTTCGCCGGGGAAAAAAGAGATAGTCAGCGTATCGCCGGCATCATCGTAATTGAAGATAGGTGCTGTCATGATGTTACCCAATTTCCTTTTGATATGCCGTCACAATGTAGTTGTTCGGCTCCGGCTGTCCGTCTGCACGCTCGCGAAAGCGAAAGAGTACAATCACTACGATATGGGTGTTGTCGTCATCCAGATAGTCAAATGCTTTGCTATAGCGATACTTCTGTGGATTGAGCGAATCTTGTCTGCGCTGCCCTGAGCGAACGGTCTCCTGTAGCTCTGATGCAAGATGCACCATATCTGCATGGTTAATCGGTTCTGTGATGTGCTGCCAACGTTCCGCAGTCAGGTAGATCTCGTTGCCGTAGTGATCACGAACGGCCCAAAGGATACTGTCAGCCATTGCATTTCCTTCGATGATGCGAGCAATGTATGAGGTGTGAACCATTATAACAGAAAAACCGGCCCCAAGGACCGGTTCAGTTTCTCGTCAAGTAAGATCCACCCCATCCCAGAGGACATTGGTGTGCTTCTCGGCGAGCTTGCACACGAACCAACAATTAGTTCTTTGCTAGGAAATTTCCCACCAGCCCTCCTACCCACGCAAACAGCGCCCAAGGGATTAGTGGATAAACCAACACGCCAATTGAGCCGAGCAAACCGCCGCCGATCATCATAACCAAGGCAATAGGCGAGGCCAGCAGAAAAGCGAGCAAAGT
>WGMT01000042.1 GCA_016124945.1 bacterium | reverse complement strand
CGCGCACCGCCGCCACCGTCCCAAACGGCCTGATTTCGGTGAAAAGGCGCATCGAGTCGCCCTTTTCACCCCAACCGAACAAAAAAAGAGCGCCGCCTCTCGGCGACACTCTCCCATGCCTGATTTGTGAACCACTCTCCTCACGAGGATTGGGTGGTTTCTGCCCCCTGGATTTCCAAACACCAGAGACGTCCCACCTGGTTGGGTAGTTTACCCGAAACATCGCAGGATCACAAGCACGGCCTCCGAATTTTGCGGTGAAATTCATGCTTTTCCTCCCACAGCTAATTATTTAGCGAACACCCCCTCAAAAAAGCGCCTTTCGAGGCCACGATTTGGCGGGGTCTTCGCTAAATGGCTAAAGAATTCGTAAGCCCGGTTCTTCGGTGGCTTTGGCGCTCCCCAACAACACCACTTTCGGCCTGCACGTATCGCACAACGGGTAGAGGCGAATGCTGTCTTCGTCGGCGACGAGCACTTTGCGCAGCCGCGCTTGCAACTTTTCGAGATTGCGCGGGCTGATGTGACATTCAAAGACTGAATACTGTACCCGTTCGCCGCCGAAATCCAGCAGCGTGTTGGCCACTTTAAGCCGTCGTTTGTTGTCGGGGATGTCGTAGCTGATCAGCATGAACATGGCTCACTCACCGCACCAGATAGGGCTGATAGCTGTGGCCGGGCTGCACCTCGCGCAAAATACGCGCCACCTGGTAGGCCTGCTCCAAGAAGAGACGCCGATAGGTGAGCGAATTGCCTGTGTCGGGGTGTTTGATCGTCTGCTCAAAGCGGCTTTCCAGTTCTCGGATGAAGCGTTTCATGCCCTCCTGCTCCAACACCAGTGGATATTCACCCTCTTCGCCTGGGCGAAAATCGGCGGGGGTGAGGATGTCGTTGTTGAGGCAGCGCAGCACCACCGAATCCACAATGATCGGGCGAAACTCTTCCATGAGATCGAGGGCCAGGCTGGGGCGGTTGTAGTTGAGTTGATGCAAGAAGCCCACCTGTGGGTCCATGCCGCTGGTGAGCACGGCGCTGAGGACGTTCTGGCTAAGCAGGGTGTAGCCGAAACTAAGGAGGACATTGACAGGATCGGTGGGTGGGCGGCGGTTGCGTGTATCGAAGCGCCACGGCGGCTTGAGCAGGCTCTTCCAGGCGCCGAAATAGATGGCGGTGGCGCGACCTTCCATGCCCGACAGGCTGTTGATCGTCTGGCAGCGTTCGCAGCCGTCGAGCAGGCCGGCCAACGCTTCCACGTTGTCGCGCAGCGCGTCATCATCCTGCCGACGGGCGTAGCGCTGCAAGATGATGCGCATGTTGTGGATTTTGCCTGAGACGATACGACGGGCCAACGCCAGGGCAAAGGACGCGTCCTGGCTGCGCATCACCTGGGCCACGCGCAGGCTGCCGTGGGCGCTGTTGGGGCCGACCAGCCGCCCATAGAAACGCCCGGCGCTGCTGAGCAAAACGGTTTCTACATTCTCTTGGAGCAGCAGTTGCAGGGCCGGGGTGGTGATGCTCACATTGCCGAAGACGATCACCTGGCTCACCTGGATCAGGGCGACTTTGGCCAGGGTTTCACCCTGTTTCGAGACGATCAAACGACGTCCTTCGCGGTTGAGGGCGCTGCCTTGTTCTGTGAGGTAGAGGGGCGCGGGCATTGTTCAGTCGAGCCTCCGGGTTTGGCCCATGCCGTTGGCCGTCTGCACACCGACGCCGCTGTAGAGGGCAAAATCGGCCAGCATCTGCAGCGTGCTCAGCCAGTAGCGGTCGCCACCCAGGGCGCTGTAGGTGACGGAGCCGACGCCGCCGATGCGCAGGGCGTTCTGTCCTTGGGCGCTGGATTTCTGCGCTACAGGACGGCTTTCCAGTTTGTAGCGGCTCACAACCACCTTCTCCGCGCCGAAGCGACGTACTTCTGGGCTGAGCACAACCGGGCTGAAGGCGTTCCAGCGATCCACCAGGCTGCCGAAGACCAGATCGGGCGTGGGGATTGCCACGGTGATCCCGCCGGATTTGAAGGCGGTGGGGCTGGCGAAATCCAGGGTGGCGCGGCGTGGGGGCTGTTCTGCGGCCAACATGCGCGCCGCCGCCAACCCTTCAAAGGTGCTACGACCGGCCCATCCATGTGCCTGGGCCTCGGCGGTGGCATGTACAAAGTCGAAGGTGTGGCCGTGTAAGTGCCAGGACGTGGGGGGAGATTCAAGCAGGCAGCGCACCAGGGCGGCGCTCACTTCGGGGCGCAGACCGGTGACGCGCAGATAGTAGGGTTCACCGGCGTGGATGGGCAACCCCTCCCTGTTCGCCTTGCCGTTGAGGATGCCCGAACAGGTGAGGGGCTTGGGTCCGTCTCCATCGTGGATGGCACTGCCTAACGCCGCGTCCACCCGGTTGAGGTGGCCCAACATTTCGGCGTAGTTGGCCCGTCCTAGCTCGGGGGGGAGCAGTGTATCTGTGGTCGATTGCAGCGTGTAGACGATGGAGATGAGCATAAGCGGTTAAACCACCTTTGTTTTTTCCAGTGCCAAGGTCCAAACCTTGTAGAGATAAACAATGTAGCCGATGCCCAAAGTGAGCACAGAGATGATCAGCCAGATGACGATATGCCCTAACTGGCTGGAAAGGCTCAACTCACATTGAAAGCGACCGATGCGCCTGTCGTTGCCGTCGAGGATGTAGACGCTGTTGAGCACCGTCTTGGCCAACGAATAGGGATAGAAAAAGAGACCAATGCCCACGGTCACCACGGTGATGAGGAGCCAGATCAGGGCGTGCCCAATGATTTCGCCCATGCCCAACTCCACCTTGATCCGTCCATGTTGAATAGTCGAAATACCGTCTGCCATTTGATTTTCCTTTTTGTGTGTAGATTATGTCGATACGGCTGCGGCCTGGTAATGCCAAACCGGTGCAAAATAGAACGCGGATTGAGCTGATTCGGCGGATTCGAGCCGATTTTGCGTACTTTTATCCGCCTGGATCTGCTCAATCCGCTCAATCTGCGTTCTATCTCCCGCCGATGTGGGATTCCTGACTGCGTTCTACTTTACTGTCCTGAAAGGCGGGCGACAAGGGAGAAATCTCAGGATATTTTGGGAGATCTCTCTCGTTTGTCCACACAAAAAGGCTGATAGGCTGTTACCGTAGGGGTTTGCGTGGGGCGGAAGAAAATGTCTCTTCATTGGCGAGCGCTCCTTCCGCCCCACGCAAACCCCTACGGTACGCTTAGATTTGGAAAAATCGGCCAAACTTCTCGCGCAAGAAGTAGTAGGTGAGGCGCGCATCCTCGGCCATGCCCCAGGCGTTACGACATTCGGCAAAGATGGCCGATTTGTGGTTGTCCACCGTTTTGAGGGTGACGGAGAGCGCTTCGGCCACGTCTTGGGGCGTCTTTCCCTGCGCGATGGCCGTGAGCACGTCCTGTTGACGGGGGGTCAGGCATGCCACCACCTGGGCGCAGCGTTGCCGTTCATCGCGATCGAGCAGATGGGTCTGGTTGGCAATCACTTGCGTAGACGTCACCTGGGTAAGGGTGCGCAGCGCCGGGAAGTAAGCGCCCCAGGGTGCAATCGGCACCTGCACCAGCGTCACCCCCGACGCCGGCGTCACATGACGGAGGGCGCCGTCCTCTGCCTGGGCGCGAACAGTGGGCGGTGTGTAGAGGTGCCAGAGCCGGTCCTGGTGTTCAAAGTGCAAATTGGCGGCGGACATGGCCATCAGGCCGATCATGCGGGGGCCGCCTGCAATACAGAGATGTAGCCGATGCCCATCTTCTTTCAAGTTGATCAAGAGCCGGTGGATGCTCTGCCACGTCAGTTCGGCCAGCTCCTCGTTGTCGATGGCGTCAAGGGCGCGTCCGTTGTTGCTGATCTCAACCCGGCGCAACGTACAGGCGCGTCCCTGGTATTGGCCGTCTTTGAACTCTTCGGCCAGTTGCGCCAACGCTTTTTGCATTCGCGGGGCATTGGGCTGAATATAGACAACGATCACCGTGTCGATCACTTCGCCGCGGCGCAGCAGATCGTCCAGCGCAAAGGTGATCACCTGCGACTGCCCGCCCAGGGTGGCCACCAGGGTTGTGGTCTTGGGTGTGGATGTAAAATGGTTCGGCATGGGTCACTCGATTAGGGTTGGTTTGGAGAAGAGACTTGATTGATGCAGCCCCCAATTTTGGGGTGGACAGAGGAGCGAAAGCCAATGGAGTTTCCTGCTGTTTTGATCGGAGGACCACCGCACAGTGGGAAATCGGTGTTGACCTATAGCCTAACTCACACCTTGCGCGGCTGCAAAATTGAACATTATGTGCTCAGGGCCTGCCCAGACGGCGAAGGCGATTGGGCCAATCAGGCGGATCAAGTCTACGTGCGCCAGATTCGGCGCAAAGGCCCATGGACGGATCAATGGGTTGATCAGATCGTGCGCACCATCAACCACCGTCACCTGCCGCTGTTGGTCGACGTCGGCGGCTTGCCCACGCTGGATCAAGAGCGTATCTTCCGCGCCTGCACACACGCCGTCCTCCTCACCAAAGAGAGCGAGGGCCAGGTGGCGTGGCAGGCGATAATGGCGCGCAACGGCGTCCCCGTCATTGCCGACCTCACTTCGGTGCAAGATGGGGTGAGCGTCCTCTACCAACGCAACCCGCTCAGCGGTCAACTCTCTGGGCTGGAGCGTGGGGCGCAGGCGCAGGGTCCGCTTTACGATGCGCTGGTGGAGACGTTGTTGCCGCACTTTGCGTGGAACAACGAGGCATTGCGCAAACTGCATCTGAGCCGATCCCCAGCAGAAAACCCCCTTGATCTGGAGCGGATGGCGATCACCTTGGGCGTGCGTCAAACGGAAGCAGGCACCCGCTGGGCGCCCGACGATTTGCCCCGGCTGCTTGCCTCGCTGCCTGGGGGGCAGACGTTGGGCCTCTATGGTCGCAGCCCCACGTGGATCTATGCAGCGGTGGCCGTCCACTGTTTGCCGTCGCCCTGTTACCTCTTTGACGTGCGCCTGGGTTGGGTGGCCGCGCCCACATGGATGCTGGGCGAGTCGAAGGCCACCGAAACGCTCTGTTTAACAAGCGTCGAACAGGGCGAATATAGCCGGATTGCGATCACATTGCCCAACTATCATGTGGATTACGACGAGGTGACGCGCTTCGTCGCCCCGCAGGTCGATCTGACACGGGGTGTGGTGTTGGATGGTCGCAGCCCGCTTTGGCTCTACGCCACGTTAAGCCGATCCTATGCCGGGGCGGCGTGGGTGGCGCTGCATAGGCCGCAAGGTAAACAAGCCGTGGTGGTGGCAAGCCGCAGCGTGCAGCACCCGATTGGCGCGGTTGTGAGTCTTTGACGTGATGAGGGAGGTGGGGGGTAAAGTAGAGATTGGGTGCATCCAGCGGAGTAATGATCCACCAAGGCACACGAAGGCACACGAAGGCACACGAAGGCACACGAAGAGGAAGACAAAAGAAAAGAGGACACGGATTTCAGGATGACCAGAACGCTGATTTTTCAGCTTTCTGCTCTGAATCCTGCAAATCCGTGCAATCCGTGTCCCTCTGTCTCCTTTCTCTTTTTCCTTCGTGTTTCTTCGTATGCCTTCGTGGATCACAAAAATTCTGGAATCTCCGAGCCGCTCAATCGCTTTCCCGTCTAGGAGCGACGACGCCGTGCGTCTTCGCGAATCGCCTGCAAGTCGAGGATCTCGGCCACTTCAAAGCGACGTGGCACCGCATTGGCCACCGGTCTGGTGCGCACAACCGCGGGGAAGTAGCCCATGCGCGCATGGAGTTCGGCCAACAGCGCGGCGGCGATAAAGTTGAGCGACGGCAACACCACCAGGATCGGCTCACTCTGCCACTGTTCGGCGGTCAAGTCGATCTGGGAGAGCACGCCTTGCAGTTGGGGGACGAAAGGCTCTTGTTCATCGAACTGCGGCATCGCCGAAAGCACCTGGGTAATGGGCGTGGCGGCGTGGTCCTCAATTTGGGCACGCTGGGCGTCGGTAATGGGGTGAGAGAAGTTGAGGAGGATCATTTTGGGTTCGCTTTTCTGTCAAATGCGCTATGATATAATCGAATCAAGACTCAGCGACACGGCTTTGCCGTTGACTCTTTGGTGGAGGATGGACAATGAGCGTCTACGAACGTGACTTCTACGCCTGGACCCAACAACAAAGGATACTGTTACAGGAAGGCGATTTCGCCCATCTGGACATCGACAACCTCATCGAGGAGCTTGAATCTATGGGCCGATCGGAGCGTCGCCAACTGATCCATCGGCTCGAAGTGCTCCTCATTCATCTGCTCAAGTGGCGTTACCAGCCCGAATTGCGCGGGCGCAGTTGGGAACTCACGATAACTGAACAACGGCGGCGCATTGAAAAGCTACTGCGCACCAATCCCAGCCTGCGCAGCCAACTGCCCGAACTGCTAACCGAAGCTTATGACGACGCTGCTTTCGGCGCCATGCGCGAAACCGGCTTACCGCAAGAGGGCTTCCCTACCGCCTGCCCCTTCACGTTGACAGAGGTCCTGGCGCGGGATTGGTTGCCGGCGTAGATGTCATCTCTTTACCCCCAACAGCTTTTCGCGGACAGTCTGTGTCAGGCGATCAGCGTCCTGTTTGGGCAGGGGGCGTCCTTGGCGGTAGTTGGGTAACTCGATCACTGTCACCTGTTTTTCCTGGGCCAGTGTACGAATTTCCGCTTTGAGTTGCCCGGCCACAATCAGAAACTTTGCCGTGTAGGTGCCCAGATATTCGCGACTGCCCGCGGTTGAGAGTTGATCGATTCCTTGCTTGGGCGATTTCCCCCCTCCGAGCTTTACCTCTGCAATCCCCAATTGGCCTCGCCTAATGGTAAAGTGGGACTTGACAGAGACTCAAAATCCTTAACTTGTGACGTATGGTCTTATCCTTGTGCGGGAAGGATGAGTCTGATGTGTTTTTTGTCAGCGACTTCCTCAATTTGCACTTCAATCTCATCACCGGGGTTTGGTGGGTTGCGACCGACAAACTCGCGCTTATGAAGTTCTGCCTCATGCTCTGCCCCGATATCTATATAGAATCGGGCTTTCTTGAACCGAACTACCGTGCCAGACACCACTTGTCCGGTTTGCAGCAATGCGATGGGATTTCTTACCTGAGCACGTTCCGGTTCGGCGACGACTGAAGATCCCTTTGCCTTGGATTGCGGTTTTTGCTCAACCTGGATCTGTAGTGGATCGGGCAAAACCGGCCGACTATCATACTGATTGCGCTTGCCTCGTTTTGCATTTGGATCAGGGTATTCAATCTCCATATAACGAGTCTGTTCGTGATCAGGCCCTGGCCATTCCAACAGCTTTAGCAAGGTTTGAATCCGATCCAGATCGAGCAGCGTGTTGGCGCTCTGTAACTGCACCGTTTGGGTGCGCACATAATGATCAAATGCATCGAGCAGTGCAGCAACTTCTGCACTAGTCGCAACCCAACTTGCCTTGTGCCAATCATCTTGTTGAAATAATTCGGCATACCGCTGAACCCGCTGCGAAAGATGAAGTTCCGGCTCAAGTTTTACTGTCCCCATCCCCAGTGGTTTACCCATTCCAACGTGATGACGATACTCTTTGTTGCTATCGCCAGGCAACATCAGCACCCACAACAGAGCGCCTAATTCCACCTCGCTTAAATTTTCGAAGGCAATTTGAAACTCAAAGCGAACGCCTGCATTGACTGGTTTGATCCGTGTATGTTGTTTGTCATCAACCTTAGCCAACTTTTCTAACGTCTCGGCGCTCTCTTGAATCTCCTCAACATTGACGCCCCCCTTATGCCAATAGAGTTTGTGTCCGCGGATCACTGTATCGATTCCAGGTCGATCAGCATAGCTTTGCAACCGAATCTCTGTCTTTGGTTGTCGATCTTTGGTATAGCCTGCCGGGGTAGCATCCGGCGTTTGCTGGGTCAGGTAATGCTGAAAGGTGGTCGGCTTTGGACCACTTAGGATTTTCGGCGTGATGGAGGTCGCCGTTAACCAGATCGACTCATCGGTTTGGTCAGCGGACAGCTGTGCGTCGGAGACATACACACGGCCAGCGCAGGTTTTGCTCACATGATTGCCATCTTCGACACAGCCGAAGATCGCTTCGGCGAGGTCAAGATCTTCGGCATTACGCAGCGACTCAGGCACAAAATCGAGCGGCGCAAAGGGATAGGTCATGCGCATCATCATCGTATGTCCAAAAAAGACGAGTTCAGGCTTTGCACCAACCGTCTGTTGTTCCAGCAGATAGAAGACAGGCTGATGCTCTTGTAGCACACCATTCTCGCCTAAGAGCTTCTTTTGTTCAGGGCTAATCTGGTCTTGGTAGGCATAAACCAGCTCAGTTGGAATGGGGATCAGGTTATTGTCGTTCTTGTCTGCTGGGTAAACAACGGTTTCATGTAATTTTTTGGACATATAACCGCTCTTAACCAACACACATGTTTCAAATCCAGATGAGGTCGGAGCATGATCAACCGCCTCTTGAACTTTGGCGTATTTGATCTGAAGACGGCCATCTTGTACAGGTTGATATTCATAAGGCCCCAATTTCACCCAAACCTGACTGGCATTGCGACAACCATGCCAGCGAGGCAGGCGGCGGGGAATCAAGCGAATCGGGATACGCGCAAACGTAACCCCATCAATTGCTTTTGCGGGTCGAATCACCCATTCACCGTCATGATTCGCCACTTGCCCTTGGTGGCGTTCAATGTAACCGGCTATCACACGGGGGGTAAAGTGGTTCTTTTGATCTTCACTCATTAGCCGGTTGCGGTAGATAGGAGCCAGGCTGGTCTTGTCGGTAAATGTGCGAAAGGCTAATGGAGTTGAACGAACCGCATAGACTTTGCTATAGGCGACGATCTCCATCAGGCTTCTCAGCACACCACGCAGACTGCTACCGGGAATCACCGGAGTTTTCGTGGCCGAATCTACATAAAAAAAATCGGCTTTATCTTTCGCCGCTTGCGTATCGGCTTCATGTTGCTCGAGCGCGGCGCGGGTATAGATTGGAGTTTCCGTCGTCAGCCGACAATGAATAGTGCCTGTATGACGATCCGAATGGTAACGATCACGCGGAAGTGGCTCGCCGGCAACGGCCACTTTTTCCGGCAAGGGTACAAAATTATAGGGCGCGCAGGCAGTCCGATCTTCGGTCGTTGGGTTTTTGTGTTTTGGCAGTGGCATTGTCTTTACTCCTCTTTTTTTACTTGCACTAAACGACTGTCTGCAATCTGCAGCCAACCGTTATCGTCGGCTTCTAGATAATGGCGCACCTGGAGCCGAAGTGGACGCCTGTTCTTTTCCCATCCACGGTCTGCTAGGGCCAATGGTACAGCATGATGCAGTCTTTGCTCGCCATCTTCCATCAAACTAAAGCCAGCGTGGGTTTCAGCCACTCGCGTTCCCCAAAGGACCTGTGCTTCATCCAGGAATAAACAGCGTTCGCCTGTGCCATCGTGTAGAACGCGTGCCAGCCATTTGCCTTCATCCATGCGCCAAAGGAAAATCTCTTGTTGTGCATTGAATAGACGCGCCATCTGTAAAGTCTGTGACCGGAATGGAACCTGACTAAACAGACTTAACGCGGGGAAGAGAAATTGTTTTTCGTCCCCAGAACTGACTTTGCCCCAGATAACCCCATCATCGGCGTGGGCCAGGAGGATCATATTGGATTCGGCCTTTCCCAACAACCAGGCAATCGGATCGCGGCCAATCATAAGGATATCAATCGGAGTGAGTTGGCTTTGTCCGGTTTGAATCTTGCGTTCCGGGTTATTTTGCGTCGGCATTATCATTCAAACCTTTCTGCAAGTACTGCCATAGCTCATCTACATAGCTCTGCAACGTCTGTTGTGCTTCTTTGCTCAGGCCCAACGCAGGGAGATCCTTCGTCAATACAAAGGTTTTACGGCTTGCAGACTGAGCAGTGATTGCGACCTCAGCATGATGCCCCTGTAATCGCCCGCGCCCGACGGATGTTTCACCGCCAATCGGTAGATCTCCTGTCCACAGATCTTTTAAGATCAGCAGGAGCAAGCCAATCTCATAACGTTCTGGGTTACGCACATGCAGGTTCATCGTGACCCTTGTTTCCGCTGTGCCATAAACCGGGGCTTCTTCAAACAGGGCGGTATCCAGTGCGCCGCCTGTAAAGCGGTCGATCCGCACTCGCGTTTGATAGAGCGAATGGCCATTTTCGATCACGGTCTCATCGATCTGTACCTTGCTGGCGTGGCCCGAAGCCTGGGACTTGTTTCCTGCCTGGGTAGGCATGTCACCGAATAACTGATTGATCAGTTGGGGGACAGGGTCGCTGGCTGGGATCTGGCGAGAATCTGCAATTGTATTCGCAATGCGCAGAGCGCGGTGCCGAATTACCCCTGTCCAACTCGTGCCAGGGATTACGGGACGCAGATTGCCATCGCGATCTTTTGCATGGAGATGGACAAAATCCGGTGCGTCGTTGCTTTCTCCAAAGCCGGAGCGGATCAAAATTGAAGAATTTTGCAAGCCAAATTGAGCAGTTAACCGTAGTTGTTCACGGCTATCTGTCGAATCAGCAGCAACGTGAAGGGCTTCAACAATAGCCGCAGATTTTTGCGACTGTCTGTGATCCAATGAGGGCGTTTCTAGCCAACCGCATAATTCAATCGGATTCATCAGGTTATAGCGGCTTACCTGCCACTGCATCACCTTGCACTGCCCGTAGCCACGGCGTTTGCGCAAGCCAAGCCGAATTTCGCCGCTTTCAAATCCTTGCAAGGCTGCGGCCAGAAGCGGCAGAAGTTGGTCGGCAGGATGATCGGGTGTCAGAGCGAGTTCAAAATGTAGATCAAAACAACTGCCTGCCTCTAATACTTCAAAGTCAAATTTAGCCTGATCTTGCGCGATCCCAATCTGTGAGTCGATGCGCACACCATCACGAAAGCTGATGGAATAGGAGTGAGCGAGAGCATCTTCAATGATCAACAGGCTTTGCTCGCCTTCATCGGTCTGTACTTTTGTGCCAAATAGCCAACCGATTCCCTGATCAGAAGCTTCCTCTTCACCATAGCCGTGCAAACGCTCGCGTAAGTAACTGCGCAAGGCCCCGGCAATGGTTGTGCCAGGAATCATAGGGCGGCCGTCGAACTCATCTGTGATCAAAGTCATGTCGAGCAAGGCGCCGCTGCGCACAGCACCATTGCCAAAGTGGGCCGGCGTCTCAAGGACTAGTTGCCCCGAAACATGAATCCGTTCCTGGATGTTGCGCGCTCTTTTATATTTTGGATCGGTCATGCGCTTGCTCCTCTGTTTGCTGCTTACGGTTCGCTCCATCTCTTGCCCGCATATCCATCGCCTGCGCCAGGACGCCGTCAATGAGTCGCGCTGCGTATTCGATTTCCAATTTGGCTGGTGGCTCGATTCCACCCAACGTGACCGCTTGCCCAGCCTTAGAGAAATACTGCCGCACATTCTCAGGCTTTTCTGCCAATTCGCGAATCCATCTGCTAAGAGGAACCCGATTGATACGCGCCGCTTCAAATTTGCGTAAGGCTCCACTCTTCAGCGCGTTGGCGTTATCCGGGGTCAACAAATCGCAAATTTTCCTCAAGGTTTGCTCGTCTAGCGCGTTCCGCGTAATCGTGCGCAATCGGCTCAATTGGCTGTTGGGAGGGGCGTGCTGAATGGGTAACTTGGCCACCGCCTCCACCAATGCCTTATCTAAGTCTTGGCGCCTTCGTCGCATTGCCATCAGTTGGGCCATTTGCACAGAGCGAGAGTCACTCTCAAGTTTCGGCTGTGAGTAATCGCGGGATGTCCTGTATTCTCGCTCGCGAAGCGTCTCTTCCTGTTGCCAGTTGATGGCAAGGCGACCAAAACCATCGATCCGCTGTTGCCCGATGCCGCGTTCGGCGATTGTCTGTAAAGTCGCTGTGGGGATAGGATCAGCACAACGGACGACAAAGACACTCCCGGCGACCAAGGCTAAC
The DNA here is from genome assembly GCA_016124945.1 of bacterium. Lineage (GTDB taxonomy): Bacteria > Chloroflexota > Anaerolineae > Caldilineales > Caldilineaceae > RI-153. Next base: position 114,084 of record WGMT01000042.1, on the reverse strand, counting down.
GATTGGGGCAAAGGCAGACCCCATTTACGGTTGAACGCGCCTACATAATGGACTGATTTGAAGGCGCGCACAACTTCAAAGGTAAGCTGGTATTCTTCGGCCAACGCACAGCACAAATCTGTATGAGGTTGCCCCTTGTGATTGCGCAAAATAGTATCGCTCAGTAATGTGATCACCAGATCCTGGTGAGCCGGGAGATCGTCCACCGCCATTTCACATTCACGCCAGTTGGCCTCGATCTTCACCTGGCTAAACTCCACCCGACCATAGCCGGCTGTGGCCGCGCGACCCATGTGGGCTATCTGTGGATTCAAACCCGTTACGATCTTCGCTGCTGTCTGTTGATTGGGCACAACGACGGCACCGATAAAGCTCTGTCCCTTTTCCAGCGCCTCATAACGATAGACTGCCCCGCTGCCGGTTTTGGCTCGCCCGGCTTTGGGATCTCGCTGGGTATGGATAGTAATCTGCCTGCTGGGAATATGTAACACAGCTTCTGAATCGGCAGCTTCAATCAAGACAAAACCGGGTATCTGCAGTGGTTTCTTGATTTCCCAGTCTTCTTCGGCCAGGATCGCTCGGTCTTCAACATAGCCCTCAGGGAGAAGATCATCGCCCTCGGCTGCGGGTAAATTTTGTCGGCCCCGATCTGGATACCGATTGCGTGCTTGCTCTTTGGGTTTGTACAGCGAACGAGGAACAGGCAGCAGACGCCCCCCTTGCTCAGTTGCCGGATAGGCATTGAGAAAGCGGGTTTGCCCGTCAAACAAAGGATCACGTTGCGAAATGGCCGCATCGTCGGCAGGATCGATCAATCGCCCAGCCAGGTAGCCGCGAATCATGCTGCCGGGGATATAGAGGTGGGAGATGGCGCTGTTGGGGTCACCGTCTAAAGCCGTTGCTAACAATGGTTCTAGCAAAGTAATTCGATAGGTCACAGCAATCATACACCCACCTCTTGTTTGAAGAGTTGAAACCAGCCTTCTGTAACCGTTGCTCCGTGCTCATCTTCTAACCAGGCAACCAAACGGCCGCGTCCGCGGTTACGGGCTGTGCCGGCGCGGCGCAGTCCTTTGACGCAGGCTGCCAAAAGGGCTTGTTCGGAGCCGGTTAAGACACGCCTGAAGTGCAATTGGGAAACAAAGGTAGTCTGGCGCAATATCACCCGCATTGAACGCAGAGAGGCTGCTTTCGGCACACCCGTCACCTCCATTGCACTCTGACGACGGATAGCGGTCAAAGAATTTGTAATTTCCTCACGTGTCCATCTCTCCTGCCTGATTTCTGCCTGAATTGCCAGCCGCAGGTCTTCGGGCAGTTGGGCATGTCCAACGTACATGATGCCGTGGGTGGAATGGGTGCTGCCAGGGCGACCAAAGAGGGCATCCGCTGCCTCGACCCATCTGTCAAAACTGGCATGTTGGTCAAGCGCACAGAGCAGATCGATACAGACTTCATTCAAAAGTCCCTTGAGTGTCCGTCCGTGCAGATATGGGCAACCCAATTCATCGATTACAACATCGCGATCGATTACTCCTGGAATCCCTTCTCCACGGCCAAATGTTGCCGCGCTTTCCAATTGAAACCAGAGAGATAGGATCCCTTGCGAGACTGACTGACTCATAACAATATCTCCTGCTCAATCATTTCAGTTGCATCAAAGTAGACACAGCGATTGCCCGACCACCCAGTCCGAAGGTAGGTAGTTTGGACGGTGTCGATCTCTGGCAAGTTGAGGTCATAGCGAAGCAAAAAGGCGCTCACCGCTTCTGGTCCTTCGCGTAGTATCTCGCGCAGCGCCATTACCTTATTACGCGACCACTCTTCACGAGTTTGAAACGTAGCCAAAATGGTTTGAAAGTTATTCCAGGTTTGCCATTCAAGTGGAGTTGTCGTCTGCAAGGCAAGAGGACGCATCAACAAAGACTTTGATGCTACGGCGTATTCTCGACCGCGGATACTTTCCAGCGAACCGGACAGACCAGATTGCGCCATATGCCAATCCAGCATAGGAACGCTGCGATCTGCGTTTTTCGCGTTTTGGCACAATTCTGCGCTCAGTTGATAGGCACGCGCAAACGGATAATGAACTTTGACAATCGCTACCCCTGCTGCCGCTATCGTCGGCTTTCTCTCGCCGTTAGCATCGTGAATGGTGTAATCGCCAAATGCGTCCAGAAATACCTTGGCCGCACGCAAGCCGATGCGCCCATCACAGACAAAGGTAACGTCATCCCCACCGAAGACAATCGGGCGCACGGAAAGACACTTCTTTCCAGCTTCCTTGTCAATGGCAGGTTTTAGCTTGTTGTTATCACTTTGGTTCCACTCCAAAACAGCATCAATGACAGACCGAAGCGCTCCCTTTCCGGCGGCTCTGATCTCATTTGAAAAGCGCCGAACCGCATCGATATACTCGCGGTTTTTCTCTGAACCGACCTGGGCGAATTTTTTAGTAATCGTTTCGAGATGTTTGCCCATTCCATTGCCATCGGCATGGACGACCGCGATGTAACTGAATTCCCCGGTCGAACGGCCTAGCAAGTCAAACTGATTGGTATAGATGAACTCATCGTTGCCTAACGAAAACGTTTCCTGCAAATACTGATTGGCGCTTCGGTTCTTGTTCCACTTAGCCGCCACCTCAGCAGAAACGGGAATCAAATTCTCGCCAACTTGCTCTACCATCACATCACTGGCCGCCAGTCCAGTCGATTGACAGGCCGCCGTAACGCCCAGACCTTGTAAGGGCTGTGACCACTCCCGTTCGGCTTTTTTCTTGGTCAATTCAGACAGTGCATCTTGCATGATTGCCGCAAGTGGCTCTCTCCAGGCAAAGGATCTGGTCACCAGCACAGCATCTAAACCAGGTGCCTCGGTCAACAGCCGACCGCTTAATTGGCTGGCAAACTGCATTGCCAGATCGATTGTGCGGAAGAGAATGGCGCAGTTGCCTCCCCCGGCATAGAACAACTCTGCATCAAGATCGTGCCGTTCTATCCGCAGATCTTGATTCAACTGCTGACTGGCAAGATTGTGTTTGGTTGTGTTCAACATGACTTCAGGCTCTTCAAGCAGCCAGCCCTCCGTCGCTTGATAGACCAAATACGAGGCAGCCGCATTCTCGCGCAAGCGATTGCTGCCAAAGATATACTGCTGGACACCGGTTGTATCAACCAGAACTAAGGTGAATTCAGTCATGGATCGTCCCCAAACTTTCTGCTGCTTGATTCAAGAGAGCCATCCGTTAAATCGTTCGGCCAATCTCAGCAAGTCATCTCGGCCAAAGACACGAATATGCGCACTATTGGCCGACCGCCATAACTCAATCACCTGCCGTCGTAACTTTTCCGGATCATTATGAGAGCAGACAAGCCCAACTTTTGCTTCATCACCCCCAAGTTGGCCGGCACGGATAGCGGCTTCAAACAACTTCGATTTGCACAAGGCTGTGTCATTGCTGCGTGTACATGAGACGGCATAAAGCTGGTAACCCTGCAAAGCAGCCACATCGAACTCAAAGTTATAGCGTTCTGTTGTTTCAACAGAACAGGCCAAATCATGAATGTCACAGGTTATCTTGTTATCAAAAAACGCCGCCATCGCTAATTGTTCGGGCCAACCACCATCCAGATATTTGATTAGGTGACCAATTTTCCTGATATATGGGTTGGGATTGAGTTGATTCACGACGACTTGCGGATCAAAGTCGACGGCATCAATTGCAAAGGCTTCACGCATGGCAGCAGCCACTGCTTGCAGACCAGGCGTATCCGGGAAGGGAATCGGATTCGTTTTTAGATCCTTGGTTTTCTCTACTAACTTACCTCTATCATCGCGAAGATACTTACAACACCAGTTACTGTACTCACCAATCCCCCCATCAGATGTATGAGCTTGGGCCAGGGCTTGATTCAGTGAACGTAAGATCGGTTGTACCGAAGCCTCCGTCACCGGCCTTAGCGGTGAAATATTTTGGATGTCCAATATATCCTGAATCCCCGGTTTTACGGCAAATTTGACCGAGATTCCTAGTGCCTGTTCATCCTGTCTTAATTCAAGAGAGCGTGAATCTAGATAGGTCAACACCACTTTCCGCTTACTTTCGCAGACCATTTGATAGGCATGGACAGCCATCGCCTTAGTGCCGCCCGTATAATTCAGCCCTACCGAGGCATTGGCTTTATCTAACGCCGCCGATATGGCTGCTCGAATGTGAGTTCGATTGGCCGGATCAGGCACTTCATGAAATTGAGCTTTCGGGAACTTGCGGGCCAATCCCTTTGCAATCTCTTCTGTCTCTGGGGAATGAATCAGATGCAACGTCCCCTCTTCATTCAATAAAAGCAACGAGACAACATAATTTGGGATCGGGTTCCCGCCCACCAATACAATTAGATGATCAGTCTTCCAAGAGTCAGGAACTACTGATTGATTGTTCATACGCCGCTCCTCTCACCCAACTCTATGTAATCAAGTAACCGTTAACCTCGAAATGTCCGCTAGCAGGCGCATTGCGCGTTGATGCCATGTGTTAAACCAAAGAGTACCTCTCGCCAAATCAGCGAAAAGTCCGAGACAGTTCAAAATAGTATCCGATTTGTAAGACAGGGAAAATCATTCCGCCACCAACTTCGTGGAGGACCTGGCCGCCGCCGGGGCGGTATTGAAAGGATCGAGAGGGCGACGGTGATCTGGGGGTTGTTGTCGTTTGCCCATTGTACCTACTCTGTCTAACAATTGCAACGCGAAAAATGGGTGGCTGCTCATTCACCCGCTTCCGCCAACACCAACAGATGCACCGCCGTGCAAGGACGCCCATCCACGTCGACCTCGATGAACGATGGCACACAGAATGGCTGCATCTTGTCCGGCTGCACGTAGTGGCAGGCCAGGATCACGGCTTTGAGCATCTGGTTGACAGCGCCGGCGCCAATCGCCTGTACTTCGGCGCTGCGGTGTTCGCGCATCGTCTTGGCGATTGCACCGGCCACGCGCGGTGGGATGGATGTCGCTGCCACGCGGATCACCTTGTCGCCCATTGCTTTCTCCTTTGCTAAGACTGAACGAATGCCGGATAACACCCATTTAGGCTAGCCGCAGTGGGCGCGCAAAACAAGGGAGTTACCCCCCAGGTTCCTCCTATTGTTTTGCGGTTGAAATTGTTTGGTTCGGTCTTATTTCACAATTTGAGGAGAAAGCACACCGAAGCGTACCTGCGAACGTCCAATAGGCTCAACGGGGATACACACCACGAAAACTCAGGTGCGTCATTCAAAATTTACACATACTGCGCACTCTCCCCCAAAATCTTCCCATACAGTACCTGCTGCCGTTCCACTGCGGCGGTATACCGCTCCCCCGCTTCAGTGGACGGGTACGCCGTTTCCGCAATGGGGAGCAGGGGCAAGTCTTCGGGGACGAGGCCGAGCGCCTGTGCCGCCAGGATCGCTACGCCGCGGCTGGTGGCTTCGTCGATTTCGGTGGCGTGGACAGGACGTTGCAACACGTCGGCCAGGATCTGCCGCCACAGGGGCGCCGATTGGAGCGCGCCGCCGCTGGCGTAGATCTGTGCGCCGTCGGCCAGCGAGGGAGCCAGCCGGTCGGCGATGAGGCGAAAACGATAGGCCACCGCCTCCAGTCCGGCGCGCAGGATGTCGGCGGGTGTGGTTTCGGCGGAGATGCCGCTGATGGTGAGATCGGCGGCGGTGGCCCAGCCGGGGCTGCGTTCGCTGCGCAAGAAGGGCAACAGGGTCAGCCCATGTGCATCGGGGGCAACGCGGGCGGCATCGGCCAGCAGTTGATCGTTGTTCTCTTTGGCCAGGGTGCGGCGTAGCCAGGTGTAGAGCGAGCCGCCGTCGGTGAGTGAGCCGCCGAGCAGCCGTCGATGACCATCTACAGGATAGACCCAGAGGCCGGGCGGCACGGCAATTGTGTCCTTGCCGTCGGTGCGCACAATGACGCGGGTGGCGCCGCTGGTGCCGATGGTGAGGGCGAGCCGTTCGGCGTTGGTGCAACTGGTGCCGATGTTGGCCGCTGCGCCGTCGCCCACCGCTAAGAAAAAGGGAACATCGGCCAGTTCGGGCCAGCGCTTGGCGTAAATGGCAGACAATCCATTCATCCTTTGCGCGTAGTCATGAATGGGCGGCAGGCTGTCTGCGGTGATGGGGAGCAACTCGACCAGTTTGTCGTCCCAGGTGTCGGCGGCGCGGTTGAGGAGACCCGTCCAGCCTGCTTCGCTGCTGCTCACCGGCGCAAAGGACGTACCCATCCACCCAGCCAGGAGGTGGGCCGAAAGCGTCTGCCAGGTGACCACACGCGCCAGCCGGTCGGCGTCCTCCGCGGCGAGGCGCAGGAGTTGGGCGGGCGCGTAGGCGGTGTGGATGGGCGTCCCTGTGCGCTGGTAGGTGGACAAGAGTGTGCCGGCGGCGTCTAGTTCGTTGCGCAGGCTGCGGGCGTAGTCGCCGCTAAGGGGATCGGCATAGGTGAAGACGGGCGTCACCGGTTTGCCTCGGCTGTCGACACCGAGCCAGCTCATGGCGAAGGAGGCCCAGCCCACGCCTACGATTCGGCCATTGCGTTCGCTGCGCAGCCGCGCCAGACAGACGTCGAGCGTCCTTTCGGTTGCCTGCCGTACGGCATCGGCGTCGGCCTGGCCGTCGCCGTTAAAGGCAAGCCGCTGTTGCGCCTGCGACGACGGCACCGGCGATCCATCGACCGTCCACAAACTACAGCGCACCGACGAAGTGCCGACGTCGATGGCGAGGAGGAGAGGTTGGGTTGACATTGATTTTTCCCCGAAAGTGGGTTGGGTGGTGAAAAGGGAGATTGAGCGATTAGGCGATTAGGCGATTTCAGATCCTGTACAGGATCTGAAATCGCTTAATCTCTACGCATCTCAATCCGTCTGTTTGTAGGCGTCGAGCGCCCGTTCCAGATCCGCAATCAGATCCGCCGGCTCTTCGAGGCCGATGGAGACGCGGAACATGTGATCCGAGAGGCCCAGATCCTGGCGCAGTTCGTCGTTGCCGTAGTAGCTGAAGGCGAGGGGGGAGAGCAGGCTTTCGTAACCGCCCCAACTGTAGCCCAGGCTGAAAAAGGCCAGGCTGTTGACAAAGGCAGCGCGGGCGGCTTCGCTGCGCGCCTGCAACGAAAAAGAAAAGAGGCCACTGTCGCCGCTACATTGGCTGCGGTGCAGTTGATGGCCCTCAAAGCTGTGTAGGCCAGGGTGCATCACTTCGGTGACCATGGGATGGGCCTCAAGCCATTGAGCAATCTCCAAGGCGGAGGCTTCGTGGCGTTTGAGGCGCAGGGGAAGTGTACGTAAGCCACGCAGCGCCAGGTAAGCGTCGTCGGGGGCGAGGGATGCGCCCAGTTGCGAGTAGACACGCCGCACCAACTTCATGGCGTCTTCGGTGCCTGCCACCAGTCCCAGCATTAAGTCGGAGTGACCGGCGATGTACTTCGTTCCTGAGTGGATCGAAATGTCGATGCCTAGATCGAGTGGCTTTTGGTAGAGCGGCGTGGCCCAGGTGTTGTCGATGGCCGTCCAAATGTTGCGTTCGCGGGCCAGTTTGGCTACAGCGCGCAGATCCTGGATCTCGAAGACGCCGGTGGAGGGTGATTCCAGGTAGATGAGCTTGGTGTTGTCGCGCAGCAATGGTGACAGATCCGTCGACTGTTCCGAATCGAAGTAGGTGATTTCGACGCCGAACTTACTGAAGATCGACGCAAACATGGCACGCACCGGCCCATAGACCGTCTTCACACAGAGGACATGATCACCTGCTTCCAGCAGCCCAAAGAGTACCATGCTAATCGCACTCATCCCCGAAGACGAAGCGATACAGTCGGGGGCATGTTCCAGGTGGGCGATCTTTTGTTCGAGTAGTTTGACTGTGGGGTTGCCCGAACGGTGATAGGTGAAGGCGCGACGCTTTTCACCGGTGACATTGGCCTTCCACGTTTCATAGTCGGGGTAGGCAAAGAGGCTGGCGTGCACCACGGGTGGGTTGACGGCACCGTGTTGCGATTGACGGTCGTCGAAGAGGTGGGCAAGCGCCGTGGCGTCGGAAAGGAGCGCCAAATCCAGCTCATGGTTCGAGTTTTTCATATCGTGCGACCTTCTGCAGTGGATGGTGGATTCTGCGCAGGCGCTTGACTCGGGCCCATCTGATCGAAATTCAACCCCAAATCTTCTTTGTTGAGCGAGCGATAGGCCGCGCGCCCCATAATTGTGCTGGCAACCGGCGCTGTAATGAAGTAGAGGACGATCAAAACAATCATCCGCAAAAAGACGGTGCCATCCTCAAAAAAGAAGACCCCGGCGCTGAATAACAGACCGGCGATACCCAGTGTGGCGGCTTTGCCAAGCGCATGCATACGCGACAATACATCAGGTAGCCGCAAGACGCCAATCGCGCTGACGATGATAAAAAGTGTACCGATTGCTGCAATTGTGAGGACAATCATCTCTTTTACTGACAGTTCCATGTGACTTAGTTCTCCCGGTTGCCCGACTGTTCCCAATAACGCGCCAACATCACTGTACCCAAGAAGCCCAGCACACTGATCACGATGGTGGCATCAGCTACCACGGACGAACCGATGCGCATCGCAAACAGTGCAATGATAGCCACGGCATGAATTGAGATCAGATCGAAGGCGACGGTGCGATCCGGCAGTGCAGGGCCGATGAAAAATCGGATGAAGCAGAGGATCAACGAGATGGCCAACAGGCTGATCAGAATTTCGAGACCCATTTGAAACGGTGTGAGATCCATCGATAAGAACATCAGACGATTCCTTGGGTGATTTGTAGAATGCGATACTCAAATCCGTCCTTGATCTCGCGGCGAAACGCATCAATGTCATTGACATTGATACTATGGACATAGAGCGTACTTCTATCATTGCTCAATTCCATACTGAGTGTACCGGGCGTGAGCGTAATCAGAGTAGCCAGGGCTGCGATTTCAAAGTCACTGCTCACTGTAAGTGGCACCGATACAATCGCCCGCTTCAGCTTGGCGTGCATCGCTGTACGGGGCTGTACGACTATCCAAGCCACGCTTACGCTGCTCAAAACGATCTGCCAGAATGCGTAGACAAGAAAGGACAGAACGCGCACTGTCTGCCGCGCAAAACTGCGCTCGACCAGCGTTAAAAAGGCGAGACCGACCAGATAGCCGATGACATAATCCAGTGTGCCGAAAACCGGCACCAGCACCGCCCAGAACATGGCGACGAGGATGTTGATCAAGAGCAGAACAAGGAATTTGCTCCCCGATCCACTCGGCCCTGGGCGAAATGGCTGTTTTGTGCCTTTGCGTTCAGAGGTGCTTTGAGCCTTTTGGCGTTTACTCATGGGGTTAGTGTCCTTCGCTCACAGTTTGGGGCGCGCTGTCCTGGGGTGCATCCAGGGTTTGGATCAGATCTTGAAGACCAACGTCGCTGATATAGCCTTCTCGATCCATCACCTGCTCCGCGGCTGTATTCGATAGCCGGAAGATGGATTCTGCAAAGATGCCGATGCTCAAACTCAAGGTGATCAATACTGCAATCGGCGTCAGAATAAGCCACTGTCGGCGTCTCGAATCCAGAATCCGCTCTGCGGGCTGCGCTGTCTGTCGCTCACCCCAGAATCCATATTGCCATAGACGGGCCATGCTCATCAGGGTAAGGATGCTCACTACGAGGCTAACGCCCGCTATCAGCCAATGTCCTGTATCCAGTGTAATCTGCAGCAAACTCAACTTGGCTACGAATCCACTCGACGGTGGAATCCCGGCCAGCGACATCGCCGCAATAAAGAAGATCACAGCGAGGACAGGCCGAGTATTCATGAGGCCACGCAATTTCCCCTGCACAAGGTTCCCGCTCTGCGCCTCCAACTCCGCTGCGCCGCCGGCCATGAGCAACGCCGTCTTCACAATCATGTGGTGAACCAGGTAGAGGATGCCTGCGGCCATGCCGAAACCAGCGGCCAGTCGGTTGCCGCTGGCGGCAACGCCCAGCCCCATCACCATGTAGCCAACCTGGCTGATAATGTGAAAGCTGAGGACACGACGCACCGTGTTCACCGACATTGCGCCCAAAACACCTGTTAGCATGGTCAACCCGGCCACCGCCAGGATCAGCGTCTGCCATTCCAACAACAGGTCGGGGAAGAGCAAGGGCAAGAAGCGGAACAAAGTGTAAATGCCCACCTTTGTGAGTAAACCACCAAAGAATGCTGTAATCGCTGGGTGCGTGGTGTGATAGCTCACAGGCAACCAAAAGTAAAGAGGAAAAAGCCCTGCTTTGCTGCTGAATGCGATCATCAGCATGCCGCCGATAATCAAGACTGTATGTGCAGGCGCTTGCTCCAGGCGTTGGGCCATGTGCGCGATATTGAGTGTGCCCAGCACGCCGTAGGCAACGCCGATGGCTGAGAGCATCACCGTCGAAGCGATTAAGTTCAGCACGACGTAGCGCATACCACCCCTGACTTGGCCGGCCGTGCCGCCCAATGTCAGAAGGACAAAACTACTCATCAACAAAATCTCAAAAAAGACGTAGAGGTTGAAAATGTCACCGGCTAGGAAGGCGCCGTTGACACCCGTAATCAAGCAGAGCACAAGCGGGTGATAGTTCATGTACTCGCGTGCATCCAGCGTGCCGATGGCGTAGGGGAAGATTACGACAGCCAGGATCGCCGTCAGCAACAGCATAATCGCGCTAAGGCCGTCTGCCACCATGGTAATGCCATAAGGTGCCGGCCAAAGACCCACGTCGACAACCAGCCGTCCACTCTGTACAGTGACCAGTGCAGCAATCGCCAGTAGCAAATTGACGAGGATAGCCAATCCTGCGATTGTACGCTGCCCAATCAGGGCCTTCTGCCGGTCGATCCTAGAGATTGCGAGCGATAGTGCAGCGGCCAGTAGTGGAACAATAACGAAAAATGGAAGCCACTGAGGTGTTATCATTGTTGTTTTCGATTCGTTTGTGCAGGGCTAGTCACGCCGGATTTTCGGTCGCTATGTCCATGATAGGCAAGGTCTTCACCGTCGGCTTGGTATTCCAACCATTCATAATCGTCATCGGTGGGATCCATGCCGAATTCGTAATAGTCGGGCGTCTGTGTAACGGGCGCCTGCGCGCTGACCTCGCCTGCCGTTGCAGTTGCAACCGGGCCGACTTCGAAACGACGTTTCACCAGCACCACCACAAATGCCAGAATCCCAAAGCTAATTACAATTGCGGTCAGGATCAGTGCTTGTGGGATGGGATCGACATAGCCGCTGAAATCGGTTGGTATGTTGCTCTTGTCGAGGATCGGCGGCAGCCCGCGTTGCCATGCACCGGTGCTGAAGAGCAAAAGGTTCACAGCGTGACTAAGGAGAGACAACCCTAGGAGCAACTTAATCTCTCCACGTCGCATCACCAAGTAGGCGCCACAGGCAAAGAGAATGCCAATTTGTAAAGCCATTAGAACAATAAGCATTTGAATTATGTCCTCTCGGCAGATTGACTGAGCCCAAGCAAGAAGGATGACGTGACGGCAATCACGGTGATATACACCCCAATGTCGAATAGCTGTGGCGTGCCCAGATCAATATGCAGGGGGCCAAGCGCTAGATTCCACCAGACGCCCTTGAAAAAACCACCGTTGAGATAGCCGATGATGGCCGCCACGATGGCTGCTGCAATGCCTATGCCGATGGCCGGCTGCATGAACCGACCAATGCGCCGCCGAATATGAAAGTCTCCCGTGCTCAGGATCTGTAGCTCCAGGGAGACTGCCGCCATCAAACCGGCAATGAACCCACCACCAGGTAAGTTATGGCCGCGTAGCAGCAAGAAAATGGAGAGTGCGATGAGGACTGGGGTCATAATACGGGCTAACAGTCGTAGATAAAGTTCAGGCATGAAGGCTATCCTTTTGTATCATGCAAGGCGTAATTTGGGGCTTCTACTGCTTGTTCGTTCTCTACTTTGTCCGCTGTGCCTGAAGTAGACGGCGCACTTTCGGCTGCTATTGGGGCGCTACTCTCTTTGCGAATGTGCAGACGCGTCGAGCGAAGAAGCGCATAGGCCCCCACCGCAGCGATCCCCAGTACACTGATTTCGCCCATCGTATCAAAGCCGCGGAAGTCAACCAGGATCACGTTGACAACATTGCCGCCATGTCCACCCGGGATCGACTGTTCGTAGTAGTAGGTGCTAATGTTCTCCCAACCAAAAGGCTGCGCATTAATCAGTACAAACACAAAACCAAAGACGCCGATGACAACCGCTACAATCACGTTGCGGATGATAATCGCTTTTGGGAATGGTTGACGTGGGTTGAATGGGTAGCGGTAGAAGACCAACACCAAGAGCACCACAGTTAATACTTCAATCAAGAGTTGGGTCAGCGCGAGATCCGGCGCATCGAAAAAAACGAAAAACATTGTGACCACGATGCCCACTGCACCCAGGCTGACAATACCGTTCAGTCTAGATCTTGCCCGGATTGTGCTGTACGCCGCAATGATTGACGCAATGACAAGCACAAGCTCTATGAACCGGATCGGCGATGCCATGGGCTGCAAATGTTCGCCCCAATTCATGAACTGCGCTGCGTATACCAAGACGGCGATGGCCGCCAGAAAAACGACCATCACATGGGTCGAGAGAGTGCGTCCTTGAATGAAATGGGTGACGGCACGCGCCGTGGCATAAATGCCGCTAATGGTCATGTCAAAGATCATTGCCCCATCGATTTGGCCGCCTGCCAACCAAGCGCGTATGCGATTTCGAGCGAAGAATATGAGCGTACCCACCACGATGGCAATGACACTCGTGATCAAATAGGGCGTGATCCCATGCCAAAGTGCAAGATGTGTTTCGACTTCACTGCCCATGATCGCTGAACTGGTGGGATCAAACAGCAACGGATCCCAACTCTCCAAACCGAACAAGACCACAAACCCGATTGCCACCAGCACCAACGCCGGCAGTATGATAGGCAGCTTTGGCGCATGATGCATCTGCGCAGGATTCTCCGGCGCTTGCCGACGCAAGAACGGTTCCCAGATCAGCGTCAGACTGTAGGCCACAAAGAATGCTCCGGCCAACGCAGTCAGCCCAATCTCAATCATGGGGACAACGCCCCCATGTGTCTGAAATTCGTGGAAAAGGCTTTCTAGCAACGTCTCCTTGGCCAGGAAACCGAAGAAGGGCGGGAGCCCGGCCATCGACAACGCTGCCAGGATCGCCACCCCACTTACCAACGGCATGGTGTGAATCAATTTTGCCAGGCGATGAATATTGCGTGTGTGCGTTGCGTGGTCGATGATGCCTGCCACCATGAATAGCGGCCCTTTGTAGAGCGCATGCGCCGTGATCCCTACCACAACGGCCACAGCCGCCTCTTTGGAATTGAGTGCCAGTAGCATGACCAAGATCCCCAACTGGCTCACTGTGGCATAAGCCAGCAGCCCCTTTAAATCAGACTTGCTCAACGCAAAAATCGCACCAATGGTCATGGTGATCGCGCCGACTGTAAGCAGTGACCAGTACCAGATTGGGCTTTCGCTGAAGGCTGGGTGCATACGAGCCAGCAAGTAGATACCCGCCTTCACCATCGTGGCCGAATGCAAGTAGGCGCTTGCCGGTGTCGGCGCAGCCATCGCCCCTGGTAGCCAGAAATGGAAGGGGAACTGCGCCGATTTCGTAAACGCCCCCAGCAGCATCAGTCCTAGCGCATACGGGAAGACCGCAGCATTCATGAGCCCAGGCGTCGCCAGGATCTCGCTAATTGTATAAGTGCCCGCCGCCTGCCCCAATAAGACAAACCCGGCCAACATGAAGAGGCCGCCAAAGCCTGTGATGACCAACGCCATGTTGGCACCCTTGCGCGACTTCTCCTCTTTGTGCTTGAATCCAATGAGCAAGTAGCTGGTGATGCTCGTCCCTTCCCAAAAGACGAAGAGCGACAACACATTGTCGGACCATACCAGGCCCAACATACTCGCCATAAAGGCAAAGAGGAATGCGTAGAATCGTCCCTGTTCGGGGTCGTCTTCGAGGTAGTAGTGGGTGTAAAGTGCAATGCCGGCACCGATGACACTGATAATCAACCCAAAAAGGATTGCCAATCCATCCAGGCGAAAGGCCAACTCCAGATTTAGGCTGGGGATCCATGCCACCTGTTGTGTGTAGATGATGCCATCGGCAAGCGGCTCCACCTGTGCCAGCAGCCAGCCCGCCACAACTGCGGGGGGTAGCACAGAAAGCCAACCGGCGTAGCTCTTGTTGTGTGGGCGGATCAACCAGAGCAAAACACCACTGGCAAAGAGGGTAAACAACAATATGAGCAACATAGAACTGTTTCCGTTCGTTTATTCAGATTGTACATCTGAACCGATTTTGAATACGATGAGACAGCGTTGCGTGTAACCCTAATCTTTATCACATATAAACTGTTTCTCCAACTTTACTTTACAATTTTCCTACATGTCGAATCGAAAACTATGGTCAATACCCTGAATTACGTGAATTTCCTCCTTGAATTTAAAACTTACTGCTGGTCTCCTCGCCAGCATAACATTTAGTTGGGATGTACGCTTTCGATGAAACCCCCCAATTCCTTGCCCTTTGTTCTTTTGTTGGGGACGATCTTCGGATCGTCATTGGTTGTCTCTCGTTTCAGTGTCGGTCAATTCGATCCGCGGGTGTACATCGCACTGCGTCTATCGCTGGCGGCTGCACTACATGTGACTGCTTACCTCTTTACTGCACGCCGTTGGCCGCGCGGACGGACGCTATGGATACATGCCGCCGTGCTGGGGATCATCGGCACTGCGATTCCAATGACATCGGTGGTATCGTCGCTCCAGTATCAGTCGAGTGGGGTGGCTTCGCTGCTGAATACGCTTAACCCAGTGGTGACGTTGATCCTGGCGCAGATCTTTCTGCAAGATGAATCGATGACGTGGGGCAAAGCTTTGGGTGTGATGGTGGCATTTAGCGGAGCAATTCTGCTCTTTACACAAGGCGAAACAGGATTGGTTGGGCTGGCCCAAGCCGATTGGCGCGGCTATGCCTGGTCGGGCGCGGGGATCCTTGCCAGCGCGTCGGGCAGTATCTACGCTCGGCGCTTTCTACGTCATGGAGACGGGTTCGATGTCGCCAGCATCCGCATGTTCAGCGCTGCACTGGTGATGGTATCGGTGACACTGTCGACGGTAGGGTTCGATCTGAGCCGAGTGGACGCCAGAGGCGTAGGCGCATTGCTCTACGCCTCTGTGTTTGGGACGTTTGTGGGGTTTCTCATGAGTTTTTACATCGTCAAACGTTTTGGCGCAACTGCTTCGTCACAGACGTCGTACGTCATGCCGATCTCGTCCACGCTCCTCGGCGCGTTGCTGCTGGGCGAGGTGGTCACCAGGACAATGCTGGGCGGCATGGCGCTCATCTTCACGGGGCTGGCCTTGCTTAACTGGCGCGATGTGCAGAGGATGATTCAAGCGCAGTGGCGCTTGCGGGCTAGCGCAAATCGCGGCTAAAGGGCAGCAGGGCGATAGGCAACAATTTGATGTGCTGCTTGGCAAACGGCAGCCCGATGATGGTAACCGCCAGGATCGCCGCCGAGATCAGATGCGCCACCGCGATCTCCCAACCGAACAACAGAATCCAGATCAGGTTGAAGATCAACTTGAGCGGGCTGTCGGCATTACGTGTCTCTACCACCTCTTTGCCGAAAGGCGTAAGCGTGGCCACACCCAGCTTGATCGCCTGTAAACCGAATGGAATCCCCACAATGGTGAGGCAGAGCACCAGCCCCCCCAAGATGTAGATAAACCCTGCAATCAACCCCCCAAAAATCAACCAGACCAAATTCCCTAAAAAAGACATAAAACGCTCCTTTTGCGTGTTTTGAGTTTGTACAATGCTATACGTAGACGGGGCAGCATTGGTCGCGGGCATAGGACCGACGACGGACGACCGACGACGGAATGTGTCAACCCTGTTGACGCGGGGACACATTCCTGTCACGATCACCTTGTCACCTTGTCACCTTGTCACCTTGTCACCTTGTCACCTTGTCACCTTGTCACCTTGTCACCTTGTCACCCCACCATCTCTTTCCTCATCCAATAATACACCCCCCCGGGCGGGTAATCTTCCAGCGCGCCCACCACCTGATAGCCTTCTTTTTCGTAGAAGCCGCGCGCCTGAAAACTGAATGTTGTCAGCATCACCCGTCGGCAGCCACGCGCTTGGGCCAGGCTTTCGGCGCGGCGTAGCAACTGACGACCAATCCCCTGGCCGCGCAGGTGCTCGGATACCCACAGGTTGTCAATATCAAGCCACTCCCAGTAGGTGGAAGACGACAACCCAGCCACAATCTCGCCTGCGCTGTTGCGAACCACAATGGACAGCGACTGTGGCTTGTCCACGCGCACACGGCGGTGTGGCTCCGAGACAACATTGTTGAACTCGCGGATCCGGCGCGACAGGAAACCCTCAATTTCGCTGTCTGACTCTTCGATTACAGAAAATTGAAGTGGCTCGATTCCGCTGCTATCGCTTGTCATCGTCAGAAACTTTCACTTGTCGTGTGCCCTTACGACAATCTCATGTATTTTTCTGCCTGTTGCCAAGCATTAGATTAGTGAGCCTTGTCTTCACGTGGCTCTTGAAGCCAATCTAACATACAGCAAAGTCTTTCGACGAAAGGATCGACAAAGTGTTGCGATTCATAACCTGGGCAAGCGCTCTTCTGGCCGCATCGGCCATTATTATCTTGAACCTGTCCAATACTGTGGCTGCCCCCCACAGCGAGGAATGTCGAGGAACCATCGGCGCACAGAGTTTCGAGAACCTCATCGTGCCCGACGGCGCAAACTGCACCCTCAACGGCACCCGCGTCGACGGCAACATCCTCGTCGGCACGGCGGCGACGTTAACCGCCAATGGCGTCATCGTTGGTGGCAACATCCAGGCCGAGGGATCGACCAACGTCACTATGCAGGGGAATGCCCGTGTCGGTGGCAGTGTGCAGATCAAGCAAGGTGGTGGTGCCACGGTGAATAGCGTCAACGTCACCGGTGACATTCAGCTTGAATCCAACAGCGATTTCCTGCGTGTTGAACGCAATGTCGTCGGCGGCAATATTCAGATCTTCCAGAACAGCGGCGGCGCGCAGGTGATCGACAACCGCATCGACGGCAACCTACAGTGCAAAGAGAACGCCTCACCATTTTCTGGCAGCGGCAACCAGGCCGCCAGCCTTGAGGATCAATGCACCTCTTTCGGCGGCGCTTCGTCGCAGCCCACCCCTACCGCCACATCTTCCCCCTTACCTTCACCTTCACCTTTACCCACAGCTACACCTGGCAGCACTGCCACCCCACCACAGCCCGGCGGCGGTGGCGGCCAATGTCGCGGCGTCATCAGCGGTGGAAGTTTCGAGAACCTTGAAGTGCCCGCCGGCGCCAGTTGTACCCTCAACGGCACTTTTGTAGACGGTAACATCACCGTCGGTGTCAACGCCGTCCTCCTGGCCGTTGAAGTTACCGTAGAAGGCAATATCCAGGCCGACGGCGCAACCGACGTCACCGTGCACAAAGACTCACGTGTGGGTGGCAACATTCAGGTGAAGCAGGGCGCCAGCGCCACCGTTGACGGTGTGGTCGTCATCGGTGACATTCAATACGAATCGAACAACGGCGCCCTCAACGCCACCGACAACCAGGTGGGCGGCAACATCCAGATCTTCCAGAACCGTGGCTGGATCTCCGTCACCGACAACCGTATCGACGGCAACTTGCAGTGCAAGGAAAACAGCCCACCGCCGACCGGTGGCCGCAACCAAGCCGCCGCCTTCGAGGACCAATGTGCAGGCTTCGCAGGCGAGCCACAGGTGCCGTCCCCTGCGCCGGGCGGAAACAGTGTCAATTGCCAGGGCTTCATGGGATCACAGACCTATCAGAACATCGTCGTGCCCGACGGCGCAAGTTGCAACCTGGTGGGCACCCGCGCCACCGGCAATGTGACGGTGGGCAGCGGCGCCACCCTCAAAGCCAGTCGCCTGACTGTAGACGGTCATGTACAGGCGCAGGGCGCGACTGTGGTTACGCTCCACAACGGCTCCAGCGTAGGCGGCAACGTTCACATCGCCGCCGGTGACAGCGCCACCATCGACGGTGTACAAATCTTGGGCAACCTCACCTTCGATGCCAATCGA
Source organism: bacterium (assembly GCA_016124945.1). Lineage (GTDB taxonomy): Bacteria > Chloroflexota > Anaerolineae > Caldilineales > Caldilineaceae > RI-153. The sequence continues at coordinate 95,864 of WGMT01000042.1, read as the reverse complement.
CGTGCGCTTGCTGCCACCAGCAACCACATCGGCGGCAACTTGCAGGCCATCGACAATGTGGCCGGGCTGGTGATGCGCAGCAACGCCATTACCGGCGCACTTCAGTGCTCGAACAACAGCGCCCCGCCTATCGTCGACGGCAACGAGGTCACTTCTCGCACCGAACAGTGCGCAGCCGTCAGTGTGCGGCTTTTCATACCGGTGGTTTCCCGCTAAATTCAGTACTTCACGATTTTCTGCAAAATTGCGGAGAGAGCATCCTCAGATGCGGCTTATTCAGGTCTACCCGGCATCTGAGGATGCCTACTCTGTGTTAAAATCATGAATTACTGAAATTGATTCGCAAAGCAAAAGAGCCATCCCACGCCGGGATGGCTCTTTTTGAATTACGTCACCTTTGCAAAAATTCAGCAATTCACCAGTTTCGTGTGGAGTAGGCATCCTCAGATGCCGGAATGAGGGTGCTATGCCGCATCTGAGGATGCTTTCTCCGCATGTTATCGTAAGGGCACGGGTGGGGTGGGAAGAAAGCTCCTACCGATTGCTGCCCCAAATCGAGACTGTGCCGCTGAACTCGTTGGCAACGATCAACAGTGCCTTGCCTGTTGGGCTTTCTTCGGCGGGCACGAAGACGAGTCCCTCAGGTGAAACGTCACCGGCGCTGCCATCTTCGGTGCTGCCTTCGGGATTCCAGTTGGTGATGAAGTCCACGAAGGTAGGCGCGGTCGGCTCGGTGATATCGTAGATCACAATGGCGCTCTGGCGTTCCAGGCCCACAAAGGCGTAGGTGCGGCCATCCATGACGCCGAGGGTGACGGCCTCAGGTTCGATGCCCTTGTCGTCGCTGCGGCTGTCTTTTTCGCCGTTGCCCTGGGCATTGAACCAGTCGGGCATCCTCTGCGCCGTGATCTGTTCCAGGGCATCACCACTGTCCCAAACTACGTTGCCGGCACTGTCCCAAATAGTGAAGGAGCGAGCGCCGTAGCTGTAGATCTGATCCACATCGCCGTCGCCGTCGGTGTCGCCCATGACGGTGCTGGTGCGCAGACGGCCCAGATTTTCCTCGGCCTGGAGTTCTGCGGCGTTAGGGTAGGCGGTGGGATCCAGTGTCAGATCGCCGACGCGGGTCTCTTCGTCGAAGCCGGCGTAGGCGCGTGCATCGCCTTCGTTGGCGGTGACGAGGTAAACTGCGCCGTTGGCTTCATAGGCCGCAATAGCGTCGGGCATGTACATGCCGAGCACGGGCCAGTGCTGGATGTTGATGGCGCCGTCTCGGTCGCTGGCGTCGAAGCCCATGCCGCGCTCCCCGGACGCATCTGTCACCGGCCGGCTGTGATCCTTGAAGCCGAGGGGGACAATGGCGGTGGCTTCGCCGGCGGCAATGTCGATGACGGCCAGGGCGTTGTTCTCTTGTAGAACCACAAACGCCGTGCTGCTGTCTGGCGAGACGGCGATGTACTCAGGTTCGAGATCCTGGGCCACGGTGGCGTTGGGCCCAAAGATGCGGATGGCCGGATCAAGTTCGGCGTCGTTGAACTGGGTGAAGGTCACCTGGGTGACGTTGTCCTGGGTGACGTTTGCCACACCGCCCGAGATGTCCACAATGGTCACTGATCCTTCAGGATCGATTGTGTAGTCGTCGCTCGGTTCACCTTCGTTGGCGGTGAGGACCTTGCTGCCGTCGGGCGTGAAGGTGATCATGTCGGGCAGGACGCCGGCTTCGACGGTGGTAATCATGGTGCCGTCCACATCGAAGAAGACGATGGCGCCGTTGGCGTCGTCGGCTTCAGCTTCGACGGCGACTGCTACGATACCGTTTTTGACGGCGACGCTGTTGATCCCCGCACCGTATTCGCTCAGGTCAATCGACTGAATCAGGGTGGGATTGGTGGGATCGGAGGCGTCGAGGACATCAAGCGTGTTGTTGGCGGCATTGGTGGAGAAGACCCGCGCTGTGCCGGGATCGTAGGCCACGATTTCGGCACCGCTCTCATCGATAATGCCGGTGGCGTAGGTGCCCAGCGGCGAGAAGAGCGGCGTCGTTACTTCTGCGTCGTCAGTCATCTCCTCCGCGGCGGGTTCTTCGGTGGGTTCTTCGGTGGGTTCTGCGGTTGCTTCTGCAACAGGTTCTTCGGTGGGTACTGCGGTTGGTTCTGGCGCAGTGGTGGGTTCGGCTGTCGGTGCAGGTGCCGTCGTCGGCGGTGTGGGCTGGCAGGCGGCCAACACCAACACGCCCAGCAACAGCAGTGCGATCAAACGAATGGGATGCTGCATAAATATTCTCTCCTTGTGGATGGTGATCTGTGAACACATCAAAGCAGGGTAGCACTGCTAGATTAACCCGGCATAGAGCGGGTGTTAACAATTGTTTAAATCGTGGCTATTTCTCCAATCTAAACAGTTGCTTGCGCTCACTTTCGGCCACCACCTCACCGCGGAGGACGACAAAACGTTTGGCCGATTGAAACTGTATAGCGTCGTGCCAACCCCCTGCGTCGAGGACAACAAGATTGGCCGGTGCGCCCACATGCAGTCCGTAATTGTCGACGCCCAATACCTGCGCCGGTGTGGACGTCACCATTGGCAGCACACGGTCCACTTCGCCGTTCCAGGCGAAGCGCCCGTTGTGCGCCATAAACTGCGCCACTTCCAGCATGTCGTTGCGCCCAAAGGGATAAAACCAATTGTCGATGTCGTCCTGGGCGGCTGCTACAGGGACACCCGCATCCAGCAGTTGACGCACACGGGTGATGCTGCGCGGCCAGGGTTGGCGATCCTCGAAATCGGTGGCGATGAGGGCGACGTGGCTGTTGGAAAAGATGGTGATGCCGCCCGCCACAAGCAGATCGATCACCTGCGCGGCATAGTCGTCGGGGTAGACGGCGAGGGCGGCGCATTGGGTGGCGCTGACCCGTCCTTCGTAGCCCCGCGCCAGGGCTTGCCGCGCCACCATTTCCAACGTGCGCAACGATGGATCGGCGGCGTCGTCGCACACAAAGTGCAGATCACGATCATACTGCTGTGCCAGCTCAAAGCACGCTTCCACATGGCGTTGCTGCGCTGCCTCCGGTCGTTCGATCCAGGGGATACCGCCCACCACGTCTGCGCCCCTTTCCAGCGCTTTGTGCATCAGACGCATGGTTTCGGGCGCGGCGAAACCGTCCTGTGGGAAGGCGACTACCTGCACCGTCATCCAGCGCCGGTACTTCTCACGGATCTGCAACAGACCGTCCAACGCCGCCAGCCCCGAATCGGCGTCGACGTCGGCGAAGAGGCGAATGGCGCAGGTGCCGTTTTGCACGGCCAGGCGCATCACTTCGTCCACGCGCGCAAAGACGTTTTCGGGCGTGGACAGCCGCTTTACATGCGCCGCCGCCTCAAACCGCGGCAACTGCTGTACCTCCGGCGGCAACTCAGCCAACAGCCGTCGCCAGAACGATTTGCAGGCGTGAAGCTGACCATTGACGAAGGCCGGCAGCGTCAGGAAACCCGTTGCGTCGATTTCAGTGGTAGCGGGGGCGGCGATGTGGGGTTCAATCGCCGTGATCACGCCGTCTTCGATGCCGATGTCCACACGGTAGCCGGTGTGCAGGGTAGCGTTGCGCAGAATCAGGTGCATGGTTGGGTCTTTCTGTGAAAACGTGATTCGTGATTCGTGATTCGTGATTCGTGATCCGTGATTCGTGATCCGTGATCCGTGATCCGTGATCCGTGATCCGTGTTTGCCTCAAGGAAAGTGCTGCGTTTATTGTTTACTCAACGAAAGGGCTTTCAGCAAATCCGTCAATAGACTCAACCCACGAATCACGGATCACGGATCACGGATCACGGATCACGGATCACGGATCACGGATCACGGATCACGGATCACGGATCACGGATCACGAATCACGAATCACGAATCACGGATCACGGATCACGGATCACGGATCACGGATCACGAATCACGGATCACGGATCACGAATCACGAATCACGGATCACGGATCACGGATCACGGATCACGGATCACGAATCACGGATCACGGATCACGGATCACGGATCACGAATCACGGATCACGGATCACGAATCACGGATCACGGATCACGAATCACGAATTCCCGCATCACCTCCGTCTTCACCACCAACTTTCCGCGCTTGAATGTCGCAAGGCGCAGCGGCGGCGCGGTGACGGCTTCGAGCGGCGTTTGCGTGTCGAGGACGACGAGATCGGCGACTTTGCCGGGTGCGATGCGCCCGCTGTGGCCGAAAAGACGGGCCGGGTGGGTGGTGACCATGTCGAGGCATTGGCTGAGTTCGTCTATACCGGTCATGTGGGCGGTGGCGGCGGTGAGTTGGGCGATGTGGAGGAGATCGTGGCTGCCGAACGGGTTGAAGGGATCTTGCACATTGTCCGACGCGGCGCTGACGGTGACGCCTGCCGCCAGCAACTCCTTCACCCGCGTCACCCCGCGGGGGACAGGACGGTGACCCCGCCCCATGAGCACAAGGTTGCACAGCGGCAATGTGACAATGTGAATCTGCGCCGCAGCGACGGCGTCGATGACCTTGCCCGCCGTCGGCTCGTCGACGAAGGCCAGCGAACAGCAGTGTCCCGCGGTGACCTGTCCTTGTAGGCCGTGGGCGAGGGTGCGTTCGGCCAGCGCCGCCAGGGTGAGCATGTGGGGATCTTCGGTCTCGTCGATGTGCAGATCGATGGGCTTGCCGGTGCGTTCGGCCAGAGCGAAGATGGCGTCGAGATCGGCCAGCGGATCGGGGGTGATGGCAGGCGCGCCGCCAATACAGTCTGCGCCCATGTCCAATGCCGTGCGCATCGTCGTGGCGAACTCGGCAGACTGGCTGGCCGATCCCAAGACGACGATCTGCAAGTCGATCTGGTGACGTGTCTCTTCGCGTAGCGAAAGTAGGGCTTCAACGGCGACGAGGTCGCTTGCGAGTTCGGCGTCGACGTGGGTACGCAGCGCGGTGACACCGTGGAGCGTGGCCTGTTCCAACGCCCTGCGGGCCGCGCTGAGCAGGTCCTTACGCCCGCGCGTCAGCTTTGTTTGTCGCCACACGTCGATGGCTTCCAATAAGGTGCCACTGTGGTTGACCGCGCCAGTGTAGGCTTTGTCCAAATGGGTATGGCAATCGACCAACCCCGGCAGCAGCACGCGCCCGGCCAGATCCCACTCCTGATCGCCGGAATCGGGTAGGTTGGTGGCGACGGCGGCAATCTTCCCGGCGTCGATGGCAATGTCGACGATCTCGGCGTATCCTTGCACCCGTGTGTTGCGGAGTATCCAGTTCATGGTGAGCCTTTCTGAGACGGACGACAGACGACGGACGAACCGTGTTGACCGGGGGTGTCGTTGAAATGACTGCAACCGACAGAACAAGCGTCAGACTTTACCCGTCGTCTGTCGTCCGTCGTCGTTGCTCCCCCCCTCAAAGCTGCTGATCACCGTCAACAGCGTCGCCAACTTCTGCGCCGTGGACGCGATCAGCGCCTCCCCTTTCTGCGCCGTGCCCAGTGTGGCGTCACCAAAGACGCCGGTGACGCTCCAATCGCGGCCAAGCCAGGCCGTGGCCGCCGATCCGAAGAAGAAGAGCGGCGTGCCGGTGTCGGGAAAGTCGGCGTAGTGGACAACAGCGCTGTTCATGTGCACGAGGTCGGGCGCGATGGCGAGGATCAGCGATGTCTCCAACTCGCCGGCGTGGAAGCCGAGACGGCGCTCTTGATCCGAGATGGGGAAGGGCGGGTCCACGAGCAGCGCCGGTTGCAGGCAGAAGCACATCAAGCCGGTTGCCGCCCGAATGTCGCGCGCGGCGGCTTCGAGCAGCGCCACATTGCCGCCGTGACCGTTGAGGAAGGCGAGGCGACGGAAACCGGCGTCGGCCACGCTGCGTGCAATGTCATGGAGGACGGCGTTGAGCGTCTGGTTCGAGAGGCTGATGGTGCCGGGGAAGCCGGTGTGTTCGTTGCTCTTACTGAAGGGCAAGGTCGGCAGCGCCCACACGGCGGCGTCTTCAGGCAGGGCGGCCAGCGCGGCGTCGAGCATGTGCGACACGATCAGCGTGTCTGTGAGCGTGGGTAGGTGCGGCCCATGCTGCTCCACCGCGCCCACCGGCAACACGACCACACCGTTGGTCTTATTCAGCGCGGCGATTTCTGTCCACGTGTGGTGAGAAAGGTAGTGATTCATTCTACTGCCTTTAGGTGCCCCGGATTCAACAGCCCATGCGGATCCCATCGCGCCCGTGCATCGAGGATCGGCTGTCCGTTCCAGCGCACATCTTCGTCGAGGAAGTGGGTGTGCGGATTGGCGATCCAGATGCCGATGGATTCGCACCAGGTCATGAGTTCGGCCAGTTGTTCGGGTGATTGGAAGCGCACCAGAGTGAGCCCTTGTGGCACGAGGCGACCGCCGAATTTCATGAACTCCACATGTTCGAGGACCATGTCCCCGTAGCGTGCTTTGCGCTGCGCCAACTGCTCGTACACCTTGTCGGGCAGGAACATGTCTTGCAGGTAAGTGAGCGATGGATCGGTCTTCATGGCCCAGAGTGTGGTGTGGTTCCACGAGAAGTCGCTCAATTGCCAGCCGCTGCGCAAGTAGTTTTCATGGGGACTGCGCCAGGTGATGCCGCCGCCATAGGACGACACCTTTGCGGCCAACATGGCTTCGTCGCACACCACATGCAGTAAGAGGACAGCCTTGCCTTCTGGGCAGGCCCCGTCTTTGACCAACTGGCGGAAGTACGACGGGATCGGCCATTCCAGCGCGGTGACAAGCCGGTTGGCCTGGCTGTCGTCGAAGGCGAGATCCTCGGCACAGCGCAGGGCATCGGTGAAGTTGTCGAAAGCGACCACATATTGTGCCCACGGTTGGGCGGGTGCCAGTGCCAGTGTGCAGTCGAGGATGATGCTGGTCAGCCCGCAATTGTGGATCACCCCACGTAGAGCGTCCGCGTGGTCGATGGTGAGGATCTGTGGATCCTCTTCGATGGTCACCACCGTGGCGGCGCGCACATTGTCGTCGTCCCACAACGTACCCCATGTGACGGAGCCAATGCCGCCTGCGCCGCCCGCCACAAAGCCGCCCGCCGTGGCCGTCTGGATCGTGCTGGGGAAGAAGCGTAGCTCCAGGCCCACATTGCGCGCCGCCTGTTCCATGTCGATGAGCAGCGTGCCTGCCTGCACGCGCATGGCATCGGCTGTCACCTCCAGGATCTGATCGAGCCGTTTGAGGTTGAGCAGAATGCCGCCGTGGATGGGAATGCCCTGCCCGTAGTTGCCTGTCCCTGCGCCGCGGGCGGTGATGGGGATGCGCTGGCGCACCGCCAGCCGGATCACGGCGAGGAGTTCGTCTACAGTGCCGGGGCGCACCATCACATCGGCGCGTTTGTCCTCGAGCAGGGTCTTGAGCACAGGCGAAAACCAGTAAAAGTCCTTCGACTGTTGCAAGAGCGCCCGCTCGTCTGTAAGGACATGCTCTTCACCCACAATGGCGCGCAGTTGGGCCAGGACAGCGTTGTTGATCATGGATAGGATGGTCCTTGGTTCGTGGTGACGATGGACGACCGACGACGGACGACCGACGACTGGGTAGCGACGGCGGTGGCTTCGCGGTCGTCTATCGTCGGTCGTCCGTCGTCTTCTGATACCGGCATCGTGTGCGCAAATAGAGATAATCGCCCGCTTTGTGCAGGCTGATGGGTTCGGAGTAGGGTGCGGCGTCGGGGAGCCAGGCTACTCCTTCGGCGTAGCTGGGGCGGAAATGGTCGGCGTCGCGCCCCACGAAGACGGGGCACCAGGTGACGAATTCTTCGTCTACCAGCCCGGCGTCGAGCAGGCCGGCAAAGACGTGCGCGCCGCCTTCGCAGAGCAGGTTGCGCACGCCATAATTGTCATAGAGAATGTGCATCAGCTTGTGCAGATCGGCGGAGTCTTCGCCCAGTTCAAGAATATCGAGGTGACCGGCGCACTGGATCGTACGGGCATTGGCCGCTCCCTTCGCCGTTGTGGCAATGACAAGGTGCTGATCGGGGTTGTGCAGGCAGTGGGCGTGGGCGGGCAGGGCGCCGTTCAACGAAAGGATCACCACCAGTGGCACAGGATCGAGCCCGTCGGCCAGACGCTGCGCCATGAACGCCTCTGTCTCCGGCGGGTAAATGAACTCGGGCGTCGGGTTGTAGTCCGGTTCCATGCGGATGGTGCCGTCGCCGATGAGCACGGCGTCTGCGCGCATGCGTAGCAGCCCCATCAGCCAGCGGTCATGGGGATCGGCCTTGGTCACGAAAGCGGCGGCTTCTTGTCCTTTGACGTTGTAGGAGATGCGTCCATCGCGGGATGTGGCAAAATTGGTGTAGACGTAGGGGCGTCCTTCCACGGTGGGCAACGTCCAATCACCGGGGTAGATCTGCCGGAACACCTCGGGCAGAGACAGCCCATTTCCTTGCTCTGTGGAAAGCTGCTCACTCGATTTTTGCTCAGTGGAAAAGAGAAGTTGATAGGGGGCGCCGGGTCCCTTTGGCTGGATCATTGCATCTTCCTTATGTTTGGTGTTGGTGACGGTCTATCTTACTCAGGAATGGATGTACTGACAAACTGATCTTGCGTCAGCCATGAGGGAAATCCGAGCAAACTGTTTCCTGTCGCGTGTAAGATGTAGGACGGTAACATTAGGTTGATAATGTTGTTGCTGTGATGAGTCAAACAAGTAGGTGCTTTTCGTAATCATGCATGATTCATAGGAGTTGATTATCGTGAGTTTTCAGGTAGACTAGACTCACTATGCTATCCGCGTTAGCAATCCTTCAGGCATTTCCCGAACCGACAACACTTGTCGATCCAAACGGAAAGATTCTGGATATCAACCAGGCTTTCTGTGATTATGCCGCGCGCCTTGGCGTGGCCTTGAAGCGTTCGGATCGCATTGGCCGCAACATCTTCGAATTTGGTGCAGCAGAGGAACAGTCGGATCTGCGCCTGCTCTTGAAAGAGACACTGCATGTCGGCGTCGGTTTGGTTCGCTACCGCCCGCCCCACTTTGAGTCGAAGCGCCCTGAATTTGTTGAAGTGATTGGCCGCGCCATCTATGCCGAAGACGGGACGGTTGAAGGCGCACTGCTGATCCGCCGTGTGGTGACAGATGAAATCTTCCAAGATGAACGCCGTCGTGTCATGGCGCGGCTGCGTGAGGCAATTTGGGGCATGCAGCATAGCGAAGACATGGGGCAGGTGATGACCGCAGTACGTGACGGCCTACATACGCTGGCCGTCCCATTTTGGGCGTTTAGCGTTAATGTGATCGACGTTAATGTGATTGAGGCCGGACAGAACCTGCCGAAAGTCAGTTTTTATTACGATGCCAAAGATCAGGACGGGAAATGGCAGACGATTAGCGAGCCCGACGGTGCGCTGACAGTAATCGGCATCTGGCAAGAACAAACGGTCGCCTACCGCCGCGATCTTCTGGTAGACGACCCCTATCAAGAGCTGCGCTATATCCAGCACGGATCCCAAAATGGCGCCATTCGCTCTGTGGTCGATATCCCTTTTTCACGGGGGACGTTGGCCGTCAACAGTACAGAGCCTGAAGCCTTCGACGAGGTGGATATCCAGGTGCTTGAGGAGATGGCCGGTACGCTCGATGAAGGGTTTCTGCGGCTCGAAGATTTGCGCCGTTTGGAAGATGCTTTGCAGCACGCCGAAGCCGCAAATCTAGCCAAGAGTCGCTTCCTGGCGAACATGAGCCATGAGATCCGCACACCCATGAACGGCGTATTGGGGATGGCAAGCCTGCTATTGGATACAACGCTCACGTCGACCCAACGTGAGTATGTTGAGATTATGCAGCGGAGCGGCGAACACTTACTCTCACTCATCAACGAAATCCTTGATTTTTCGAAAATTGAGGCCGATCACCTGGAACTGGAGTCGATCCCCTTCGATCTGCTCGAACTGCTGGAAAGTGCAAGCGACAGCCTCATTGCTCACGCTCAATCCAAAGGATTGGAACTCGCCTGCATTGTTGATCCCGAAGTTCGCTCACTGACTGTAGGTGATCCGACACGATTGCTTCAGATCATTCTTAACCTGGCAGGCAACGCCATTAAGTTCACCAGTGAAGGTGAGGTGGTGATCCGCGCCCAGATCGAAACCGAGGACGAATCTTTCATCACCATTCGCTTTGCAGTGGAAGATACCGGCATCGGTGTGGACTTAAGCAAGCGCGATCTGCTCTTTCAACCCTTCAGCCAGGCAGATTCTTCTACCAGTCGTCGTTTCGGCGGCACAGGATTAGGATTGGCTGTGTCGAAAAAACTGGTCGAACTCATGCATGGCCAGATAGATGTCATGCTCAACCCTGGCGGCGGTACGATTTTCTGGTTTACCGCCCGCTTCGAAAAAGGGGAACCGGCGCATGAGGTAACGCCGCCCTGTGCCAGAGACACGCTGGCGCACATCCTGGTGGCAAGCGCGAGTGGCGCCGTGATCGACTCTTTCACCGCGCACCTGCGCCGTTGGCAGTGCCGTTACGATGTCACCGATGACTTTGAGCGTGTCTTACCCTTGATCCGCCAAAGCCAGGCGGAGGGCGAACCCTATGTGGCTTGTTTCGTTGATTGGCAGATGATTGAGCCTATGGATGCGACCTTTTTTGAGACGATTGAAACCGCAGCAGACATTGACACACAACATTTCGTACTGCTCACCACACTTGCTGGACAGGTCCGTTGCGTTGAGCGGTGTACACAGAGCGGTATGCGTCTGCTGAGTAAGCCGGTGAAACGAGAGGGGCTGCGCTCTGTTCTTCAGCAAGTGGCGATGGCAAACGCCTCGTCGTTCGTTCCCTCGCAGGTTGCAGGCACGGCAAACGGGAACGGCGAGCCTGTGCAAAACGTCACTGCTGCCCAGGTCACTGTCACCAATGCGGCGCGTATTCTGCTGGTAGAAGACAATGCCATCAACCGCCTGGTGGGGATGCGATTGCTCTCCAACCTCGGCTACCGCACCGACGCTGTGGAATCAGGGGTAGAAGCGCTCAATGCACTGTGTACAGAGGACTACGCTCTGGTTTTGATGGATATTCAGATGCCCGGCATGGATGGCTTCGAAGCCACCCGTCAGGTGCGAGAACAGATCGTGTCGGTACGCAACCACGTGATTCCGATTATCGCCATGACCGCCAACGTACAGGAAAGTGATAGGCAGGCGTGTCTAGCGGCAGGCATGAATGATTTTGTGCCCAAACCGGTGCGCCCCAACCAGCTATCGGAGATCCTGAAGCGTTGGCTGCGATCCTGAGGGGGTGGCAGGTAGCAGGTGGCAGATAGCAGGTGGCAGATAGCAGATAGCGGGTCAATGTCAGTGAGTTAAGCGCGGAGTGAGCACCCCCAGGTGTGGGTCTTCACGGGAACAGCCGCACGTGGGCGTGTTCTCTCCGCAGATATTCGGGTGCTGAAACCCTTAACTGTCGTCTGTCGTCTGCCGTCCGTCGTCTGTCGTCCTCTTTACACCAACGAATGAACCTTCGAGAACTGCGCCGGGAATAGCACATTGAGCAGCACCTTCGCCGAATCTTTGGCCCACACGTCTGGGAAGATTGCCCGCAGTTCTTCGAGGCTGCGATAGCCGAAGAGCAGTTGCAAGAAGTTCAACGACGGGCAGCCGGTGTCTGCATTTTCGCCGAAAACAGGCGCTCGCCAGGGTTCCACAGCCGTGACTTTCCCCTTCTCGAATTGTAGGCGCAATCCTCCCCGGTAGAAGTCGATCTTGATCTCCCCTGTGATGTTTGCCACCACCGAACGGGCGATGCGCTCTTCCAGCACCGGCGTAATCCGTTGCACAAAGGCCGGAATGTCGGCGACGCGCAGATACCAGGCGTAGGGTGGTTCGTAGCGCGGGGCCAGGTTTTGTAGCACCTCGTAGGCAGGGTGGCTGCGGCTAAATCCGAAGCGAATCTCGCCGAAGGCGTCTGTGTCTTTGGCGGCGGGGCTCTGTTCGCCGATCACGCTCAATGCGCGCAGCAAACTGGGCATCGCTGCCTGCCAGTTAACATCTGCGGCCAGCTCCATCCCCATGACGTAAAGGTCGCGGCCCCAACGCCTGGACGCAACACTGAGATAGCCGCAAGCGCTTCCTGCACTGTCAACCACCATGTAAGCGCGGCGCTTTAGACCAATGTCCAGCGGCTCTTTTCCTGCATGCGCCGGATCGTCCCAACAACTCACCAAGAATTCCCAATAGCGGGTCGGGGCTTCGTGCCAGACGAGGCTTTCCTCGCGTCGACGGTTGTAGAGTTGCTCCAACAGTGGCACATCAGCGAGTGTGGGAAGGCGCACGCTGAAGGCTTCGTCCTCGTCCTCTTTCTTTTTGGGGATCACACTGGCCTGAACCGTGCGGAAACCATCCAGATCGAGGACATACTCGTAGCCAAACTGGCGGTAGAAGTACTCGATCCCTGTGATCGCCTGTACCAGATCCCCATTGGCTGCACTGCGCGCATGGACCATCTCGAAGATTGCGCGTACGAGTCCTCGGTTGCGATAGTCGGGATGGGTGACCACTTCTTCGGGCCGCCCTACACCAAAATGGATGCCGCCATAGCTCCATTCATGACGGAAGTAGCAGGTGCAGGCTACTAGCCGATGTTCACTGCGTGTGGTATCTTCCACCACAGCAAAGTCGCCAGGACCCATGAACGGAAACGAGCCACTCATAAAGATGCGCGCACTGTCTATTTCGCTGGGCCGTAAGGGCGCGTCCGCACTGTCGCGGAAGCCGGTTGCCATCAAATACCCAACTTCAACGTCATCTTCGGGTTTCGACCAACGGCGAATCAAGCCGTTGCCCAGATCGCCGATGTAAGATGCGTCTGCCAGGGAGGTGGTCATAGGGTTCCTTTCCACTGAGTACTACTGGGGAAGTCGACCCAACGATTATGCGCCTGCAAGGGGTCTCTGTCAACGGTGAGACGGTCAAATTGGTTTGCCTTATTGCCGCTCAATTGTTGGAAGCCAGATGGAGCCTACGGGGGCTAATGGCACGTTGCGCTTCCAGATGCCTTGTGCATTGCTGACCAATAATGTTTCTTCGTTGCCACTGTTGTCGATGGCCAGTGCGTAGGCACTGCCACCAGGGAGGTTGAGCCTTTCCCAATCGTGAAGGATAACGTTCCATCGATATGCATCGGTCTCGCCGAAAGCAAAGACTTGTCCATCGTTCGATACGGACAGGTGTGTGCCGATGATTGTGTCGTTGAGCGCCGTGCGGCTCGATAGTTCGTGCCAGGTATTGCCGTCATCGTCGCTGTAGATGACGCCAAAGCCCCCCGCGTAGATGCGGCTGTTTGCTACATACAAGCGGTCGATCCGGTAAGGTACGCCGTGTTCGTTAGCCGGGCTGGCGATCGGCTGCCACTGCACGCCGCCGTCTTCGCTACGGAAGATAGTTGTCAAGCCGTCTGTCATCACGGCGGCGACGTACATACGTGTTGGCTGATTGGGGTCGATGACCGCCGCAGTGACCGACACCGCGCCGCTGAGGACTGAGACTAGCCAATTTGGCCTGCCGCTGTCGATGGTTGAGACTCCCCAATCTGACCTGATGGGGCCAATGTCAGGATTCCGAATGCTGACTATACCTTCATATTGATACTCTGTGTTGCGTCTGTATCCGGCCAGCAAAGGTCGAAAGGGATTGCTGGCTAGGATATCGACATCGGTCACCAATACAAGGTGCAGTTCGGATGACCCATGTGGCATGATGTTGTTCTGGTAGAAACGACCCTGCGCAATAGCTACGAATTGATCTGTACCCGGTGTACTCACCACCTTTTGAACCTGAGTGTCCGTGAGGACGGTGCGCCATGTGATGCCGCCGTCGGCACTGTGAAACAGGCCGTTGCGCGCCTGGTTAAAGCGGCTCGCACCGACGTACAGATCACCTGCATCGTCCGGTTCGATGCTCTGGATCAGCACCGGCGAGAGGATGCCCTCGTTGGCCTCCTGCCAGCCGTTGCCTTGGTTGGGGCTGCGCAAGACGCCCCTCGACCGCGACCAGCTAAAGAGCGTGGATGGATCAACAGGTGAGACAAGCAACCTCATGCCGAACTCAGGCATTAGTTCAGTTGCCAACCACCACGTCCTTCCTTTGTCGTGGCTGCGGTAGATCACGGGGACAGTGTTCTCAATATCAAATGTGGCGGCGGCTACCTGCGCGCCGATGTAGATTCTCCCATCGCCTGCGAAGTGTATTTCAGGGGCATCAAAGAAGGCGCGAAATGGTCGCTGGAACAAGCTTGCCCAGCTTTCACCGGCATCGTAGCTTTGGCGCACGTCACCGAAACCCGACGCCAACAGATGGCTGTCATCGGTGGGATCGATGGCGATGCGAGCGCCGGGCGGCAAAGAGCGGTTGCCCTGCCATGTCTTGCCGCCGTCTATGCTCCGATACAGGGTGTTGAATCCAGTCGCCGGCGTCAGATATATGATCTGCGGATCTGACTGCGCAACTGCCAGCCCGCTCCCTGCGCCCAAACAGGGAACGTCCATCGTTTGCCACTGATCCCCTGCGTCGTCACTTCGCGCAATTGTCCAAGGATCAAAACAGTCGTCGCTCGATGCGGATTCTGCGGCAATTGGGTGCAAGACGAAAATTGTCGACGGCGCGGGAACGGCCATTGGCCCGGCTGCCGTGAAAATCTCCGTCCATGAGAGGCCGCCGTCCTGTGAGCGGAGGGTGGCGCTGCCGTTGTGGGTATAAAGCACCGCACCATCGCCAGGATCGACGAAGAGCGCGTTGATCAGGGTGGGCGAGATTTCGCTGGAGAGCGTTACCACCTGCGTCCAGGCGATGGTGTCCGCGGCGCTGCGGAAGAGTCGCACGCCGTAGGGGTGATCGACCAATGTGTACAACGTATTCGATTGTGCTGAAGACGCCGCCACTGCCATCACCGGTCCACCCGGTACGATCGGGCCATCCAACCGCGTCCATTCTTCTTGGGCATGGGCGGGTATCCACGAAAAGAGGAATCCCCATGCCAGTCCAATCCACACAAGCGATACTGCTAGGAAGGCCAAAACCCGTTTCATCGCGCGTTTTCCTTTCTTTGGTTGTGAGGAAGTACTTTATGACAGCTTGAAGTGGACAATCCGGTGCGCGGTGCGGGCGGCGGGGATAAGACCGGACAGCTTAAAGGCGAGCCGATAACCTAACCCAAGTTGGGCGAGTTCTGCGGCGTTAGCGAACGACCACTCTTCTTGCAGACGAATGCCGTTGGCCCAATGTTCCATGTCGCGGACATCGTCAATGCCCCATTGGACGCGAGCGCCGGTCTGCCGGATGCCGGGGTGACCGCCCACCCGGCGCGCCGTGAGGACGCTGAAGACGTCGGCCACCAGTTGGCCGTAGGGGAAATGCTCTTTCAACTTGAGCACGAGCACCTTGACGTCCGCTTCGCTCAGGTACATGAGCAGCCCTTCGGCCACCACCAGCACAGGACGCCCGTTCTTTTTTCTCCGGGGATTGAGAGAAAATGATCCACAGATTACGCAGATTAACAGGATTTCAGAAAAGAGGAGACTTAACCGCAAAGGCGTAAAGAACGCAAAGGGAACAGGGAAAGTTGTTGCAGTGAACCTTCTGGAAATGCTTCTAATCTGTGTAATCTGTGGACCCTTCTGCTGTCTTACCGCAGCAACTTGTCCAACACAAACGGCCCTTCGCGGCGGTAGGCTTCGCCCATCACCGCGCCGGAATGGCCCGCCAGCCCATTGACCAGCGCCAATGCCATATCGAATTGACGGTGAAGGGCAAGGCCGAGCGCTTCTTTGTCTTCGCTGATTTCGTCGTAGTTCTTCACCACCTGACGCAACATCTCCGGCGACATTTTGCGCTCGATCATCTGCGCGCTGAACGACATCTGAAAGCTGAGGACGGCCAGCGCCTTCTGCTTTAACTCGAACGTGTCTGAGATTTCGATGATGCAGTTGGGGTGTTCGGGTGTCATATAGTAGATGGTGCGCACCAGATGCGGCGCGTGACCGCCACATTCTTCGTTGCGCCAATCACGCCCGGCCACGGCAAAGGCTTCGGGGTAGAGCAAGGCGATCAGGCGGCGATCCGGGTCGAGATCATGCTGCGCGTGGTGCGGATCCTGGGTGATCACAATCTCGGGGCGGACACGGCGCACCAATTCAACAATGCGCTCCTTCCACGGGCTGTCCACCGTCCAGCCGCCGTAGGGGAAGTCGAGGAATTCTACGTCCTCAATGCCGAGGACATTGGCCGCCTTGACGATCTGATCGCGACTTTCGGGGCGGCTCAACAGCACGGCGGCGTGGACCTCGTCTCCGGCCTGTACATGACGGGCCAACGCGCCGCCGCATTCTACAATTTCGAGGCCGAAGCTGGCCAGCATCAACACCTTTGTCATTCGATTTCTCCTGATTTGCTTGATAGTGAATGGTTGCTGCTCTTCAGTATAGCAGACCTCGGCTGTCGTTCTACCTCGGCGCGAACAGTGTCGGGCTGGGGCCAAGCGCAGATTCTTGGGAATGAGAATCTTCCAGGAAGGCGCAGAACCTTCCTGGAAGGAGACGCGTCGAGCGCGTTCCGCCCTTCCAGGAAGATGCTGTTTCTTCCTGGAAGGTTCGCTCCCCAGACTGACCTCCACCCGTTGCCGAAGCGCAATTGGTCATCTGTCTCAATCATGCCTATAATCGGTGAGTGGTATTTCCTGTACAGAAGGTCGTATCTACTTGTGATAAAAGTCATAAGTCTCGCATGCCCATCTATATTTTACATCAATCTGGAGGACCCGAATGCCCAAGCGATTTTCCATGACCCTGCCTCTGTGGCTTGTGGTGCTGTCTTTGCTCCTCAGCGCCTGTGCCCCCGCCGCGCCAGGACCAACGTCTTCGGCCCCTGCTGCTGAAGAAAGCAGTGGCGAAAACGCGGCTATGCCTGCCGTCGCCGCCCAGGCGCAGACGGTGCGGTT
Source organism: bacterium (assembly GCA_016124945.1). GTDB lineage: Bacteria > Chloroflexota > Anaerolineae > Caldilineales > Caldilineaceae > RI-153. Next base: position 78,875 of record WGMT01000042.1, on the reverse strand, counting down.
GGCCATCCCTGCCGACGAAAGCACGTTGACGCCTTACAGCTATGTCTTTGGCTATCCAGGCTATTACCTCATGAAGCTGGTCTACGATAGCCTGCTGGAACTGGACGCCGACAACATTCCGCAGCCGTGGCTGGCCGAATCGATCAGCATGAGCGACGATGGCACCGTCTACACGCTCACGTTGCGCGAGGGGATCACCTGGCATGATGGCGAAGCCCTCACCGCCGAGGACGTGAAATTCACCTTCGAATATTACGTGGCCTACCCCGAACAGAGCCGCTTTGCCCGCATCAGCCGCCAGGTCGCGTCCATTGACACGCCCGACGACGCGACCGTGGTGTTGACGCTGTCCGCGCCCAATCCCAGCTATCCCCTGAGCCTGGCCGACATGCCCATCCTGCCCCAGCACATCTGGCAAGATGTGGTAGATCCCAAGAATTTCGCCGCCACCGTCGGTAGTGGACCGTACAAGCTCGTCACCTATGAGCCGGAACAGTTCTACCGCCTGGAAGCCAACACAGACTACTTCATGGGCACGCCCACCGTGGCCGAACTGGTGATCCCAGTGATCGTGGAACAGTCCACCATGTTCTCGGCGCTGCGCTCCGGCGAAATCGACACTGTTTCGCGCCAGGTCCCCGCCGAACTGATCGCCGAATTTGAGAACAGCGGCGGCCTCGAAACGGTACAAGGCCCAGGCTTCGCCACAACGCTGCTTCAGTTCAATAGCGAACGCCCGCCCTTCGACGATGCTGCTGTGCGCCGCGCCATCGCCATGTCCATCGACCGCCAGGAACTGGTCGATGTCCTGTTGCTTGGTTTTGGCACAGTGGGCAACCCCGGCTTTGTACACCCCTCTTCTCCCTTTGCCAATCTAGATCTAACGCTCACCTACGACGCTGAACAGGCCGCTGCTATGCTTGAAGAGGCCGGTTACACTGACAGCGATGGTGACGGCGTGCGCGAAATGGCCGACGGCGAGCCCATGTCGTTCCAATTCCTGGTCTATGCCAACAATCCCGAACGCATTCGCGCCGCCGAGTTGATCCGCGATTGGGTGGGGGAAATCGGCATTGAACTTGCGGTGCAGACGTTGGATCCCACCACCGTCGATTCGTTGGTGTGGCCCGATTTCGACGTCTCACAAGGACGGGATTTCGATCTCTCGATGTGGGGCTGGTCTGCGGCAATTCAGACAGATCCCACCCGTCTCGGTGAACTGGCTGCAACGGACCCCGCCATCGGTGGGCTGAACATCGGTGGCTACAGCAACGAAGCATTCGACGCCCTGGCAGCGGAACTGCGCGCCACACTCGACGCCGACGCCCGCCGCGCCCTGGTGCAAGAGATGCAGGCCCTCATCGCCGAGGAACTGCCCTTCGTGCCGCTCTACTACGCCGACGGCACCTACGCCTACCAGCCGGATGTCTACAGTGGCTATGTCTTCGTCAAAGGCCAGGGGATCATCAACAAACTCTCGTTTTTGCCCCGGTAACACCTGAAAACCTGGAGTTGCGCAGCGGTCCTCGCTGCGCAACTCCGACTTCCCAATATCCACTCTGCCAATCTCCTCCGCATTCACAGGCCACACGTCCATGTTCGCTGTGTTGATTCGTCGTTTTTTGCAGTATGGTTTGGTGATCCTTGTCACCGTCTCGCTCAATTTCTTATTGCCGCGCCTGATGCCGGGCAACCCACTGGTCTTAATCGCCGGTGAGGAAGCAGGCTTCTTGCCGCCGGAACAACGCGCCAAGATCCTGCAAGACGCCGGCCTTGATCAGCCGCTATGGCGGCAGTACGTCAACTACATCGGCGATCTCCTCAAGGCCGATTGGGGCTATTCCTATCGCCAAAAGCGGCCCATTGGTGAGATCCTGGCCGATCGTCTGCCGTGGACACTGCTCCTGACCGGTACCAGCCTGGCCCTTTCCACCGTTTTGGGCGTCTTCTTCGGTGTGCTGTCCGCCTGGCGGCGCGGACAGGCCGCCGATCTGGGCGTGCTCTCGTTTTTCATCTTTCTGCAATCGTTGCCCTCGTTCTGGTTAGGCATGATCTTCATTGCCATCTTTGCGGCGCAACTGGGCTGGTTCCCCACCTACGGCGCGCAGACGGCCTGGCTCTCGCTCGAAGGGTGGGCGAAAACCAGAGACATCCTCGAACACCTGGCGCTGCCCGTGGCCACGTTGACGCTCGTCTCTGTGCCGGGGACATTCATCATCACCCGCTACTCCATGCTCGAGGTGCTGAAAGAAGAGTACATCCGCGTGGCGCGAGCCAAAGGACTGCCACCGTTTCTGCTCATGTTCCGCCACGCAATCCGCAACGCCCTGTTGCCGGTGGTTACTGTGTTTATGCTCAACCTGGGGTTTGTCTTCAGTGGCGCAACCGTGGTGGAGACGGTCTTTTCGTATCCTGGATTGGGGCGCTTGTTGTTTGAGGCTGTCTTGAATCGAGATTACCCGGTGTTGCAGGCGGCATTCTTGTTGATCACCATGAGCGTGATCATTGGCAACATCCTCGCCGATCTTGTCTATCCGTTGTTGGATCCACGGGTACGGGGGCGCTGATCATGGATTTCTCGCTGCCAACACTTTTTCGCGCTCTGCGCCGCAACCCCATCGGCCTGATTGGCGTCGCCATTCTGTTTTCGTTTCTGATTGTGGTCATCTTTGCCGACGTGCTCAGCCCCTACGATCCCATGATTCGGGTCGGCGCGCCCTTTGAACGGCCAAGCGCCGCCCATCTGTTGGGGACCAACGACATCGGTCAGGACATTCTGAGCGAGTTGATCTACGGGTCGCGGGTTTCGTTGACGGTGGGGCTGGTGGCGGCGCTACTGGCGATTGGCATCGGCACACTGGCCGGGGTGGTGGCCGGTTATTTCGGTGGTTTTGTGGACGCGTTGATCATGCGTGTGGTAGACGTGGTGTTGGTGATCCCCTTTTTGCCGCTGATGATCTTGTTGGCGGCCTTTGCCGGGCCTAGCTTCGGCAACCTGATCCTGGTGATTGGGCTGCTCACCTGGGCGCGCCCGGCACGTGTGATCCGTTCGCAGACGTTGAGCCTGCGCAACCGTACCTACATCGAAGCCGCCCAGTCGATTGGCGCTCAGCCGGGGCGTATCCTCTTTCGGCATATTCTCCCCGGCGTGCTGCCGTTGAGCCTGGCCCAACTGGTGCTGGCCGCCAGCACCGCCATCCTCGTGGAAGCATCGCTCAGTTTCCTGGGCCTGGGTGATCCCACCACCAAGAGTTGGGGCACTGTCCTCTATTATGCACAGGTGCGCAGCGCCTTCCTCAGCGGTGCCTGGATCTGGTGGGTGCTGCCACCCGGCTTCCTCATCACCCTGGCCGTCCTCGGTTTCGCACTGGTGGGCTTCGCGCTGGAAGAAGTGCTCAACCCCCAACTGCGGCGTTAGCGCTGTGAACCGTCAATTGCGGATGGGCTGCGGCGCAGCTTCGTGGTGCTCCGTCTCCTTGTGGTAGCCATCAGGGGACTCGCTGTGCGGGTCCACATGGACGACCACTTCGAAGAGCCGCGGGACCTTGTGGAAGAGCGCATGGCGTACTCCTTCCACGATCTCATGGCTTTCTGCCAGGCTTAAGTGAGCATCGACAGTCATAAAAACTTCGGCGTGGAGACGATGACCCATCCAGCGCATGCGCAATCGACGCAATGATTTGACCTCTGTCTGGCTTTCCACCACTTCCTCTGCCTGATCGATCAACTCCGGTTCAATTGCATCCATCAGCCGGTACCACATGCTCAAGGTGGCATCTCTCGTGATGAAAAGAATGGCAATGCCGATGAGAAACCCAACGATGGGGTCAACAATTGGGAAGCCCAACCAGACACCGCCTGCCGCCACCAACACTGCCAACGAGGTCAACCCGTCGGTGCGGGCGTGAAGCCCGTCTGCCACCAGGGCTGCCGAACCGATCTCCCGTCCTTTGCGGATCTGTAACCACGCCACTGCTTCGTTCCCCAAAAAACCCACAATGGCGGCCACGGCCACCCAACCCAAGTTGGTGAGCGGTTGCGGATCAAAGAGCTTCTGGAAAGATTCCCAGAAGATAATGCCCGCGCTCACCGCAATCGAAAGCACAATGAAGATTCCAGCCACGTCCTCGGCGCGAGCGAAGCCGTAGGTGTAGCGACGCGTGGCTACCCGGCGCGCCAGGTAAAAGGCGATCAACAGGGGCACAGAGTTGAGTCCGTCTACAATGTTGTGGACGGTGTCGGCCAGCAGAGCCACACTGCCGCTGATCCAATAGATGAGCACCTGCAAAATGGATGTTGCCGTCAGTGCCGCTAGCGCCAGCCAGACCGTGCGGATACCTTCGCTTGTGTCCATGAAGGCGGAATCTGTGGCCAATGCTTTGTGTTGGTCGCCGTGGCCGTGGAGGTGGAAGATGGAACTTAGCCACCCCTTCACCCCGCTGCCGTGGTCATGGTTGTGGTCATGGTTGTGGTCGTCACCGTGATCGTGGCTGTGCTCATGCTCGTCACCGTGGCTATGACCCTGATGGCTGTGGTCGTGAGCGTCTTGCGGATTTGGTTGCGGATGTTCATCTGTGCCATGCGTGTGGTGCTGCTGCTCATTCTGATTCTGTTTGTTAGAACTGGTGTTCATAGGTCGACGCTTTCTGGAAGAGGGGGCTCTTCCGTCCTCTGAGTGATCGTCTCTGGATGGTCGGGCAAGTTGCGGCGCACATGATCAAGGTGATAGAGCGCTTCGCGGAAGATCGCGCCTACGTGGGCATCGTCGATAGAGTAGAAGATCTGATTGCCCTCGCGCCGCGTGCGCACCAGCCGAATCGCACGCAATTTCGCCAGATGGTGAGAGACCGCCGATGTGGTGACGTTGACGTACTCACTTAACTCACCCACGCTGTATTCGCGTTGTGTCAGCAGATAGATCAACTGTGCTCGGGTTGGGTCACCCAGAGCGCGAAAGGTTTCTGTGACATCGGCCAGCAGATCGTCCGGCAACTTCTGGCTATTTGTTGGCGATGGATGGCGATTGGGCATCAGATGCTCTCTGTATGAGTATTTGAGTAATTATTCATATAGTAGCGTAAAAATTTCCGCGACGCAAACGCCGCGGAAATGAATACAATGCAACTTAGTGACAAGATTGACCTTCCGAGAAGGGGTCAGCGTGATGAAGTGAACGGTGCAGCGGTCTTAACCCCTTCCCGGAAGGTTGTCGCCTTAAACTCACACATGCTGAAAAATGGACTGTGATCCTAAACCGTCAGTTCAATCTCCTTCGCCCGGTGACAGCTCACCCAGCGCCCAGGACCAATCGCCTCGAGTTGCGGCGTCTCTTGGATGCAGCGATCCACAGCATAGGGGCAGCGCGGGTGGAAGTAGCAGCCGGAAGGCGGATTGGCGGGGCTGGCCACTTCGCCTTTGGGGATCTCACGTTTGCGCCGTTCGTCAGGGTTCGTCTGGGGCAGTGAGGCGAGCAGGGCGGCAGTGTACGGGTGTTTTGGGTTCTTGAAGAGTTCCTGCGGCGGGCCGACTTCGGCCACACGCCCCACGTACATCACCAGCACCGTGTTGCTGATCTGGTTGACCACACTTAGATCGTGGGCAATGAAGAGATAGGTCAACCCCAACTCGTCTTGGAGATCCATCATTAGGTTGATCACCTGCGCCTGCACCGAGACATCCAGCGCGGAGACAGGTTCATCGGCGACGATCAGGCTGGGGTTGGCGGCCAGGGCGCGGGCGATGCCGATGCGCTGGCGCTGCCCACCGCTGAAGGCGTGGGGGAAGCGCTGCATGTACTCGGCGCGCAGCCCCACCCGCCGCAACAGATCGGCCACACGGTCCTCGCGCTCGCTGCGGCTGCCGATGCCGTGAACGCGCAGCGGCTCGCTGATGATCTCGTAGATCGTCATACGCGGATTCAGCGACGAAAATGGATCTTGGAAGACCATTTGCAGCCCCCGCCGCAGTGGACGGATCTGCGACTGCGTCATCGTAGCCAGATCGACGACCGTCCCCTCGGGCGTACGGTAGAGGATCTCACCGCTGGTCGGGTCTACAGCGCGTACGATACAGCGCGATGTTGTCGTCTTGCCGCAGCCGCTTTCACCCACCAGGCTCACGGTTTCGCCCTGGCGGATGGCAAACGAGATATCGTCCACCGCTTTGACAACGCCCTGATTGCGGCGCAAAAAGCCCCGTTCAATAGGGTAATATTTTTTAAGATGATTCACCTGCAAGACGATATGCTCGTCGTTGCGGATATCGGCGGCGTCCATGTGGGCAGCCGTACCGTGGGCATTCGTGCTAGGAACAGCGGGTGTGGAAGTCGTCATAGTCAACATCCTGGGTGTCAACATCCTGGGTAGAGGAAGCAGCTTGCTGTGTGGTTCGCACCCACAACGGCCAGTTGCGGCTCTTTCTGATCACAGACGCCCGGCATAAAGGCTGGGCAGCGCGGATGAAAAGGACAGCCCGCCGGTCGATTTTGCGGGTGTGGGATCGAGCCGCTGATCGAAGGTAGCCGTTCACGGGGCGCCGTGTCGATGCTGGGGATCGATGTGAGCAGCGCCTGGGTGTACGGGTGTTTGGGGTTGTTGAAGAGTTCCTTCACCGGCGCTTTTTCTACGATGCGGCCCAGGTACATCACCGCCACCTCGTCGGCCACCTCGGCGATTACCCCCAGATCATGGGTGATGAAGATCATGGCCATCCCCTGTTCGGCCTGTAAATCCTGTAACAGGTTAAGGATCTGCGCCTGCGTGGTCACGTCTAGGGCGGTGGTGGGTTCGTCGGCGATCAACATGCGTGGCTTCGTAGAGAGTGCCATCGCGATCATGGCGCGCTGGCATTGGCCGCCGCTCATGCGGTAGGGGAAGGTCTCCATGCGCTCTTTGGGGTTGGGGATCCCCACATGACGTAGCCAATCCATCGCCGTCTGTGCAGCCGTGGATTCGTTCATGTCGCTGTGCAGGCGGATAGCCTCGATCAACTGGTTGCCCACCGTGTGTACAGGACTGAACGCGCTCATGGGTTCCTGGAAGATCATAGAGATCTCGCCACCGCGGATCGAACGCATCTCGGCGCTGTAGTTATCCAGTGTGAGCAGATCGATGGTACGCATCTGCGATCCTGTTTCGGAGGGATAGGTGTACAAAATCTCCCCACCCACCACCCGCCCAGGACGATCGACAATCTGTAAGATCGACTTGGCCGCCACGCTTTTGCCGCAGCCGCTCTCGCCCACGATCCCCAGCGTCCGGCCTGGTTGTACATCAAAGGTTGCTCCATCTACCGCCAATACCACCCCCTCGCGTGTAAAAAAGTGCGTCTGCAAATCGCGCACGCTTAGGAGCGGAGTGGTTGTCGTCGCGGACGAAGCCGCTTGGAGGATTTGGGTCATTGGTTGCTCGCAGTCAGATGAGGGGATTGGTGATTGGTGACAGGTGATTGGGTGTCTTGTAGAGCGCCTGAAATCTCCTAATCGCTGTTGACGAGAGATTGGGCGATTGAGCAATTTCAGATCCTCAGCACAACACCCAATCACTAATCACCAATCCCTATTCAACAGAACTATACGGATCCGCCGCGTCTCTCAGCCCGTCGCCCATGAAGTTGAGGGCTAGGATCGAGACGATCACGGGGACGGCAGGCAGCATCAGCCAAGGTGTGAGGGCGATGGATTGGACGTTCTGGGTGGCCTGGAGCAGCACACCCCAACTGATCGCCGGGGGACGCAGCCCCAGCCCCAAGAAGCTCAACGCCGTCTCGCTGATGATCATGAACGGGATCGCCAGGGTGCCGGCGGCAATGATGTGGCTGTAAAACGACGGCACCATGTGGCGGAAGATGATGCCCTGCCAAGTAGCGCCGGCCACCAATGCCGCGGTGACGAAGTCTTCCTCGCGCATGGCCAGGAAGCGCCCCCGCACCACCCGTGCCAGATCTGTCCACGCAAAGAGGGAAACGATCAGCGTAATCGAGAAATACAACTGCGTAATCGACCAGTCGGCGGGCAGCGACGCCGCCAGCCCCATCCACAGCGGAATCGTGGGGATGGAACGGATGATTTCGATTACACGCTGGATAATCGTATCTATCACACCGCCGAAGAAACCCGAAATACCGCCGAGGACGATACCCAGCATCAGACTCAACGTCACGCCGATGAGACCGATGGTGAGCGACGTGCGTGTGCCGTAGAGGATGCGTGAGAAGAGATCACGTCCTTGCGCGTCGGTGCCCAGGAGGAAGATCCACTCTTCGGCGCGCAGGTCGGGATCCGCCATGCCGATCAGGTGTAGATCCGTGGGGATCAGCCCAAAGAGTTTGTATTCGTAACCACTGGCAAAGAGACGAATGTCGGCAGTATTGGTGCAGTCAGCCACGTACGTTTTCGCCAGCGTGTAGGGATCACGAGCGCCCTCTACCGCGCAGACATGGGGCTGAAACGCGCCGTCCTTGAACCAGTGGATGGGCTGCGGTGGCACGATGGCGCGGGCCGAACGGCCGTCCTGTGGATCGCTGATGGCCAGGAAGCCGGCAAACAGCGCCGACAGGTAGAAGAGGATCACCACGATCAACGCCACCAGGGCAACCTTGTGCCGCCGGAAACGCCACCAAACCAACTGCCGCTGTGAAGCAACACTTAGCCGATCTTGGATTTCAGGGCCCTTTAGCGGTGCGGCTGCCGTCTGTTCATTTGAAACTGCGATCTTTTGACTCATATTTTTCTACTGTAGTCTGACCCGTGGATCGATGATCCCCAGGAGGATGTCTGAGATCAGTGTGCCGATGACAGTCATAGTGCCCACAAGCAGAATAATGGCCCCGGCCAGGAACATGTCCTGTGATAGGAGCGAGCGCAGCAGCACCGGCCCCACTGTAGGCAGGCTGAGCACCACCGACACAATAACGCTCCCAGATACCAGGAAGGGCAGAATGTAGGCGGTGAGGCTGATAACGGGATTTAGCGCCAGCCGCACCGGGTACTTGAGGATCAACTGCCACTCGTTGAGCCCTTTGGCGCGGGCGGTGATGACGTAGGGTTTGCGCAGTTCGTCGAGCAGGTTGGCGCGGGTGATGCGGATCAACGACGCCGTGCCCGACGTGCCCAGCACAATAATGGGAATGATCAGATGCTGCGCCAGATCCAGCACACGTCCTGTGCTCCACGGCGCGGTGACATACTCGGGCGAGAAGAGACCGCCGATGCTGAAGTCATAGAGATCCCAGGCAAAGTACATCATCACCAATGCCAGCAGGAAGTCGGGCACCGCCAGCCCCGTAAATCCAACTGTAGTGGCAAAGTAGTCGAGGAACGAATACTGGCGCACTGCCGACAGGATCCCAATCGGGATGGCCACGATCCAGATGAACACGACCGTCCCCAGGGCCAGGATGACGGTGAGCAGCAGCCGCTCGCCGATAATCTCCGTCACCGGCACACGGTATTGGAATGAGAGGCCGAAATTCCCCTGGGTGACGATCTGCCAGATCCACTTGCCATATTGGACGTATGCAGGCTGCCCCAGGCCGAACTGCTCGCGCAGCGACTGCGCTTCGTCGGCAGAAACAGAATCGCCCTGCGCCTCCAACGCCGCAATGTACGAAGTGACATAGTCACCCGGCGGCAATTGAATAATGAAAAACGATAAGACCGAAACCGCGAAGATCGTGAGCAGACCGTAGGCGACGCGCCTGATCAGATAGCCAAGCATCGATGGCTCCTTGGGCGTAATTCGTGATGCGTAATGCGTAATGCGTAATTCGTGGGTAGAGGATCGTTCCTGTAATTGGCGACGCTGTTGTTGGCGGGTGGTGCGTGGTGCGTGTACCAGCGGAGATGCTCGACGCTTGATTGGGATCTGGTGCAGGCGAACACCGCGACCAAGACGCCACTGAAGCACCAACACGCTCTACTGGTATACGCACTACGCACTACGTCTCCGCACCAATTCCCTCACAGCGTGAGAACATCCTCTACCCACGAATCAGGAATCACGCATTACGTTCTATTCCTGAATCTGGAAGAACTGTTCTGGATACCCATTCCCCGGCGTCTGGGCGTAGACAACCCATTCCATCGGTTTGGGGATGTTGCGTACGTCGTTCTTGATCAACGTAGTGTAGACGGGCACGTCCACCACAATACCGATCAAGGGGATGTTGTCACACATGATGTCCATGCCCTCGATGTAGCGCTGACGGCGTTCTTCGGGATCGACAGTCTGGATCGCTTCCCAGTGCTTAAGGATCTGCTCTTCAAGCCATTCGGGGCCGTCGTAATCGGCAGGATCTGGGTTGGGGGTGTTGCCCCAGGTGGTGGCGATGTATCCCCAACGCTCGCCGGGGATCAGGCGCGCCACGGTTTCAGGGTTCCATTCACCCGTTTCGAAGATGCTCATCATGGGTTCGTTGGACTGGGTGCGTTCGATCCAAAGGCTGCGTTCCACCGGGTTCACCTGTAACTGGATGCCCACGTCCTGCCACATCTGGCCGATGCGTTCGGCGATTTCAGGGTAGGGCAGGAAGGAGCCACTGACCGCGTCAATGCGCAAGACCAGCCGTTCGCCGTTGGGCAGTAGGCGGTAGCCGTCGTTGTCGCGCTGATCGAGGCCGATGGAATCGAGGATCTCGTTGGCCTGATCGGGATCAAAGCCGGCAAATTCTTCGTCCCAGCGGTTGCTGCTGAAGTAGGGTGGTGTGTCTGCCGGGCAGAGCGAGGCTTCGGTGCCCACGCCGAGGAAGAAGGTCTCGTTGATCTCACTACGTTCGACGGCCAACGAGAGCGCCTTGCGGAAGTCGCGGCTGCCCACGGTATATTCGGCGATGGCGGGATCGCGGTTGTAGTCCATGTTGAAGTAGATGGCGGCGGGATTGCGTGAACTGCTCGCCCAGAAATCGACGAAATAGTCGCCCGCTTCCTCGTTCTCACGGATCACAGGCAGTTTGGCGAAGTCGATGTGACGCCCCTGGATTGTGTAGTTGCCGGCGATGGCGCGCAGGTTGAGCACTTCCAACTCTTCCACCAACTCCATCGAAATGCGGTCGAAGTAGGGAAGCTGGTTGCCTTCAGTGTCCACGGCCCAGAAGAAAGGATTGCGTTCCAGCACGAATTCACTGTCGGCAATGCGTGTGACGGGCTTCCACGGTGTGAGGACGGGTACGTCGGGGTTCATCTTGGCGTCGTTGCGGTTGAGAACGAAGAGATTCCAACTCTCGAAGCCGGCTTCTTGCGCCATCGCAAGGGATTCTTCCTCACCGATGAAGGCGGGGTGGAATTGCTCTAGATAATGGCCCGGCGCGACCAGACCAATGCCTGTGTCACCGCTCTGGAAATGACCGGCCACCGTCGACGTCGACATCACCAGCGGCCAGGTGGGGAAGGGCTGGGCGAAGATCATCTTGATGGCATAATCGTCTACCTTCTCAAACTGCGCCAGTTCGCCACCCCAGATCATGTACCAGGGCTTGGTGGGCACCAGCACATCGTTGGATAGCATATGCTCGTGCCACCACATGTAGTCGTCGGCGGTGAAGTCGTCACCGTCAGACCACTTCATGCCTGGGCGAAGGTAGAAGGTCCACTCCGTGGCATCTTCGTTGCCTTCCCAGGATTTCAGGTAGCGTGGCACAAGTTCGGTGGCGCCGGTGTCCCAGAAGATGCCGTAGTCGTTGTTCCAGCGTTCGATGTTCTGTGCGTCGCCGGGGCCGGTGAAGGCACGTCGGAAGGTGCCGCCATACTGGCCGATCATCTCGGTGGGTTGGATCACCAGCGGTTCGGTGGGGACGCGCTCTTCCACTGGCGGCAGCTCACCGGCGGCGACCTTCTCGGCCAACATGGGAGACTCTTGGAACGAACTGGGAATGGTGTCGGAAATGCTTGGCCAACAGGGGGATTCAGAGGTACAGGTTTCACGCTGTGCCTGATAGTCGTCGCCGGCGGCAGGTGCATCTGCCGCCGGCGCGGGTGCCTCTGCGGCAGGGGCTGCACCGTCTGGCGACGGTTCTGCGGCGGAGTCGCCGCCACCACAGGCTGTCACCAGCAGCGCCAGAATCAGCAACAGCATGGGCAGCCAGAGGGTCTTGCGCAAACGATGTTTCCACAGCATCACATTCCTCCTCCTTCGATTCTCTCGTGAGTGGACTAAGTGGACCGCTATTTACCAATGTCGCTCATGTGAATGGCAACTGCCAGGCCGCGGTGACAGTCTGCTGCACATTTTGTGCCCAGCAGTGTTACGGCGCAGTAGAGCCGTCTTGAAGAGTCGACAATTTGGTCGGATATGGATGGGTTTGCGTACTTACTCCCGAAGACAAACACACTGGTGAAGCGTTTCTGTTCGCTGCGGGCGTCATCAGTTGCTGCTCGTTACAAGGGAAATAGAGTGGGTTGGCGTCATCTTAGCAGTGGATTGGGAAGGTGTCAAACGATGTTTTGGGGCTGGATGTAATTTAAGTTGGGCGCGCTCTCGCCGCAGTACCTGGCACTGGCCAGTGATTTGCCCATCAATGTGCGCGTGCTTGGCTGTCCGCCCCAAGATTGAATTACGGCCTTTGGGCCAACATCACCATGCATAGGCTAAGCGTACATGCTTCTTTGGTGTGGCTTCGTGGAGTAAATCATCTACGATCTTCGCTTAACCACGCTTAATGAAGTGCTTAATCGATCTTTGCTGTAACTTTTACAGCGTCCGCACCCGATTGATCGAAAATTCGTCTTCCATTGCTTCATTTCGGTGGTATGATCGCGCCTGACTCTATCGCGGTAACAGGACACCCAGCAGGGAGCAAGACGCGTGAAGACACTTCAGGCCCAACAGATCCATCTCGCCTACGACGGCAAGTCGATTATTGAAGCGCTCGATCTTCAAGTGCCACCAGGGCAGATTACGGCGTTGGTAGGGCCGAACGGCTGCGGCAAGTCGACGCTGTTGCGCGGGTTGTCGCGCCTGCTCAAGCCGCGTAACGGATCGGTCTACCTAGACGGTAAAGCGATCCGTGCCCTCTCTACCAAGGACGTGGCACGCCAGATCGGTATTCTGCCCCAAAGCCCGGTCGCGCCGGAAGGGTTAACCGTCCACGAACTGGTAGCCCAAGGACGTTACCCTCACCAGGGCTGGCTCCAGCAATGGTCCGCCGAAGACGAGCGCATTGTGGGCGACGCCCTCGCCATCACCAACATGGCCGACTTCGCCGACCGCCCACTTGACACCCTCTCCGGTGGACAGCGTCAGCGTGCCTGGATCGCCATGTCCCTGGCCCAGCAGACCGAGATCCTGCTCCTCGACGAGCCAACCACCTTCCTGGATCTGGCCTATCAGCTCGAAGTGCTGGATCTACTCCACGATCTCAACGAGCAAGGGCGCACCATCGTCATGGTGCTGCATGATCTTAACCAGGCGTGCCGTTACGCCGATCACCTCGTGGCCATGCGTCAAGGTGAGATTGTTGCCCAGGGGGCACCATCGCTCATCGTCGACGCAGCGCTAATCCGCGATGTCTTTGGTATGGAGTGTCACGTCGCCGTGGATCCCATTACCGGCACGCCCCTCTGTGTGCCGATTGGGCGCAAACACCGCAAATCGCCTGCTGTCTTCGAAGCAAAAACACCGACCTTTGCTGCACAACGTCTGGTCAATTCACCACAAACAATTTGAGCGGACGATTTTGGCCGCCAGGATTGAACGCGGACAAAGCGGATTGGGCAGATCGAAGCGAATTTGTCAGTTTGTTCGACCCGATTAACCGGAATTCCATCTTCGACGCAAATTGATGACGTTTGTACAGCCGCGCCTTGTCGAGGCGCTACTTCGACGCGCTTGGGTAATGCGTAATTTCCTGTTGAGGCTATGAGAGGATGATTGGTGCACGCTCTCTACCAGCAAAACATCCCAATCAAAGCCCAATTCACTCTACGAACTATACATTACGCATCACGCATTACTTATAGTGCCCATTGACTTGAAATGCCAATCATGAACTCGATTCCTTCTACTAAAAACTACTGCAATCTCGCCGCCATCGCGCTAGGACTCGATCCCGTGGGCAGCGCCGGCCATTTCGACGACGCTGTACTCATCGAAACGCCGTTGCCGTGGAAACGTGACCTCTACGAAAAAGTGGGCACATTGCCCCAGGAAATGATTGATCTGCTGGCGCTGTGGCTGCAACGCTACCAAGACGGCGCTCCGTACAACCACCGGCCGCTGCTGATCGGGCCGGATGACGAGTATTCACGTCCTGGTTATCGGCGCGTGATCTTCTTTGGCAAGCCTGCAGACACATTCGCCAACTTCGAGCGGACGGAATACCTCGTCCCCGAGGCGCAGACAGGCCCACTGCTGTGGGCGCTCTTTGAAACCCCCGACGAACTACCCCAATTTGACGCCTACCGTCTAAACGGCGTCGCCGATGTGCGCGATCTGCTTGTCTGCACCCACGGCACCATCGACGTCGCCTGCGCCAAGTTCGGTTATCCACTTTATGAACGGCTGCGCAGGGCGTATGCCGGTGACGAAGTGCGGGTGTGGCGGGTGAGCCACTTCGGCGGTCACGTCTACGCGCCGACGATGTTGGAAATGCCCAGCGGCCACTACTGGGCTTTCGTCGATGAAGATCAGGCCGAACAGATCGCCCTGCGTCGCGGCGATGTGACGTCCTTGCGCGGCCATTACCGCGGCTGGGCAGGCAGTGAATCCGGCTTCGCCCAGGTCGCTGAGCGCGAACTTTGGCTGCGTTTTGGCTGGGGTTGGATGGAACAGGCGCGGATTTGCACCATCGTGGCGACGGACGGCGCGCCCGAACCACAATGGCAGGATGTGCGGGTTGACACGACAACCGACAGCTTCGTTCTTCGTGTGGAAATTGAGCGCACTGTGGAGACAAACCCTGCCACCGACAATGCGAAAACGATTGCGTATCCACAGTTTCGGGTGGGGGAACCCCTCCCCAACCCTCCCCGCGGTGGTTGAGTGTGAGGATTTGTTGAGTCTGTGAGGCGGGGAGGGAGCTATTGACGTGTCGACAAACGACATCCTCTTTCGCTGCTGCCCATAGAGCGACCAACATTGCTGACCCGTCAACAGTCCTCTCCCCGCTGTTTTTTCTGCGGGGGGAGTTAGAGGGGGGTCAACATCGTACGCAATAATTACACCGGCGATGCCACCCCGTCGCCTCGAAAGGAAAAACCCATGAACCGTATGCGCTTCTTGTTCTTAATCGGCCTGCTGTTGGCACTGCTTGCAGGCTGCGCAGCCCCCGCCGCACCTACGCAGACACCCGCCGCGCCCGCCGAACCGGTGACCATCACCCACGCGCTAGGACAAACCGCGATCCCGTCCACGCCGCAGCGCATCGTCGCCCTGGAGTGGACCTACGTTGAGAATCTGCTGGCGTTGGGCATCCAACCCATCGGCGTGGCCGACATTGCCGGTTACAACAACTGGGTGCAGATCCCTGTTGCGCTAGACGAAGACGTGGTCGACGTGGGCACGCGTCAGGCCCCGAATCTAGAGACGCTGGCCGGACTCCAGCCGGACTTGATCATTGCGCCCTCCTTCCGTATCGCCGAAATCTACGACGAACTCAGCGCCATCGCGCCCACGCTGGCCTTTGATCCCTACCCGACCGACGAGCGCATTACCCAGTACGCCGAAATGCGCCAGACCTTTCTCGCCATCGCCGACGTGGTGGGGCGCCAGGCTGAAGGCGACGAGGTTATAGCCGACATGGAAACTACCTTCGCCGCTGCGCGTAGCCAAATCGAGGCGGTAGGACGGCTGGGCGAACCCTTTGCATTGGCCCAAGCCTTCGGCCAGGACACGGTGCAGGTGCGCCTCTTCACTGACAACGCCATGGCCGTAGAGATCGTCGAGCAGATCGGCCTGGAGAACGCCTGGATCGACGCTGCATTCCAGCAATACGGCTTCACCACCGTCAGCGTGGAGACGTTGCCTGAACTGGGCAGCCTTAACTTCTTCTACGTCGTTCAGGACGACAACGACGTCTTCGCCCGCGATGCGATTGCGCCGGTGTGGCAGAGCCTGGCATTCGTGGAAGAGGGACGTGCCTATCCCCTCGGCGGAGACACCTGGCTCTTCGGCGGTCCTCTCTCGGCGGAAGTATTGGTCCAGACGATCTTGGACGTGCTTGGGCTTGAGCCGGCGGATACAACGTCGGCAGATTTCCCGGCTGCCGGCTTCCCCGTTGCCATAGAACACCAATTTGGCACAACTACGATCCCATCCGCGCCGCAGCGGGTGCTTTCGCTTGGCTACAACGATCAAGATCCAATCCTGGCGCTGGGTGTGCAGCCGGTGGCCGTACGCTATTGGTTCGGCGATGCCGACGCCCAGGTGTGGCCCTGGGCCGCGGACAAGTTGACCGACGGCCAGCCGCCGGTGCTGAACATGCCCTTCGGCGAACTCAACTTCGAGACCATCGCCGCACTCCAGCCCGATCTGATCATCGCTGTCTCTGCCGGTGTCAGCGACGCCGAATACGAAACGCTTTCGCAGATCGCGCCCACGGTGACGCAGCCCAGCGACTACGTCAACTTCGGCACACCGTGGCAAGAGCAGACACGTCTCATTGGGCGCGCGCTGGGCCAGGAGGCGCAGGCCGAAGCGCTCATCGCCGAAATGGACGCACGTTTCGCCCAAGTGCGCGCCGAAGTCCCGTCCTTTGAAGGGGCGACGGCGGCCATTGTGGCCCCTGCCGGTGAAGGACAGATCTACTTTTCTGGCCCTGAACACGAGAGGCAACGTTTTCTCACCTCGCTTGGCTTCGTGCTACCCGAAGCGCTGGTGGAAATCGCCGGAGACGCCTTCTTCGGCACCATCAGCACCGAACGCCTCGACCTTGTGGACACCGACGTGCTGATCTGGACGGCGTCGCCGGAGCAGCAGGCCGAAATCCAGGCCGACACGCTCTATCAGCAGTTGTCGGTGGCCCAGGATGGGCGCGACATCTTCCTCGACACCTCCGGCAACGGCGATTTGGCCGGCCCGGCCCTGGTCTTCAGCAGTGTGTTGAGCCTGCCCACCGTCTTCGACGAACTGGTACCCATGCTGGCGGAACGGGTGGCGAATGCAAATTAGTTTAAGCCATTCCACAGTGCGCCGCCCGGCGTTGTGGACAGGCATCCTGGCGGGCGCGGGTCTGCTGCTGGGGGCGATGCTGTTGAGCATCGCCTTTGGCGCGGCCAACATCGCGCCCGCCGACGTCTGGACGGCCGTCTTCGCCTTTGACCCGACACGCACTGATCACCTGATCATCCGCACATTGCGGGTGCCGCGTGCGGCGGTTGCGGCGCTGGTGGGCGCGTCCCTGGCGGTGGCTGGGGCGATTATGCAGGGCTTGACGCGTAACCCGCTGGGTGATCCCGGCATTTTGGGCATCAACACGGGTGCGTCCTTGGGCGTGGTGGCGGCGGTCTTCTTCCTTAACGTAGCGTCGCTCTCGTTCTATGCACTTTTCGCCTTCCTCGGCGCAGCGATCACCGCCGTGGCTGTCTACGCCATCGGTTCGCTCGGTCGGGGCGGGCCGACGCCGCTCAACCTCACCGTAGCCGGCGCGGCCTTTACGGCACTACTCTCGTCTTTGACCACGGCAGTGCTCATCTTTAACCAGCGCACGCTGGAAGAGGTACGTTTCTGGCTGGCCGGGTCGGTGGCGGGGCGTGATCTGGGGCTGCTCTTTCAGGTGTCGCCCTATCTGTTGGGTGGGCTGTTCCTGGCCTTCATGCTGGGGCGGCAGATTACCACCATTTCACTGGGTGAAGACGTAGCCCGTGGGCTAGGACAGAACACGGCGTGGATCCGTACCCTTTCTGCCGTGGCGGTGGTGTTGCTGGCAGGCGGGTCCGTGGCGGTGGCCGGCCCAATCGCCTTCATCGGGCTGGTGATCCCCCACATGGTCCGCTTCCTTGTAGGGCAGGACTACCGCTGGATTTTGCCCTATTCGGCGATCTGCGGCGGCGTCTTTCTACTCCTGGCCGACGTGGCGGCGCGGCTGGTGCTCCGCCCCACCGAACTACCTGTCGGTGTAATGACGGCGCTGATCGGTGGGCCATTCTTCGTCTATCTCGTGCGGGCCAGGGTGCGCCGATGAGGGTTGACAATGGATTTTTGCCGGCGGCGTCGCACGGGCCAGGAAGACTTTTCGTGTTCGATCCTGTTTGGGCCGGTACATCGCACCTGATGCGGAGGGGACAATGAACGAAACCTGGCATGTGGTACGTCTGCCGTTGCTGCCTGTTTCTTTTCGAGTGGATAAACGTGTGCCGCCGGTACTGTCGCTGACTGTACTGGCGACATTGGCATTGATGGTGATCAACATCGGCGTGGGCGAATATCCCATCCCGCCATTGGACGTGATCCGCACTGTCTTTCACCTGCCTACAGACAACGGCAACTTTGATTTCATCGTCAACACGTTGCGACTGCCGCGCATGTTGGTGGCTGCCCTGGCCGGGATGGCGTTGGGCGTCTCCGGCGCGATTTTGCAGGGGTTGACGCGCAATCCGCTGGCATCGCCTGGCATTTTGGGCATCAACGCTGGGGCGGGGCTGGTGGCGGTGACTTTGATCGTCGTCGTGCAGAATGCCCCGGCGGGGACGATTCCGCTGGCTGCGTTCGCCGGTGCGTTTGTGGTGGCGCTGCTGATCTATGTCCTGGCGTGGCGGGGCAGCGACTCTCCGTTGCGCTTGATCCTCGTCGGTATCGGCCTGGGCGCGGTGACAGGTGCGCTCACCACACTCATGATCACCTTCGGCGAGATCAACAACGTGCAACGGGCCATGATCTGGCTCACCGGCAGTGTCTACGGGCGTTCGTGGGATGAGCTGTGGGCTTTCGTGCCCTGGGTGGCATTCTTTACGCCGTTGGCTTTCGTGTTGGCCCGTGATCTCAACGTCTTCAACCTGGGCGAAGACGTGGCTGTGGGGCTCGGATCGCCGGTGGTGCGGCGACGGGCGCTGCTGCTGCTTACAGCGACCGCGTTGGCGGCGTCCACCGTGGCGACGGCGGGGGCCATCGGCTTTGTCGGTCTCATCGCGCCGCACCTGGCCCGCCGCCTTGTCGGCCCTGATCACATGGGGCTGCTGCCCACGTCTGCGGTGTTGGGGGCGTTCGTCGTCGTGGCCGCCGATCTGGTGGGGCGGACGCTTTTCGCTCCGGTGGAATTGCCGTGTGGGTTGGTCACCGCGGCGATTGGTGCGCCGTTTTTCATCTATTTGCTGTGGCGGCAGAGAAAGTAGAGGCGATTGGGGCGTAGAGGTTTGATTTGGCTGACATTGTTTATTGCGTTGGGGTGGGGGATCTGCTAGATTTGCATGGTTCTGCACAAGGATCTATCTAACCTAACCAAAATGATTGGCCAAAAGAGACTACACTTACATGCGTGCGTACCTCAACACATTGCGTCTACTCAGCCGCGATGGACGACTGCTCTTGTTTGCTCAATGCCTGAGCACAGGGAGCTACCTGGGGATTTATGTTGTCCTTTTTAATCTTTATCTTGCTCGTTTGGGCTATGGTACGGAGTTCATCGGCCTGACCAATGGCATTGCCATCTTCTTCTACGCCTTTCTCTGCATACCCGCCGGCGCGCTAGGACGAAAATGGGGTGTGCGTCGTGTGTCGATCCTGGGCGGCGTGCTCACTGGCGTAGGTTTGCTGCTGCTGCCCCTGGCCGAAGCATTGCCGGGGATGTGGCGCTCGGTATGGCTCGTCCTCATGTACGCGTTGGCGTGGGGCGCAGCCGCTCCCTATCTGGTGTCGTTGACGCCCTTTCTGCTCGAAGTCACCGATGTCCGCGCCCGTGGACATGTCTTCTCGCTGTCGGCCGCGCTCAACGCCATTTCGGTCTTCTTGGGCAGCCTCATCGGCGGCTTTCTGCCCGGCGTGCTGGCAGGTTTGATCGGCACTACGTTGGATGCACCGGATGCCTACCGCTACTCGCTTGTGCTGGGCGGTGTCCTGTGGCTGTTTTTGGTGCCGGTTCTGCTACAGACCCGGGAGATCGCCCCCATGTCTACCAACGATTTGACCACGAAGGCTTCCAAAGCGCCTTACGCGTTTATGCTGTTGTTGGCGCTTTTTATGCTACTGCGTGCAAGCACCGAAGGCGTGGGCAAGACATTTTTTAATGTCTACCTGGATGGGACACTGCTGGTGCCAACCGCCACAATTGGCTCGATCATGGCCTTTGGGCAACTGTTGTCCATCCCCGCTGCGCTGGCTACCCCCTTACTCGTGGCGCGCTGGGGACGGGAACGCACCCTCATTCTGGTTACTGTTTTCCTCGGCTTGAGCCTGATACCGATGGCGCTCATTGCCAACTGGCAGGCCGCCACCCTGAGTTACATGACCTTCACCGCCCTCCTCGCCGTGATCAACCCTGTCTACACCGTCTACAGCCAGGAATCAGTCGGCCCAGGCTGGCGTTCCACTATGTCCGGCGCGTCTTTCATGTCCAGTGGGCTTGGTCTGGGGTGGACGGCAGTGGGCGGTGGTTACATCATCGCCGGCGTCGGTTATGCGGCATTCTTCGGTATGGGTGTGTTTCTGGCCGTCTTCAGCGGCCTCTTGCTCACTGCCTACCTGGCCGTTTCGTCACGCCGGACGCGCCGTATTGCCGCGGCCTAGCGTGATATCTACATTCATTTCAACGTGGAGTGAGTGAGCACCCCCAGGTGCGGGTCTACACGGGAACAGCCGCACGTGGGCGTGCTCTCTCCGCAGATATTCGAGTGCTCAACCCTTAACTTAATGACATTGTCTACTTTCATTTCAGCGTGGACGGAGGGGGAGTTATGCGGGACGACAAAGGGTGGTTGAAGGGGGATTTTCTGCGCAGGTCCGTTTTTAGGCTTACTTTCCTCCTGACGGCGCTCTTGCTTTTTGCCGCCTGTGATGAGACCGACGCACCTGCCGTCCCCGAACCGGTGGTGACGACAACTGTGACGCAGCAAAACTACACCGTCAGCTACACAACGGGTGACTGTCCTTTCTTCTTTGACGCCGATGTGGAATCCCAAGTGCGCAATACCATCACCTGTGGCTACATGCAAGTGCCCCAGGATCGCAACGAGCCCGACGGTCTGCAAATCGAGATCGCCGTGGCGATTGTGGAAAGCCTGAGCGACGATCCAAGGCCTGATCCGATTGTCTATTTTGAAGGAGGACCAGGCGGCGGCGCGCTCTACAGCGCCGAGTGGTGGCTCGATTCACCCCTGCGCGAGGACCGCGAGATCATCCTCTTTGATCAGCGGGGGACGGGCTACTCGTGGCCCAACCTGGGCTGCCCGGAGCTCAACGAAGACGACGTCCTCGACGCCACGGACAACGATCCCTACTTCGATGCCCTCACCGCCTGCCGCGACCGGCTCATCGACCTGGGCGCCGATTTGGCTGATTATCACACCGCCGCCAGCGTCCAGGACGTGGCCGATCTGCGTCAGGTGCTCGGCGTAGAAGAGTGGAACCTCTACGGCATCTCCTACGGCACGCGTCTGGCCCTCACCGTCATGCGCGACCAGCCCGAAGGGGTGCGCAGCGTTGTCCTCGATTCGGTCTACCCGCCCAATGTCGACGCCTACGCCGATCAGTCGCTCACCTTTGGTGGGGCCATTGATCTCATGCTTGATGGTTGCGCCGACGACGCCGACTGCGACACCGCCTTCCCCGATGTGCGCCAGACCTTCTACGAATTGATCCTTTCGTTGGATCAAGATCCGCTTTTCCTGACGGCAGACGAATTCAACATGGCCGAGGATCTAGAGGTTAACGCCTACACCTTCGTCAGCCAGGTGACCAACGGCCTCTACGACACCGAATTGATCCCGTTGCTGCCCCAGTTGATTATAGAAACCTACAACGGCAACTATGATCTGCTACTCGAAGATTTTCTGCTTGTCTACGAAGACGAAGCGTACCGCCAGCGCCCCGACGACGACGAACCTGTGGATGAAAGTTCACTGACGGATGCGCAGGGAATGTTCTACTCGGTGGAATGTTACGAAGAGGCGCCCTTCGCCAACCTGGACGACGCCCAGGCGAAAGCCGAAACGCTCGATCCCCTGGTGGCAGAGATTATGTTGCAGGACGTGTACAAGTTCTTCGATGCCTGCGCCATCTGGCTAAGCGAACAGGCGCCCATCGTGGAAACGGAAGCGGTCTACAGTGAACTGCCTGTACTGATCTTCGCCGGCGAGTATGATCCGGTCACCCCGCCGTCGTGGGGACTCCTGGCCGCCCAAACGCTGCCCAATCACTTCTACGTCGAACTTCCCCGCGGCGGACACGCCGTCAGCGACGTAAACGAGTGCATGGTTGACATCTTCCTCGCCTTCCTCGCCGATCCAACTCAGCAGCCCGACACCGAATGTGTGATTGATTCCGTGCAGCCGTTCGCAGTGCCGTAGAGAAGAGATTAAGGGATTAAGAGATTAGGCGATTTCAGATCGTGTACACGATCTGAAATCGCCCAATCCCTTCTACCCCAATCACCAATCACCAATTCCCAATCACCAATTCCCAATCACCAATTCCCAATCACCAATCACCAACCTAATCCCCAACCTCTGCCGCCACCGGCACACCTCGCTCCGTCCACATCATGATCGCCATGCCTGCGGCGCTGAAGATGGCGAAGCCTGCCACCAGCGGTAGGACAGTGCCGTTGTAGCTTTGACCAATCACCGCGCTGAGCACCACAGCGATGATCTGCGACAGCGCGCCCACAATGGCCGCGCCCACACCGGCAATGTGTCCAAGTGGTTGCATGGCCAGAGCATTAAGGTTGCCGAAGAGGACACCCACACAGAGAAACGTAATCATCAGGTAGCCCATCAACGTCCACAGCGGCGGCTGCCCTGCCGTCGTCATCGCGAAGACGAGAAAGAGCGTCGAGACCACTACCAGCAGGCGCGAGGCCCAGGTGGCCAATGTACGCATGCCCAACCGCATCACCAGTCGCCCGTTGAGGAACGAAGCACACCCCAACGCCACAGCCAGCGTCGCGAAGATCAGCGGGAAGCGTTCGCCTAATCCATACTGGATTTGGAAGATCTGTTGCGCCGTGCTGAGATAGCCCAAAAATCCGGCGCTCATCAACCCTGCCACCACCGTATAGGCCACAGCGCTGCGTATGGACATCACTTCGGCCATCGCCTGGCTAATCCGTTTTAGCGAAAAAGGACGGCGCTTGCTCTCCACCAACGTCTCCGGTTGGCGAAAGGCGAACCAGAGCACGCCGATGAGCGCCAGCACAAGGAAAGAGCCAAAGATGGCGCGCCAGTGCGCCACCAGCAGAATCGCCTGCCCAAAGGCAGGGGCAATGATGGGCACAAGGATGAAGATCACGCTGACAAAGGACATGACGCGCGCCATGGACCGTCCTTCGTATTTGTCGCGGATCAGCGCCATCGACACGTTGCGTGGCCCGGCGATGCCAATCCCCTGTAAGAGGCGACCGGCCAGCATCACCCCAAACGAGCCGGCGAAGAGCGACATCATCGATCCGATCATAAACAGCGCATAGCCCGCGTAAATCGCCGGTTTGCGCCCCACACTGTCCGAAACAGGACCGTAGAGGATCTGCCCGCCGGCCATGCCCAGGAAAAGCAGCGAGACGATCAACTGATTCGAGTTGTCGCGCACCACACCCAGATCGGTGCCGATTTCGGCCAACGCCGGCAACATGGCATCGGTCGACAACGCCGCCAGCGAAGACATCATCGCCATCAGCGCCACGAACTCCCAAAACTTCAATTCCGTCTGCGGTTGGGGCAATTTGAACATGAATGGGATCCTTCAGAATATTCTTGGATAAAGCAATCTTTGTATCATCTTACACCCTCTCCGCCCGCTTCTCCAGCCAATCCGCCAATGTCGCTACACGTTCAGGATGGCGGCGACTGCGCGCCAGGAAGCCCGCGCCATGCTGCGGCATGGGATCTTGATCTGTAGGCTGGTAGCGCAGATCGACGCTCCAGCGTACCGTACGCGCCCGGTTCGGCGTGGACATGTGGATGCAGCGGTCGTTAAATAGGATAGCGCTGCCCGCCTCCACAGGAACCGCCAACGCCCGTTCCGTCTTCACAAATTCGTGATCGAGTTCGGTGTAGCCGGTGCCGGTGTGTCCCTCTTTGTGATGATTGAACAGCCCGCCCCGGTGCGTGCGGGGGACAATGTGCAGGCAGCCGTTTTCTAGATTGGCATCCACCAGCGGGATCCACACCGTAATCACCGGATTGGCGTTGGCATCGGGCCAGTAGGATCGATCCTGGTGCCAGGGGACGGCCCCAGCCGCCACATTCGGCACTTTGGGTCGCGTGTTGTAGACAGGATTGGCAAAAATTTCGCCGCCGATGAGCGATTCCACGGCGTCGAGGATCTTGGGGTTCGCCATCAGCTCGAAGTAGCCCGGCAAGCGGTCGCGCCAACTGCGCCCATACTTGAGGAAATCCTGATCGGTCAGCCCGGCGAACAACTCGGCCAGCCGCGCCTCAAACGGGCTATCCTCATGTTTGTCCTGGATCAGACCGGCGGCGCAGAGATCGTCGGCAATCTGCGCCACCCGACGATTCATCGATTCCTTAACGCCGGCCATATCGTCCTTGTTGAGCAGGTGGGGCAACACCAAATAGCCATCCTCATCGTAGAAAGCCACTTGTTCCGGCGTAAGCGATCCAAATTCATTGCGATAGTGATCGAGCGACATGTAGCGGCTCCTGGGGAGATTGACGACGGACGACGGACGACGGACGACGGACGACAGCAGAAGTGACTTCGCGTGTCACCTGCGACCTGCGACCTGCGACCTGCGACATCCAGTCACACTGCTTAACTTAATGACATTGACTACGCACTACGCACTACGCACTACGCACTACTTCCCCCCATCCACCGACAAGACCTGCCCGGTGACCCACCCTGCATAGTCCGACGCGAAAAAGAGGACGGCGTGGGCGATGTCTGCGGGGCTGCCCAGGCGTTGGAGGGCGATGCGTTCCACCAGCGCGCGTTGACCGTCCTCACCGTAGGATTGCCACTGCTTTTCGGTGGTGGGGTTCGAGCGTACAAAGCCTGGCGCGATGTTATTGACGGTAATGTTCCACGGGCCAAGTTCGTGGGCCAACTGGCGGCTGAGGCCGATCTGTGCTGCCTTGGCCGATGCGTAGGCCTGAATGCCGGTGAGGCTCACGCCCAGCCCGGCCCCGCTGGAGATGTTGACGATGCGTCCCCGGCGCGCTGCTTTCATGCCAGGGGCGACGGCCTGGGCAAAGGTAAATGCAGCCGTGACATTCACCGCAAAAATGCCGTTCCAATCTGCCGCGCTCACCTCTTCTAGCGGGCGACCGACCTGTCCTAGCACGCCGCCGGCATTGTTGACCAGTACATCGACGCGCCCCGCAGCGTGCGCCGCCTCTGTCACAAACGCATGCACCGCAGCGTCATCGGTGACGTCGACGCCGCGCACCTGGATCGATCCTGGCGTAGAGGCGGCGAGTTGAGCGGTCTCGTGTAGTTCATCGAGCAGGAGATCGCAGCCCCACACCTGCGCGCCGCGCTGGGCAAAGGCCAGCGCAATCGCCCGGCCAAAGCCATGCGCCGCCCCAGTGACGATGACAGTTTTGCCAGAAAATTCGATGTTCATCTCAATCCCAGCCTTCTGCGATCAGGGCCCGTGTCTCCACCAGCGCCGCTTGCCAGATCGCCAGCATCTCCTCGTCACTGCGCTGGTAACGTCCGGCGAAATTGCCGTCGCCCAGCAACTGGCGCAGACGGTCACCCACCTGGCGCGGGTAGCCGCTGCGATCAGCCAGGATCTTCTGCTCGTCGGGCATCTCCACCCCCGGCAGCCGTGTCCACGGAAAGTTCTCGAACCACGAGGCGTGGCTGCCCACGGGATCAAACGACTTCGCTGCGGCGCTCATTTGCGGTCCTTGCCACCACTGGTAGAACTTCACCTGCATCTCGGGGTAATCGGCCATCCACTCTGTGGCCAGCGCGCCGGCAGGCTCATTGCCGCCGTGACCGCTCACCAACACAATGCGCCGAAAACCACCGTGGCGCAAACTGTCGAGGAGGTCGCGGATCAGCGCAACGTAGGTCTCCACGCTCAGGCTGATCGAGCCTGGGTAGGCGCGGAAGTAAGGCGCAATGCCGTAGGCCACCACCGGGAAAACAGGCACACCCAGCGGTTCCGCCGCCTCCACCGAAATGCGCTCGGCCAGGATCGAATCGACGCTCAGGCTCAGGTAGGCGTGCTGTTCGGTGCTGCCCAGCGGCACCACGGCGCGGTCATCATGCTGCAAATAGGCTTCTACCTGCATCCAATTCATTTCGCTGATTTTCATAACGTCATCGTTTCCTTTTACATAGGTTGAAAGGATTTTCAGAAGATGACTCCACTGCAAAAAGTAGAAATTCACCACGGAGACACGGAGAACTACAGCGTCAGAAGATTGAACACAGATTACACAGATTGCCACAGATTTTTCTCCATCTGTGTAATCTGTGTAATCTGTGTTCAATCTTCTCCTCTACCCTTTGCGTTCTTCGCACCTTTGCGGTGTTACGCTGGAATCACGGCGGCGATGGCGTTGACGGCGATGTCGACTTCTTCTTCGCTGATGATCAGCGGCGGCAGCAGGCGCAGGACGGTTGTACCCGCCGGCAGCGCGATGACGTTGTGCTCGTCCATGAGCGCCTTGAGGAAGGGGGCGACTTTGCTGCGTAGGTCAATGCCGATCATCAGGCCCAGGCCGCGAATTTCGCGCACCATGCGCCGTCCTTCGAGGACGGTCTCTAGCTTCTGGCGGATCAGGTCGCCCATCACTCCGGCACGCTCGATCAAGCCGTCGTTCTGGTAGGTCTCCAACGCGGCCAATCCTGCAGCACAGGCCAGCGGGCTGCCGCCGAAAGTGCTGCCGTGCGCGCCGCTGAAGAGCGATTCTTGAATTTGTCCTGTGTAGACAATCGCGGCCATGGGGAAGCCGCCGCCCAAGCCTTTGGCCACGGTGATGATGTCTGGGTGCAGGCCGAAATGCTGGTGAGCGAACCAGCGACCGGTGCGGAAACCGGTCTGCACCTCGTCGAAGACAAGCAGAGCGCCGTGCTCACGACAGATCCGTTCCACGCCGGCCCAATACTCAGGCGTCGCCAAATTCACCCCACCCTCGCCCTGCACCGCCTCAATGAAGACGGCAGCGGTCTGGTCGTCGACGGCGTTCTCGAATTCCTGCAGGTTGCCGTAGGCCACATGCTCCACGTCGGGCAGGAGTGGACCGAACTGCTCTCGATACTTCGGGTTCCACGTCAACGAGACAGCGCCTACAGTGCGCCCGTGGAAGCCGTTCTTGGTGGCGATGATCTTTGTGCGTCCTGTGGCGAGGCGGGCGAACTTGATGGCGCCGTCGTTGGCCTCGGCGCCGCTGTTGGCCAGAAACACATGTCCCAGGTGATTGGGCGTCACCTCGATTAGCTTTTCCAGAAAGCGGGCGCGCACATCGTTGTAGAAGAAACTGGGGCAGGCGTGCAGCGTCTGCGCCTGTTCGGCAATCGCCGCGCTCAATACAGGGTGCCCATACCCCAACATCGCCACCCCCTGCCCCGCTGTCATGTCCAGATAGCGCTTGCCTTCGGCGTCGATCATCCAGCAGCCGTCACCGGCGACCATCACCGTGTCACCGCGGCGGGGGACGACGCCGGATTCGAGGGCGGATTCGGATAGTGCGTAGTGCGTAGTGCGTGGGTCGACGATATCGGGCGCGTGATTGGGTGTTTCCTCGGTCAACGATTGATCTGCTGAAGTTCCTGATGGGCGTGTGTCGTATAGTGACGGCATTTCTTCGATTTTGTCCCCTCTATATTTGGGTACCATTCGCACCAGTTGTTTTGCGATTTCGGCAATGAGACCGATTCGATGATTGAAGACGTCTGGCCCGAGTACGTGGCGAGCCTTGAAGTACCAATCACGTAGTTCTCGGGTCGATCCCAGCGCATACTCATAATACCTGGCCTGATCTCGGCCGGATGCGCGGCTGTAGCCTTCACTAATGTTGGCGCTAATGCTTCCCGCCGCACGATATAGTTGGTCGCTCAGCGACAGCATCCGCCTATCTTTTGCCAGTTTCTCTATGTCATGCCAGGCGAGATCGCCTACAAACAACGCCTGCCGATACACAGTCGTCTGCCATAAGGGATCTTGCTTAATCTCTGGCGGCACCTGCTCTATCCATTCCTGATACTTCATCGCCGAAACCTCCTCAACGGACTACGCACTATCGAATCTGCGTCCCCTCCCCCGCCAACGCCCGCGACACCGGCTTCTCCACGCGTCCGTCGGCAAAGATGACCGTCTGCACGCCTTCGGCGATGGCTTCGACGGCGCCCATGACCTTCTTTTTCATGCGGCCTTCGGCGAACTGCATGAAATCGTCGGCGCGGGCGCGGGGAATTTCGCGGATCAGGCTCGATTCGTCTGGGTAGTTGCGCAAGAGGCCGGGGACGTTGGAGAGGATCACCAACGCTTCGGCGTTGAAGGCGGCAGCCACCATGGCGGCGGCGCGGTCACCGTCTACGTTGATGGCTTCACCCTTGTCCGACGCGCCCGGCGGCGTGAGGACGGGGAAATAGCCGCCGCTGAGGAGCAGGCGCAGCAGGTCGGTGTTGACACGATCGACGGTGCCCGTCCAATCATCGCGCAGGACGATGCGCCGCCCGTTGTGGCGGATGCGCAGCATCTCTTTGCGTGTGCCCTCGAAGATGCGCCCGTCTAGCCCGCTGAGGCCGACGGCATTGACGCCCGCCGTCTGCAACTTTTCCACCCACATCTTGTTGAGCTGGCCACAGTAGACCATTTCAAAGATCTCCAGCGTACGGCGATCCGTGCGGCGGCTGACATAGCCGCTCTCGCTGGT
Source organism: bacterium (assembly GCA_016124945.1). GTDB lineage: Bacteria > Chloroflexota > Anaerolineae > Caldilineales > Caldilineaceae > RI-153. The sequence continues at coordinate 49,945 of WGMT01000042.1, read as the reverse complement.
GACAAACTCCGGTGGGTGACCCAACGCTTCGGCCACCTCGTTGGTCGTCTCTGCGCCGCCGTGGACGAGGATCAGCTCCTTACCACTGTGCAGCAACTCGACCAAATCGGCCACCACGGCGTCGATGTTCAGATCCTTGCCGCCGCCGACTTTGATGACGATCATGGGGGTGCTCCTGTGGAAATGTGAATTGTAGAGAATTTTGATGTTGGCTGGTTGAGTAGTGCGTAGTGCGTGGTGCGTAGTGGGTGTACCAGCAGAGCATCTTGACGCTATATTTGGAATACGCTGGTCCGCCGCCAATATCTCAATAAAACACCAACTCACTCGACTTGTACACGCACTACGCACTACGCACTACGTCCTCAATCCAACTCCGTATCATCCGCTCATCCTCCCGTCCTCTCCGCTGTTGCACCATGAGGATCAGCCAGCCCAACAGGGGGAGGATGGACGGGATCAGGAAGGGCAGGGCGTCGATGACCTGGCTTTCGGGTGTGGCCTGCTGAATGGCTGTAAACAGGAAGAGCAGGGCGATAATCGCCGATCCGCCAAACCAGACAATGAGAAAGAGACGCATCACCGGGTTGAGCTGAAAGTGGGCCACGAGCCGGCTGCCCTTGCCTTCGGGGACAATCACCCCGTACAGAATCGGAGCGAATGTCCCCTTGTTTTGCGCGTAGTCACGCTTGCGCCAGATCTTGAAGCCGAGATTGTGGACTTTCCCCTGCATCTCGGGCGAAGCGGACAGGGAGCGCGAGAGTCGGGCGCTGACGCGAGCCGTCGGTTGTTGTACGGAGAATTCGAAGGTGTTGCGGCTCGGGCGCCAGAGCAGGCGAGGCAAACTAGTCATTAGGTAGTTCCATATGGGCTTTTAGGAAACCGGGGTCTGAGTCTTTTCCCAACTCTGTGCGCGTGCAGCTAGCCGATCTTTGTAGACAGGCCAGTTGCGTAGCGTTTCTGGATCGAAATCAGCGTCGTTGGGCCAGACAAGTGTCTCTGATTCAGGATCGAGGCGAACTTTGTTGAAGAACTCCAGATTGCGCAAGGGGCCCCACATGGTCCCATAAAGGACAGGCTCGAAGTTGATGGTCTGTTCTGAACCGTCGTCAAACCAAACGCACAGCGTGTAGTTTCCCACGATTTCAAAGCGGACAACTCGATATAACTCATGATATGACATGGTTCCTCCTAAAGGCCCTCTATCTTCATTGGCGGCTCACCTGCTTGCACGAGTTTCCAGTTCTCGGCAAGCTCCTCAATATGCAATTCTGCCCATACTAACACGTAGCGCAACTGCGGTCGAGGCAACGCACCAGCCAGAAGAACAGGTGGATCGATGCTGAAGCTTGCCCAATCGCTACTGTATTTCGCATGGAAGTGCGGTAGCTGGTGCGCTTCATGTACTTCAGTGTACATGTAGAGATGATACCCAGAAAACGCGAGATTGCAGGCATGTGCAAGCACCTTTTAGATCGGATGCAGCCCTGGGAAACCCAACCCCATCGTTTCATCCCATCCCATCATCAGGTTGAGGCATTGCAGCGCGCTGCCGGCTGCGCCTTTCATGAGGTTGTCGATGGCCGAGATGGCGACGACGCGACCGGTCTTCTCGTCGAGTTCAAAACCCACGTCGGCGTAGTTGCTGCCCGACAGGATCTTGGGTTCGGGATAGCGGTAGATGCCAGTCTTCTCTTTGACGATGCGCACGAACGGTTCGTCTTTGTAGGTGCGGCGGTAGGCGCGCCAGAGATCCTTTTCGGTGACGCCCGGCTTGACGAAGAGATGCGCCGTCGCCAGGACGCCGCGCACGTTGTCCACAGCGGTGGCGCTCAAATGCACTTCTGCCGTGCTGCCCGTGCGGCGGATGGCCTGGAGCACTTCGGCGGTGTGGCGGTGACCGGTGGGTGCAAAGCTGCGCATGACGCCGGAGCGCTCGGGGTGGTGCGTCGAGTCGCCCGATTTGTTGCCGCCCTCACTGCTGCCCACCTTCAGCTCACAGATGACACCGCGGCTGTCGTCTACCAGCCCTTCGACGAAGAGCGGCCAGATCGCCAGGTTGGTGGCGGTGGCGTTGCAGCCCACCCCACTCACATAGGACGTTGTGCGGATCTCGTCGCGGTGCAGCTCCGGCAACCCGTAGACGAACTTTTCCAGCCACGTCGGGTTTTCGTGCGGCTTGCTATACCAGGTGACATAATCTTCGGCGTCGCGCAGGCGGAAGTCGGCGCTCATGTCTACGATGCGTGGGGCCAGCGCTACAAAATCGTCAATGCGCTGCATGGCACTGCCGTGAGGCAAACCCGTCACGAGGACGTCGCACAGTTCCAGATCTGCAGCGCTGACGAATTGCAGCTTTGTCCGTCCACGCAGGTTGGGGTGGGTGAAGTGGACAAACGAACCGGCATTGCGTTCGCTTGTCACCTGTTGCACCGTCACATTCGGGTGATCCAGTAGCAGTCGCAGCAGTTCCCCGCCCGCGTAACCAGACGCGCCGAGGATGGAAACGGAAGTTTTTTCTGTCATGGTGTTGGTCGTTTCATTGGGTTGTTGTGCGTGAAGCGATAGTGCGTAGTGCGTAGTCTGTCTCCGAGGTGCCCTCTGGCTACGCACTACGAACTACGCACTAATCTTCTCCCACCAACGTCACCCGGCTTACAGGACGATCCTGCCCGCTTTCCCAGCCGTTGGCAGCATCCCAGCCTTCGTAGGCGACGCGCAGGGCAAAGTCGGCCATGCGCCCGGGGATGTCCACGCCGGTGGGCATGACGCTGTTGCGGAATTCCATGGTGTAGTTGACTTCGTTGATCAGCAGCCCGCGTTCAGGATCTTCGAGCACGTCGATAGCGACGACACCGCCACCGCAAGCCTGCGCGGCGCGGACACACAGATCGTTGAGATCGGGTGTCACTTCGCAGACGGTGGCCTTACCACCGCGCGCCGTGTTGGTGATCCAATGGGGCGAGGTGCGGTAGATGGCGCAGATTGTCTCGTTGCCGACCACGAAGGCGCGGATGTCGCGCATGGGCTTGGCGATGTATTCCTGGATGTAGTGGATCGAGTGGTGGTAGGTGCCCAACACTTCTTTGTGCTCCAGGATCGCCTCGGCAGACTCGCGGTCGTTGATCTTGCTCAGCAAGCGTCCCCACGAGCCGACGGCGGGCTTGAGCACGACGGGGTAGCCCAGTTCTTCGATGGCTTCCAGCGCGCTCTCGGCCGTGAAAGCTACCAGCGTACGCGGGGACGGAATGCCTGCCGCGGCCAGGGCGCTTGTTGTCTGCAACTTGTTGCCGCAGATATCGGCCACGCGCGCCGTGTTTACTGTCTTCACGCCGCGGTCGTTGAGGATGCGTAAACTGTAGAGCGCGCGCCCGTGGCTGATACAACGCTCCATGATCACGTCGAAGTCATCGTACTGCGCCGCGTATTTGTCGCCGTTGGCAATGTCGAAGATCAGCTTGCCATCGTCGATCAAGGTCAGATCGACGTTCCGCTTTTCAAACGCCTCGAAGAGAAGTTTTTCTTCGGCGCGCACGCGGCTGTAGAGAATACCGACTTTTGTTGTCATGTGGGGTCTCCTTTGGGGAGGTGATTGGTGATTAGTGATTGGTGATTGGGTCTTGTCTAACAAACAGGTTTGTCAATTAGAACCAATTCCGCCGACAAAACCCAATCACCAATCACTAATCACCAATCCCTACTCTCCCCAATCCTCTTCTTCTTCGGGCGCGAGTTCCAACAGTACCGGCTCGATGCTGACAACTTCCAGATCCGCGCCGCACTCAGGGCACTGAACAATCTCGTGCTGCATGACGTCGACCAGTGCAACGTCGGCGAAGCATTCGGGGCATTCCGCGGTGGCGGAAATGGTTTGTAAGGCCATGTTGGGTCTCCTCGTTTGGTGTAGTGAGTTGTTCTGTACAGAGTTCTTATTTGACAAGGGATTAGGCGATTGGGCGATTAGGAGATTTCAGATCCTGTTGACGATCTGAAATCTCCTAATTACCCAATCCCTGAATCGCCAATCTATATTTCTTGAATTACCGCCGCCGTCACGTCCTCTGTGGTCGCCGTTCCGCTCAAATCGGGTGTGCGCGGCCCATGACGCAAGACGTGTTCGACAGCATTTTCGATGCGTTGGGCGGCGTCCTCTTCGCTTAGGTGACGCAACAAGAGCGCCGCTGCCAGGATCGTGGCAATCGGGTTGGCGATCCCCTGCCCAGCGATGTCGGGCGCGCTGCCGTGGACAGGTTCAACCAACACAAAAGTATCGCCCACATTGGCGCTGGGTGCCAATCCTAGCCCGCCTACGAGTGCTGCTGCGGCGTCGCTCAGCAGGTCGCCGTAGAGATTGGGCGCGACGACCACGTCATAGCGCTTCGGTTCGCGGATCATGCGGTACAACATTGAATCCACCAACTGTTCTTCGACGCCGACATCCGGGAATTCCTGCGCGACCGCCAGCGCCGCCTCGCGGAAAAGCCCATCGCTTACGGAAAGCACGTTGGCTTTATGGACGATGGTAACCAACCCTTTTTGCCTTTTGCCTTTTGCCTTTTGCCTTGCACTTTCAAACGCCATACGGGCAATGCGCGTAGACGCCTCCCGCGTGATCACACGCTCGGCGATGGCGGTATTGCCGTTGTCTTCCAGCCGTTCGCGCTTGACGTAGAGACATTCGGTGTTTTCGCGCGCAATGAGTATGTCAATACCGGGTCGGCTGTCTGTCACCGGCGCGGAGACAATGGGACGCAGGTTGGCGTAGAGATCGAGTTCCTTGCGCAGCGCCACAATCGGGCTGCTGTAGCCGGGTACTTTGTGGCTGGGCGAGCTGACCGCACCGAAAATGGCCCCGTCACAGCCTCTCAGCGCGTTGACCGTCTCCGCGGGCAGCGCTGTCCCGGTGCGTTGGAAACAGTCCCAGCCGGCGTCCAGTTCGGTGAAGGCAAAGGCGATGCCCGTTGCTTCGAGGATGCGCTGCGCTGCGGGCACTACCTCACGTCCAACGCCGTCGCCGGGGATGAGGGCAATCTGGTAGGGTCGAGGGTATGTCGTCAAGATGGGCTGTCCGCTTTCAATGGGTAGCTCATGGTAATCAAATGGCCGTAAAACTCGTAGCCTAACCGCAAGTAGACACGGACGGCTTCGGGTGATGCAGCCACCAGAAAGGCGACTGCTGCACCTGCGTCGAAGGCGGCTGTGGTAATCGCTGTCGTCAAGGTGGAAGCGACGCCTCTGCGCCGAAAGGGACGCAATGTGGTGATGCCGACGATCTCGGCGACACCGCCGATTGGCTCGTAAAACATGCCCGCCCCGACGCCGACGCCTTCTACATGGGCCGAGTAGGCGCGCCCTGTGCCGAGCATCTGGCGGAACTGGTTGGCATCGCCGACAGAGGAGGTGGGCCTGCGCCCGTTAAATCCTTCGATGTTGAGTTGCCATCCTTCAACCAGTAATTCTTCAGCCGATTCGGCTGTGAATACTGTCAATTCCAGCGGCGCTTGCCGTGCGGGAGGCTGTAGTTGCGCTGGGGTACAGGTCAACAGCGGCAGCTTTTCGTCAAGCGTATAGCCGCTTTCGGTCAACTGCGCCTCCATCAACGGGCATTGGCTGTCTACAAACTGGATGCGTGGCGTGCGGCGACGGTGGGCAAAGTAGGCGTTCACCTGCGGCAGAACGGCGGACACGTCTTCGTTGCCCGGCGCGTCGGGCAGGGCGACGCTGTCTTCGTTGAAATGGCTGGTGAGGTGCAGGTAGAGCGTCAGCGGCGACAGGCCGATCACCTCGCTGCGCTGCCGCGCTTTGGCGTGGAAGTAATCCAAGATCGTCTCCAAATGTGCCTGCTGCGCCTCTGCTGCCATCACCGTTATCCTGCCTGCGCCAATCGTTGTTTCACCATCTCGATCAGCCCGCCTGCTTCCACAATCTGGCGTACGCTACCGGTCATGGCGGGGAAGCTGAATCTCCCAGCGCTGCACTGGATCGTGTGCGTTGCCAGATCGACGGTCACCTCGTCGCCATGCTGGATCGCTTGCACCGCTGCCGGGCAGGTGATGGCCAGCAGCCCGTTGTTGATGGCGTTGCGGTAGAAGATGCGGCTGAAGCTTTCGGCGATGACGGCGTACACCCCATTGTAGACAAGACAGGTCGCCGCCTGTTCGCGACTCGATCCACAGCCCCAATTGCGCCCCGCCACAATCACATCACCAGGACGGACGCCCTGCACAAAAGCCCGATCCAGATCTTCCAGCGCATGGCGGGCAATCTCCTCCCGTCCACTCGCCGTGTACGTATACTTGCCCGGGAAAATCACATCGGTATTTACATTGTCGCCGTACTTCCATGCGCGGCCGGTGGACATGATTGAGAGTCCTTGTTGTTTCGTTATTTGGAACGGATTTTGTGTTGGATAGTGCGTAGTGCGTAGTCCGTTGAGTTTGTGGTCGCTACAATTATACTGGCTTGTGTATGGCCATACCCCAAACAGAAACTCAGCATCGTCTACACGCACTACGCACTACGCACTACTCCCCTCGGTTCCACAATCACCCCCGCGATCGCGCTTGCCGCCACCACCGCCGGGTTGCTCAGGTAGATTTCGGCGTCGCGTGTGCCCATGCGGCCTTGGAAGTTGCGGTTGGCACTGGAGATGGTCACTTCGCCCGGCGCGGGGATGCCCATGTGGTTGCCCATACACGGCCCACAGCCGGGGACACCCACCACTGCGCCCGCTTCGATGAAGGTCTGAATGTAGCCAAGGCGTAGCGCCTCTTGCAGCACCAAGCTCGACGCTGGGATCACAAGCAGGCGTGTCCCCGCTGCAACGCGTTGACCCTGTAACACCGCTGCCGCGGCGGCGAGATCCTCCAGACGTCCATTCGTGCAGGTGCCGATGAATGCCTGTTGTACCCGCGTCCCTGCCAGAGCGGAGACAGGCACCACGTTGTCCACCGAATGAGGACAGGCCACGTATGGCTCCAGATCGGCGGCGTTGTACACGTGTGTTGCGGCGTAGACGGCGTCTGGATCGGGGAAGATTGCTTGAACGACGATTGACGATTGACGATTGACGAACGTCGAGTCTGTTGGTGCATTTGAAGGGCAAACGCCCGCAGATGACGACAACATGCCCTTCGTGTCGTCCGTCGTCTGTCGTCTGTCGTCTCTGTCTCGGCTTGCCAATCGCTCCGCCAAATATGCAAACGTCTTCTCATCCGGCGCGATATACGCCGTCTTCGCACCAAACTCGGCCATCATGTTGGGGAGGACCATGCGCGATTCTAGCGAGAGCCGTTCGATTCCCGATCCGCTGAACTCAACAGAGGCATACAGGCCGCCGTCTGCGCCCAGGTCGCCGATGATGCGCAGGGCGAAGTCCTTGGCGGTGACGCCGGGTGGCAGATCGCCTTCGAGGACGATTTTCATCGATTCAGGCACACGTAGCCAGAGTTCGCCAGTGGCCCATAACGCCGCCACTTCGCTGCGCCCGATCCCTGCGCCAAATGCGCCCAGCCAGCCGAAGTGGGGCGTGTGCGAATCTGCCCCCAGGATCAACTGTCCTGGTAGGACGATGGCCTCTTCGCTCAGGACCTGATGACAGATGCCGCGGCCCACCTCGAAGAAGTGGCGGATCCCCTGTTCCGCCACAAACTTGCGGATCTCGGCGTGGTTCTGCGCGTGTTTCGTCGTCGGCGCAGGGACGGCGTGATCAAGTGTAATCGCCAGCCGTTCGGGGATCACCACCCGATCCTGTCCAAATTCCAGCCAGATCTGGCGGATGGCGGCGGTGTTGTCGTGGCTCAACACCACATCTGGCCGCACGTCCACCACCTGGCCGACTTCCACGTGGTCGAGGCCGGCGGCGCGGGCAATGGCCTTCTGGGCAAAAGACATTGGTGATTGGTGATTGGTGATTGGTGATTGGGTGCTTGCCGCCATGTGAGTTCCTATTGCGTTCCCAAAAGTCTGGGAGATAGTGTTTTCGTCGTTTTCAACTTACTCATGCTGGCGATGTCGTCGGTCGTCCGTCGTCCGTCGTCGGTCGTCCGTCGTCCGTCGTCTAGATCCATCCGCTTATCATCAACTGTGCCACAGCGGCGATTACCACACGATCTCGGATTTCGCCGCTGCGGATCGCTTCTTTGAGCCAGTTCGGTGATACCCAGTGCAAGGTGACGAACTCTTCGTCGTCGCGACGGATCTTGCCGGTGGGAACAAGCCCCCAGGCTGCGTAGATGTGGCTGACGGTGGGGCCGAAGGCGGGATTGTCCCATACGCTGCCCAGGTAGTGGACGGTTTCGTCGGTCACCTTGGCGGGGGTGTAGCCGGTCTCTTCGGCCAGTTCGCGCAGTCCGGCGGTGCGCAGATCTTCGTTCGGATCGGCCAGCCCGCCGGGGATCTGCCAGATCACCTCGCCCACGCCGTGTCGGTACTCGCGTTCAAGCAGGATGAGCCCGTCCTCGTTCAATCCGATGACGCCCACGCCGGGCGCACGCGGCACGAGACGGGTGTACTCGTACTCGTGGCCATTGGGCAGCACCACGTCGTCGATCTCCACTGCCAGCCACCTGTTCCCGAACGCAGTGCGGGTGGTGCGGGTGGTCCACGCGACGGGATCTGGCGCAGCGGCGAAGATCGGGTTGAGTGGCTGATTGGGTGTCATGTATGTTCTCAATCTCCATGCATGTGGACAACTTCGTCATCATTGACTGCCGCCGAGTGGTACTCACGCAAGAGGACGTCCACATCGTCTAGGCTAAGGGAGCGTTGATCCGCCAATGCTTTGATGCGGCTGGTGGCTTCCTTAATCGCTTCGTCGGAGATGACGAGTTGAAGTTGCTCGGCGCGCTGTTTGATGGCATTCCAACCGGTGAGGCGGTGGGCAATGTGCAGATAGCGACTGAGGCCGAAGTCCGCCGGGTCGAGGATCTCATAAGTGCTGGGGTTGTTGAGGATCGCCTTGGCGTGGATGCCGGCTTTGTGGGTGAAGGCGGTGTAGCCGGTGATGTAATTGTTGAAGGGTACGTCCACGCTGACGAGGCCGGCAACATAATTTTCCACCTCGCGCAGCATGGGCAGGTTGTATTTCTGGCGCACGGCTTCGGGATTGTGAGCGTACATGCGCGCCACGAAACCGCCCAACGGGGTGATGCCGTTGCGTTCGCCGATGCCCAGCACGGATGTGTCGATGTGGGTAGCGCCTGCTTCCAGGGCGCAGAAGGAATTGGCAATGGCGCAGCCGGTGTCGTTGTGGCCGTGAAATTCAATGTCACAGCGGACGACGCCACGCAGCGTGCGCACGAGATCATAGACCTGGCGCGGGTTGGCCACGCCCACGGTGTCGGCCACGCCGACGCGGTTGACGCCTGTCTGATCCACGGCGCGGTAGACAGTGAGCAGATCCACCAGATCGCTGCGGAAGCTGTCTTCGCTGGAGAAGCGCACTTCGAGCCCTTGTGCTTTGATGTATTCGACCACAACAATCGCTTCTTCGATAATTTGTGGGATGCTCTTGCCGTGAGAGAACTCGCGCAAGAAACTGCTGGTGCCGAAGAGGACATCCAGCCCGTCGACGCCGGTGTCGATGGCCAGTTTGGCATCGTCCATGTGGCAGCGGGTGTGGGTGAGGATCTTGGCTTTGAGGCCGAGGCGGGCAATGCGTTCACAGTCGGCGCGGCTTTGGGGGCTGGCCGCCGGAGAGGTCAGTTCCAGGTATTCCACGCCGAATGCGTCGAGCAACTGGGCGATCTCAACCTTCTGATCGCTGCTGAAAAAGGCGTTGGCAAACTGTTCACCTTCACGCAGCGTTGATTCAATAATCGAAAACTGGTCAAGCGACATCGATGGCCTCCAGGATTAGGGATAGGTGATTAGGGATTGGTGATTGGGGATCGTGCAGAGCGGCGGGTTTCGACAAGCGAGGCTACATCGTCGAGGAAGCCCAATCACTATCACCAATCACATTTTGTTCGGCCATCGTTGGCTTGCGTTTTTGCGCGTCTATGCGCGTCAAGGGCAACAAAAAACCGGCCCATCCTGTCTGGATGGCCGGTCGCTTCGCGTACGAGAATCGAGCAAGCACAATATCCCAGACGGTTCAGTCCGGCGTCTGCTTCTTGCTCTGCTTCTTGGTGTCGGCGATTGGCGAAAGATTCATTGGGTACTTTGTGTCTGCTTGCTTTTTTCTGGGAGTAAACTCCGCAGAGGATATCAGTAGGCCAAATGAAAGTCAAATTATCCTGTCTGTGGATTGGATTGGTAGAAGCAGCCTGCTACTGGTATGCTTGCACTGCTTACTTGGCGCCGGCAACTTCTCGCTAAACCAGTGAACCCATGCACAAATCTCTCTCTTCTCGGCTTATGCAACGTCAGGTACTCCGTTTTCTCGTGATCCTTGGGCTGGTTGTGATCCCGCTTGTCTTCTTCGCGGGGACGAATCGTGGCGAGGAGACCCCATATCGTGCGGCTGATCTGCGCGCCACGGCGGCTGCTCTGGACGAACGGGCCACTGAGGTTGCCGCTGCTGCAACCCAACTTGCGCCTGTTGCTGTGGCTCGGTCGGCGGCGGCAACTGTGGCGCCGCCACGCACGCTGCCAGGTAGCCGTAGCGCACCCATTGCCTTCGGGGATCGCTTCACCGCGTCCGATGGCCTTGAGGTTCGGGTTTTTGCTGTCGATTTTGATGCTTGGGCGGTGGTGCAGGCGGAGAATCAGTTCAACCAACCGCCTGAGGCGGGGATGCGCATGATCCTTGTCTCGTTAGAGGTGACGAACCATGCACGAGCCTATGTGGATGTGCCCCGCTCGGTGCGAACCAGCAGATTTCGCCTTGTGGGCAACCGAGGCATTGTCTACGCGCCCTTTGAATCGAACAACCGATGCGGGGTGATCCCTGATGAGATGAATTGGGAACTTTTTACAGGGGCAACTGTCTCGGGCAATGTGTGTGTGCAAACACCGTCAGACGAAAGCGAATTCCACCTGGTCTATCTGCCAGGGACAGGCTGGCAAGAGGATGGCGTCTTTTTCGCTCTCCCTTGACGTAGACCCTGGCTAGGACTAGACTAAGAGTAGATTACTCGATGTCGATGGTGGCTTGCGTGGGATTCGTCGGCAGCGTCTGCGCGTAGACGGCGTAGATCCGCTGCAATGCGGTGATGTTGGTCATAACGGCCAGAATCCAGAGCACGGGCAACATCCATCCAAACACCAGTCCGGCAATCAGGATGGCGATGCGTTCCGGCCGCTGTAAAAGCCCACCTTTGCACTCGATCTGAAGACCCTCCGCACGAGCCCGTGTGTAGCTCACCATCCATGAACCGATCAGCGCGAGGAAGATCAGCACCAGGTGAAGCTGGCTTGGGCTATGACCCGCATAGAACACCGTCAGCCCGAGTAGTGTAATACTCTCGGAATAGCGATCCAGGGTGCTGTCAAGAAATGCGCCGAATTTGCTTTCCTGGTTTGTGTAGCGAGCCAGAGCGCCGTCGAGCATATCGAAAGATGCAGCGATTAAGAGCATGATGCCGCCCCACTGAAGCTCACCCAAAGCGAGCAGTGCCGACGCTGCAATCGTCAGTAAAAATCCGAAGATAGAAATGCCGTTCGGGGTGATGCCCCACTTGTGCAGAGGACGGGTAATTGCGTTTAACGGTTGCTTCAATATCGGACGACCGTACTTAGATAACATCGGAACGAGTCCCTTCTGCACAGATTGCACACGAAGCACTTTTCAAGACATCGACCATAACATGCGTTCAGTATACCATTCGAGTGAGACCCGACAAATCAGGAAGCTTCCAAATCAAAGCTTCTTTGGGAAAAGGAGGAGACCATGTTTGCCAATCTTATGAACAACTTGTGGTCGCCCCACTCCAGAATTTCTACTGAAGTCTACGGGCAGGTGTGCGATCTGCTTTTGGCGTCGAGACGGACTGTGGTGCTCACTGGGGCTGGCATCAGCACAAAGTCCGGGATTCCAGACTTCCGTTCTCCAGAGTCGGGCCTCTGGCAACATGCCGATCCGTTGGAGGTTGCCTCGATTTGGGGATTTCGGCAGGCCCCTGAACGCTTCTATACCTGGTTGCGCCCACTGGCGCAAAAGATGATAACGGCTGCACCCAATGCAGCGCATCAGGCGTTGGCCGCTTTGGAAAAGATTGGCCTAGTGAATTTGATTATTACCCAGAATATTGACAATCTACACCAGCGCGCCGGGTCGCGTCACGTGTTGCATGTACATGGATCGACCGATGGCGCTGTCTGCATTGTGTGTGGTCATCGAGAGGAGAGTGCGAGCTTCTGGGATGCCTTCCTCCACGGGCAGACCAGTGAGCCGCCCCGGTGCGTTCAGTGTAACAGCGTGCTTAAGCCCAACGTTGTCCTCTTTGGCGAAGAGCTGGCGCATGACGATCTTGTGGTTGCGCAACAGGCTGCGCTGGATTGTGACCTGATGCTGGCCGTGGGAACGAGCCTCGAAGTGATGCCTGCCGCCGATTTGCCGTTGTTAGCCAAGCGGAGAGGGGCACATCTGGTAATTTTGAATGTAAGCGGCACCCTGGCCGATCACCGCGCCGACGTGCTCCTGCGCGAGGACGTGGTTGTCTCGCTGCCACGGCTTGCCGAAATCTGTCGGCAACGTGTCGCATCCTAGTCTTTGTTTTCTTTCGCAGTGATGTTTTACTGTCGGTCAAAAAAGGACCTCCCTAAAGAGGTCCTTTTTTTGACCGACAGATTATCTATCTCCCGATTCTGGGCAGGAAGTTTAGGAACTGATCCTTAGCCGCAATCACCGGGATCACTTTGATGTTGTTGGGGTAGACGCCGGTGCGTTCGTCGGCGATGATAAGCAGGATCGCTTCTTCTCGCGGCTGTGCCATGACTGTGGGCGTGGCCGTGATTGTGATTGTGTCGGGCATCAAATTCCCCGTCGACTGTACAGTGGCCCAGGGGACCGATGGCCAGACGGTTGCCGATGCGGACACTTGTGCGTCCTCGGGCACCTCAATTCGGTACTCTTCGCCCAAGGCATTGACCAGCACAATGTCGCCTGCTTCTGTGCGGTAGCCGAAGCTCGGTTCCTCGCCTAGGGCCTCAACTGCAGCATCGAACGGCGGCTGTGGCATTAACGCTGTTGAGTACGTCAAGGCCCCGTATGCGCTGCTGACGGCAATGCTCTCTGTCTTCGATGCGGTAGCCCCTATCGGGAAGAAAAAGGCCAACGCCGACCGTGTTAGCTCGAAGTCAACTGGCTCCACTGTGAGGTTGACCCGAACATAGAGCGGCGAGTTGGCAATATTGGCGCCCACCGCCCGAATCACAATTCTATCGGAATAGGTCCCGGGCTTAAGTAGCACCGCATTGAACGAATTGAGGAATATTGTGGCAGGCGTTGTGTTGGTCGACGCGGCTACGTTGAACCAGGGGGCGTTGTTCTCTTTGGAAACAGTAAACTGTACAATGGGGTTTGCCCCATCAACGACCAACTGGATCGATTGCACGGCATCGCTGAATGTTCCTGCGTTGAGCGAAACGTTGACTTCACTCAAGTTCACCCTGAACTGATCAGCGGCGGCATAGCCTGTACCGTCTACATTCGCCAGGACGAGGCTACGTCCGTTGCCGGCGATATCCCAGAATCGGGTGTTGGCTGTGGGGCCGTTTTCAGGATCGTTGAACTGAAAGATTCGGCTGGCGCGTATCACCACAACCTCGTCGCGTCCGTCTGCGTCTACGTCACCGCCGGCACCCACTCGATAGCCGTTGTCTGCGTCAAGCCCCACTTCAAAGCCCGGCAGGGCGTCCCCACCTGCATTGATCATCACCATACGGGGTGCACTGGCGTTAGACGGCACATCGCGTATCCAGAAAAGCTCATCGTCGCCGTTGCCGTTGATATCGGCAAAGAACGCGAAAAACGGATGGGGAAAGTAAAGATATTCGAAACCGCTGGTCGTCCAACCATTGTTAACAAACTGGTAGACGAGCACCGACGGCGCTTCGGTGGTGCCGTCGAAGGTACGTGTTACCACGACTTCGCTGGGGCCACCTGCCACAAATTGACCGATAGCCGCCGATGTATAGGTGAAACCAAATCTGTTGCGATCAAAGATGGTTGCCCAATTGTTGTCGATCTGGGCAGCCTGTATTGCTGCTGTATCGGCATCACGCAGGCGGACAATGTCTTCAGATCCTTGGTTGTCGATGTTGCCTGCACGTACGAATTTCCACGGTGCGCCAAACCCTGCCGTGGCATGGGTTGTCCATGCCCGTCCCTGGGCATCGGTACGTTTGAGCACGATCATTTCGTAAATGATGCCGTCACCTTGGTTGGGTTTTGAATAGCCCACCACGATCTCATCACCTGCAACACCCTGGTCGAGGTTACCGGCGGAAACAATATTGGCCGTGCCCGGGACACTCATCTCATAGAGCCGAACCCAGGGGACGTTGTTGATCACCCCGTCCGGCGTCAGCCCGCTATTGGGTTGCATCACCGGATCGAAGATTGTGACTTTGTTATTGCCGATGGCCACAATTTCAGCGTCGCCGTCGCCGTTGAAGTCGCCTGCGGCTACATCGAACCAGCCGATGTCGGGGCTTTCCCACCGAATCTCCTGGGTTCCCGGTGCAACATTCGGATCAATGATCTTGATCCGTCCGCTGGCATCAATGTAGATGATTTCATCGTCGACCGTGGCTGTTTCCTCTGCCTGAACTTGCGAGATTGTAGCTGTAGGCAGAAGCACAGCGAGTAACAATAGGATGGACGCAATACGCGTAAGCATGCGTCGTTGCATTGATCTCTCCTTCATAGGATAGGTGTTGAAAGGTTCAGTGTTGAAAGGTTCAGTGTTGAAAGGTTCAGTGGTGGAAGGTGCGTTGCGTGATGTAATTCTGCCGTCGTACAGCCGGCATTATCCCGTTTGCCTGGTTGGATAACGCCATGACCACGCAGAAAGTTTCATACGATAGGACACAATTCACCGACGATTACTATGCCGGTTACTATGCCGGTTACTATGCCGGTTACTATGCCGGTTACTATGCCGGTTACTACGATGCGCCATTATAGCATATGCTTTTGATCGGCTGAATAAGGAGACCCCATGTCGCTGGTATCATTACAAGTTAGGGGTAACAACCTTCCGGGAAGGGGTCAGCAAGATGAAGCGAACGGGGTAGCACTCTTGACCCCTTCCCGGAAGGTCAATTTTGCCCCGTGGTTGAAGTACACCCCCGTACCGCCCGGACATTGACGATCCTATTGATTGGCGTTATGCTTGCCAATATGTATCTATCCTTCATTGCCCTGTGAACAGGAGAATGTAGCTATGGTCTCTCCAATTCGAGTTGCTGTTACAGGGGCTGCCGGCAACATCGGCTATGCCTTGCTCTATCGAATTGCTAACGGCGATCTTTTTGGCCCCGATCAACCTGTGATTCTACAAATGTTAGAGATTACGCCTGCCATGAAAGCCTTGGAAGGCGTTGCAATGGAGTTGGACGATTGTGCCTTCCCGCTGTTACACGGCATGGTGCTCGCGGATGATGCGTCCGTTGCTTTTGATCGTGTCAATTGGGCGCTGCTGGTGGGGGCCCGTCCTCGCAGCAAGGGCATGGAACGAAAGGACCTGCTCAGCGCCAATGGGCAGATTTTTATTGGCCAGGGGCAGGCGCTCAATGCCAATGCCGCCGCCGACATCCGCGTGGTTGTGGTGGGCAACCCCGCCAATACCAACTGCATGATCGCCATGAACAACGCGCTGGATATCCCCAACGAGCGCTTCACCGCCATGACCCGCCTCGATCACAACCGGGCTGTCAGCCAGTTGGCGCAGAAGGCCGGTGTACCTGTCACAGCCGTGAAGAAGGTGAGCATCTGGGGCAACCACAGCGCCACCCAATATCCCGACGCCTACAACGCTGAAATCAATGGGCAACCGGCAGCCGCAGTGATCAATAACGATCAGTGGCTCAAAGAAGAGTTCATCCCCACGGTGCAAAAGCGCGGTGCCGCCGTCATCGAAGCGCGCGGACAGAGTAGCGCTGCCAGCGCCGCCAATGCCTGTATCAACCATGTGCAGACCTGGTACAACGGCACCACACCCGGCGATTGGATCAGTATGGCCATCCCCAGCACAGGTGATTACGATACGCCTGCTGGTGTGATTTTTGGCTACCCTGTGACGGTGAAGAATGGTAAGTATGAGGTTGTGCAGGGGTTAGACCACAGCGACTTCGCCAAAGAACGCATCAAGGCAACCGGCGACGAATTACTCGAAGAGCGCGCCGCCGTCGAAGATATTCTATAGATTGAAAATGGGGACGTCTGACCGCAGCGGTCGGACGTCCCCATTCCCCCATCACCACTTGCGCGCCGGATCCAAACAATTCAGGCACGCCTCCATGATCGCCGTATCCGAATCGATCTTTCTTAGCTGACCACAAAATGGACATGCTGCCGTATCGGGTGGGGCCTGGATGGATCGCTCTGTGGCCGGGACCGACGATCCGCCTTCGTCCATTGGGACGGCCATGCCTTCGGCCAGCAACAGTTCGTTCAGGTTGACCAGTTCGCCCGCCTCATCTTCCACCAGGATCTCACCCAGTAGACGGCCAAACTTGCCCGTCTGATCCTCTCCGCGTTTGTCTAGAATCGTACGCAGCAAAATGTCTTTGCCGAGGATGTAGTCGCGTACGAAGTCGCGTACTTCGAGTCCTTGCGCGCGCTCAGGGCCACGAACTTCAGGCGTGTTGACCTTCCACAGCCGGATCGTCTGGTTGTGCTTCCAGATCCCCAACCCCATGTCCACGTTGACCGTACACGTGTCGCCATCATAGACGGCGGTGACGTGGGCGGCGTAGTAGTAAAGCTTCGACCGAATGCGCAAGTGTTCGGCGCGATTCGTCTCTACGAGTGCGCTGGTGCGGCCCGGCGTACGATTTGAGCGGGGGCGACGGTCCTGTGTCTCCGGCGCTGCACGCACCGAGTAGTACATCAGCGCCGCAAAAGCCCCCAGCAACACGATGGCCCCCAGAATACGTGGAATCCAGACGGAAAAATTAATGTCCATAGGCTAAGCGGTATGTAACCGTTCCTCAATTTGGTGACGCGTCTGTTGAAAGATATTCGCACTTTTGTCTTCAGCAAAGATGGCTGCGCCGCCGAAAACCTGTAAACCCCAACTGGGGACGGACGATTTCGCCGTTTCACGTAGTGGCTCTGTCCCATCGAGCGCGTCCAGAATCAACTGTACACGATGGCCCGCAGGCACAAACGAGGACGAAGCTTCCAGCCACTGCCGTCCCCAATCGACGGGACGTCCACTTTTGGTGCCGTAGAGCAACGGCGTGAAGACGTTGATGGACGGGGCAAGCAGCGCGTAGTCCTGGGCGAAGATACGAGTCAGCGCGCCGTCGAATTCCTGAGGCGTCCACGGACACATGTACGCGCCGATCACACACCCCGGCAGGTGACGTCGAATGATTTTCGCGTAGTGAGACCCGAGGGCGGCGATTCGTTCACACTTGTGGCGTGTCCATGCGGCCTGGTGATTGGCGAGGATCGCAGCGGGGGTGTCGGCATCGATGCCGGTACTTTGGCAGAATTCGGCGATGCAAGACGGGCAAAAGCAGCTTTCCTGAAGATCAGGATCCGGCACTTCGAACCAACCGGCGTAGGTAAGGTAGTCGAGCCAGATGCCGGTGGGCTGGAAGCGCTGCACGCCTTCGATTAGGGCTGCTTCGGTCTTGTCTAGAAAATCCTGCTGCGAAAGGCAGACTCCCTGCACCAGACGCCCGTAGCGGATCGGCTTGCCGTCCACACCGATTGGGAGCAACTCGGGGTGCTCATTGAAGTCGGCCCGAAACGTCTTGAATTCGACACAGGGGGCAAGTCCGTGCCGGGTGCAGAGGTCGAAGGCTTCAGCGTCGAACATGTGGAACCATGTGGCATTGGCGCCGAAGCGCGTGAGACGATCAGCATGGTCGAGGGCATTGCGACCGTAAGGGCCGAACAATGGCGGCGTCATGGGGCTATTCTCCTTGGTCGGGGACGTTCTGGTGGAGTTCTTCGAGCCAGACGGTGGCGTGTGAGTCGCTGGGCGCGCGCCAATCTCCGCGCGGGCTTAATGAGCCGCCGGAGCCGATCTTCGGCCCATTGGGCATGGCCGAGCGCTTAAACTGGCTGATCTGGAAGAAGCGGAAGAGGAAGACGTCGAGCCAGCGTTTTATCGTTGGCAACGAGTATTGGTTGCGTTTGGCGTCGGGCAAGAAGTCGGGCCAGGGGCCGCGACTGCGGTCGATCCAGGCGTGGCGGCTGAGGAAGGCCACTTTGCTGGGCCGAAAGCCGAAACGCAGGATGTAGTAGAGGTGAAAATCCTGCAACTCGTACGGGCCGATACGGGCTTCTGTGCTCTGCGATGGGGTGTCGGCCTCGCCCGTCTCCGCAGGGACTAGTTCCGGCGAGATCTCCGTGTCTAGGATCGCTTGCAGCGTGGCGCTGGTTTCGGCGTCGAACTGGCCGGTTTCGATCACCCAGCGGATCAGGTGCTGGATCAACGTCTTCGGCACCGAGGCGTTGACGTTGTAGTGGCTCATCTGGTCGCCCACGCCGTAGGTGGCCCACCCCAGCGCCAGCTCGCTCAGGTCCCCTGTGCCGAGGACGAGCGCGTTGTTGTAGTTGGCCAGCCGAAAGAGGTGCGATGTGCGCTCGCCTGCCTGTACATTCTCGAAGGTGATGTCGTAGACGGGTTCCTCATCGGCAAAGGGATGGCCGATGTCGCGCATCATCTGCAAGGCGGACGGGCGGATGTCGATCTCATGTGCGGCCACACCGAGCGAATTCATCAACGAGTGGGCGTTGCTGCGTGTCCCTCTGCTGGTGGCAAAGCCCGGCATGGTGTAGGCGAGGATGTTGGTGCGCGGCAGCCCCAGCCTGTCCATCGTGCGGGCGGCCACAATCAGCGCCTGTGTCGAATCCAGCCCGCCCGACACCCCGATCACCAACTTCTCGATGCCGGTGGCCTTGAGCCGCTGCATCAGCCCGTGCACCTGGATGTTGTACGCCTCGAAGCAGCGTTCGTCTCGTACCCGCGGATCGCTGGGCACAAAGGGGAAGCGCTCAATCTCCCGTTCCAGCGGAATCACTCCGCCTGGGATCTCGAACTCGAAGGGTACATGCCGGATTGCCCTCACCGTCTCCTGGTGCACCATTGCCGCATCGTTGAAGCTGGTTAGACGCATGCGATCCTGCATGAGCCGCTCCAAGTCGATGTCCGCAGCAATGATCTGCTCATGGTAGGCGAAGCGTTCCGACTCGGCCAGCCGTTCGTTGTTCTCGTAGATTAGCGCGTGACCGTCCCAGGCCAGATCGGTGGTGGATTCGCCGGGGCCGGCGGCGGAGTAGAGATAGGCGGCGATGCACTTGCCCGACTGCGCCGCACACAAGTCGCGGCGGTAGTCGGCCTTGCCCACGGTGATGTTGCTGGCTGAAAGATTCGCCAGCACCGTGGCACCGGCCAGGGCGGCGAAGGTACTGGGCGGCAGCGGCGTCCACACGTCTTCGCAGATTTCGGCGTGGATGGAAAACCCGTTCACATTGACGGCGTCGAAGACGAGATCATTGCCGAAGGGCACCGTCTGCCCCAGGAAATTCACCTCGCGCTGCACCGCATGGCGTGCCGATACGAACTGTCTTTTTTCGTAGAATTCGCGGTAGTTGGGCAGGTATGTTTTGGGTGCAATGCCCAGCACACGGCCCCGGTAGATCACCACGGCGCAGTTGAATAGCTTCCCCTCAAAGCGCAGTGGCGCGCCCACCAGCAGCACCGGTGTCAAGGACTTGCTTTCTTCTATCAACGTCGCCAGAACGGCGCGAGTTTTGTCGAGCAGAGCGTCCTGTTGGAAGAGATCTTCGTTGGCGTAGGCCGAGATCCCCAACTCAGGGAAAAGCGCTACAGCCGCGTTGAGATCCGACGCACGCCTCGCCAGAACAAGGGTATGTTCAAAATTGAACTGAGGATCAGCCACCTTGACATTGGGCACGCAAACCGTGACCCGCACAAAGCCGTGCCGGTAGATAGAATCAAACGGAAGCACCATACACCAAACCTGTCCGTTGGAAGAGGAGAGTCGTTGTGTCGCGATTCTCGCACAAAAGCGGAAGGACCGCAAAGGAGAGGACGACAGACGACGGACGACGGTCGTCGGTCGTCTGTCGTCCGTCGTCTGTCGTCACTCCTCTTCCTCCACCGGCTCGATTCGCGAGAGATCGGCGGCGAGATCGCGGGGATCGGGAGCGGCGTAGTGCTGCCAGAATTCGTCGGTGATGGCGCGTGGATCGCTGCGCACACCGTAGCGGCGGAAGTAGTCGCAGATGCGCTGCACATCGCGTTCGAGAATCTTACGGGCGTGGCGGTTCGTCTGTGCCTGGGTCACCTGTGGGAAGTCGATCAGGGTGATCTGTCCTTCCCAGTAGAGGATGTTGTAGGGCGAGAGGTCACCGTGGATAATCCCACGCCGCATCATCAACTCAATGTTGCGCAGCGTTTCTTGGAAGAGCGGATAGGCCTCTTCTTCGGGCAGCGACGTCTCTTGCAGGGTGGGGGCGGCCAGATATTGATCGCCCACATAGCCCATGAGGATGGCGTTCTCCGCCGCGCTGACGGGCTTGGGTACGGCGGCGCCCGCTGCGTAGAGCGATTCCAGCGTCTTGAACTCGTACATGAGCCAGGATGTGTGCTGCACCTGCACACCAAAGGCCGTCTTCTTGCCGATGGCACGTACAATGCGGTCGTCGCGCGGATCGGCGGGCTTGCCATTCTCTTCGGTGAGGATCTGGCGTCCTTCGCGGTACATGGCGTCGTTGCGCAGGTTGCGGAACTTGCGCGGACGGTAGACCTTGGCGGCCAGCCATTCCACGCCGGTGCTGTGGTGGGCCTGGCAGCGGTAGACGTTGGCTTCTTTGCCACCCTGCACCCGCGCCGTCACATCCACGACCAGATCTTGTTCGTAGAAGTGGCGCAGCGAATCGAGCAGCCACTCGGCCTCAAAGCGTGTGGGCACATAGGTGATGTTGAAACCCGCCGCAAGGCCAGCATCTTCGGCCATTTCGGCCACTTCTTGCTGTACCTTTTGGCGTTTCTGTTGCAGATTCTTGGGTTTACGGCCGCGGTGCTCTTCGCTGCGCGGCAGGTTGAACTGTTCTTCGTAGAGGGCCACGATCTCTTCGTCGTCGTGAGGGTGGCCGGTGTTCCAGGGAATGCTCGAAGGCATGGTCGCGATGGTCCTTTGGTTAGCGATTCAGTGTCAATTTGTTTGCTTACCGGCGGGCTGCGACCAATCAAAAAGGCCGCAGGCGTGGAACACACCTGCGACCCGAGAGTCGAAGAAGACGAGGTTAGCGCACGTCGATCAGCGCACCTCAGGCAGGCGTATTCCTATGACAAATCCAAGCTGCGAGTTCGTTCGCAGCACACTTTTCACTTGGACTGACATGACGCCTCCTTTCGTAAACATAAATTACGGACCTTATGCGCAGAATTACGTAGACGATTTCGAGTGTAGCACAGGAGTATTGGGTTGTAAAGAGGGAATTTTCGACAAAAATTGTACCTGATCAGCGACCGCGTGCTCGAAGTGTGCCCCCTGGTAGATGTCGAAATGACCGATGGGATAGCGCGCAATCTTGGCGCGAGCACCCAATCGCCGGTTCGCGTCCTCGACGACGCCGGGCGGGGTGACCGGATCGTGTTCGCAGATTTGGAGCAACACCGGGCAGCGAATCTTGTTCGCCTGCTGCACAGGACGGTATTTGTCTATGCGCACGGCGATACGGGCGCACACCTCGTTGACGAAGTCGGACGGGGCCAATTCGGCGAAGGCGTCCACGGCTTCTGGCAGCGGCATCAGCGCTATGCTGCCCGCCGGTCCGACAATTGGCACTTTATGCGCCGACAGCCCCAGCCAGGAGCGCACGAGATCACGTTGCGCGTGCGGGATCACTCCCCAGTTGATGGCGCCCATGCCTTGACGGTGCATCATCTCTTCCAGTGCTACGTGACCGTCCAAGGCTGGGCACTGGGCGATGACGGCGGCGATGGCAGGGTCCGCGGCGGCGGTGGCAATGACGTGTCCGCCGCTCAAGGATGTGCCCCACAGTATGATCCTCTGGCTGTCCACTTCGGGGCGACTGCGGGCGTACTTGACGGCGTCGGCCCAGTCGGTAAGCTGGTGCGGAATCCAGGCCAGGTGACGTGGATTGCCCTCGCTTTCTCCCCAAAAACGATAGTCGAAGACGAGCACGGCGAAACCTGCCGAGTGAAAGCGCCGAGCGTAACGGTCCAATCCCATCGCCTTGACGCCGCCCAGCCCATGCGCCATGACGACACAGGGGGCGGGTGCAGCCCCATTGGCCAGTGGATATAACCAGGCGCGCACGCGCGTGCCATTGACCATGAAGGCAACGTTTTCACGGCGAACGTCATCGGTGCCGTTATTATCGCCGGTATTGTTATGTGGTTTAGGTTGCCGTCGCGGGATCTTCTGTGGCGGTGCCTGAATGCCGGGTAACAGTCCAACGGACAAGAGATAGACGACAATCACGGCACAGAAGACAAGCAAGCCTTGCAGCAAGCGCTTGAAAATCATGGGGAACCTCGTTTCGCCGATTTGGTTGTGAAGAGACAAAACAAGACTGCATTCCCAGGATAACACCGGGCTACTGTTATGGCCTCTGTCGAAAGATGGAAGGAAAAGGGGCGATGGCTACCTTTCCTCCAGCGAAACTGCTTTTCGTCGTCCTGAACGCCAAATTGCGGGCAGCCACAGAAAGATCAGCGCCGACAGAATGGCGGCGCCGCCCGACTGCACGCCTGCGGTGATCGGCGCGCCGATCCGCTCGGCCAGCAAGCCCGTCTGCATTTCGCCAATCAAACCCACGCCCTGCGTCAGCCCGACGGTGCTGAGGGCGCGGCCGCGCATTTCGTTGCTGGTTTCGGTGAGAAGGACGGCGTTGCGCATGGTGTGGAAGCCTGCCTGCCCCAACCCCGCCATAAAGATGAGCACCCACGAGAGCGCATAGACCCCCGAAAAGGCGAACGCAGTCAGGGCGACACATTCGACCATCGTGCCGGCCATGAAGAGCCAGCCAATCGGTAGGGTACGCCGCAACCGGTTGGCGATAAGGAGACCTACGAACGTCCCAGCATTGTATCCCGCACTGAGCAGACCCAACCCCAACGCCCCGCTCAAGAGGACATCCCGCGCGAAGACAGGCAAGAGGCTCATGGACGGGAAGATCCAGGTGTTAAGCACCGCGGAGACGAGCGTCACCGCCAGAATGGGCTGATGGCCGCGGATGTACGAAATGCCCGCGCCCAGGTCGCGCCAGATGGACTGTCCTGCAACGGCGGTGGTGCGGCGAATCTCCTGGCGCGAGAGGACGACGAGCAGGGCAACATTGACTGCGCTGACAACCACGAGCACGCTGAAGCATCCTTGCGGGCCGAGTGTGTCGAGCAGCCAGCCGGCGAAGAAGGCGCTGGCGCTGGCGACAATGCCCTGGATGAAGCTTTCCAGCAGCATGGCGTCGATGGTGAGGTCGCGCCCCACCAGATCGGGGACGAGGGCGTTGCGCGCAGGCAGGTCGATGGACCAGGCCGCGCCGATGAGGAAGGCGGCGACGCCCATGTGCCAGGCCGCCAATCCACCGGCAAGATAGAGCGCAAGGACGGCCACGAGCGCGGCCAGGATCGTCCCCTGGGTGAGGATCAGGGTGTGGCGGCGGCCCACACGGTCGCCGATGGGACCGGCGAAACCGGCCACGCCCAGTTGGGCGGCGCGCCGCCAGAAGCTAAGCAGGGTGACTGCCAGCGCCGAGTTGGTGATGTCGAGTACGAGCGCGCCGGCCACCACCGTCCACATGGCGAGGATCTGCCACCAAAGCATGTTGCTGAGCATGAGGCGGCGGTAGTGGTGATTGCGTAGGGGGGCGAGGACGGTGGATGTTGGTCGGATCAAGGTTGTTGGCTCGGTGAAATGTTGTGGGTTGCGGGTTGCGAATTGCGGGTTGCGGATAAAACTACACAGGTGCTATTTCTTTCAATGCGCGGAGGGAGCACGCCCATGTGCGGCTCTTACCGCCTAGAGTCGCACGTAGGCGTGCTCCCTCCGCTTTATTTCATAGACTCACTGCAGTCGTTACTTCCGCAATTCGGAACTCGCAATTCTTCCGAGGACAAGGCGCCACCCTAGCCGCGGCGGCAACTTAAAAATTGTCCTGCCTGGATGGTGAGGGGCGAGGTGAACTGTACGAGATCGCCTGCTAGGGAGAAGCCGACGTTGTTCTGGTCCATCTGAAAGGCAAGCGGCTTGGGCGCAGCGACGGGTAGGCGCAGGCTGTTGAGCGTGAGTTCGCCGTGGTCGACGCGCAGGGTGTAGGCGTCGGGCGTCATTTTGAAGGTGCCCCAGCCGCTGTCGAGGCTCCAGAAGGTGCGGAAACGGCCGTTTTGCGGGCGGACGGGCTTGAAGCCGATGTGGCGGCGGGTCATGTCGAACTCGAAGCCGCTGAAGGCGTTGAGCAGCGCGTAGGAGGCCATGGAGCGGGCGTAGTTGTTGCCGCACTCGAACTCGTTCCATGGGTTGCGCCGTTCGCCGTCGTAGCGGTGACGGATGGCGGTGACAGCGGTCATGCCTTCGTCGACGAGGCCGACCATGATCATGTGGATGGCGGCGGAATATTCGAAGCCGTTCATGGTTTCTTGGGAGTAGGGCGCGGGAATGGCGGGTTTGCGCGATCCTGCGGGCCAGGCGCAGATGACGAGGCCGCCTTCGTCGTTGAGGCTGTAGATGCGGCAGGGGTTGTAGACGTCGCCCATGCGCGGGATGAAGTTGTGGCGGTAGATGGCGGCGGCTGCTTTTTTGACCTGTTCGCGGTCGAAGATTTCGCCCAGGCCGTAGAGATCGGCGTGCCATTGGGCCAGGATCTGATCGATGCTGCTGCCTTCGCCGATCTGGTATTTGATTTCGCCGCGCTCTTCGTGCCAGTAGGCGGCCAGGGTGTCGCCACCCTGCACGAGGGGGATTTCGTCGACAAAGGCTTCGACGATGGATTTGTCTTCGAGGTCGACGCGCTGGTAGTAGTATTCGCCGTTGAAGAGGTTGGCGTCGACCCAGGCTTTGCCGCGAGCGAAGATCGTGCGAAATTCGGCGGCGGCGTCGACGTCGCCCACGGCGGTGGCCATGATCGCGCCGGCTTTAAGCGCGCCCAGGTAGAAGCCGGTGAGCCAGGAATTGGGGCCGAAGAGTTCCATGTCGAGGGTGTGGTGTTGCCGTCCCCAGAGGACGCCGGTTTTGTCGGGATCCCAGCGGTCGGGGTTGCGTGGGCTCCAGGCAAATTCGATGGACTGTTTGACGGCGGGCCAGAGGGCGCGTAGCCACTCGGTGTCGCCGCTGATTTTCCAGTCGCGGTAGGTTTTGAGCACGCCGCCGAATTGGCCGTCGGCGCAGGGGCGGAAGTTCCAGTAGCCTGATCCCAGGGGCAGTTGCAGACGGAAGGGCATACCGCCGTCTTGGCGCAGGTTGTAGCCGTAGTCGGCGTTGCGCATGGAGCGTTCCAGCGCGGGGAAGAGGAAGGGCAGCGCCTGGGCGTAGTTCCAGACGTGGGTGCAACTGCCTTCGCAGCAGCCTTCGCTGGGGTGACAGCCTTCCCAGCCGTAGAAGGTGCCGTCTTCGAGGCGGAGGACAGTGGGCGATTTGAGGATCGAAATGTTGGCCGAGACGGCGTCGAGGGCGGTGTCGGGCAGATCCGAGGCGAAGAGCGCGTCGTGGAATTGGGCGGTCTGGGCGTAGAGTCGATCCCACTCAGTTATCGCATAGTCGGCGACGGCGCGCACGTCGGTCCATTGGGTGGCGTAGAAGTTGTGCCAGACGGGCGGCACGTCCTGTTGTTGGACGAGGCGAGGGCTGGGGTAGCCGCTCCAGTAGTTGAAGCAATTAGGAAAGTGCCAGGCGATGACGAAGCGGAAACTGGCCGATTCGCCGGGCGCGACGGTGACAGTGACGGCGAGCGCGCCTTCGTTTTTGTCTTTGGCGCGTTGGGGCGGGTAGACGCGGTTGCGCAATGGGCCGGGTGTGGAGATGTCTGTCCAGTAGGTTTCCAGGTTGTCGAACCATGCGCCGCGATACCAGTATTGTTGCCAGCTAGCCTGGGCATTGGGCAGGTGCGCCGTGGACGCGGCCAGCGCCATTTCGCCGTATTCGGTGGCGGCGGGGTCGAGGTTGTCACTGGCCAGATGCAGGTGGTGGCCCCAGGTTGTTTCTTCGATGGTGTTGACGTTGTTGGCGGGCAGCGGGTTGGCCAGGACACCGACCAGTGTGTAGTCGATGGTTTTGTCGGTGGTATTGGTGACGGCGAAATCGAAGAAAGCCGCCGGGACGCCCGATGAAATGTCGTCGAGCGGGATGAGTGGGTTGAAGGCGGTGAGCGTCACATGGCCGGGGAAGCGGTTGTCGACAAAGTCGAGTGTGGCGAGGGGATACTCGCCGCGAAAGGTGACGTCCTCGAAGTGGGGCAGGCCGGTGAGGTATTCGCGACGGGGGCCCCAGCCGTAGGAATTGAAGCGTGGCGCCTGGATCTCTCCTTGGTAGGGCGGGTGCAGATCGCCGTGAAGGACGCGGGCGTCAGTCACGGCGCCGTCCTGTTCGGCTTTGATGGCAAAGTGCGAAAAGCCGTTGACGCTGCCTTTGTTGGGCCGGTTGAAGATTTCCCAGTCGATGAGCCGTCCATTGCCGGCGAGGCCGATGCAGCCGGTGCCAAGGCCGCCCAAGGGGAAGCTGATCTGGCCGGTGCGAGCGCCGCGATAGAGAAAACGCGATGAATCGGTTGTCATGGTGTGCGCCTGTCTTTTCAATTATGGGGAGATGAAAAAACTGAATGGGATTTCAGTATGGTTTTATCATAGCGCAAGGTGTGCAAAGAGGCGATTGTGGGGGAGGGGATTAAGCGATTAGGCGATTTCAGATCGTGCCTACGATCCGAAATCGCCTAATCCCCAATTTTCTGCGGCGCAAGATAATCGGCGATCATCTGTTTGAGCTTGCGCAATGGCAGTGGTTTGGTGACGTAGTCGTTCATGCCTGCGTCGAGGCACTTTTGGTGGTCACCGGGCATGGCAAGCGCAGTGAGGGCAATGATGGGGACGTTGGCTCCCCGAACTGTGTTGCGCAGGATGCGTGTGGCTTCAAGGCCATCCATGCCGGGCATTTGTACGTCCATGAGGACGAGATCAAAGTGTTCGTCGGCGAAGCGATCGATGCATTCTTTTCCGCTGCGGGCCAAAGTAAGCCTGTAGCCGGAATGGGAGAGGTACTCGTTGAGCAGCGCCAGGTTGATTTCGTTGTCGTCGACTACGAGAATGGAGTTGGTTTTTGGGGAGCTTGGTTGTGCAGCCGATACAGCGCTACTTTGCAAGACAGGCTCAACCGTTGGTTGAGATAGTGTTTCGGCTGGGCTTTCCCATGGGAGGGAAACGGTAAAGCAACTGCCTTTGCCTACCTCGCTTTCGATACTGACACTACCGCCATGTAGTTCGGCCAGACGGCGCACCAAGGAAAGGCCCAAACCGGTGCCACTGTGTTGGCGGGTGAAACTGCTGTCGAGCTGCACGAAGGGTTGAAAGAGATGTTCTAGCTGATCCTGTGCAATGCCGATGCCCGTGTCCCACACACGGAAGTGGACGATACCATGTGTTGCATCTGTTTCTACGTTCAGCCTCACTTTGCCGTGTTCGGGTGTGAATTTCACAGCATTGCTAAGCAAGTTCACCAGGATTTGTTTTAGGCGACGTTCGTCACACATAACAGTCAGCCGGTTGTCGACATCCAGAGCCAGCTCGATCTGTTTCTTTTGTGCCGATTCTTTGACAAAGGCAAGGCTGGCACGGCAAAGGCTAAAGACGGAACAGAGATTTGCTTCGAGGAGCAGTTTACCAGCCTCGATTTTTGAGAGATCAAGGATGTCGTTGATCAGCGAAAGCAGGTGCAGACCACTGTCGTGGACGACGTTGAGCGATCTTGCTTGTTTCTCTGTCAACGAGCCATGAATGCCCTGTTGCATCAACTCCACTTTGCCGAGGATGGCATTGAGCGGGGTGCGTAGCTCATGGCTCATGTTGGCTAGGAAATCGTCTTTGAGGCGATTGGCGCGTTCCAATTCGGCATTCGCGCGACTCAATGCACTGGTACGTTCTTCGACACGTTGTTCCAACTGTTCGGCGTGGGCATGGATCTCTTGATCCAATCGCCGTTGCTGAATGCCCATGGTCAACAGGTCGGCTACTTGACCGATCACATCCAGATGCTCTTGCGAAAAGGCGTTTGTGTCGGAACTGCGTAAGCAAAGTACACCGATCAGTGCTTCTTGAATGTAAAGTGGCGCAAGGCAGCAACTGCGTGTCCCCAAAAGCTGTAGGTTGCGCAACATGGGGAAGGGATCTTCGACTTCTTGTAGACTAGGGAAGTACCAGACGCGCTTGCCTAAGTCGTGCTCAAACAGTCTGCTGATACAATCTGTCCCTTGTGCGCCGAGATCATTCATTGCGCAATCACTGCCCGTGCTAAGGGAGATCACGGTCAACTGGCCTGTTGCCGGATCGCGCCCGATAATGCTCGCAGCGTTGTAGGGTACCAACTTCTGTAGTTGAGCCAGCGCGGTTTTGGCAAGTTCTTCCGGTGAGGCGGCAGAGACAGTATGGCGGCTGATCTCGTTTAATGCGGCCAGCCGTTGCGCCGTAATGCGGATTTGTTCCTGTGCGGCCTTTTGCTCGCTGATATCAGTAATAAAACCTGCCAGGTGACCTTTCTCTGCAAAGGGTTCGACACGCATCCCCCCACGGCAGTTAAACCATCGATAGACACCGTTGCGTAGGCGAACGCGCATATCGAGGCTGAAAGTGCTGCCTACCTTCATCGCATTGCGAAACGCCTGTAATGCATTGCCTAAATCGTCTGAATGGATGAACTGCCCAAGGTCGTCGGGAGAAGAGGAGATTTCATCTTCATGCTTTTGGTAACCCAACAGTTGGTAAAAGCGAGGTGAGCAGTAGATTTCCCGAGCATCAATATCATAATCAAACAGGCCGTCTGCAGCGCCTTCCAGCGCCAAAGAAAGCCGAAGCTGATTTCTGAGCGCCACCTCTTCTGCATCGCGACGTTGAAGGGCATTGATGATCACCTCTCCTACGAGCTGCAGCAGGATACTATCTTGCGTTTCCCACTGTTTTTCTGCGCATACGGAATCGAAGCCTAGAAAGCCTGTGAGATCACCGCGATAGACAAGCGGCACGATCAGCACCGATTGGATGCTTTGCTGGCTGAGGATCTCACGTTCGTTTTCCGCCTCGGGGGGCAATTCAGATACACGTGGAATTGAAACCACTTCTCCTCTATCCAGACATGCCATCCACCATGGGAAGATGGACGAAGGCAGATCCTGCAGGTTGTCAATTTCGGGAGTGATTCCCAGCGCACACCATTCGTAGGTGTTGCTCATCAACGTTTTCGTGCCATCTAGCTGAAAGATGTAGCACCGATCCACATCGACAAACTCGCCGATATGTTGTAGGCAGACATTGATGATATTGTCGATTTCGCGAGTTCTGGCGTTGATAAACTGTTTTGAAATCTGACCGACCAAAGATTCCATTTCCAGACGGCGTTGTAAAGAAAATTCGGCGATCTTGTGTTCGGTGACATCTTCGGCAATGCCTACAACGCGGTGAATTTCGCCCTGCTTGTTGCGCACAGGAAATGAGCGATCTTGTACCCATCGGATCTCACCGTTAGGTTGTATCACCCGATAGACTTCGGTTGTCTCTTTGCCTTCTCTCTGGCGTGCAAAAGCATGGTAGACACGAGGTTGATCGTCTTCGTGTATGGCGCGGACGAAAGAAAAGAGATCGTCGTAAAGGCTCTCTCGGCTCCGTTGCCAGATACGTTCGTATGGGCGGCTAATGTAAAGCATGCGCATGCTTTGGGCATCAGTAATATAGAAGACGGCCTCAATGTTCTCCGCCAATTGGCGAAAGCGGTCTTCGCTTTCGTGTAACGCAGCTTCTACGGCGCGGTGTACCGTTAGATCAATGCCGGTGTTGATTACATGTGTCAATCTACCGGCATCGTCAAAAATCCGTGTCGGGTTCCATAGAATATAGCGTGGCTCGCCATTTGAGGCGAGCCACGTACTTTCTGCGCTTCCAGGCGAATCTCCTGCAACAAATGCATTGAATGCCTGTTTCGTTTTTTCAATCTGCTGTTCTGGAATGAGCCAATTCCAGACAAAATCACCGATCAGTGCATTGGCCTTATAGCCGAAAGCCTCCTCACACGCTTGATTGAAGCGAACAATCCTGCCCTCTCGATCGAAGACAATAATGAGCGCGCCGACTGTATTCAGGATTGCATCGCTGAAATTCCGCTCGGCGCGCAGGGCACGTTCCGTCTGTTTTTGTGCAGAAAGATCAATGAACATGGCTTTGGTGCCGATAGGGTTACCCCATTCATCATAGAGTGGTAGTGCTTTGAGAATCGTTGGTACCGTTTCGCCGTCGGCGGATAGCAGTTCCCGTTCTTCAAGTCGAAATGATGCGTCTAGTGCGCGTTGATAGCCGCCGCCGGCAAATTTCGCAGCCGAATCTGCTGAATAAAATCGCCATAATTCCTGGCCGACCACTTCTTCGCGAGAATAACCTAGCCGGGTGAGGAATTGCTGGTTGATTTCTCGCACAATGGGGGCTTCTGCCTTGGACGTAATGACATACATAATCGGCGCATCGTCGAAGAGCTGGCGGTAGTAGTCTCCACTGTGTTCAGATTGCACAACCTGCTCCTTGTTTTGCTATTGCGGCGCCTGGGCAGAAGGGACAATCATCTCGAAAACGGCGCCTGCCTGTTCTGTACGACCATAAAGACGGCACTCACCACCGGCTCGCCACAACAACGAGTAGACCAAAGGCAAACCCAGTCCCATACCCGGACGGTTCCCGGTAAAATATTTCTCATGCTGAAAGAAGGGCATCCAAATGTCTTTGGTTTGCACTTCCACAGGGACGCCGAATCCGTTGTCGATTAGTTTGATGCGTATTTTCTGATCCTTGCTACATGAAATGTCAACGATAAGATGGGGGTGTTTCTCCGGGTGGTATTTACAGGCGTTTTCAATGATCTCGTAGCCGATGGTTTCCACCGCTTCAGACGAGAGGTTAACTGCGAGCATTGACCAATCTTCTTCGTTAGAAAAAACGACATCGAATTGAGGTACCTGCTTTTCACGCCCAATTCGTTTAAAGATTGATGTCAAGCGCGTCACTGCACAGTTGCCTTCAGATTGCAGTGTTGTGCCAATTTCTGCCACGCGAATGACTTCTGAGATGCGGTCACCTAGTTCTTTGGCGTGAATGTAAGTGGCGTTGGCCATTTCTGCGATCTCGTCTGGCTGCATATCGGCTACGCTTGAGGCCAGCATACTCGTCCCCAGCATGACGATACCGGCGGGTGTCCGCAGTTTATGGGCGACCATGCGCTGAAACGAGTACGTTGCTTGTTGCAGTGTCACATCTTTTGTAACGTCGTCTATGCTCACCAACCAGACTTCCTGGTTGCCATCCGGCACTTTACTCACCGTCTGCACCGAGAGCCAAAGCCCTGATTGCAAAGACGATTCCGGGCGGATCATATAACGGTTCGCTCCCTCTATCGGCGGGTCGGGCCAATTCTCCCAGTGTTCTTCAGGTTCGTGCTGATACTGCAGGGCCGTTACTTCGCGGAAGTAGCGATCAATCAATATTTGGGGATCCTGATCGGCAACCCCTAAGTATGTCTGAGCCAATGGGTTTGTAAACCGAATCCGCCCTTCCTGATCAACCAGCAAGTAGGCGGTGGCCACCTGGTTGATGACCAACTCAAACTTATTACGTTCCATCTGCAGGAGCCGATATCGATTCAGCCGAGAAATCGTACGCACACGCATACGCAGTTCAGATGTATCAAACGGCTTGCTCAGGAACTCATCTGCGCCAGACTCAATACCGCGAAGGCGAGCACTTCGGTCATCCAGTGCCGTTAGCATGATAATCGGAATGCCCGCGGTTGGTGGATGTGCACGCAGCCGTTGGCAAACTTCGAAGCCGTCAATCCCGGGCATCATCACGTCGAGGAGAATCAGATCGGGGGTGTGACGTTTCCCCTGCTCGACAGCCTCAATACCGTTGGACGCCAGTACGATTGTGTAGCCGTCAAAAGTCAATAGGTCGGTCAACGTTTCCTGCGCAATTGGGTCGTCATCAGCAATGAGTATTGTGCTCTTAGATTCCATAATATTCCTAAAACCGCTGTGAGATACTTGATCCGGCTACGTCGCGACTATTATAAAGCCAATCCACCTCTAATAATCTCTACAGAATGCTACGCATTTCACTATGCATTTCTTGCAACTTGCCTTTTTTGTTCGTAATTATACAGGTGCGACGCACTGGCCCAGGAGAGCACATGACAATCGCATCTGATTTCGGCCAGTGCGTCGCACCTGTACCTGTATAGTTACTAGATCTTTTTGCTTACCAAAAGCTTGCGTAAGTTTGTGGTAATATATAAAGTATGATTGTGTTGTTCGTAAAAACAATATTTATAGAAGATATGCGTTTGGGATTTCAGTATACCGAAATGTACTTAAGGAGGTCGCGTGCGTGTTCCACTTTTGGTATCATGGGTCGTCCTCTCAATGCTGCTCTCCACCACTGCCTGGACTCCGCCGTCTCGTCAATTTGAGCGCATACTCCGCTCGGATTTCAACACCCAATTCGAACAGGGGGGCACAATCCCCACAGCAATCGACTGGCCGCAACTGGGCTACAACGCTCAGCGGACCAATGCCTCTCCTGTACAAGTTGATCCGCCCTACTGCTACGTTTGGAAGTGGTACGAGGCGACAATGCCGTCACGTGCCCAACCGGTGGTCGCAAATGGACGCCTGTTCATCGGCTCCGGTGACGGGATCTTCTACGCGCGTGATGCCGCCAACGGCGCACCGCTGTGGCACTTCGCCGTGGACACCCCGATTCGTCACAGCGCGGCTGTTTGGCAGGATGTGGTGATCTTTTCCGACCATTTAGGATCGACCTACGGCTTGGGCGTAGTGGACGGCACACTGCGCTGGCGGCAGGAGACAGGATCCTCTTCCACCGCCCCGCTCGTGGACACAGTACGCGCCTGGATCTACGTCGCCTCTAGCGATGGACGAGTATCGGCGCTACAAGCACACAACGGCGCCCTCGTCTGGCAGATCAATCTCAACGCGCCTGTCCTCACCACGCCCGCTCTCAGCGATGACGGCACAACGCTCTTCCTCGGCACCGAGCAGATCGACGCCGTCGCCCTGAACGCTGCCGACGGCGTCGAACGCTGGCGCACCCGCCTGCAAGGACAAAGCCTGGCCGAACGTTACCCGGTTGTCCTTGGCGATAATGTGTACTATCGCTCTCAGCCGCTCGACTTCTTCCACCTTTTGCTCCAAGAGGGCGATCGGGTGATGGATCAGGCCGGTCCACTCCTGGCGGATTGGGATGCAGATTGGGCGCTGGTGCGCAATGAAATTGTGTCTTTCTTGACTGCTCAGCCCAGTAAGCAGACCTTCTTCGCACTCGATGGGCGTAGCGGTGCATTGCAAGGCGTTGCCCCTGTTCTCTACACCTACGGGCTTAATGATGTTGCAGCGCCGCCTGTGGTACACGACAATGCGCTATACCTGGCCTATCGGGCACGGCACGGCATTCAGACCGACGGCAACGCCGTCCATGTCACCACGAAATATGACGCTGAACTCGGACGCATGGATCCCGCGACGTTGGATATCACTGGTTTGAAACAGAGGAACTTCCCCACCTACAACGCGGAATTTCGCATGACATCCGACGAGAACGCTGTGCTCACCTTAAGCGGTGATCTCTTGCTTGTAGACAACTGGGAACGGCTAGGGGGCATCAACCTGACTAGCCGGGAACTGGTCGCCATCGGCAACGTGTCCAACGACTGGCCTGAATGTGGCCCCTGGATTCCCGGCGAGCCAAATACCATCCACTGCGGACCGGTGGGGGCTAATCCATTCTTCCCACTAAGTGGCCGTGCAGAGGATCTGGCCTATCCGTTCCCGTCACCGCGCGTTACCGAGGGTGGCATACGCAGTGGTGCAATCGTCGCCCAAGACATGCTCTACTGGCGCGTCATTGCAGGCGGGTTGGCCGGTATCGCCGGCCAGCAAGGGGGAAACTGCCCTTCGCCCCTCGTCTACACAGAAACCGACGGTGTGGAACTTACCTTGCTACCCACCCCAGCGCCGGTCGCGGTGACTCGCTCACTCAACGACTACATTGAAGACGATCTCACCACACCTGTGCCATTCCCACCCGCTGATCTTGTCTCCCGTCTCAACGACGAAATAGGGACGCTGGTGGCTACCAACGAGCACCTGATGCCGCTTTACCTACAACGTGGTTTTTCGTATTCGGCGGTATGGCCCTTCGACACGGCAAACCCGCCGGGGCCGCCTGTGATCAGCCATCAAAGCGCCGGCAACACCTACTGGCACGATCCTGGTGAACTCCTCTACACATTGGCGCTGGCCTATCCGTATCTCGACGCCAACCTGAAGACGCAGACGTACGAGTACGTCGTCGCTGCCTTGGCCCGCTACTCACCGCTGGAAAATTTGCCCTGGAGCAACTCGGCGCGCGACTGGCTGCGAAGCGGCGCGGCCCGGGAATCCTACAACGTTCACCTGCGCGCAGATCTGAACGCCTGGCCACCGCCTGCCCCATCTATTTCGTCGCTCTACGCCCTCTGGCTCTGGTCGAAAAACAGTGGCGATTGGTCCTATGTCACCGCGCATTGGCCGCAGGCAAAGGCGCTCTTCTCTTCGCGTAAGCCGGCCGTCACCGATGTCTACGCCAATTTGGCCGGCGTGATTGGCTATCTGCGCATCGCCCAGCACCTCGGCGACACTGCCGCCGTAGACGAAGCCACACAAGTCGCACTCGCCGCCCTCGAAGACGGCAAAGACTTTGCGCGCTACGCCCAATCTGCCGCCGAAGTGTATCTCGATCCACGTGGCTACAGCACAGGACTGTCCATGCCCGTCTTTTGGGGCCTGACGCCCGAAGTGGGGCGCTACCTGCGCGAACAGACACAAGGACAGGCCATCGCCTACATCACCGCCAAAGAAGATGGCGACGAGGGCGTACGCTGGTGGTACCTGACCAGAGCCGGCATTCACGGCGAAGTTGGCGAAACCTCTTTCCTGGCACCCACAACCGCCTGGTCGCACTTCCTCGCCCATGCCTACATCCGGCAGACTGATCAAGAACAACTCCGCCTCTGGCTCGATCGCCCGTGGGGACGGGGTGATCTCTACTCGATTCAAAAGATCGTCGCCACCATCCACGCCGAACCAAGTCCAGCGCTCGTCCGCCATACGCTCTACGCACCGGTCATTTCACGCTGACAGTCCAAACACAAAAGCCGAGTTTTTCCCACCACGCGGTGGGAGAAACTCGGCTTTGAACTTGTATTGTTCTTCCTCAGAGCGCTATACCCTAGCTTCCCTCTCCTTGGGTGCCTTGTTCTGCCATGCTCGGCACCTTCAACTTGCCATTCTCGAAGGTGACAAGTTCGCTCGCATTGCCGAGGATCTCGTCGATCATGCCATACTCCTTGGCTTCTTGCGTGTGCATGTAGCGATCGCGCTCAAAGAGCTTCTCGATGTCCTTCCAATCCCGGCCTGCATGCTTGCCTAGCAAGTAGAAGAGCTGCGTCTGGATACGTTCCTGTTCGCGGAAGGCAATGCGTACGTCTTCTGTGTAGCCCTGCGCGCCGGCGCTGGCCGGGTGCATGTGAATCGTGGCATGGGGTAGCGCATAACGCTTCCCCTTGGCCCCCGCCGCCAAGAGGACGGTGCCCATACTCGCCGTCATGCCCACCGCAAAGGTGTGCACCGGCGCATCGATCATCTGCATCGTGTCATAGATCGCCAACCCGGCATAGACCAACCCACCCGGGCTGTGGATGAACAACTGAATCGGCTTGGCCGGATCGCTGGAATTGAGATAAAGCAACTGGGCCACCACCACGTTCGCTACGTCGTCGTCGATGGGCATGCCCAAAAAGATAATGCGCTCTCGGAGCAACATGCTGTAAATATCAAATGCGCGCTCACCCCGTCCTGTGGTCTCGATGACGGTCGGGATGATGGATCTGGGGTCAATCATGTCCTAACTCCTGATGTGAAAGACGATTCTCAAGATAACTCCACCCATTGTACACCCAATCCACCCCGAAGAATGAAGGCTGGATCGCTCTTTGTACACATGGGCACGATTGCAAAGCTTACCCGGCCAGTGGGAAAACCACCGCCAACACCCACGCAAAGAAGAGCGAACTCCCCAGCGCATAGGCCAATGGTCGGCGCACATATCTATTCGCAAAATCAAGGATGGCGAACAAAAGCGGCAACAGCGGCGCCATCAACCCTAAAATACCCAGCCCCGGCACCGCCGAAATCAGCAGGATCATGCCCGTCAACATCACGGCGCTCTTGGCAAACCACCAGAGCAGCCGCATCCACACACCCGCCGACTGCTGCACCTCTGCCACCATCCAAAACCAGGGGAAGACGCCCACCACCAGCAGCGGCCAAATCGCCAACCGCAGCGGGCTCAACCACCACGGCAGCCACACATGGGGCGCCATCACCCCAAAAGCCAGCGAAAGCAGCGCAAAGAGCCCCGCACCCAACACCAAATCACGGCGCAGGCCACTGCTTTTCAGGGAGAATGCGTAGCCGCCGGCTGCCCGCCACACAACCCCCGCCGCGGCCAACCAGATCGCCACCGCACCCCCCACGAGGACACCCCCGATCTCTCCCGCTGGGGTCGCCAAATTGACGAGCCAGACCGCGCCGATCCCCGCTGCCGGGGCCAGGAGCAGCCCAATCCACGTGCGCCAACTGTTACGTTGGGTGGCAGTCTCCTCGCTCCGCCGCCAAAAAGGAGACGTTGCCGCCAGCATCAGCAGCCACGCCAACAAATGCACCCCATACCAGAGGATACGCCTATCGGTAACAATTCGCTGCGCCACATGATCAAACGACGCGTCAAACCAGGCCAGCGCCAACTGTTGGCTCAACGGCCGAAAGAGGATCGAAATGTGCTCTGCATTGGGGATGATCTGAAAAGCCCGCCCCAATCCCTGCGATAGATCGGGGTTGCGCCCACCGGCATCGGCCAGCAGCCGCTCGGCGTTGGCCACGAACGGCGCTTCGAGGCTGCCCGCCTGTAACATCAAATTGCGGGGCAGCGTAGATGTCACTTCTGCGTTCACCGGAGACACCGCCACCACTGCGCCGAAACGTTCCGGATCTTGCGAGCCTGCCGCCATTGCCGCGCCACTGCCCCGCGAATGGCCGAGGATGCCCACCCGCGCCAGATCCACGCCGGGCATCTCGGCCAGCGCCGCGTAGATCGTGTCTACGTCCGCTTGCACCTTCACATCACCGATGCGGTTGGCGTTGTCGCCATGACCGGCAAAGTCCCACAAGATTACCACATAGCCCGCCTGCGCCAGCGTGTAGCCGTAGCCCAGCATCAGGTTCTTGCTGCCCGCAAAGCCATGACCTACCAGCACCGCCGGCGCAGCGTCCTCACCGTCCACACCGGCCGGGCGCATCACCACGGCGGGCACGCCGTCAATCTTCATGCTCGTCTGCACGATGCCGTTGCGGATCGAAAACAGGCCGATCCACGAAGCCACAATCAACACAGTGGCAACTGCCACCCAAAAATAGCGAAGTCTGTTCATGTCCGCGATTCTACTCTGCGCGCAGAACATCTTGCAAAGAAACCAGGAGAAGAAAAATCCACAGATTACACAGATTCATCGGATTTCCAGAAGGAGGCCCAAACGGACACTTCGGTGCCATCTCTCTCTGGAAATCCTGTAAGGAGAAAGCAGAGAAAAATTGATCCACGAAGGCACACGAAGATGCACGAAGGCAGAGAAAAACTAAAGTGATCCACGGATTACACGGATTTTCAGAATTCAGAGGGGAAGCGACTGTTCCTTCTGCAAATCCCTCTAGTCTTTGAAATCTGTGGATCTATTCTCTCCTCTGTCTTCGTGTTTCTTTGTGTGCCTTCGTGGATCAATAAAATTCTGAAATCTCCTAAATCTGCGGAATCTCTGGATCTCTTCTCCTAAAAATCCTGAAATCCGTGTCCTGTTCTCTATCTGCGGAACTGGAACCACGCCTGCAAAATCGACTTGACCGTGGGCTTCAGCCGAGTGCGGTTGTACTTGTCTGCGATTTTCTTAATCGCCTCTGACTGTACCGGATAGGGGAAGATCGTCTTGGCGATGATGCCCAGGCCCACGTTGGCGTTCATGGCCAGGGTGATCATGTTGATCATCTCGCCCGCTTCGCTGGCCACGATGGTCGCGCCCAGGATCTTGTCTGTCCCCTTTTTTACATGGATCTTCACAAAGCCGTCGGTGTGGCCATCGGTGCGGCTGCGGTCTACGTGGGAAAGCTCGTGTACGAAAGTGTCCACGGCGATGCCCTTTTCGGCGGCGTCGTGTTCGTACATGCCCACATGCGCAATCTCAGGGTCGGTGTAGGTGCACCAGGGCACAATCAAACTGTCTAGTTTCTTCTTTGGCCCAGGGAACATGGCGTTCTGCAACACCATGCGTGATGTGGCGTCGGCCACG
Source organism: bacterium (assembly GCA_016124945.1). Classification (GTDB taxonomy): domain Bacteria; phylum Chloroflexota; class Anaerolineae; order Caldilineales; family Caldilineaceae; genus RI-153. The sequence continues at coordinate 11,134 of WGMT01000042.1, read as the reverse complement.
TGCGTAAATTGATACTTCTGCGCAATGTCACCTGAGGCGTAGACGTTGGGGTTGGTGGTGCGCAGTGTGTCGTCTACCACAACGCCTTTGGGATGATACTCGATGCCTGCCGCTTCCAGATTCAACCCACTCAAATTGGGCGAACGCCCCACGGCCACGAGGATAGCGTCCACTTCGAGCCGCTTCTCTTCGCCGTTCTGCTCGTAGACAACCACCTTGCCTGTTGCACTCTTTTCGACGCGCTTGGACGACGCCCCAAAGATCAACTTGACGCCATCGCGCACCATTGTCTCTTGCACAATGCGTGCTGCGTCTTTGTCTTCGCGGGTAAGGATCTGATCGGAACGCTCCACCATCGTCACCTCGGTGCCCATGCGCACGAAGGCGTGGGCCATCTCCGAGCCAATCGGCCCACTGCCAATAACGGCCAGCCGCCGCGGCTGCTCCGTCAACTGGAAGAGCGTCTCGTTGGTCAAGTAACCCACTTCGGCCAACCCTTCGATGGCCGGCACCGTGGCTTTGGACCCGGCGGCGATCAGCGCCTTGGCAAATTCCAGCGTACGCACTTCGCCGCCTTCCACCACCTCAATCGTGTTCGGCCCGGTGAAACGCGCCGCACCGAAGTAGAGTTCTACATTTTCGCGCTGAATGCGCGCCGCCGAGTCGTCATCGGCGATGTCGGCGCGCAGGTCGCGCATGCGCTGCATCACACGGCCAAAGTCCACTTCCACGCCATCCGGCACATAGACCCCCATCTCACGCCCCCGGCGGATTTCGGAGATTACCCGCGCCGGGCGAATGATGCTCTTCGACGGCACACAACCCCAGTTCAAACAATCGCCGCCGAGGATGTGTTTCTCGATGATGGCCACCTTCGCCCCTAAACCGGCCCCGCCAATCGCACCCACCAGCCCTGCCGTCCCCGAGCCGATGACGACGAGGTTGTAGCGCCCCGACGGGGTAGGGTTGCGCCAATCGGGCGGGCGTACTTTCTGCAACAAGCGCCGGTTGGCGTCGTCCATCGGTTGAATGTGTACGGCGGAATCATGACCATTGTGGTTGCTCTGCGCCCCGTCTAGGATAGGCGCCTGGGTGATCGTATTAGGCTGCATTTTGGGGTTCCTCCATCAGTTCGGTGGATTGGGTGTTCGCTTGTTCGTTGGCCAATTCTCGTGCTTGCTCTCTGCGACGCATGTAACGTGAAAAGACGAGGCTGAGCACGAAGAGTACTACAGCTATGGCCAGCACCCACGGGTTGAGGCTGAGCCCGCCCTCGTCAAAATCACCCGACGCACCTGCCAAGGCAATCGCCACGCCACCGGGGATCGAACCAAGGAAGGTGGCAAAGGCAAAGGATTTCCAGTCGACGCGTAGGAAACCGGCCAGATAGCTCACGGCGTCGAAGGGCAAAAAGAGGAAGCGCATGATCAGCACCGTCTCGAAACTGCTGCGGCGCATGCGCCGTGCGTAGCGCTGCAAAATGCCGTCGCTACCGTCATCTTCGAGGACGCCTGCGCCGAAGAAGTAGCCGATCAGGTAAGCCAAAGAGGCCGACAGATTGCCACCCAGGGTGGAGTAGATAATCCCCCACACCGGCCCGAAGACGAATCCCGCCGCCAGTGTCAGCACCGCCGCCGAGAAGAAGATCAACGGGCGCACCATGTAGATGGCCAGGTAGATCAGCGGCCCCACGGCGCTGGTGCGGAAGAGATCGAGCAACTGCCGCACTGCTTCCAGTGGTCCTAAATTGTTGGCATTGCTGTACCAGAGGTAGCCGCCGATCAGAATAGCCCACAGCAGACCGGCAATGGCCTTCTGCCAGTGCGCCTGCCACCAAGACGTTGGTTGTTTCTTTGCGGCTACTGCCGCTGCCGCCGACGAAGTTGACGTGTCCATTGGTATCTCCTTGCAGCCCATGTAACGGGCAGAGTCGCTTGTTGATGACAAGTGTTTCGGCGACGACGTGCGCACATCGTCGCCGAAGACACGTCTGCTATTGTGGGGTGCGGCAAGAGATAGTTCGGTAAGACGCTCTACATGACGGAGGAGATTGATGTGGGGGGTAAGAAAGTGGTAATGATTTTAGCGGTTAAGCGTTGGAGCGTTGGAACGTTGGAGCGTTGGAGCGGTGGAGCGGTGGAGCGTTGGAGCGTTGGAGCGTTGGAACGTTGGAGCGTTGGAGCGGTGGAGCGTTGGAGCGTTGGAGCGTTGGAGCGGTGGAGCGTTGGAGCGTTGGAGCGTTGGAACGTTGGAGCGTTGGAGCGTTGGAACGTTGGAGCGTTGGAGCGTTGGAGCGTTGGAGCGTTGGAACGTTGGAGCGTTGGAACGTTGGAGCGTTGGAGCGTTGGAGCGTTGGAGCGTTGGAACGTTGGAGCGTTGGAGCGTTGGAGCGTTGGAGCGTTGGAGCGTTGGAACGTTGGAGCGTTGGAGCGGTTAAGCGTTGAAACGATTTTAGAGACCATGTAGGATCTGAAATCGTTTCAACGCTTAACCGCTCCAACGCTCCAACGTTTCAACGCTTAACCGCTTATTAATCAGTTTGCACAACCGCGCCCCCACCTGCCACCATCTGCTGTTGCACCTCGATGGCTTTGATCTGGGCCTGGCGGGCCAGATCTATGGAGACGCCGAGGACGCGTGCCGCTTCTTGTGGGCTGTGGAAGCCGGTGCTGTTCTCGGAGGAGACGAAATCCCAGCGCATTTGGGCGTTGCGGTGTAGTTCCAATGCTTCGGCGAGGACGGTGTCGTCGGCGCCGGCGGCACGGGCGGCCACAATGGCGTCGATGGCGTCGAGCAGCGCATCTTCACTCAGGCGCAGCAGTTCCGCCGTCTTGTTCTGGATGCTGATGATGCGCTCTGTCAGTTCCTCTTCCGACTGGTTGTGACAGGTCTGGCACGATTGGTTGATCTGCATCAGCGGGCTGCGCAGCCAGTGATCAGAGATCTTCATGCCACCGTCGCGGACGTACGGCATGTGACAGTCGGCACAGGCCACCCCTGAGGCGGCGTGGATGCCTGTGCTGTACAGCTCATACTCGGGGTGCTGGATCTTGATCATGGGCGCACCGCTCTCTTTGTGCGTCCAATCTGTGAAGCCTGCTTCTTTGTAGTAGGTTTCGATGTCGTCGATGTTCAGCCCATTGTCCCAAGGGAAGGTGAGTAGCTTGTTTTCGCCCTGGAAGTAGTATTCCACATGACATTGGGCGCAGACCAAAGTACGCATCTCCTGACGGCTGAGGGCGCCTACATCTTTGCCCTGCCGTTCCAGGGCATTGCGCAACGCAGGACGGGTGATGCGTAGCGCCATCGTATCGGGGTCATGGCAGTCGGCGCACGACGAGCCGAAGTGGAGATCGTCTTTCAGATCGTTGTAGGGCGTCTTGTTGAACGTCTCCCAACTCATGGCCTCGATAAGTTGCGGCGTCTCTGCGGCGTGACAGTTGGCACACGCCCCAGGCTGGCTCACCACCTTGACACGCTCCGTGTTTTCCTGGTCGATTTGGGCGTAGAAATGCCCGCGTTCTTCGTCATGAGCAATGGCGAACGCATAACCGGCCCAAAGCCGCTGCATCGCCGGGTAACGTTCGATCTTGCTGTAGGGATCAGAGCCGCCGTAGGGGGTCTGCCCGTAGTTTTCTTGGGTGCGCATGAATGAATCGTAGTGCTTGGGGAAGTTGATCCCCCACACAGCCGGATCGAGTTCGTTCTCTGCAATCTCCACCACACGCAGCGGATACTCAGCCGCCTCGTTTTTGCGGTCGTTGATGTTCAAAAGCAGCATGGCGACGCCGACAGTGGCGATGGCTGCGAAGGCAAAGAGCGATACATAGAGCAAAATGCGACGGGATTGGGCCATTGCTGGTTTTCCTCTTGATGGAGAAGGGATGAAAATTGAGCTAGTTCTTCTTATCGTGGCCGACATTGCCGTGACACTTGACACACGATGCCGGCTCTCCCAAATCGGGCTGATGGATCTGTGTCAGCATCGGCTCATGACAAGTGGTGCAATTTTCCAGGGCAATGTTCTCGTTGAATTCACGGATCTCAATCGGCTCGGGGAAGTTGCCCAATGTGAAGGCGAGGCTGTGGTTCCAACCGTTGATACCCTTGACGATCCACTTGTCTGGGAAGCGATGTGGCGTGTGGCAATCATTGCATGTGGCAAAATCCTTGTGGCTGGAGTGGTTCCAACTATCGAACTGATCGCGCATAACATGACAGTTGACACACGAAGACGGATCGTTTGAAAAATAGGACGTCCCCTCGGCATAGCTGAAGGTGTACGCCCCCAGCCCAAAGAGCACGCCAAAGATCGCGATCAGCCCGAGCGACCAGAGCCGCCCATTGGCTTGGGCATCCACCTGTGAGGACGGGCTGTGGGATTGGGACATGGAAATCTCCAGAAAGTGGATGTTGTTGTAAAGCCGCAGTTTTGACGCATTGCTAAGAAATCGGTAGGCTTTAACTGCCGGATCCCGCTCTCTTTGTGTTGTCTTTCACTAGCACTCTAGCGGCGTCGGCATCTTTTTGCGATGACTTTTGTCACAGCGTGGCGGCAACTTGCCTGCACGCATCCATCGTTCAATCACAATTCAGCAAAGACGCTTACTCATATGAATTTGACGACGAAGACGCGGGGATGGTTGGTCAGCGTGCCGTTTTTTACGGCGCTGCCCGACGAAGCGCTGGCACTGTTGGCCCAGTGTGTGGTGGAACGGCGTTATCGTGCCGGTGAAATCATTTTCTTGGAAGGGGAGACGTTTGCGGGTTTACACATTGCCATTTCTGGCACGCTCAAACTCTATTCTGTCTCTGAGCGAGGACGTGAACATGTGCTGATGGTGGTGAGCGAAGGGGATTCGTTTAACGAGGTGCCGCTGCTGGATGGCGGGCCCAACCCCGTCAACTGCGCTGCATTGGACGACGCCGTGGTTTGGGTGCTCTCTGGTGAGGGGATCGACGATGTCTGTCGTCGTTTCCCGGCGCTGCGCGAGATGTTGATTACCAATGTCACCACCCGCTGTCGCCAACTGATCAAGCAGATCTGCCGCCTCTCGTTTCTCTCCGTCACCGGACGGCTGGCGGCCTTCATTCTCAACCACAGCAACGGTGAGCCTGTCCTGGCGCGGGAGTGGACGGGGGCTGAGTTGGCGGCATCGTTGGGGACGGTACGCGAGGTGGTCAGTCGATCCACGAGCGAGTTACAACGGCTGGGGCTTATCGAAGTCAATGCGCGGCGGATTCACATCTTGGATCGCAGTGGGCTGGAGGAATTAGCCGGGTTCTGAGGGGGATTCCACAATCGACTGGGTGTAACAAACTGCCGGGTTTCCGAAACCTGGCAGTTTTTTTCTACTCGCTCTCCTCTGCGCAGTGCATGTCTCTCTATCGAATGTGTACCTGCATCGTGTGAAGATATCTATCGACTGCACAAACCTGCGCCGCTAAACTACAACTGTAGCAAACAGCAGCGAAAACTGTTGTTTGCCTGAACAGAGAAAATGCACATAGAAAACTAAGGAGGACTATGAAACAGCACATTCGACCCTTTGCCGCAGTGGCCGGTCTGATGACCGCCTTGTTGCTCTTGTTCGGGTTGAGCACGGCTAACATTGTCCAGGCGGCGCCGTCTGCACAAGACGCTACGCCGATCCCTGGTGACGATGCACAGTTGCTGAATCCGTCCGTTGGCGCCAATCTCTCGCAGAATCCGTTTTCAGTAAGCCCAGGCGAAGTTGACGTCTTTTCGTTTGAGCACGCCGGTGGTGGTCAGGCTATCCACATCTGGATGGACGCCGAACCCAACAACGGCGCGGGCTTTAAAATCTTCCGCGAAAATGCCGGTGAGGCCATCCTCAATGGTGCAAACCCGGAACGCTTCCGCCCGGTGGGCGCAGGTACGCCAAACGAGTTGGAACCTGGCTGGCTCTTCTGGCGCGGCACCATGGACACGCCTGGTCGCTTCTACCTCGTGGTGGAAAACGGCTGGAATGACACGGTGCCTTATGATCTGATCGCCTACGGTCCTGGCCTCGTCGCCCGTTCCACCGGCCCTGTGATGGTTCGCAGCATGAATGCAGGCACAGCCGCGATGGACAGTGACAGTGATCAGATGGCCATGAACCAGATGAATCAGATGAACCAAATGAACCAGATGTCAATGCGCGACGGCATTCCCATCCTGCCAGGACGTGTGGGTCCGCTGACGGATCCGCCCGTTGAGCAGGCACTGGCTGTGAACAACTACAGTGTGTCGCCGGGTAGCTGGGACATCTACACCTTCAAACTCGATTCCGACAAACCCATGCACATCTGGATGGACGCGGAACCCAACATCGGCGCGGGTTTCAAAGTCTTTAACGAAGCGGCTGGTTCTGAAATCGCCGCCGGTGCAAACCCTGATCGTTTCGAGCCAATTGGCGCCGGCACACCCAATGACAATGAGCCTGGCTGGCTCTTCTGGCGTGGCACCACTGCCAACGATGCCCGTCTTTACGTCGTTGTAGAGAATGGTTGGGGCGATACCGTGCCCTATGCCATCTACGCAACGGGGCCTGGCTTTGTCCCCATGGGTGTGCAGTAAGTAAAGAGTCAATGTCTTTAAGTTAAGCGCGGAGTAAGCATCCTCAGATGCGGGTGTACACTGGTAGAGCCGCATCTGAGGATGCTCACTCCGCAGTATAATCGGTGCCGAACTGCTTAACTTAATGACATTGAGTAAAGAGTAATGAGTAATGCAGAGGTTGGTCGCGTATTCGATGATGTGTGAACAACTGAATGCCTTATGAAGAGAGCGTCTTCTGCACTAGCAGAAGACGCTCTCTTCACGTTAATCTCCAGTCCCTAATCCCCAGTCCCCAGTCCCCAGTCCCTAATCTCCACCCACCAACATTTTCATCGTCTCTAAACTCTCGTCCAGGTAATCGGCGAAGCCAGCTTTGATCTCTAAAATTAGATCACCTCGATAGTCAGGCAGCCGCGCGAAGACCTCGGCATAGGGGATCGACCCCCAGCCAGGGGGCAGGTGTATGTCCGCTTCGCCGTAGGGCCAGCGTTCGGGTTCGCTGTCGAAGCCGGTGTCGAGCCGACCGTAGTTGTCGTTGGCGTGCAGGTGGACAACCCAGGGCGCAGCCTCGGAGACGGCGTCGAGGTAATCGAAGCCCATGTCGTGGGCGGCGATGTGTAGGTGGGCAATGTCCAATGTCATGCCCACCGCTGGATGATTAATCGCTTCCAATTGGCGCACAATCGGCGTGATCTGCAAACGGGCGTGGTGCTTGAGCAGCGCTTCACGTGGCAGGCCGAAACGGGCCATGAGCGTGTGCTCCCACAGGTGTGAATCGCCGTTTTCCATGCCGATGACCACACCGGCATCCTCGGCAATGGGGGCAAGTTCGCGGAAGGCCACGATCTCCCGCTGTGCCCCCTCGGCCAACTCATCATCTGTGAACGGACGCTGCCGCACGTCGCGGTAGAGATCGTCAATCGCCTGCAAACCGCTGTGGTAGACCAGTCGATCTGCACCCACGGCGCGACAGATTTCGATCTGACAGCGCATGATCCGCTTGCACAGGTCATGGCGCGGATCGTAGGCCAGGTTGAGCCGGTTGTAGCCGTGGATCGAGTAGCGCAGATCGACATTGCGCAACACCGCCACGAAATTCGCCAATTGTTGGGGACGAATCTGCCCGTCCATGATGCTGGCAAAGGGTTGCGGGTTGATCTCGACCATCGTGTAGCCGATCCGGCGCAGATGATCCAATCCTTCTTCCAATTTGCGCAGCGCGCCGAAACCCGCGGACGTGGAGAACGAGAGTCCAATGTGTTCAATTTGCATGGGAATGTCCTGTGTGGGGTGGTGGACGCCGCTGGGAATAGTGTAGCACGACTTTCAACAACGCCGGACACCTTTTGCCTTTTGCGCTTTGCCTTTTGCCTTCCCCTACCCCATCTCCAAATAGCGACTCTTGAGCAACTGCGTGTGTTCCCCTTGCATTTGCAGAAAGCGATCCAAATCCAGTAGATCATCAAAACGGGCTTCCAGGGTGGCCCGATCCCACTCCCACCACTGGCTGGCGAGGAGCGTTTCGGCCACCTCCAGTGGAAAGCGCATGCGCAGCGGCCGCGCAGGGACGCCGACCACAATTGTGTACGGCTCCACCTCTTTGGTGACAACCGCGCCCGAACCGATCACCGCGCCCGTGCCCACTTTGACGCCGGGCATCACAATCGCGCCATGACCGATCCAGACGTCGTGGCCGATGGTGCAGCGATGGTTGCGCCGCCATTCGAAGAACTCGGCATCGTCCTCGCCAAAGCCGTACTGGGATCGACGATAGGTGAAGTGGGCCTGTGTCACCCGCCACATGGGGTGATTGCCGGGGTTGATGCGCACATGTGAGGCAATCGAGCAGAACTTGCCCACGTCGGCGTAGACAATGGAGACGTCGCCCGCTGTGTAGCTGTAGTCGCCGAAAGTCGACTCTACCAACGACGTGTGCGCGCCCAGATCCGTCCACGCGCCGATGCTGCTGTCCACAATGCGACAGGACGGGTGGATCGTGGGTTCTTCGCCCAGTTGCTTGTGTTTGCGCTCACGCAGTTCGGCGGGAAAGGCGTCAATATATTTCACGGTACACTCCTGCGGAAATGGTTCGAAGGCACGAAGACCTGCGGCTCAACGACGCTGCCCAAAGTCGCCATATAGCGATCCCAGTAGACGGGTATACCCTGGCGCAATGTGCCACGCACCCGGTGACGTTGCCCCTCTTCCACAAGTACGATGTCGGCCTGTGCGCCCACGGCGATGCGGCCCCGATCATGCAGCCCAAGCGCGTCGGCGGGGTTCTGGCTGACGAGTTTGATCGACTCGTAGAGCGGCATCACGCCCCGTTCGGCAAAGCTGTAGGCGGCATGCAGCATGGCGGCCGGGTAATAATCGGTGGCGAGGGTGTCGACGACGCCTGCTTCCACGGCGGCGGCGGCGTTGAGGTTGCCCGAGAGGGATCCACCGCGCAGGGCATTGGGCGCGCCCATGGCAATGTGCATGCCTAGCCGCTTCGCCTCTTGCGCCGCCTCCCAACTGACGGGGAACTCGCTAATCGAGACGCCTAAATTGTGGACAAATTGCACCTTTTCCACCGTGTCATCGTCGTGTGAAGCCAGCGCCACCCCGTGGGCCAACGCCACTTTGGCTACGTCTGCCACCACGTCCCATCCTTTGGGGCGCTGTTGGGCCACTTCGATGCGCTTCCACACCTGTTCTTCGTTGTGATCTTCACCGGTGCGCTTGCCCCACTCCACGGCGAATTTCACGTAGGCTTCGATGTCGCGGTACTGTCCTTGACCGGGGGTGTGGTCCATCACCGAAATCAGGTGGACATGACCGGCCAGCAGCAGCTCTTCTAACACCTTGCCGGCGTCGGGGTTGGTGATCTCAAACCGGGCGTGGACCCGATGATCGGCTAGCAATTCAGGCTGCATGCGGTTGACGGTGAGCATGATCTCACGGGCGCGCTCTTCGGAGCGGATGCTGTCTTGTTTGTGCCAGGCGAACGAGACAGCGGCATAGGCCGTGGTGACGCCTGTTGCCACCAGTCGTTTGTCCAGTTCGTGCAGCGCCAGATCAATGGGGATGTTTGCCTTGGGCCGCGGCGTAATCTCCCGCTCCAGCATGTCGCCGTGGATGTCGATGAGGCCGGGCAGCGCTGTCAACGCCGGCGCACGCAGCGCCGGTTCGGGCGCGGATCCTTCGATGATTTCGGCGATGTAGCCGTCTTCAATACGCAGCGCCCCCCGCTCAATGATGCCGTCGGGGAGGACGAGTTTCAGATCACTTAGCCACATAGGTTTTGCTCCTTAAGAAATGAGTAACAAGTAATGAGTAGGTTCAGTACGATTCTGGTGGACTTGAACGCCGATTTGGTCAAGTAAAACGACAACGGCCCCAACCTACTCATTACTCGTTACTCATTACTTCTTCGCGCACCGTCTCATCGATGACGACGCCCACCGGTGGATTCAGATAGAGTTCGTCGTCGACGAGGCCGGCCACGTCTTCGGGGTGGTGGAGAACGGCGATCATGGCGACGTTTTGGTCCTTGAGCGCTTGCAGACGTCGGTGCAGTGCTTCACGCGTCGGCTTGTCGAGTGACGCCGTAGGCTCGTCGAGCAGGAGCAGCCGCCGCGGACGGATGAGGGCGCGGGCCAGGTTCACCTTCTGCTGCTCACCGCCGGAAAAGGTGGTGGGGTAGGCGGCCCACAGATCGCGCTTCAGCCCGAACGATTCCAGCATCTCGGCCGCAGCCTCTTCGGCCTCGGCTGCAGAATGACCGGCCATGAGCAGCGGTTCGGCCACCAACTCCAACGCCGTCACCCGCGGCCGAGCACGCAAAAATTGGGTGACGAAGCCCAATTCGTGGCGGCGCAACAGCGCCATGTCCACATCGGCGGCGGCGGCCAGGTCGATTGTCCCCTGAGGACGGTGGTAAAGCGCCTCGCCGGTGGTGGGGCGGTAGCTGCGGAAAAGGCAGCGTAACAAGGTCGATTTGCCCACACCATTGGGCCCACGCACCAGCAAAAATTCCCCGGCGTGCAACGAAAAATCGATCCCCTCGAAGACGGGAATACGCCGGTTCAGGTGGTGAATCGTGAAAGACTTGCTGTAATTGGTAACGTCGAGAATGGTCATTGGATTTCCGATTTTTGATTGACGATTGTCGATTGTCTGGTTGAGTGACGGAATAGGCATTGCAGAGTATTGGTGTGAAGCGTAAGGCCCTCACCCCCCTGCCCCTCTCCCACAGTGTCGAACCGCTATCGTGATCTAGAATGCGACAAGTCGGCGCATGTTTCGCCTCTAACGGATCTGGGTGGGAGAGGGGGGCCAGAACGTCGACACGGCTCTGGCTCCCCTCTCCCGTCCGGTTGCTAAGACGGTGAAAACACCACCCTCAAGACACTTGTCAGTCGCCGATTTGTTCTTTGCCATCTGGGAGAGGGGCGGGGGGCATAAGCGTTAAGATAAGCAGCGTACGAGCAAGTGCCGGGGACTTTTCGCCGCAGCGAGACGGGATATCCACTCTTGGCGACACGTCCAACGTGAAGTCCCCGGCACTTTCGCTCCACCCTAACT
>WGMT01000026.1 GCA_016124945.1 bacterium | reverse complement strand
ATGCCGGATGCGGTGGCCGGTACGTTGACCGAGACAACCTGCACGCCGTCGGCCACGACAGAATCGCTCAGGATGACTTCGCCTGGGTCGGCAAAGTCGCCGTCACCGTTGAAGTCGATGAAGAGGCTGAGTGCGCCGTCGCCGTCCGCCGTGTTGGTGGTGATGGTGACGGCGACGGTTGTGCCTGGAATCAGCGGCGCACCGAAGGTGACACCGTCCTCGTCGTCGGGTGTGCCGTTGATATCGTCACCGGTGGCGGATGCGTTGGGCTGGCCGTCGCTTTCGGCATCGACTGTGGCACCCAGGAAGGTGGTGTCGTCGATGATGTGGCTGGGGCCGTTGTTGGCAAGCAGCGTGGCGTAGTCCGCCGAGCCTGCAATGCCGTCGGGCAGGTCGCCGCGGTCGAAGGTGAGCAGCACAAGCCCGGCGTCGATGTTCGGGTTGTGTTCGCCTGGTTGCAGGGTGACACTGACCGTCGTGCCGGTGGCCGGGTCGGCGTCGGAGTTGTTGCTGATGTCGATGGTGCCGGTCTGTGTGGTGAAGCCATAGCCCGCGGGCGCTGTGAAGCGAACGCTGTAGGGCGTGCCGGGGATCAGGCCGGGGAATTGGTAGTAGCCGGGATTGCCGTTGCTGTCGTTCTTGGTGGTGGTCGTCGCCAGGACGTTGCCCTGGCCGTCGAGCAGTTCGACGGTGACGTTGTTGACGCCATTCGTCAGCGGCTCGTTCTGGATGCCGTCTTTGTTGTCGTCGAGCCAGACGTAGTCGCCCAGCGCCGCCAGGATGTAGTCTTCAACTTCGCCGGTCTCCGCGCCGCCGGTGGGTTTACCGCCGCCCTGCTGCGGGCCATTGGTGAAGCGAGCGCGCACGCCGAAGACGTTGACCGCGTCGGCGGGGACGGTGACCTGGATCACCTGCACGCCGTCGTTGACCACTTCGTCGCTGAGAATGACCTCGCCTGGGTCGGCAAAATCGCCGTCGCCGTTGAAGTCGATGAAGAGGCTGAGCGCGCCGGTGCCAAGTTCCGTCGTGGTGGTGATGGTGACGGGCACGGTGGTGCCGGGGATGAGCGGCGCACCAAAGGTGACACCGTCCTCGTCGTCGGGGGTGCCGTTGGCGTCGTCACCGGTGGCGGATGCGTTGGGCTGTCCGTCGTCCTCGTCGTCTACGCCTGCGCCCATGAAGGTGAAGCCATCGATAAAGTGGAAAGGACCACTGTTGGCGTCTAGCGTGGCATAGTCCGCCGAGCCTGCGACACCGTCGGGCAGGTCGCCCCAGTCGAACAGGGGTGGCTTGGCTCGAAGACCAAAGTCGAGGGTGTGGTTGTTTTCGCCGGCGCGTCCGGTGGTGTATGCGATGGTGCTGTGGTTGGGGTTGAGCACGCCGTTGTCGCCGTCGCTGTCGCGCAGATCGGTGTTGAAGTTGTTGCTGCTGTCATTGCCGGCGGCGGCACTGTTTTGTGTGGTGATCACGTAGCCGGGGCCGGAGATGGCAGCTTGTGTCAGGTTGACACGCACTTCGTATTGCTGTTTGGGCAGCACAGAGGTGTCGGTGCTGAACGACCAATCCTCGGGCGTGGGGCTGTTGGCGTTTGTATCAAAGCTAAAGATGTAGCGTCCTTGGGCGTCGGTTGTCGTCTGGGCAACCTTGGTCAGGCCGACGTTGGGGATCTCGCGGTAGAGTTCGACGATGACATCGGCGAGGCCATCTTCGCTGGGGTCCTGGCGGCCGTTTGAGTTGCTATCTACCCAAACACGGTTGCCGATTTCAAGGGGTGCCGGTGGCACCAGGGGTTCTACGTCGCCCAGGCCGCCGGCTTTAGCCCAGAAGCCGAGGGTGCGCATCTGTTCGTCGCGTACTTCATAAGCACGCAGGAAGGAGCCGTCGCTGTTGTTGTACCAGTGCAAGCCCGAACGATAAAAGTTGAGTGTTGCGTTGAAATTCCCATCCTGTACCGTTGAGATGACAAATGCACGGCCTGGAATCTGGGCCAGGGCACCCTGCGCAACTTCCGAGTGGTTCGGCATGTCGGCAGCGCCTGGGACTGGACCAAGGTTGTTAAAGCCGTGGTACTGATCGGTGTAATAGTATTCGTCGATAGGGACGAGCGGCGTGTCATTGGGCGGGACGTTGTGGGAAATCTCACCGGCTGTGTCACAAGAGGTGTCGCCGGAAATCAGTTTTTCCATCACCCAGCTACCAGGTGTGGTGACACAAGCGCGCAGGATGTCACCGGCGGCGGTGGGTTCGATGGTGGAGCCTTGATTGTTGGGGCGAACCGCCTCGGCGGCGTCCATCAGGGCGTAGCGGTCCATCAGGCCGAGGATCATGTCGCCGTTGTTGTCGAACTCGATTTCCGAGATGATGGGTTGGGGGTAGTGGCCGATTCTTTCTCGGCTATCGAAAGGAGTCAGCAGGTAGGTAAATGGATAGGTGTAGACCCAGGGCGCCCAGCGGGCATCGTTCATAGGATTGGTGCGCGCCCAGGGGCTGTTGAGCCCCTGTCGGTTGATGATGCCACGCTCGTAATTCAGCGGGAAGTCCATCGGCAGCGACCAGTTGGCGCCGTCAAAGGTGAAGACGTAGCCAACGAGGGCGTCAACATCACCCACACGGGTGCCGTTCAGGCTGCTCGTGGGCAACCCGGTGTTGTTGGCGGTTGATTCTGCGCTACACACCGCACCCAGATAAAGGATACCGTCGCGCATGCCCAGACCAAACGGGCGAAAATCGCTTGCCACTGTGCAGTTATTGACGAGGCTGTACGGGCTGCCGGCGCCATTGACGAGATCAATCGCAACAGGTGTGCCGGCGCTGCCGTCGTCGTTAACGGGGATGCTGTAGAGTGTCCGCGTGCCGAGATCGACGGCGAAGAGGCTGGAGCCGTCTTCAGCCATCTTCATGCCACCGATGCCTTCGCGGCCAACCGTATTTATGACATCAAAGTCTTCGGTCCAGATCGGGTTCGGGCCATGTGGATCTTGGCGTGTAGGATCGAGTGTGATCCAGTCGGTGACAATCCCTGTGCTCACGTCGAGCCGGTGGATGGTGGTGGGGTTGCCCTTGAGCGGAACAAAGCGACGCACAAAGGAGCCGGCGTAGATCACTTCGTTGGTGCGATCATAGGCCATGGCCCAGATGCCGCCGGTGTCATCCTGATCGGTGAGGACGCCCTTGGCCGGCTCTCGGTACGAGTCACTGTTTGCGAAGGTAGCGTCGCTGCCGTACGTCTCCAAAATGGTGGTGATGGTTGGGTCAATGTTAGGCGGATTGTTGATGAAACGCCGAAAGCCACTGCTGTGTTCTGCAATGGCAATGGGCAATGCTTCGTCCGGCGCGTATTGACCGGGGTTGTTGAAGCCCACGTCAACGGTGGCGCCGCCGTCGAGCACAAATTGCACCGTGGTGCCACCCGCCGCGCCAGGGCGCATAAAGTCGATTAACTCACCGGGCGTGTTCGCCGGGTCGCCGGGCAGAGTGAACTCGACACGGTAGGGGCCGGTTCCTGTGGCGCTGATGCTGTAGTCGCCATTGGCGTCGGTGATGGCGGTGCCGGCCACGTTGCCTGCGTTGTCATACAGGGTGACAACAACGCCGGCTAGCCCAGGTTCTTGCGTACTTTGTACACCGTCGGCGTTGAAGTCGCGGAAAGCGGTGCCGTTGTAGGTGCCTGCCGCCGCCGCTGTGCCACCACCCAACACGCTGTTGGATAGATGGAGCGCGCTGCTAAAGGCAGGGACCACCAGTGTAAAGAGCAAGGCAAGCACCAGGCTGCCAAGCCCAAGTTGTGTTTTGGTTCTACGCACCTTACTTTCGTTACGGTTGCGCAGTGTATGGTGGTTTCTCATCCAGGCGTCCTTTCTGCAGATCGGGTCATGGGCTTGTGCTAGACTAATCAAGGCGGATGTCAGTTTCGTGCGTAACCGCCATAAGGCCGTGTTGACACTTCATCGGTCTACTTCCGTCGATTCGGCGTTAAGCGGCAGCTCAATAGGAAACCGCGCTGTAGATGTCAACAGAACCGAATGTGTGAAGAGTGGTATGCTGGTACTATACGTTATAAACATAAATATTTTGCTTACAATTTGTTGATTTTAATTGTATGTTGAATATATAAAAAATGCGGTTTCCTATGAAAAATTGCCCAATACTAAACGGCGAGACATGAAGACTCGCCGTTTGGTCAAAATTGCTGGTGTGTCGTGCTTGTGTACCTGTTGGCTAAGGGTGGGGCTGTGTACTGTATTAAATTCTATCCAGAAATTCACAGCAGCCCGACGAATCACGCTACTGTAAAGTGGGCGCCCTGCTGCGCAGCGTGATTTCAGGATAGAGACTTACGAGAGACGAAAGTGTTGCCTTTGGAAATTTAGCTGGGTCGCGATCCAATCAGCGGCGGTGGCCAGATCGTCACAGGGTTGGTAGCCGGATGTTTTGTGTGCCTGCAATTTTTTTTCCTCGTTTTGTCCGCGTCCTGTATGCACGAGGATCGGCAGACAACCGGCGCGCTGAGCAGCCAACACATCGGATTCAGCGTCGCCCACAAAGAAACTTTGCGCCAGATCAATCTGTAGTTGTGCGGCAGCCTTGCGCAACATGCCTGGTTTGGGTTTGCGGCAACTGCAATGTTCATCTGGTTGGTGTGGGCAGTAAAGCACAGCGTCGATCTGTCCGCCCGCATTGATGACGGCGCTGATCATCCGTTGGTGGATCTCGTCAACGACGTCGTGGGAGACGTAACCGCGCCCGATGGCCGACTGGTTGGTGATCACGACGATGGGGCGTCGGAGTTTGGCCAGATTGCAGATGGCTGCTAATGCGCCGGGCAAGAAACGGAATTCGGCCCAAGACTTTACATAGTCGTCGCGGTTTTCGTTGATGACACCGTCGCGATCAAGGAAGATGGCCGGCTGCAATGGGAAAGTCATGTTGTGCCTGTTCGTATTTTTCCGGTGTTCCGATATCCAGCAGGTAGGTTCCATCGGGTACTTTCCATCCATAGATCGATTCGCCTGCGGCCAGAAGCGCCGGGAAGAGATGGTGGCCGAAGTCGTAGAACGAGTTTTCGGGAATCTGTTCGATGACGCTTGGCTCAATCACGAGAATGCCGGCGTTGGCCAAATCGGTGAAGACCTCTTCGGCTTTTGGTTTTTCGACGAAACGGCGCACTTTGCCGTTTGGTCCTAGATCTACGAGGCCGACTTCGGTTGGGTTCGGCACTGAGTAGAGGCTCAGGGTGATACGGGCAGATGGGTCATTTGCCACTACCTGCTGATGGAACCGTAGCAACTGTCCTAGATCCAGGTCGGTGAGCACGTCACCGTAGACGAGGACAAATGGGCCGTCGTCTTCCAAGAAGCTTTTTAGATTGCGTACAGCCCCGGCTGTGCCCAATAACTCAGTTTCGACGGCGTAGACAAGCTCAACCCCCAGCGCCCGCCCATCCCCAAAGTGTTCGAAAATGGTCTCAGGTTTGTAGTGCAGGTTCATGGCAATCTCTTCAACCCCATAACCACGCAACCACTCGACTGTGTGTTGTAGGAGCGGTTTGCCGTTAATCGGCAGCATTGGCTTTGGCCGCTGCAAGGTCAGAGGCCGTAAACGCGTACCCTCGCCAGCCGCCAAAATGAGTGCTTTCGTCATAAGAATCTCCACGGGCGGCGATGAACTGCCACTTCTGATCGTTGTTGATAACTTCGCGGATGTACGCTGTGAGCATGTGTACGAAGATCATGTGTAGATCTTCGATGTAGCCGTAGTTGTTGCTAGGCACGATGACGGCGTAATCAACCATTTCCTTGAGCCGGCCGCCATTGAAGCCAAGCAAGCCGATGGTGTAGACGCCACGTTCACGCGCTGCTTCGACGGCTGCCACAACGTTGGCCGAGTTGCCGCTGCCGCTGATGACAATCAGCACATCGGCGGGGTTCATCCATGTACGCACCTGCTCAGAGAAGACACGTTCGTAGGAGACATCGTTGGCCCAGGCCGTGATCAGGGGCATGTTGTCGTTGAGTGACATCACTCGAAAACGGGGACGATTGGCGGCGAAGTTGGTGCCCAAAATCGTTTTGCCCATGTCGCAGGCCATGTGCGATGCTGTTGCCGCACTGCCGCCGTTGCCCAACACAGCCACCAGGCGATCTTGCCGATAGGCTTCGAGCAACATTTCGGCCACAGCGGTCATCTGGTGGGCGGGAATGTTGTCAAGCGAACGCTTGATACCGGCCATGTACTCTTCCATGAAGCTTGTGCTTGCGATCGACATTAATGGTCTTCTCCTTCGACGTAGATGATTCGGCTTCCTTGAGGTTCAAATTGGAAAGGAACCGGCATCAGTTCGGGTAAGGCTGCGATGATGGCTCCATGATGTTCTGGTGCTGCGTCGACGAGTAGAAAACCACCGCCGCCTGCACCGAGGATCTTGCCGCCGCGTGCCCCGTGTTCCAGCGCGGTGTTGTACCAACGATCCAATTGTGGGTTGCTCACCCCCTCGGCCAGGGAACGTTTCTCCATCCATCCTTCGTGTAGATAATGACCGAAACACTCGGTCTTGCCGTCACCCAGATCGGCGCGTAGGGTTTCGGCCAGCTTTACCATGCGGCGTAGGCTCTGGCGAGCATTGTTGCCGTTGCGCGTATTGTGCGATTGCTGGGCGAGGATGGTGTCGGCCGAGCGGGTCATACCGGTATAGAGCAGTAGCAGATTGGATTCGATCTGCTGCGTCAACTTGTGATTGCAAAGGACGGGCATCACCTCGACATGTTCGTCGGGGAAGAACTGTACGTATTTGAAGCCACCGTAGGCGGCCAGATATTGATCCTGTTTGCCGATGGGCTTGCCGCAGATGTCAATTTCGATGCGACAGGCTTCATTCGCCAGCCGCTCTGCACCCACGAGCTTGCCCTTGTAGGCGTAGAGCGCATTGAGCAGGCCCACCGTATATGAACTAGAGGAGCCTAACCCTGTCCCCTGTGACGGGATGTCGGAGATGGATGTGATCTCGATGCCGCCGTCGATGCCCACCAACCGCATTGCTTCACGGATCAACTCGTGCTTCAGGTCGCCGACGCTGTCCACCATCTCAGTGACGGAGTAGCTGGCCCGGATTTTGTGATCGAACTTGCGATTGACCGTGATGTAGATGTATTTGTCGATGGCGGTGCCGATGACGGCGCCCGCTTCATCGTGGTAGAAGGCCGGTAAATCGCTGCCGCCGCCCAAAAAGCTGATACGTAACGGTGTGCGTGAAATAATCACTCGCGTCTCCTAAAATCACTATCCTGAAATTACAGTGCGCAGCAGTGTGTTCGCTCTCGCCCCTGTAGGATGGGTTCCAACTGCGTGAACTCACTCTGGGCGTCACGCCGAATTCGGCAGTCGGAACCCATCCTACGAACAGAGTGAGAAAACAACTTAGTAAGCGCCTCTGCCCTGAAAAACAACCAGCACCGTGCGCAAGAGCAGTTGAATGTCGAGCCAGATGGTGTAGTTGCGGATGTAGTACATGTCCAGGCGCACACGTTCTTCGTAGCTCAGGTCCGAACGTCCACTCACCTGCCACAACCCACTGAGGCCGGGTTTGACAGTGAGCAGGTTCATGTCCCACTGGCCGTACTTTTCTTTTTCGCTGACGGTGATCATACGGGGGCCGATCAGGCTCATCTGCCCCATGAGCACATTCACGAGCTGCGGCAGTTCGTCCAGGCTGTACTTGCGCAGGATGTTGCCCACCCGGGTGATGCGCGGATCGTCTTTGAGCTTGTGTTCACGCTGCAAGATCTGGCGTTCCTCGTTGGTGAGCAGATCGTCACCGTTGACGTGCATGGTGCGGAATTTGAGTGCGTCGAAGGTTTCGCCACCGCAGCCGAGGACGCGACGCTTGTAGACCACCGGCCCTGGTGAATCCAGCCGCACCGCCAGCGCAATTGCAGCCATCAACGGGGCCAGCATGAGCAAGCCGCAGAAAGCGCCGAACCGGTCCAGCGCGCCCTTCAAGAGCATTTCAGGCAGCGATAAGCGCACCTTGTCCACACTTATCAAGGGGACGTACCCCATTGAACTGATCCGTAGCCCAGTTGTGAAGATGTCGAACAGGCCCGAAGACATGCGCAGTGCAACCGAACTCTGACCACCGAACTGCCGGAAGATCTCAAGCAACTGGCCCGACGGGAGCGAAGACGAGGCGACGATCACCTCTTCGACGCCGTACTTGCTTACCAGCGATTGGAGTGAACTCACATTGCCTACAACCGCGAGGTTGGGGGCAGCCAGTGAATTGACAGGCAGCGCATCGCTCACCAGGCCTACCACATGCAGCCCAGAGGTCTTCCAGCCGGCCAGTTGTTGCGCCAGTGCAATGGCTTCGCCGTTGTGCCCAACCACCAGTGCAGGCACCACAAAGTAGCCCTTAGCCCGCAGTTGGTAGACAATGCGCCGCAGCCAGAAGCGCGCGCCGCCGGTGAGAATAAAGGTTAAAAAGAGCGCCAACAGCAACCAGCCACGGGCAATTACGAATTCGAGATTCACAAAAGAGAGCACGGCAACCAGCCCTGTTGCCACAGTGCAGGCATTGGCAAGGCGTGAATATTCCTGAAAACCGCCCAAGAGGTTTTCCCATTCGTATAGGCGGAAGACCCAGAAACAGGTTATCCACATGCCTGTGAGAGCGATGGAGACGGCTGAGTAATAGGGCAGTGAGGGCACCACTTCTAGATCAAAGAAAGGTAGATTCGAGTAAAAGCGCACCCAGTAGGCAAGCCAGAAGGCCAACCCGAGCATAGCCGCATCTGCCAGTACCAGCGTCCCCAAAAATAGGCGGCGTTGAGACTGTGGCGTGATCTGTAGCCCGGGTTTGCTGCGTTCCTGGCCGACTTCAGTAAGTGCCGTATACATTTGCGACATAGTCTCTAACTCCACACAGTGATCGTTCTGTTTTGTATCGGTCCGTAAATTCATACCAGCCCGGCGTAGCATCCCCCATGTCGATTGGACATGTTACTGCGCCCGGTAATTTACGAATAGGTCATGAATGGTACCGCCGGTCTATGTACTCCATAGTAATCATTTAATCCGAGGATCACATAAGACGATAATTAGAATTCCGTATCAACATTTGGCGATGTCTATACGGTTGTTTGCGTAAGTACATAAAAAAAACGGCGACACAAGGTCGCCGTTTTGCTGTTTGTTGGTTCAAAAGAACGTTTACGAGGCAAGTACACCTTCGGCCTCTTTGACGCGTCCGTTGGGGCTTTGGGGGCTGCCCTTGCCGTTAGGACGGTGGTAATCGTAGACGAAGTAGTCGATGTTTTTGAGCGGCATGCGATTGATGACGGTGCCAAGCAGATTGGCGTGCACCTGCTGTAACCGTTTTACTGCGCGCTGCGCAGAACTGCGATCTGTACGCTTAAAGTCGATGACCAGTAGCGCGCCGGTGACGAGTGTGCTGAGCACCACGGCATCGGTGGCGGCGTTGACAGGCGGGCTATCGAGGATCACAAAGTCGGCCCGTTCCTCCAGGGCGTGGAGCAGGCGGGGCATACGCGCTGAATTGAGTAGCTCCGCACCGTACATGTTGAGACGGCCCGCAGGCATTACCAACAACTGTGGAATGCTGGTGGTGTAGAGAAGATCGTCCAACTCTGGCTCGTCTGTACGCAGCGCATCGATGATGCCGGTTTCGTTGGGCAGATCGAATTGCTCGTGCTGTTTCGGGCGCAAGAGATCGACATCGAGCAAAATCACACGATAACCGGCATAGGCCAGCGCTGCGGCCAGGTTTGAAGCCACGCGGCTCTTTCCTTCTGTAGGCGCCGGGCTTGTGATCAACAAAGAGCGTAGCGGGCGCTCCATGGCCAGGAACTGGAGGTTCGTGCGCAATTCTCGATAGGCTTCGAGCACCGCCGGGTGATCTTCCAGTGCACTGACACGCTGCGCAACGCCCGGCTCACCAGGGGAGCGGGGAACGGTGCCGAGGACAGGCAACTTAAGCACTGTTTCAATGTCGCGTCGCCCGCGCAACGAATTGTCCAGGTAATCAAGGACGTAGGCGGCACCAGCGGCCAGGGCCACGCCTACCACCGCGGCCAACAACATGATCTTGATCGCCATGTTCGGATCGGCAGGGCGTGTGGGGATCTCGGCAGGCTCAATCACACGAATAGTGTTGATGGCACCCTGTTGGGTGTTGGCCTGATAGGCAACATAGTTGGCCTGTAACGCGCTAAGCTTTTCTTCGAGGCTGGTGATGTAGGCCTGGCGCTCGGCAATACGGCTGGCGCTGAACGATTCGGCTAATTCCACGCGCGCCGCGTCGATTTCGTTTTGGGTCTCGTTGATGCGATTTTGTAACCAGTCGATCTGCTCTTGAATAAACTGGCGGCTTTCTTGATTCTCTGATGAGGATGGGCTCTGTAGAATCAGTTGGCGCGCCAGTTCGTTGGCTACAATTTGGGCACGTTCGGGATTGGTGTCGATGACAATGATCTCAAGCAACTGTGTGTTCCACACCACGCGGGCGTCGTACTCGGGCAACCACTCCATGCCCAGCGCTTCTTTTGTCCTGTCTTGCACCGGTTTTCGTTTGGCAATGTTGGCATAGGTGCCGGCCAATTGCTGTGTCAGCGCCAGTTCGTTGCTGTTGGGGTTTAGGCTTTCGATGGCGTTGCCGACCATCAACGTGGTGCCTGCCTGAAAGGTCGGCGGCACTTCCTGGAGATAGAAAAAGCTTGATACTGTTGTGACCACAACAGAAACGATCATTAACCACCACCAACGACGTAGCGGCTCCACATAGGCTAGTAAATCCACAAAAACCTCCCCAAAAACGTGTGATGCAAAATTAAAGTGGTGCTGTAGGGGTTTGCGTTGGGGCGAGAAGTGTTTCGCGATCAGGTAGTGCCGATGCCGCCCCAACGCGAACCCCTATGCTACGATCCATGCTCTCTGCGTAAACTTCAACCAGATCGGCCACAATCTTCGACCAATTGTGGCGTCTGGTCACATATTGTCTACCGGCGTGGCCAAGTCTATGACGTCGCTCTGCGTCGTCCAGGAGCGCCAGGACACTTTCCGCCAGCCCGACGGCATTGTCGGCCACGAGGACGCCTTCCTCTTCGCCAATCTCCAGCGCCGAAACGGCTTGCGGCGTGGTGACAACCGGCGCCGCGCACGCCATCGCTTCGAGGACTTTGTTTTGGATCCCGGCGCCGTAGGCAATAGGCGCAACCGCAACCGCTGCCCGCTGCAAGTAAGGACGTAAATCGGGCACAGTGCCGGTGACGATCACTTCGCCGTGTGTGGCCGTGGCCTGCCGCGCCAGCCTGCGCACCTCGGCGGTGGGATCTTTGCCCACGAGATAGACCTTTACGTCGGGGCGTTCGGCCCATACCCTGGGCATCATGTCTTCGATGAGGAAGATGGCCGCCGTGATGTTGGCGTGATAGCTCATCTTGCCGCTAAAGACAAGCGACGCCGTCTCGCGCTCGCCCTGGTTGGGGGTGAAGTAGTCAAGGTCAACCCCATTGGGCAGGACACGTACATGATCCGCCGCCAGTGGCGCGGCGTCGGCGGGGGCGGGCAGCCCCAACAGCGCGCTGCGGTCATGTTTCGACGTCACCAGCACCTGCTCGAATTGACGTAGCAGCCACGCCTCGTGCCGTTGGGTGCGCTTTAGCTCCAGCGTCGTCATCAGCCGCCCTTTCAGGCTGCGACTGGTCTGTGCCGCCTGGGCGAAGAGATGGCTGATGCTGTCCACGCTATCCCAAACCACGGGCAGCGCTGGCTGCTTGACCTGAAGACCGTAGACCGCGCCGCGCAGGTGCTCCACATGCACCACGTCGAACGCTTCTGCGGCCAGCCGGGCGTTGATGGCCGCGGCCAAAGACGGTTGCCAGCAGTAGGTCGCCTGGAGTGGCTGAACCGAAGGCAGCGCCAGCAGTGCGTTGGTCAGCGAGCGCCAGGACGACAACGGGTGGGCGACGACGTCGATGCCCTGCTGCGCCAGCGCGGCCAGATCGTCTTGCTCCTGTGCAGAAGAATAGAGTGTGGCGAGTACGATCTCGTGTCCTTGCCGGTTCAATTCACGTAGCAGGCTATAGGGCCGGACGCGGATCTGGTTCGGCGTGTAGGGCACGATATATAGGATCTTCATCAGGTTCCGTCCTCGGGTAGTGTTTGTCCCATGCCTGGTAGATGGTGCGCCAGTTGTAGGCTTGTTCGAGCCAACGGCGTCCACTGTGGCTGAGCCGGGCGCGGGCTGTATCGTCTTGCAAAAGGGTGAGTACGGCGGCGGCGAAGGACGGCGCTTCGTCGGCGATGAAGATGTTTTCTCCGGGCCGGATCTCGATCCCCTCTGCCCCGATGGTGGTGCTCACAATCGGCAGCCCCCACATCCACGCATCGAGGATCTTCACACGCATGCCGCCGGCGGCGAAAAGCGGCACCAGGAAGGCCGCCGTCTCGTGCAGGTAGGGCATGGGATCGTCCACGTAGCCGGTGACCTCGAGGTTGGCGGCTGGGATGTTCAACTTGTGCAGGCCAGGCGGCGGCTGTTTGCCAACCACTGTAAGGACGGCATCCGGCGCTTTTGCCAGCACACTCGGGAAGACATGCTCGGCGAACCAAAGAATGCCCTGCGCGTTGGGCGGGTAGTGTAGCCCACCCAAAAAGGTGACCCGGCGCGGCCGTGCCGCGGGGACGAGTGGCATCTCGCCCTCAGGATCGACGCAGATGGGGATCACACTAGGCTCGTCCGCAGTGGGGGCGACGCCGGGGTGGAGCGCCTGCCAATCCTGTTGGGTGACCCAGACCACCTTGTCGATGCGACGGCAGATTTCGTCTTCGTAGCGCTGCAACTTACGCCATTCCAATTCAAGGACGGCGCGTTTGAGCGGGTTGCGTTCGGTGGCGGCCAGCCGCTGAAAAATGAGATAGACGGCATTGTGTTCGTCTAAAACCAGGGTCGGCTGCGGCACGTTGCTGGCGGGGAGTTGATCCCTTGCCCAAAGCGCGTATTGGGCCATGGGCAACTGGTCGGCGTGAATGGCGGCAAAGGGTGTTTCCGTCAAAAGCTGCAAGGCTGTCTCCGCCATCTCAGGCACCCAGTCCCGTGCAATCAGGAAGGGGGTTGGCGAACCGAGGCTGCGCACCAGATGTTGCAGATCCCGTCCTGTAGACCGGAGCATGGGCACTGTGTGCACTGCTGCGCAAAAGGAGCGCAGATGGGCCACACTGTCCTCGCGATCTGAGGGGCGCACAAATGTGAGCAGTGTCACCTCATGATGCTGCGCCAGATAACGAAGGACAAAGTAGGCCCGCGCCTTGGGTCCTGCATCCAGCGGATAGGGTAGCACTTGTGTTAGGAAAAGTAGCCGCATTCGTCGTTCCTGATTGTGTTGACTAACGCCATAGGTTTTTTGCGTAGGCATCATGTCGTTATATCGTAGGATATATTGCAATTGAAACGGTAGTCAATATGCATATTTTACATACATTGTTCGTTGGGCATCTTTCCCAGATTACCGTTATAGTGCACCTGTTGATGCCAATCAGGCTTCAATAGCGGGCGTTTCAATCTTGAGCTGAGATTGACCTTCCGGGAAGGGGGCAAGACTACTGCCCGGTCATACTATCTTGCCATCCCCTTCCCGGAAGGTTACTGCACCCGCTTCAACATTGGGCCTTAAAGGTGAGGCTCCACCAACCCATCGTGATCAACATCCAAAGAGAACAGGTATGCAACAAGAGAATCCGCAGCCAAATCAGAAGGACCGCATCAAAATTTCGCTACGACGTATGCTGCTTTTCATCACCGTTTTACTTGTTGTCGTTGCTTCTTTTGTACAAGTAGCTTTGAGCCAATCGGATCTGCCCAACGATGCGCGCCCGATTTATTTGCCCTGGATCCGAGTGGACGATGCAGGCGGCACCATTCCCAACCCAACGCCTACTACGTTGCCTGTCAATGTGGCGACGCCTACGGCCACGGCCCTCAACCCTACACCGATACCAACGCCGGCCAATCTGGCGAGCTATCCTCTCTGCCCGGATCACGATGTAAACACCTGGCATGCGCTTATTGATTACGAGCGGCAGTGTCACTACGATCATGAGCACAAAGACGATCCGCGCCAGGTGGACGATCTCTTCGGCCCCATTGGGGCGCTTTACGGCGGCCAGGAGATCTCGTATCCTTGGCAAACCTTTAACCACATGGGCACCGAGCAAGAGATGAAACATGGTGGTTACGGCTGGATGGTACGCCGCGACATGACCTGTTACTCTCAATTCACCGAAGGCTGCATCACCGACTTTCGCGCCCAGTACCACGCCATTATGGGGGCGATAGGGGCAACCACCCGCTTCCACTCGTTTGTGTTGGAGGCTCGCGGCTGCCTGGAATCGAACCCCAACCAGTGCGGCACCATCAAAACCGGCGGCTGGATCGACTACGGGATGCTTGAGATCGATGGCAAAGTGGTGCCGCTGGTAGGCGATCCTGCCAACTACAACGACGGCAAGCGGCGTATCCACTACTATAATATAGGAAATGCCAATTTCGGCACCTGGTACGGCCACAACAACATCGCCGTGGTTGTGCCGCAAACCGCAGACATGTGGGGCTACGTCGATCCCGACAACCCCACCGAGTTGCACCTCTTCTGCCCTGAATTCGACTGTGAGAACAACGGCTCGATCCTACAGGCGCATGAGGTCGGCTTTCAGATTCCCCCGCAATGGGACACCGACCGCGACGGCATCGTCAACTACAGCGGTTATACCGACCGCCACGGCGTGATTGTACAGGGCTGCACCGAAGTCGCACTCGACTGTGTGCCGCTGGAGATTGTCAACATGCCCGTGGGCGTCTTCCGCTATCGCGACGATGTGAACGTCTTCGGCAACGGTATCGAGTACGACACGTCGCCGCGCGGACACTATTGGATCAAGTATCCGAACTGATGAGTTCAGTGCTCTGGGGGCAAACCTTCCAGGAAGGCTCAGAACCTTCCTGGAAGGAGATGCGTCGAGGGCGTTCCGCCCATCCAGGAAGATGCTGTTTCTTCCTGGATGGTTCGTGCTCCCATACATAGCGAACCCACAGACTACACTGGTACACGCACCACGCACTATCTCCTCCGCAGCACAATCACCACCGCGATCCCCATAAAGAGTACCAGCGTCGGCGCGATGCTCTTTGCTATGATCCAGACCTCATCAACTTCGGTCTGTATAGCAGCCATTGAGGCCATTTCCACCGGCTGTGCCGCCAACGTCGGCTCTACATAGGACGGTGTCGGCGTGGGCGGTGCCGACGTCGGCATCGGCTCCACCGTAGGGGTGGCTGTGGGCCAGGGTACCGCCGCAATCGACGGCGCAATTGCCGTGGTGCGCGCATACCAGACCCGGTAGTTGCCGTTGGCTGAATCCCACACGTGCTCTTCATCACGCACGAACCAGACGGCGTGCAGTTGATTCCCCTGGCCGATGGCAAGGCGCGGCCACTCCGGCACATCGCCTTCGAGGGTGGTGACCGCCGTCGGGTTCGACCAGCCGATACCGTCCCAGGTCAGGTGGAAGATGCTGATGCTGCGCTGCTCGGGCAGTTGACGCCCGGCCAGAACAAGATGCAGATTTCCCGCCGAGTCCCGCGCCATCGAAGAGGTGTCTAGCCGCGACACGTAGACGCCCCAGGTGCTGAGCAGCCCGCGCAACGGCTGCGGCGACGACCACGAACGCCCAAAATCTGCCGAGATCTGGAAGTAATGTGTATCGTCGGGCAGGCTTGTCCACACGGCGACGAGCACGTTGTTCTTGTCGAAGCCCAGCGCTATATTTTTGGTCATCGTGGGCGGCGCCGGGTTGTTCTGCTTTGCCACTTCTACCGGCAAGCTCCAACTCTCTCCTCGATTGTAAGAGACGGCGTACATCACCTGCGTTGGATCCGAAAGCTGGCCAAGGCCGCCGCCCAAACCGGCCTCCCACACCAGATGCACGTTGTCTTGTGCGTCGACCAGGAGTTGGGGCTTTGCCGCGCCGGTGGGCAGCACCGAAACATCCAGCGCATCTGTCCACGAGAAGCCGCCGTCGTCCGACTGCCGGTAGTAGATGTGATAACAGTTTTCACATTCCAGGTTGCGCAGGTTTTCGGTGATCACAAGATGAACACGCCCCTCGCTGTCCACCGCGCTGCGGGTGAAGTAGGCGGTGTTTTCACCGTTGAGCTTGGTGGGCGACGTCCACGACGACGCCGAGTAGGCCAGATCGGCGCGCGCCATGGTGTGGTAGACCGAGTCGTTGGACGAAGTCAGATGGACCATGTTGTCGTGATCCACGAGCAGGGCGGGGCGAGAGGCGATGCTGGCAATGCCGATCTGAGGATAAGCGGCGATGTCGTTGGGTGGCTGCCATGTGTCACCGTCGGCGCTGTTGGTGTACCAGACGGTGTCGAAGCCTTCAATGCCCCCCGCCCACGCCACGTGGACAGTACCGGCGGCGTCGACGGACACATCAGGGAACCAGGCGTTGGCATCTGGGGGCGACAGCGGAATCGGCGTCGTCCAGCCTGTGGTTTGTGCGGAGGAAATGCTAGATGTCGCCGCCAGCGCACACAACAGCACGAGCGTCGGCATCACACCCCGCGCCACCTTTTGGAACAAAGAGACAATCGTCATCATTGGGGACTTTCTACTGATCTGCTTGTATGGCGTAGACATTGACCACCGGCGTCGAAAAGACATTCTCGGCGAAGGGCGCCTCCGTCAACGGATCGATGCCCAGGGCGCGTTCCACCGGCCCCACAATCACATAGTCAACGCTGAAGCTGTTGAGCACGTCTACGCGGTCGGCGTTGTCGGTCTCGGCGTTAAAGAAAGCTTCCACCGCGTCCACCTTGTTGAAGTAGTCCACCGTCTGCGCCCAGTGGGCTAGAAAAGCGTGTGCGCCGGTGTGCGCAGGCACATATTGCCCTATCATCTCCGAACTGAGGACGACATCATCGGGCGCGACGTTGGCATCGAGCCACGCCATTGCCGCCACTTCGTCTTTGTGCAGGTAGTAGGGGTAATCGTGGCGGCCCAGATCCACAAAGCGCCAGGCCAAGAGATAGACGTTGGTGGGGATCACCGCCGCGATCAAGAGGACGACCAACCCCTGGCGCAGCGTCTGTGTGTCCATGCGCGGGCGGAGCTGTTGGGCGGCAGGTAGTACGTAGCGGAACAAGCCCACCACCGCCAGAATGGCAATCGGGATCTGCCAGCCGTTGAGCATGTGGATCTGGTAGTCGGTGGGGATGTAGATGAGCAGGAAATTAGACCAAAACCAGGCGCGCAGGAAGAGCGCGTTGTTGTCCCATTGGGTGAGGTTCAGTGGGTTTTCGCGTAGCACCGTCAAGAGCGCCAACAGGAAGGTCAGCCCGAGCAGGATAGGCAATTGGATCAGGTTGGGCGTGAAGACACCGGCATTGCCGAACTGGGCCAGCACCTCTTTCCACAACGGATCGAGCGACGTGAGTAGCACCGAGTAGAGTGCAGGCCACCACGAAATAATGCCGATGATGAAGAGGCTCTGGATCATGAACCAGGGCAGCCGTCGGTCGCGCAGGAGCAACATGCCGGTGTAGAAACCCAGAATGCCATAGACGAGGATCAGGTCGTAGGCGTGTTGCCAGCCCAGGAAGAGCGCCACCAACCCGGCATAAACGGCGTAGCGCAACTGCTGTTTTTCTTGTCCGCGCAAGGCCAGATCGAAGACGAAAACATAGAGCGCCGCTGCGAGGAAATGGGGCGCACCCAACATGCTCAAGAACGAGTTTGGCTCGGCGATGTAGACAAGCAGCGGCATCCACAGTTCACCCTGGGCGATGGTGTATTTGAACACAATCAGCACCCAGCCGAAGCCTCCTGCAAACGCAATCAGCAAGAAAGCCGCCCGTCGCATCAGCGTATCCGTCAGAAAACGGCGGCACAGATAGTAGGAGAGCAGCAAAAAGAGCACCGTCGCCACCACACGTAGAACCTGATAGACGCCGGCGTAGTCCAGCCCCAGCAACGCCCCGGTCTGCCCCATTCCCCACCAGAGCAGGTTGAAGAAGACAGGCGCATTCGGTTCCGGTGTCAACTTGTTGGCGGAAAGGTGACCTTCGGTCAACTCGCGCATCCACGAGAAGTATTGCAGGTGATCGGGCGTGTTGAGCATCATGCCCATGAAGACCTTGTCTTCTGGGGTGGACCAGTGCGCATACAGATAGGGCAGTGTGGTCAGCACCAGCACGAAGACAATCGTGATACCCACAAAGCGCCATTCTGAAGCGGCCCGCTCTGCCGGTTTGACCAGGGGTTTGGTTGCAAAAGTGGTTGTACTCATTAGGTTGCCTGTTCTCGGGTTGCCTGTTGTATCTGCTTAGAAATCACGGGCTGGGACGGTATCGAAGCCGTTCGGCGTGGTTCCAGCCACCACCACACCAGCCCCAACCCCGCCACCAGGACGGCCAGGGGCAGCAGGCTCCACATGCCGGTGAAGCCGAGCAACGTACCCACATTGCGCGCCACGTCGCCTGCCTGCAAGCTGGGGCGCACGTAGCCCATCCATGTGCTGCGGATCGTGTCGGGCGGGAAGGCCTGCCCCGCCAATGTCACCGCCCACGTGGCCATCCACGACCACAGGATCATCGCTGCGGTGACCAGCGCCGACCAGCGCCGACTGAGCCACGCATCCACCGCAAAGGACACTGCCAACGCCAGCCACGGCAGCATGGGCAGCAGGTAGCGCGGCCCTACCGAAAAGCCACCCCACCACATCGAACTTGAGGCGTTGAAGAGGAAGATGCTCGCCACACACGCCAGCGAGACAATCCATTCGGCCCGCTGTTCTCGCCGCCCCAGCCAGTAGACAAAGCCCGGCACGGCCAGCAACAGCCACGGCGACATTACAAAAATACCGCGGAATCCACTAAAGGTGATGCCCCAAACGGCGTCCCAGTGGGGCAGCGAGAGGCTCATAAAGCCGCTTTCGTGTTGATCCACCCACAATTCCGAATAGCTGTATCCCAGTTCCAGCGGCCCGCCGAAGACGTGGTTGTTGTAGGCCATCCACCCCAATGCCACCACCGCACCTGCCGCCGTAACCCAACCCAGTTGTAGCGGACGGCCCAGGCGGTAGAGCCGGTAGGCGGCGTAGACGTAGAGGATGCCCACCACCACGGCAGTTGGGTATTCGGTCACCACGCTGTAGCCGAGCAGCAGGCCGATGAAGAGCAATTTGGCCGGCCCATTCTGTGTGTCGAGCCTGCTGATAAACCAGAATGCGGCAAAGAGCAGCGCCGCGCTTAGTTGATGGCCGTAGAAAGCGTTGGCGTAGGCAAAGGCCGGTGTGAAGAGACCATAGGCCAGCACCGTCACAATGCGGGTGCGGCGGTGGATGCCCAGATCGGCCAGTACAAGGTAGATCAGCGCGGCCAGCAGCGCCGACGGTAGCGCGCTCACCACAAAACTGAGGACAACCTGCGCCAGCGCAAAGCGGATCTTGTTTGTGTTGACGCCGCTGCCCTCCTCACGTAGGGTGGATTGGAAGGCGCTACTGTTTTGCAGCCGCTCGGTCAACGGCGTCATGGCAGGCGAATCGAGCAGCACCGACAGCCCGGCGTAGAGGGGGATCCCCAAAAAGGCTGCGCCCGGCGCTTTGTCGCTGTAGTAGTGATCGCCCACCTTGGCATAGTCGACGGTGTTGCTCACGTAGTCGTCAATGCGCAGGGTGCCGTCATCCACCACCGCCACCACCATGTTCAGCCGCGAATTCTGGTTCGGGTCGGCCCAACGCGGAAAGATCCATCCTGTACACACCAGCAAGATCAGCACGATCATCACCCCGTCGCGCCATCGGTCATTTTTTAGAAAAGTTCGCATATTCTCCCCAGTCGCCAATCCCCAGTCCCCAATCACCAGCCTCTAATCCCCAATCACAAATCCCCAATCTCACGTACCCCAACCACCGGCCGCCCACGTTTGCCATGGCTTGCCGCCTGTAGAAGACCATGCACCGCCAGCTTGATTGTGATGGTGGACAGGATCAGTCCTTTGAGCGTATTCGCTGCCAGAGCGCCGTAATGCTTGCGGAAGAAGCGCACGCGGCTGCGGTAGAGATCGGCTTCTCGCGCCGTGCGCCGGTTGCGGCTGCTGCCGCCGCCCAGGTGAATCACCCGCGCCGCCGGTTCGTACCACACCTGCCAGCCCTGCGCTTGCATGGCATAGCACCAATCCACCTCTTCGGCGTACATAAAATAGCCCTCGTCGAGGCCGCCCACCTGGGCGTAGGCGCTGCGGCGTACCAGCAGACAGGCCCCTTCCACATAATCCACCGCTACAGGACCGGCGTCCTCTTCGGCGGCGTGGCTGGGGTACCAGTAGCCGTTGAAACGGCGCCCCAACCCGGTGAGGATCAGAAATTCCTGCCACAGATTGGGGAAGTGGGTGTACGACGCCTGAAAGGTGCCGTCTGCGTTGACCAGGTGCGCGCCGACGATAGCGGCGCGTGGCTTCATCTCGGCCAACCGTATCAGCGCCTGCACCGAACCGCTGGTGGCCAGCGCGTCGCTGTTAAAGAGCAGCATGTAGCGTCCTTTACAGCGGGCCATAGCCAGGTTGTTGGCGCGGGCGAAGCCGTCGTTGTTTTCGTTTTCGATGACATTGACGGCAGGGAAACGCTGGCGCAACATCGCCACACTGCCGTCGCTGGAGGCGTTGTCCACCACCCAGATGTCGTAGTGCAGATCCTGGATCGTCTCTTGCAACGAGTGGATGCAATCGGCCAGCAGATCCTTGGTATTCCAGTTGACGATGATGATCGAGAGATCGAGCATTCTTTTTCCTTTAGGTGATTGGTGACTGGTGATTGGTGATTGGGTGTCGTGATGAGCCTACGCGTGGACAACCAATGTCTTAACTGCAAGACCGACGCGTCCATTCGTGTGCAAATTTCAAGACCCAATCACCAATCACGAATCACCAATCACCTCTCCTCTATCCAGAATGTGTGCCTGGGCCGCCATGCCGCCCAGGAAGATCCAGGTGTAGGCCGCGTTGTCGAAGCCTGAAATTGTCTGGTTGTAGGCGAAGGGCAGCACCCAATCACCCAGCATCATGGCCACCATGGCTGCCACTGCACCGCCCAGGGCGGCGGCAGCAAAGGCGGCGGAGAAATTGCGTTTGCCGGCCAGTCTGCGGCAGTTGCGCATGCCCAGCATCAAGAAGCGCCACTGCAACCACAGAAACGCCACAAAACCGATGACGCCCGTCTGCGCCAGGACGTCGAAATAGTTGTTGTGGGTGGAGCGTGCATCCAGCGGATGGTAGGTCATGTTGTAGACGGCGTAACCTGCCGGCCCCATACCGAAGAAGGGGTGTTTGGCCACGTGAGACAGGTTCATCGCCCAAATGTCCAGCCGTTCGGTGCCACCTTCTTCAATGTTGGCCACCACCACTTCTTGGTAGATGGTCCCCGCGTTCAGCGCCATCACGAGCAGGCCGATCCCCACACCTACGGCAAACAACTTCTTTGATCGGTAGAAGGTGACAACGGTGCAGATCACAAGCACAGGCACCCAGCCCGAAAGCCAGATCGTGTTCATGAGCAGATTTTGGTAGAGGATCACCGCCACCACCAGCAAAAGGAGACCTCGCCGCCACAACGGTGATTCTTCGTCGAAAATTGCCAGGGCGTAGGCAATGCCCGCCACCCAGGCCGAAAAGAGTCCGCGCGCACCGTTGAAGATCAGTCGCTGTGTGGGTAGGTTGAACTCTGTAGACACAATGTTCAGCACGCCCAGGCCGATCATGATCCACGCCAGGTAGCGCAGCCACTTCAGATCAATGAATTTGTTGGCCACGAGCAGCGCCAGCAACGGCAAGAGGATGTTCACCAGCAGCGCGGCGGACTGTGTCACCACGAACGAGCCGGGCACGTAGACAAGGGGATCACGCAGAATCACGCCCCAGCCATAGGCGACAATACTCACGAACACAAAGAGCCAGATGGGGCGGTTGATGGGTGACGGCTTCAGCGGTTCCTGATTCTTGTTGACGATGAAACCCATGAACCAGACGCCAATCAACCCCATCGCCAAAACAAGGCTGATCACCAGCCGGCTCTGTGTACCCGGCGGCACAACCGCGAAAAAGTTCAGCAGTCCACCGGCCAGGGCGATGGCAAGAATGCCCCGTTCCATGCTGGCAATGCGGTAGCTGATTACGGCGGCGAGTGCAGCGACGGCGGCGGCTGTAACCAATTCAGGCTCAAGCCGCCCACTGGCCAAAACCAGGCCGCTAAGTGCCGCCGCCCCGATCAACCCCACAATGATCGCCACCCGGAGCAGCACAGGCAGGGCGCGCAAAAAGAGGCGCTGTAGGCCCTCGCGCCAGATGTACATTGTTGTCATGCTGTGGCTTTCCCTGCCTGTACGGCGGCTACGAAGGATCGCAACTTTTGGCCGATCCCTTGCCAGTCATATTGCGCTGTGACGGTCTCCCTGCCCTGGCGGCTCAACGACGCACGCAAGCTGGCGTCACCGAGCAGGCGCAGGGTGGCGGCGGCGAAGTCGCCGGCACTGTCACCCATCAACAGGTCTGCACCGGGGGTGAGCGACAGCCCTTCTGCCCCCTTGCTTGTCGAAACCACCGGCGTACCCAACGCCAGCGATTCGAGGATCTTCAATCGACTGCCGCCACCTACGCGCAGCGGCACAATGCAGCACCAACTTTGCGCCACCGTGGGCCGAATGTCTTCAAGGTAGCCGGTGAAAAAGACGCCGTCGTTTTGGGGCAAGCGTTGTAGCGCCACGCCGTCGGTGCGTCCCGTAATGGTCAAGGTGACGTTTGGTCGTTCGGCCTGGATACGCGGCAAAATTTCACCGATGAAGTAGATCATGGCGTTAAGGTTGGCGTGATAGGTCAACGCGCCGGGGTAGACAAGGGTGTCGGGCGTGGGTGGGCCAAAATCTGCGGCATAGGCCGCCACGTCCACGCCATTGGGAACCACTGCAATAGGGCAGCCAGCCGGGCGCAAAGGCTTTATGATGCGGCTTTCCTCTTCTGTGACGACGGAGCAGGCGTGAAAGCTGTGCAATGTTTTTTTTGTGTAACTCGCCGTCTTCCACCATGTCAGCCCGTGACGCAGGCGTTGCAAGGGTTGGCTTTGTCGGTTGTAGTTTTCGTAGATCACGGCAAGCTCGATGTCTTCCCAAATTTTCACTACTGTCTCGGGCAGAATTTGAGCGTAGGGCGCCATGTCAAACTCCGAAGCAATTACCACATCGTAGGCTTGTTGCTCGTGGAGCCGTTGCACAGCCGCCGCCATCTCTGCACTGTAGGTGTCGATCACCGAGCGCGGGCGGCGAGAAAAAAAGCCGACAGCGGTACGGATGCTGTTGGGGCGGAATGGCCGATATGCAAACATTTCAACGCGACGGCAGATGGTGCGCAACGCCGCCAGCGACGATTCATGTACCGGCTCCGACACAAAACTGACCAGATCTACGGTATGTTCCACAGCAAGTAAACGCAGGAGGTTAAGGATGCGAATGCGTGCGCCGTTGTCGGGCGGGTATGGGAACCAGCGCGAGAGAAATAGAATGTGCATGGCGTTATCCGTGGGCATAAGCGGGCTGCTCATCGACTGTGATCGCCCGGCGATAGCTATCTAGAATCTGTTGAGCGGTGTTATGCCACGAAAACTGCGCCGCCCGCCGGAATCCTCGATGGCGCAGAATTTTGGCGTCTTCCGTAGAGAGAAGCACTGCCGTCAAATGTTGGGCGAAGCCGTCGGCGTCCTCTGCATCGGCCAGTAGACCGGCATCGCCCAGCACTTCGGGGATGGCCCCTCGATCCGATGCAATCACAGGCGCGCCACAGGTCATCGCTTCGAGGACGGGCAACCCGAAGCCCTCGATCCAGGACGGGAAGACAAAGGCATCTGCCATGCTGTAGAGCGCGATCAGGTCATCACGCGGGGGATTGACGAGGCGACGGGCAATACCGGCGGCGACGGCGGCGTCGACAATCGGCAGGGGATCGGCGTGCCGGGTGAAAAAGACAATCTCCCTTTCCGCTGTGAGGCCCGTGGGTAGCAGACGCCATGCGTCTATCAAAACGCCGGGGTTCTTCAGCCCGTCGGCCAGCACAAAGGGTTTGCGCAACCCATGCCGCGTGCGCGTCCATTGCAGCACGGCGTTGTCGGTAATGCGTTTGAGATCTGCCGTCGGCGCATGGGGGATCGGCACAATCTTGTGTAACGGCAAGCCGCTCTGCTGTGCAATCTCTTGCTGCGCATGGTGCGAAACGGTGAGCAGCAGATCCGCCTTGCGCACCGCTTGCAGGCTCATGCCGTGTAGATACGTCATCATGACCATGGTGCGCAACTGTTTGCGATGGCCGCGGATGATCTCACGGAGCGGCAAAATGTTGATCACATCATGCAGGGTGACGACGCTGCGGCAGCCGGCAGGGGCGAAGCCATAGTTCGCGGGAAAGTGGGCAACGTCCAGGTGATCACCTTTCATCACCTGCGCCAGGGTCAGATCGTGGTAGACGCTGGATAGCGGGTTGCGGTAGGGCAAGGTGCGCACGGTCACATGATTGGGCAGCTTTGTCAGCTCGAACGGCCGTTTGTCGTCGGCGTAGAGGAAGAGCTGATGATCGCTGGTCAAATCGATCAGCGCGGGGATGAAATGTGCAATGTAGGTGTGTACACCGCCCACCAGGCCGTGTGACAGATAGCGCGCGTCAATGCCGATCCGCATAGAATCTTTTTCTCCGTTCACCTGAGCGTTTCCGCCCATCAGATCATGTCAGCCCATCATACCGAAACGGCCAATCAAAAAGTCGCGCCAGGCAAGGCGCATGGCTGCCCGTTGTTCCGCCCGATTCTTCCACTTGGGGCGAATGCGCCAACTGAGCCATGTGCGCAAATCTTGCACAATCACGGCGTGTAGCCAACTCTGCCACGGCGCGTGGACCAATCGCATAAAGAGCAACCGATTGCGCGCCATGTAGTAGGTGATGCGCGGCGACCAATCCTGTTTGTCTGTGCGGATTTTGTGCCAGAGCCGACTTTGGGGCACGTAGACAATGCGCCCGCCGCTGCGCCGAATGCGTACACACCATTCTGTCTCTTCAAAATACATGCCGAACCGTTCGTCGATCAAGCCGGACTTTTCAAGCACCGCAGTACGTACAAGCAAAGCGCACCCTGTAACGAAATCGACCTCTTTTTCAGCGTCGAACTGGCCTTGATCTTCAGCGTCCAGCCCAATCATGTAGGTGTTGCCATGTTTCCAGTCGATGACGCCGCCTGCAGACCAGATACGATTCGGTTCATGGTGGTAGTAGATCTTCGGCCCAACCACGGCGATGGTCGGGTCTTGGGTGCAGCGTTCAATGAGCGGGTGCAAGAAGTTGGCGTCGACCTCGGTGTCGTTGTTGAGCAAGAGGACGTAGTCGTAGCCGTGCGCTTGGGCGTAGCGAAGACCCACATTGTTGCCTGCTGCGTAGCCCAGGTTGCGTCCATTTTCCACGACGGCGACGGCAGGGAAGTGCTTCCGTACCTCAGCCACAGTGTCGTCGCTTGAGTTGTTATCGACGATCAAGATATCTGCGCCTGGGTACGTCTGCTTTTGTAACGATTGCAGACAGGCCAGCGTGAGTTCAACGCCGTTATAGCAAAGAATGACGATTAGGACGCGAGCAGGCAAGACGTTAGATGGCATACTGTGTGACTCTGTTCTTTTGCGGGTGCCCATCCACGGCTGTTTGATAGATCTGGACTATCTGATTGAATTCGTCTTCCGGTGTCCGAGACGCCACAATCCCTTGCGCCAGTTCGGTCACCAAAGACGGTGAATCGACCAGCCGTTGGAGTTGATGTCCTAAATCACGTGCATTGTTGGCGCGGAAGTGGAGACCGTCGATCTCGTGGCGCACCAGTTCGGCCATGCCACCCAGCGCCGCGGTGATCACTGGCTTGCCGGCAGCGTGGGCTTCCATAATGACCATCGGGCTGTTCTCGTACCAGGTGGAAGGCACCACCACTACGTGCAAACCCGCAAGCACCTGGCCCAACTGCGCAGCGGTAAAGCGCCCGTGAAAGTGGACACGTGGATCCCCGTGGGCAAGTTTGCGTAAACCGGCCACATAGTCTGGATAGGCGTCTAACCCGCCGTAAATATGCAACTCGGCGTTCCTCGTGTGATTTTTCAACGCGCGAAACGCTTCGATCAGCAGGTGAACCCCTTTGTGGGGGGCAATCTGGCCGGTGTAGCCGATGTGCAACGTCCCGTCTTTGTCGGTGCTTGTGACTTCTACTGGCTCAGACGGCTCTACCCCCAATCGCACAATGTGGAGCTGTTCCGCCTGAACATAGGGCGCAAATTGGTCGGCCATGAACTGCGAAGGCGCGATGACGGCGTCGATGTTGCCCAAGGCCTCGTGAAGACGTCGGCGACGATCGGCAACCACGGCTGTCTCTTGCTGCAAGCCGATCCACTGCGCCGCCTGCCCCACAAAGCCGGCGCTAAGTTTATCGGCCAGCCGAAAACGTGGCTCTTCGAGCTTGCGGCACCATGCGCAGCCGGCTGGATTGGTAGGGATTTCGGTGCATAGTGTGCCGTCGCCCCGTTGTAAGGTGTGGCGCGGACAGAGGTACCAGTAGTCGTGCAGAGTAAGCACCATCGGCACCCCTGCCGTCACCGCGGCGTGTACAGGCGCAACACTCATCAAGTAGCCGGTCTGTAAGTGGAGCAGATCGGGCTGCTCCTTGGTTAGGAAGCGCTGAAACCAATCCTCAATCAGATCGTTGTCGTAATCCCACAACCGGCGTTGTGGGCTGTGAAAAATGTCGAATGACAAGCGCCAAACGGGGATGCCGTCGTAGTCATCTTGAACCACGGTCAGTTGATTCGGCGTACCTTCGTCGATGGCTTCGATGGTGACCACCTGCGCGTCGTGTCCGCGGCGACGTAGGGTGCGCGCCAGGCGGTAGGTGTACAACTCGGCGCCGCTGCTGTAGCGAGGAGGGAAATGGTGAACCGGCAACACAATCTTCATTTGGCGCTCCTGGCTGCTGTGGCCTGTCGCAAATTAAGCACGTACTGCCATTCCTCGCGCCCCACGCCGCCGAGGAGTAGCAAGAAAACGGCGTATGTGGCCATACTGACCCCTACATTTACATAAACCGGGAGGCCGCGCATGAGAATAAGGCAACCCCCCATAAGCAACGCCGCCGCCAGTGGACGAGCGAGTAGCCGTCCCCAGTCGAGCGAGTGGAACTGCTTACGCAGAATCCACATATACTGGCTCACCAGCACCAACTCGGTGACACAGGTCATAATCGCTGCGCCGACAAAGCCGTAAAGCGGCACCACAATCAGGTTCACTGCCACGTTCAAACCGGTGCTGATCAGCACCGCCCGAGCCACACGTCTCTCCTGCCCGTTGACGATCACAACGTAGCCCAGAAACTCGCTGACAAACATCAGCGGTACGGCCCAGATCACAATGCGCAACACCTGCACCGCCGGTTCATACCCCTCACCAAACAGGAAGGGAATGATCTGATCTGCCAGGAGTATGCCGCCCACGGCAATGGGAATGCTGATGGTGAGCAGGTAGCGAAAGGCCCGTTCGTAGATCCCCCCCAACGACTCGGCGTTTTGGGCCGCCCGCCGCGTCAGAGACGGATAAAGCGATGTGTTAATGACATTCGAGATCACAACGCTGGAAAAGATGAGGTTGTAGGCGGCGTTGTAGTAGCCCGTGACGGCGTCACCGTGGAAGATGTTGAGCAGGACCGTGTCGAACTTGTACGACAAGCCGAGGGTGAAGCCAATCACGCCGAAGGGGATCGCCGCCCGCAGCAGTGGACGCCATGCCGACAGGTTGAGTCTGCCCGGCCGCACACCCAACCGGCGTAGGCCCTTCCAGCAGATCAACGTCATGACGGCGATGGCCGATAGGTTGGCCGCAATCAGGCCAAAGTAGCCTGTGTCCAGGTAGAGCGCCAGCGCGCCCACGCTGATAAAGACCACTTGAAAAGCAACTTTGGCCCCCGCCGAAAGATCCAGCCGTTCATGGCCGGCCAGGGCGGCGTCACTGCTCCCCTGCACACTGTACATGAGCAGGCCGAGGGTGTTCAACGCAATCGCCAGGATCATCATCGGCGGACGATTGGTCAACCATGCCGTGGTGATCAACACCACCGCCGCCACAATCGAAAGCAGCAGGCGCAAAAGAAGCACGTTGGCGTAAAGATCGTCGATCTTCTCTTTGCCATCTTCCTGCCCACGCAACTGTGCCACAGCGCGCACGGTGTAGGTGCTCAACCCCAAATCGGCGATGAAGACGAACATCGCCCCAAAGGCCAGAATTGCCGCATATTGGCCGAAGGTTTCCGCCCCTAGTTGCCGCACAATCAACACGGAAAAGAGGAACGAGAGCACCTTTATCGCCATCTGTGCGACCATGCCAAAGGCTGAATTGCGTAACACCGTACTGGAAAACTCGGTCATTGCGGGCGCGTCCTGCTCGTCGTTGTTGGCGGCGTCGTGAACCATTGCACGGGCCGTTACCAGTATAGAAAGAGGACGCGGTGAATCGCATAAGGAAATTATTAGAATTCCGGATCAAGGGAGGGGCTTGGCGCGTGGAGTAGCTACGATTGTGATCGCCTTATGGTCATTTATCCTTTCTGGTGGCCGATCTCCAGCAGAATCACCGCCAAATCAGTGGCGTCCACCAATTCTTTTTGTTACAGTCGTCGTCTATGCCTGCCGTTGGTGTGTGTGTGGCTGTAGCGGTTGCGTTTGGTGTAGTGGTTGTGGTTGTGGTGGCAATGCTTGTTTGCATGATTGTGGCTGTAGCCGTAGGTGTTGCTGTGTGGGGCGCTGTGGGTGTGGCTGTGGGTGTGGCTGTGGGTGGCTGGTTCAATGTGTCGAGCGTGCCCACGGTGAAGCGGCGGATCGAGTATTGGGGTGAATCTGTGGTGATGGACGAGGCGGTGTGAAAGCCGTCGTTGTAGTTGACCGGCCCAAAGTTGCCGTTGCCGATGCTGCTTGCGTTGAATGTGTGATCGATGACGTCGCGATACCAACGCATCTGGCTGGCGTCATAAAAGTCGGCGCGCACACGGATATCGGTGGGGGTGACCTGTTGCCAGACGGCGCGGATGATGTCCCCAGGTTCGGGGATGTGTGTGCCACCGATGGATGCCTCGGGCAATGGCCAGCGCGCCAGGATCAGCGGCGATCCCGTCCACGCTTCGAAGACCAGATCCACGTTGCCGCCGCCCATGCCGATGGGGATAATCTCCAGGTTTTCCTCACGGTTGATCTCTTTGCGGAAGCCCACCATGGGCCCGAAGTAGCTGCTCGGCGCCAGGGACGGTGTCCCCAGGGGCCAGTCGATTTCGATTTCGGCCCAGCCCTCGGTGAGATCGGGCATACGATCCAGATTGCGCCCTGATTGTAGACGGTCGCTTTGCGAGTAGAGACCGGCTTGCGCGTCCATGCGTAGGTCGTTCTTCCACGTCGACCAATCGATCTGCCACTGTACGCCGCTCTGCTGCCGGAAATCTTGCGTCTGTAACGACGAAGTGGGGCGGTTGTCTACACCGCCGGGGAAGGGTCCGTCAGTCACCGTTTGCCACTGGTCGATGTAGACGCCAAGCGGATCGGCGCTGTTGGTGTCTAGGATGCCCATCGCCACCCGGTCATAGACTTCTGAGGTCAAACGGCCCTGGTGATACCGGCCGTAGAAGTCGCCGTCGATGAGGAATGCGAAGGCCCGCTTGACGCCGGGTCCGTTCTGGCTGTGTAGCCCGATCTCCAATGTCACCCAGCGGTCCACTGGAAACTGCGCGTAGACAAAAAAGGTGCGCCGTGTGCCGTCGGCGTCATAGCCCGACACGTAGAGATCCCCATTTTGGTGCACCTGTAACCACCAGCCTGCGTCGCCGGCGGCGCTCGGCCACATGCCTGCCAGTGTGAAGGATTCACCATTGCCCAACTGCGCCACCGTAGTGGAGGGCAGGTAGATGCTTGCCTGTTGCCACTGCCACACGCCAGGACGTTCACCCCAGATGCGGGTGGAATCTGTCAGCGCGCCGCGGACCTGTGCCTGTCCATTGGCGGCGGCGGTGGCGGCGAGGGCGGCGAAACTTCCCTCCACCGCCTGCGCCCCACTGCGTATGACAGTGCCACCACCGCCGGTATCCACCTGGATCCGCCACTGAGCGGGATCGTCCTCGAAGCCTTCCAGCAGCGCTGCCTGCCCAGACGGCGCAGAGAAGGTGGGCGCAGCCCCGGCAAGCACGAGGAGCACAAGCGTCAGCAACAGCAGAAGTCGACTGACCACGGCTGTGCCGGCTCGTCTATGGGTTACGTGCTCGATCATCGTTCACTCCATGAATCGTGGTCAATCAATAGACGACGGACGACGTGTCATCCGTCGTCTGTCGTCCGTCGTCGTCACCGTTACTGCGGCAAACACCCGGTAAAGCGGTAATCCAGAATCTCGGCGCTGTTCGTGCTCAACTGGTTTACGATGACACTGCCATTGATCTGCCCATTTGAGAAGTTGAGCAGTGCCAGCGGCGCAAGGATGCTGCCTTTCACGCTGATCCCGCTCACCGTCAGCGAGGTGGCCTGGTGGAAGTTGAAGATTACGCCCTGTTGGCCTGGCGTGACATCGGTGCTGACGTTGTTAATGTAGACCGACTTGTTTGAGAACGAAACACTAGAGCCGGAGACGTTAATCAGCGCAGTGGAACCGGTTGGGATGTTGATGAAGATACCCCAAGCTTGTTGCAATTGTGTGAGGCTCACGTTAAACACGTTGCGCACGCTGTTCGTGCCTGTCAGCGTGAGTGCGCCGTTGGCGGTAGAATTGACGCCGTTGGCCGTCAACTGGCTCAGGCGGGTTGAGAGGGTGCGCAGTTCGGTGGTCACCTGACCGATGTTGAAGATCTGCCCTTGGCGGACTGTGCCGTTGGGCACGACGACGTTGGACGCAATCGAGGCGCTTGTTCCGTAGACGATATTGCCGTTGTATACCTGTCCACCGTTAAAAGACAACGACGTCTGCACAATCAAGTCGTCGCGCTGGCCGTTTGAATTTGTCAACGATTGGCCGAATCCAAAGTTGCTGATGTTGGCCGAACCGCCGATGGCTGTTCGTCCTAGCGTGCGACCCGAAAAGGCGGTGACACTGTTGAGGCTGAAGAGGTTAAACTCGTTCGCTGTGCCCAGCGGCATCGCCAAACACGCCTGTACCGGCACCGGTGTGTTTGGTGAATTCGGCGTCGTCGTTGTGCCGTTGAAGCTATGGAGCAGGGTGATTTCGGCGGCTGTGAGCACACGGTTGTAGACGCGGGCATCATCCATAAAACCGGCGAACCACCCGGCGAACCGGGAACCGCTGTAGCGGTCGACGCCCCAGCCCATGAAATCGAGCTGGGTGACGTCGTCGATGAAACGGTTGGTGGCGCTGGTGCCGTTCAGGTAGGTGAGGTTTGAACTAGGCACCTGCACGCCGTTGACATAGAGCTTGTTGCCTGTGCTGTCCACGGTGACGGCCACATGTGTCCAC
This sequence comes from bacterium, assembly GCA_016124945.1. Lineage (GTDB taxonomy): Bacteria > Chloroflexota > Anaerolineae > Caldilineales > Caldilineaceae > RI-153. The sequence goes on along the minus strand of WGMT01000026.1, from coordinate 48,558 downwards.
GTGTTCAGCGGGATGCGCCCAGCATTGCTCCTCACGCGAAGATAGGTCGTCGATCCCTCACGAATGTAGAACTCAAAAGAACCATTCGAGTATTGAATCAACGCGAGGCGCGAATCACTGTCACCTCGGTCTGACACCTGGAAGATCACGGCATATCTTGCCGCGGTGGGGCGTACCCAGGCCGCGATTGTACCTTGGGTCAACCCTTGGAAGCTGCTGACACGGTTGGAGAGGTTTACATAATCGTTGTTGCCGTCCAGGCTGACTTTGCCTGTGCTGATCTTGTTGGTGCTGGCTGTGGTGTTGATCGACGCGCCATTGGTCAAGCTACCGTTAAAACCGTTGCCGCTTAGATCGTTGGCGTTGCTGTTAAAGGGCCAATAGCCGTAAAGACCATTGGTGATGCTCAGTGGCGTGGGTGTCGGTGTGAAAGTTGGTGTTGCGGTATTGGTTGGCAGCGGTGTTGCAGTATTGGTTGGCTGCGGCGTGGCTGTGTTGGTGGCGGTCGGCTCAGGCGTGTTTGTTGCGGTCGGCGTATTGGTTGCCGTGGGCGTCGGTGTCGGGGGAACGGCGGTGTTCGTGGGTGTGGCTGTTGGGACTGTGGCTGTCGGCGTCGCTGTTGGCGGATCGGGCGAAGTCACCGCCGCGTACGCGGCGATGACTTCGTTAACCTGAGGTGTGTTGATGCCGTCAACCGAAGACAGTTGCAACTGGTACTGTAAGAACTGCCCCACCACATCCACGGTATCACCGCTGCCGCTGAGTGTGTTCCACTCCGTCCAGGTGACGCCGTCCTGCGAGGTGCGCGCAGCGACGGTAAGGCCGGTGTTGGCAGGCAGATTCACCTGCCACGACAGTGATTGCCAGAGGTTGCCGCTCCCCGCGTCGAGGACACAGCTTGTAAAGTCGCCGCTGCCCCTGTAGGTGGGGGCAACATGCACACTGTTGACCGTCAACGGCGTGGCGGTGCCGTTGGAGAAGTAGGCGTGGAAGTTGGCCGCGCCTGCATTGATCACCGCCACATCCGCCACAAGCTGACCGTCGATGAGGAAGCGCACTTCATCGTTGGCCGCGTCCAAGGGGTTCCACTCGACACGGTAGACGTGCTCGCCTGTGGGCACGGGCCCAAGGTTTATGCGCTGCTCACTGCTGTTGTTGTTGATACGGGCGTAAAGGTTGCCGTCACCGTTAAAGGTGCTGAAGATGAAGTAACGGTTGCCGTTGAAGTCCTGGCTGCCGAAGCCCACATGCTGCCAGGGGCCTGCGCCGAAGGTCGCCGTCGCCTCAATAACGCCGCGGGTGAAGGTTGGCTGCGAACGTACCCAGGCGCTGTTGGCGCTGCCCACTTCCATTTGCCCATTGCTGAGGACAGGCGAATATGCCCCGCCGTTCCAGTCGCCTGAAAGCCAGCGCGCACTGTCGAGGACCGTACCGTCGAAGCTGTCTGCGAATTGGCCAAGCAACGTCACTGCGCCGTTGCCCACACCGCCGCTGATCGTGTTGTTCGTCACCGTGCAGGACGGGCTGAAGTCGGCGAAGGTTGTCTGTGTCACCGCGCCGCTCACGGGGGCAGGCGTTGTTGTTGGCGGAGCCGGCGTCTGAGTCGGTGGAACCGGCGTCTCTGTTGCCGGCGTGGTCGGCGTAGCCGTCGGCGCTTCGCCTGTGGTGGTTGGCGTGGCTGTGGCTGCCGTACCCGGCGCAAAAGCCGCGCTGACTTCGTTGACCCGTGGCGTATCTACACCGTCGTTGGAAGAGAGCAACAGTTGGTATTGCAGATACTGTGTCGCTGCGGCAATGACATCGCCACTTGCAGCAAGCGCGCCCCAACCCGTCCAGTTGACGCCGTCAAGCGAGGTGCGCGCCTGGACGGTGAGCCCTGTATTGGCGGGCAGATCCGCCTGCCAATAGAGCGCTTGCCAGGTGTTGCCACCCCCCGCGTCGAGGACACAGCTTGTAAAGTCGCCGCTGCCGCTGTAGGTCGGGGTCACATGGGCGGCGTTGACCGTCAACGGGGTGGTGGTGGCGTTGGAGAAGTAGACGTGGAAGTTGGTCGCGCCGACATTGGTCACGGCGAAATCGGCCACAAGCACACCGCCCACGAAGAAGCGCACCTGATCGTTGGCCGCGTCCAGCGCGTTCCACTCGATCCGGTAGACCTGTTCACCCGTGGGGCGCGGACCCAGGTTGATCTGCTGCTCGCTGACGTTGTTGTTGACGCGGGCGTAGAGGTTGCCGTCTCCGTTGAAGGTGCTGAAGATGAAGTAGCGGTTGCCGCTAAAGTCCTGGCTGGCGAAACCGATGTGCTGGAACGGTCCTGCGCTGAATGTTGCCGTTGCCTCAATCACGCCACGGGTAAAGGTGGGTTGCGAGCGCACCCAGGCGCCGTTGGCGTCGCCCATTGAGATCTGTCCATTGGCGAAGGCGGGTGAGTACGCGCCGCCGGCCCAGTTGCCCGAAAGCCAGCGTCCGCCGTCAAGCGCAGCGCCGTCGAAGCTGTCGGCGAATTGACCTGTCAACGTCACTGCGCCGTTGCCTACACTACCGGCGATGGTGTTGTTCGTTACCACACAGGACGGCCCGAAGTCGGCGAAGGTGGTGTGTGTCACAAGGCTGCCTGAAGGCGTCGACGTCTCGGTGGGTGTTGACGTCGGCGTCTGTGTCGGTGTTGCTGTCGCCGTCGGTGTGTTCACCGGCCCCGTCGACGTAGCCGTCGGCGTCGGCGTCGACGTGACCGGCGGCGTGGGTGTCACGGTGGGCAGGGTGGCGGGCATGTAGGCGGCGTAGACTTCGTTCACCTGGGGCGATGCCGCGCCTGTGCTCGACGAGACCAGCAGGCGATATTGTAGAAACTTGCCCAGGGTGGCAATCGTGTCGCCGCTGTTGAGCACGTCGATCCAATCCGTCCACGTGAGGGTGTCGAGCGAAGTGCGTGTCTGTACCGTCAGCCCGGTGTTGCTTGGGAGATCGGCCAGCCACGAGATTGTCTGCCAGGCGTGTCCGTCACCTGCATCGAGGGCGCAACTGACGAAGCTGCCGCTGTCAGCATAAGCCGGTGCCATGTGGATGGCGTCAACAACCAGCGGCGTGGTGGTGGCGTTGGAGAGATAGACGTGGAAGTTGGCCGCGCCGGCGTTGGCCACCGTCACATCGGCCACGAGATTACCATCGATGAAGAAGCGTACCTGATCGTTGCTTGCATCCAGGGCGTTCCACTCGACGCGGTACTGGTGCGGCCCGGTCGGTCGCGGGCCCAGGTTGATCTGTTGCTCGCTGCCGTTGTTGTTGACACGGGCATAGAGACTGGTGCTGCCGTTGAACGTGCTGAAGATGAAGTAGCGATTGCCGGCGAAGTCCTGGCTGGCAAAGCCGATGTGCTGGAATGCGCCTGCGCCGAATTCCGCTGTCGCCTCGATGACGCCGCGGGTGAAGGTCTGCTGCGAGCGCACCCAGGCGCCATTGGCATCACCAATCGAGATCTGCCCATTGCCGAGGAGCGGCGAGTAGGCCCCGCCTGCCCAGTTGCCCGCCGCCCAAAGAGCGCCGTCGAGCGCAGCACCGCTGAAGTTGTCGGCGAATTGACCCGTCAACGTGACCGAGCCGTCGCCGATGCCACCGGCGGCGGTGTTGGCTGTCTCTACACAGGCCGGGCTGAAGTCGGCGAAGGTGGAATGCAGCACCGAACCACCCAGTGGCGTCGCGGTTGGGGTGGGTGTGTTGGTCGGTGGCAGCGGCGTATTGGTGACTGTCGGTGTTTGTGTCGGCGTCGGTGTTGCTGTGGGCGTGATGCCTGGTTCCAGGGTCGGTGTTTTTGTCGGCGTGGCCGTGTGGGTGGGTGTGGCTGTAGGCGGCACCGGCGTCGGCGTAGACGTAGGCGGAATCGGCGCGCCGTCGTAAACGGCCGTCACCTGATGGGGGGCGGCGCTCATGTTCACAAAGGCCACGTCCACGCCCTTGATTGTCTGCACCGTGAAGCCGGCCACGCCGCCGTCTACGGTTACTGTGCTCAGGCTGCCGCCCCCGTAGGTCAGCGGCAGCATGGTGGTGAGATCCACGCCCACTGTGCTGGGCGCGCCGAGATCAAAGCTCAATGTTTTGCTGGTGGGGTTCCATACCAGATTCGTGTAGTTTGCCCCGTAGCGAGTCTCTATGAAGGTGAGCCAGTCGTCGGCGTTGAGGATGGGCACGCCAAGTTGAGCGGCGTAGGCCAGCGTCCCCACGGCCCAATCGCTGCTGGGCGGGTAGTAGTAGTCCACATGGAACTGTGTCATCAGCGCGGCGTAGTCGCCGGCCTGGCTGGCGTCGATCATCTGCTGCGAAACGGCGATAGCCTGCGGCGCTGTCAACAGCTCGTTGAAAGCGGTCAATTGTTCGTCGACCAGTTGGGTCAACTGTTGGAAGACGGGGATCAGCGTGCCGTCGGCGCTCATGAACTTCATGGGCTGTCCCGAGCCGGTGATGTAGCCGTGGACCCAGCTTCCACCTTGCTGCTGCAGCCACGGTCCCCAGTGGTAGAAGTTGGTGTCCAAGGCCATGCCGTGTAGCGAAGCCGTCACCGCTGCATCTGTCCACCCCGACCAGGCCACCTGGTGGTTACGAACGGTGCGCGAGGGCAGTTGGCCGAATTGGCTTTGGAACCACTGCATCGATTGGGCGTAGCCCTGTGTCAAATCGCCCATGCTGAAGGCGTAGGGATGGAGGCCGAAGGTATGGCCCAGTGGCTGCCAGCTTTGCACCGACGCGCCGTTCGGTTCCCCGGCAGGCGAGAGGTAGAAGGTCATGTCGGCGTTGTAGGGCGCGATGCTGTCGATAATCGTCTGGTAGTAGCTGGTGGGGTTGGCGTGTGCGTCACCTGTGGGGATGAGCACCGTCTTGGCCGTGCCTGGGAAGTACCAGAGCTGGGGCAGCGGCAGCGCGTCCCCGAGCAGATTGTGGACAAGCCGCGCCAGGAAACGCTGTTGCTCGTCGGCCTGGGGGATGGCGACCTTGTCTAGATCCACCCAGGGGTTAGGATAGCCTGCGCCGGGGTTGGCCTGGAAAAGGTCAATCGTGCGCAGGACGTTGTCGTTGTCGGTGTCAACATTGGCGTTGGTCGGGTTGCCCTGACGCATGTAGACAACGGTGTGTGCCAGATCGTAGGTGAAGGCAACTGCCTTGCCGTTGCTGCCCGCTGTCACGGCGGGGAAGCCGGCGGCGGTGACGGCATTGTTGTAAAGCTGTGCAAGGACAGTCGCGCCCGGCTGTGCTGCGGCCAGGTTGGCGCTGCCGTGGAACTGCATCGTAGCGGCAGGCAAACCCTGACCGGGCGTGCCGCCGTTGAGCGTCGCATTGACGTCGATCTGCATGTAGGCGCTGTTCAGTGTCCCCGTGCTGCTGCCCAGCCCGAAGAGAGCAGCGATCTGGGCGTCGGGGCGCATGGCGATCAGGCGTCCGCCGTCGGCCACGTAGCCATTGAACAGGGATGCCTGTCCCGCGCTGAGGGGTGTCTCAGCCAGGATGACCAGCCCATAGTTCGCCATCTGCGGCCCGGTGACGGTGCTGAGATCGGCTACGTCGAAGAAGTTTAACCCTTCGGCGCGCAGGATCTCACCCAGATAGCGCCCAAACGGCGATGGGCCGGCGTCGTTGACCACCAACAAGATTGGGGTTGGGCCTACTGTCACAGCCTGGTTTGGCTGCTGCACTTCGGCAACCTGCACGTCTGCGCTGTTGACCTGCACAAACGCACCGAAGAGTAGCGAGAAAATTGTCATGAGGCTGAACAGCCCGTACTGGATCTTCTGCTGGATCTGTTTTCGACTTCGCATGATGCACTTCCTGTTTTGCTATTGGTGATTCGTGATTCGTGATTCGTGATTCGTGATTCGTGATTCGTGATTGGGTTTATCAATGGGCAAGCGAATGAACAGCCAACGTGCTTGTTGAGCATATTGGCGTATGAATCGCAATACCATTCCAAGACCTAATCACGAATCACGAATCACAAATCACATCTTTTGTTTCAAGCAGAAAATCCCAACAGGGTCAATTGCCCTGTTGAGACCGATCTAACCGTTCGTAGAGTTCGTAAGCGCCGACTTGGGTCACCAGTGTGTAGGACTCAGCCAGCGTGTCTGGTGGATAGAGCTCCACCCAGCGGGCAAACTCACCCACCAGCACGTAGTCGGGCAATTCCTTCTGCACAAAATCGTAAGAGTCGGCAGGCGGTGGGCCGTCGAGCCAGATGTAGCCGACGGCGGTGTTGAGCAACCCGGCAGGCGGGTAGTGGTATTTGTGATCGGTGAGGAAGCCCATTTCGGGTTCCCATGTTTCTACCAGTGCGTCGAGCGGCACCTGCTCGTCCATGAATTCGGCCATGACCATGGGCGTGTTTTCGCCGGGGCGCAGCGTGTCCCAGGCCGATTGGGCCAGGGGCAGGGCGATCATGGCCGCCAGGATCAGCCCCATCGTCGCCTGCAACGCCGGGCCGACCTGTCCGCTCACCGGCGTCCGCCAAATTTCGTTAAGGCGGGGCAGACGTCGTTCCGCGCCGCCCATCAGGTCCACAAAGAGTCGGGCCACAAAGAGCCCGCCAAAGACAAGACCGGCAAAGGCGTAGCGTAGCCAACCCACCGAAGCCACCACGTACCAGAGCAGATTGAAGGCGGCGAAGATCACCAAAATTCCCCAGAACTGCGCCTTACGTTCACGTGGCAGCGCCAGGAAGAAGGCGTAGAGCAGGGCGGGCAGCAACCAGCCCAGGTAGAGGTTCAGGCTGAACAGTTGGGCGAAGCTCTGTTTCATCAACTCTGGCGAGAAGACCAACGCCGCGCCCGCCGTGGCGTTGCGCAGCAGGGTGAGGTTTTCCATGGCTGTGGCTGGGCCCAGGTAGAGCACAATGTAGACCTGCCAGAGCGCGTAACAGAGACCCATGACGATGCCGGGCACAATGAAGAAGCGCTGCGGCATGAGCCGGTAGTAGATCAGGTTGGCCACCCAGGCAATGCCGATGGTGGGCACCATGAGCAGCAGATATTGGTTCTTGGTCACCACGGCCAGCCCAAAGAGCAGACCGATGAGGCTGAGCCGTCCGTAGCCGGCCCGTTCGCCTGCGCCAAACCAGATCACCAGCCCGCTGAGCAAGAAGAAGAGCCCCGGCACCTCGCCCAACACCTGCCGCCCGTAGTAGACCAACGAGACGCCCTGCGAGGTCACCACCAGTGCGGCGGCGATCCAGGCGAACCGGCGGTCTCCAAAGATGAGGCCCAACCGAAAAAAGACGGCGATGGCGGCCAGCATGTAGAGGACGATTACTAGCCGCGCCTGAAACAGACCCATGTCGAAGATCTGGAAGACGGCGGCGATGGGCAACATCACCGTGGGGCCGACGCCGATGGTAGGGCCGAAGTGGCGAAGCCCCTCGCTGCTGTAGTCGGCGTAGACGCCCATCGTTACCAGCGCCTTGGGAACGTGCAGGTGCGATCCTTCGTCGAACCAGGTGCGCGGGTAGTCGGTGAGGTTGTAGAAAGCCAGGAAGGCGATCACGGCAAACGAAAAGAGGGCGAGCGCCACCCAGCCAATCTGGCCGATGCGCCACCCTGTTCGAATGTTTTTGCTCTGTAGCCCGTCAATGCGTCCCGTTTGCGTGCTCAACGTTGTTTTTCCTGGGGAGATAGTGATTTGTGACTGGTGATTGGTGATTAGGCTTGTTAATAGGTGAATGATTGGAAGCTTCGTTGTCTCTACAGGGACGTACGAAATGAATTCATGTACATATGTCGAGACCTAATCACCAATCACTAATCACCAATCACTCTTTAACTACGCCGGCGTGGCGACTTGCATTGGCGCATCGACCGGCTTGCTCGCCGTCACCGGCTGCCGCTTCGCCAGGACGGTCTGCGCTGCCTGTTCGGCGTGACGGGCCACCGATTCGCCGTTGGTCAGCGCCGGGTAGATCTGCGCCGTGGTGGCCAGGAAGAGATTTTTTACCGGCGTCTCCACCGTGGGGATCTCGTCCGTCTCGTTCAGGCCGTGTAGCGGTTCCACGTAGCGCTCCCGGTGAACCAGGAAGTAGCGCACCGATGCGCGTGAGAAGTCGGGGAACATCTTTTCCAGGTTCGAGAGCCAGATCTCGCGGATCTCCTCGTCGCTGCGCTTCTGCCAGTCGCTGCCCGGTGCGGTGTACTTGGGCAGGTAGATGAGGTGATGCCCGCCCGAATACTGTGTGTCGATGTACGATGTCGTCTCGATGATGCCGGTAAAGGGGACACGGTCATCGGTGATGTTCAGCGTCCAATATCCACTGAGCGGACGATTCAGAATCAGCAGCGGGCAGATGATGCCCAGGTATTCGCCCTGCTTCAGGAAGTCGTGATATTGGGCGTCGGCCCCAGGAATCAGACGCTGGAAGACGGGCACCTGGAGCGTGGACACGACGGCGTCGAAGCTGTGTACTTCGTCGCCGATGCGCAGGCCGCGGGCCGCGCCGTCTTCGATAACGATTTCCTGTACGGGTGTGCTCAGGTGGATCTTGCCACCGGCGGCGCGGATGCGATCCGCCATGGCGTCGAGCAGGGCAATGTAGCCGCCGATGAGGTGGCCGGCCTCTTCCTTCTGGCTGGCGCCGCCCCGGGTCGACTTCATGCGCACCAATCGCGACCAGATGTAGGTGGCGGGGGTGTTGGCGAAGTCGCCGTCGAATTTGGCCTTGAGCATCGGCTTCCAAATGTGGGTGAAGGTCTTGCGCCCGCTCAATCGTACCAGCCAATCCTCTACGCTGATGCTTTCGAGTTTCTTCCAATCCTTCACAAATTGGGCATATAAAACCGTCAACCCAAGGCGGAAACGGTCGATCCACCCCAGTGGCGGAAAGCGAAAGAATTCGAGCACGTTGTTCATGGGGTGGATGTCACCCTGGTAGTAGAAACCCATCTTGGTTTCGTTGTAACGCAGTTGATCGCTGATCCCCAGTTCCTTGCACAGATCGCTCAGGTACGAATCGCTGGAAAGGATGGCATGGTAGAAGCGATCCACAGCGGTGCCGTCGTCCAGGTAAATCGGACCGGCGAGGCCGCCAAGTGTGGGCGACGCTTCAAAGATCTCCACCTCTGCGCCCTGTTTGATGAGCGAGTAGGCCAGGCTGATGCCCATGATGCCGCCGCCGACGATGCCAATTTTCATACCAAAACTCCCTTTTCCAGCGCCATGTCGGCGACAGTCGATTGCTGTGAGGCGGTGAGGATGTCGGCGATCTTGCGGCCGGCGTCTCCTTCACCGAAAATGGCGGGGCGCTCGCCGCTGGGGCGGAAGTTGCGCCACGCGTCCAGGATGGTTTCCGTCTCTACACCAACAAGAGAGTTCCAGCCTGCGGATACGGTTTCGTGCCACTCGGTTTCATCACGCAGGGTGATGCAGGGCACGCCCAGGAAGTAGGCTTCTCGCTGCACGCCGCCCGAATCGGTGGCGATGAGGCGGGCGCTCTCTTCCAGGGTGATAATGTCGAAATAGCCCACTGGTTCGATCAGGCGCACATGTGGCGCGAAGACGGCTTCGATCTGCCCCAGCGCCTTGCGTGTGCGCGGGTGGACGGGGAAGATCACCGTCTCGTCAACGCTGTTCAGCGCGTCCACAATCTGTGTCAACCGGGCGGGATCGTCCGTGTTGGCAGCGCGGTGGACGGTCACCAGTGCATAACCTTTCGCCTCGACGCCCAGCGTTTGCAGGATCGTCGACTTCTGCCGTGCAATCTCGATCTGGCTGAGCATGACGTCGTACATCACGTCGCCCACCCAGTGGACGTTGCCGAGAATGCCTTCGTCGGCCAGATGTTCCACGGCGGTGCGGCTGACGCAGAAGTGCATATCGGCCAGCCGGTCGGTGACGAGGCGGTTGATCTCTTCGGGCATGGAGCGGTCGAAGCTACGTTCGCCGGCCTCTACATGGGCCAGGGGCATGCCCAACTTGGCCGCCACCAGCGCCCCGGCGATGGTGGAATTGGTGTCACCGCGCACCACCACCACATCGGGGCGCTCGGCCAGCAACACCTCTTCCATGCGTACCATCATCTCGGCGGTCTGCTTGGCGTGTGAGCCGGAACCGACGCCCAGGTAATAATCAGGGGCCGGGATGTTCAGCTCCTCGAAGAAGGTCTGAGACATGGCATAGTCGTAGTGCTGGCCCGTGTGCACCAGGATCTCCTGATGGTGCGGTCGCAGCGCCCGGCTGATGGGCGTCGCCTGTACAAATTCGGGCCGAGCCCCGACGATGGAAACGATCTTCATCGAGAAACCTTTCTGGCTTACAGAGGTGACAAGGTGACTGGGTGACAAGGTGACTGGGTGATGCTGTTGACAAACCCGCGGTGACTGTGACAGGGAAAAGGTCTCGAAGCCGAAGTCCTGCGGTTGGTAACCGCAGCTACGACAGACGAGACGGTCGCCTAAGTCGTAGGTCACGCTACCAGACGGGCATGCTTGACGAGTTCGCCAACTTGTCACCCAGTCACCAATCCCTAACTCCGCGATATCAGCAAAACACCCATACACACCACCAGCGTGCCGACGAGGCGCATGGGGTTGATGTCTTCGTCGAAGAGACGCCACGCTGCTACCAGCATCACCACGTAGCTGAGGCTGGCGAAGGGGTAGGCGTAGCTCAGGTCTACGCGCGAGAGGGCCGTCAGCCAGAAGACGGTGCTGGCTACATAAATCGTGAGGCCGATCACCACCCAGGGGTTGGTGCCGATGCGCCACAGCATCATGGGCAGCCCTTCCAGGCTGAGGGTCAGCGCCCCCATGTTGTTCATGCCCTTTTTCAGCAGAATTTGGCCGACGGCGCCAAAGACAACAGCCACCAAAATGTATGAAATCGCCAGTGACATTTGTACAAATCTCCCGTTTAAATTGAGTCGATTACCGATTACGCCCACCGTTGGCCTCCTACTGGTTTGCCAATTTCTAACTTGCGAATGTGAAGACGATGTGCCAGCACCCAGCCTTGAAACTGCAAGTGGGCTTTGATGGTTCTGGCGAGTTTGGCTTTGGATGTGCCAAAGACCCGCGAATACAACTTGGTCGGATACTCGGACACCTTGAAGCCCTGTAACATGGCTTTGACCATCAACTCGGTGCCGGCTAAGAAGCCGTTCGACTCGAAACTAATTTCATCCACCACCTGCCGGCGGTAAGCTCGGAAGAGCGCCGTGTAGCAGTGGATGTTCCAATCCAACAAAATGCGGTAGATTAGCGACGACCCCTGGCTCAGCACCAGCCGGTAGGCGGGCACACCCACCACTTCGCCGTCGGGGTGGTAGGGCGAGGCGGTGACAATGTCCACGCCGTCGGTGAGGCAGGCCAGCAGCGCCGGGATGGTGTCGAAGCGGTAGGTGCCGTCGCTGTCCGCGGTGACGATCACCTCGCCGCGTGCCGCCGTCAGGCCGGTGCGGATGGCTGCGCCCAGCCCACGGTTCACCTTGTGCTGCTCAAAGCGGATGAGCACGCCGTTGCGCTCGGTGCCGAATGCCTGGGTGAAGGCATCGTAGCTGCCGTCTTTGCTGCCGTCGTCTACGAAGATGACCTCTACCGAGCGGGTGCGGGCCAGTTCGGCCAACACCGGGAAGAGCTCGGCTTCGATTTTGCCCACGTTGTCGACTTCGTTGTAGCAGGGAATGACAATCGAAAGATCCATCGTAAAAACTCCTAGTCGGCGAAGACGGCTTCGAGTGGGGCCGGCGTCATCGCTGCGGCCTTCGGCGTTGCGTCAACCATGTGCGATTCGATCAACGTGCGGATCTCTTCAGCCAGTTGCAGCGCCTTGAGTCCGTCGCGGGCGGGCACCAAACAGCGTTCGCCCTTGATGATGCAGTCGGTGAAGTGTGTTAGTTCCTGAGCCAGCGGCTCGACCATCGGCACGTAGATGCGCTCCACCACACTCTCCTGGCGATACTTGACGCCACGATGATTGTGGGCCTGATATTCCGCCGTGGTGCGGCGGTGGACGGCGATGCTCTTGTCCATAAGGTCGCCTTCAAGATAGGCTTCCAGCGCCGTAATCTCCAACGCACGCACCTTCTGTTCGGTGATGCGTGAGGCCGTCATCGAGATCAACGGACCGCCGCCGAACTCAAGTTGGACTACAGCGTGGTCGATCATCCCGCTGAAGGCCGTCAGCCCGTAGGCGTTGACCGCCGTGGGGACACGCCCACCCAGCGCCAGTGCCAGGTCGATGTCATGGATCATGAGATCCAGCACCACGTCCACATCGGTGTTGCTGCCCTCGTATGGGCTGAGACGGCGCATATTCACCGCCACCGGCTTGATCTCTTCGAGGACATGTTGCAATTCCACGAAGACGGGGTTGAAGCGCTCGATGTGGCCGATCTGCACCACCAATCCACTGCGCTCGGCGGCTTCTGTCAACGCCGTCGCTTCGGCCAGGGTGGCGGCAATCGGTTTTTCGATAATCACATGCACGCCGTGTTCAATACAGCGCATGGCCAGTTCAAAATGAAGCGGTGTCGGCGCAGCCAGGCTCACCGCGTCCACGTTGTCTAACAAATCTTCGACATTGCGGAAGAAGGGCACTTCGTATTCCGCAGCCACCTGCCGACCGCCGTTGACATTGGCGTCGCTAACACCCACCAATTGGGCGTTGCGCAGCGTGGAATAGACCCGGCAGTGCCGTCTACCCATGCGCCCGACCCCAATTACGCCAACTTTTACCTGTTTCATCTCTCCCCTACTCACTTTCTGTTGCGGTGATTAGTGATTAGTGATTGGTGATCGGGGGGCGAGGATACTCTTGCGTCCATTCACCAGTCACACTGCGGAGTGAGCATCCTTAGATGCGGCTCTATCCGTGTGCACCCGCATCTGAGGATGCTCACTCCGCGTTTAGTGACATTGACCAATCACTAATCACCAATCACCAATCACCTTAAACGAGGACTGCGGCCGGCTGTAGATTCTTCACCGCCGCCGTCACCTGAGACAGTTCGGCCTCGCCCACAAAGGGGTGGACAGGCAAGGACATCACCTCGCGGCTAGCCCGTTCGGTTTCGGGCAACGAGAGGTCGTAGCCCAGATTCTTGTAGAGCGGCTGTTGGTGGATCGCCGTGGGGTAGTAGATGCCCACGCCGATGCCCTGTTCGCTCATGGCCTTAACGGCGTCGTCGCGATCCTGTACACGGACGGTGTACTGGTGGAAAACATGTTCCGCGCCGTCGCGCACCGCCGGAATCACCACACCTGGCACATCGGCCAGATGCTCGCTTAAGTAGGCGGCGTTGGCCTGTCGCTGCGCGTTCCAGCCGTCAACCCGCTTCAACTGCACGAGGCCGATGGCGGCGTGGAGATCCGAAAGGCGCAGGTTGAAGCCCAACATCTCGTGGACGTAGCGCTTGGCCATGCCGTGCTGGCGGATCAGCCGCGCCTGTTCTGCCACCGCCGCATCATCGGTGGTGATCATGCCGCCTTCCCCCGACATCATGTTTTTGGTGGGGTAGAAGGAGTAGCAGGTGGTGCCGAAACTGCCCACCATCTGTCCGTTCCAGCGTGCCCCATGGGCCTGGCAGGCGTCTTCGATGATGGCGAGGTTGTGCTCGCTAGCCAGTTCGGTGAGCTCGTCCATGTTGCAGGGCTGGCCGAAAAGATGCACCGGGATAATGGCCTTGGTGCGTGGCGTAATCTTGCGCGCCACGTCCTCAGGATCGAGGGTGAAGTAGGCCGGTTCAATGTCGGCGAAGACGGGTGTGGCCCCCACGTAGAGGACACAATTGGCCGAGGCAATGAAGCTGAACGACGAGGTGATCACCTCGTCCCCTGGGCCGATGCCGTGGGCGAGCAGCGCCACATGGAGCGCTGTGGTGCCCGATGTGGTGGCGACGGCGTAACGGGCGCCGCTCCAGGCCGCAAAGGCTTCTTCGAACGCCGCAACTTTGGGTCCTTGGGCGAGCTGGCCGGAAGAGAGCACTTCCATCACGGCGGCCTTTTCTTCTTCTCCGATGTAGGGCGATGAAATGGGAATCATAATTATTCCTCGATCTGGTAGATCTGATCACACGAAGTGCACTGCTGGCCGGATTCACCGGCTTGAAGCTTGTGCCCACACGCACAGACGTAGCCGATCCGCCGCGCCGGGACACCGGCAACCAGCGCATGATCCGGCACGTCGTGGGTGACGACTGCGCCGGCGGCCACCATGGCGAAGCGGCCAATCGAGATGCCGGGCAGAATGATGCTGCCTGCGCCCAACGATGCGCCGTAGCCGATGTGCGTCTCGCCCACCACCCAGTCGCTGTCGGCTTTCAGCATGCCGTCCGGTGTGATGGCCCGTGGCACACGGTCGTTGGTGAGGCAGACTTGCGGCCCGATGAAGACGCCGTCTTCGATGGTGGCGCCGTGATAGAGCAGGGCGTTGTTCTGGATTTTGACGTTGTTGCCTACCCTGACGCCACTGTCGATGTAGACATTCTTGCCCACGATGCAGTTACAGCCGATGACGGCACGTTCACGGATCTGCACCTGATGCCAGATGCGTGTCCCTGCGCCGATTTGCACATCGGCGGCCACTTCGGCGCTGGGGTGAACCGTCGCCGCGCGCATAAAGTGCTCGGGCTGAATTTGAATGGCCTGTTCTATCACTGTTTGCTCTATCACAATTTGCTCTGTCATCGTGCTTATCTTTCTTAAGTAAACTTGGCGTACGTTGCCGGTTTCGGCTTCCGTCTTCGCTGTCTGCGTGGGGCCGACTTCGGCTGCACGTGCCCTTGCAGATCCATCATGGTAGGCGTCGGCGCTGCAGAGACGTCATGTAATGTGAGCGGTATCTTGCGGCCCTGCATTTCAATCGGCATCGGCAACTGGAAGTAGTCGAGAATCGTCGGTGCCACATCCAAGACTTCCCAGCCAAACAATTCTGTCCCATTGAATTTCTGCCGTGGATGCCAATAAATGTAGAGACCGTTGGGCGTTGGTGCTGCACCCGCCTCTCCGACGTTCGTCCATATCGTCGGGTGGCCCAGATCGTCGGTGGCTTGCCAGCGTAGGTCGTCCCAGTAGACGATCAAATCGGGCACAGTGCCGTGCAAGTGGCGGAAGGTCTCTTCCGGCTTGAAGATCTGTGTGTTCAGCCGTTCACCACTGGGGCCACGCACGTCTAGGATTTTGGCAATTAACTCGTCGCGCATGTCCAGGTAGCTAGACCAGGGAATCAACCCTTGCGGCTCGCGCCCTTCCACGTTGAGGAAGAAGCGTGTGAATTCACCACCTTCGGCCCATGCCAGCGTCTTCTGCCAGTTGACATCGTCGGCGCGGAAGGCCTGCACGTGATCAATCGGCCCATCGACCAAAGCCAGCCACTCTTCATCGACCAGCCAGTCGTTGACGCAGATGCTGCCGGCGGCCCTCTGAACGCCTCGATCCGAAACGATCATGATGGCTGTATCCCCATCGAGCTGGGCGATTAACTGTTCGAGATGGCTGTCAATGTGTGTGTAATAGTCGAGAATCACCTGTTCAAACGCGATTTTTTCGTTAGGCAGGTGATCCTGCTCTTCTCCCCACACTCGCTGATGCAACCGCGACGCCCCAATTTCCACTGAGATGAAGAAATCCCAGATCTGCTGTTTGAGCAGCTTGCGCATGACCTGGAAATGCTGGTCGGTCATCTGGTAAATCTGCTGGATCTGCTCTTCAATGGGTTGTGGCGTATCCGTTACGATATCGACTGGATACGCTCCGCCCGTCCACTGGTTCACCTTGGCCCCCAACTCTTGGGGATAGGTGAACTTTGCTGCCTGGTCTTGATTTGCCCCGGTGACCAGCGTTTGCGGCGTCAAGTGGCAACTAATCTGTACGCCGTTCACCAACTGGGGCGGATAGGTGCCGGGCACACCCATTGTGACAACTCGCTTGCCTGCCTCGCCCAGAATCTCCCACACTGCGGGTTCACGAGATGCGCTGCCGAAGGCAATCTGCACATCGTCGTACGATCCTTCGCCGTGATTTTTCTCCCCATAGAGCCCGATGGTGCCTGCATCTTTGCCCGCTGTCATTACGTTCCACGCCGGTATCGATACACAGGGGACACTGCTTTGTAATGTGCCGAAAGCGCCTTCTGTCATCAATCGGTTGAAGGTGGGAAGCTGATTGCGCCATTTTGAAAGGACCAAGTCCGGCGCAAAACCGTCCAGCCCAACAACCAAGAGCTTCGGGTGCCTCTTTTTAAGGAACTTAAGCATGATCTGTGTCTACGTTGACTTTTCTGTGTAGATCCGCGCAAGGAACGATGACGACGCTGGATCGAGTCGATTTCGCCGTGACGGCGATGCCAATTTGTTACGATTTCCCTAGCGCCCATCCAAAGTGTTCAAGTCCGACGCGCACCGCACGTTTGAAGGTGTGCATGTCGGTGGCCAGCATCTTGAGGTAGGTGACAACCGGCCCGGGGCGGAAAGCCCATTCCCGGAAAGCCCGTTTTTGCCAGTACATCAAGTCTTCGGCAGAGAGGTTGTCGTATTGCAATACGGTGCCCTTGTCCATATCCACCTCTTCCCAGCGGGTCCCTTCGCGGAACCACTTGTTCTTCACCACTTCGAAGAAGAAGGGCGTGCCCGGGTAGGGGGCGGCGATGTGAAAGAGTGCGATTTCCAGCGGCAGCGTCTTCGAGAACTCGATGGTCTCGCGGATGGTCTCAACGGTTTCGCCGGGCAGGCCGATGATGAAGTATCCCCAGTTCTTGATGCCGGCTTTGCGGGCCCAACCCAGCGCACGGTGCGCCTTCTTCGGGTCGGCGCCTTTGGCCGCACGCTTGAGGATCAACTCATTGCCGCTTTCCAGGCCCCAACTAATCAGCCAGCAGCCGGCCTCGGCCATCTTCTTGAGCATCTCTTCGTCGACGTAATCGACACGGCTGTTGCACGTCCAACGCACCTTCAGCCCTTCTTTGATGATCAAGTCGCACATGGCCATCACCTGTTCGCGGTTCACGGTGAAGAGGTCGGCGTACATGTGGATGTTGTGAATGCCTAGGCTGGCGAAGAGCTTCATCTCTTCGATAATGCGTTCGGGCGAGTGCAGGCGCACTGAGTACTGGTACGACACATGTTTGATGCAATATTTGCAGCCTGCCGGGCAACCGCGACTGGTGACCATGAAGCTGAATGGTCCCTTCATCAACGGCATGCGGTACTTGTCCAGCGGGAGCAGGTGGTGCATGGGCATAGGCAGATCGTCTAGATCGGCGATGAAGGGCCGATCGACGTTGATGATGATTTCGCCCTCCTTGCGCCACACCAACCCCTTGACATTGGACATGTCAAGCCCCTTGCCGTTGGCCGTCGACGGATCCGAAGAGGGCTGCCACATCGGGTCGGTCTTGGTGATCATGGTGTTCACCCACTCAGCACGCATCGCCTGGCGACCTTCGAGCACGTCGATCAGTTCGCGGAAGGTCAACTCCGGCTCGCCGCGGAGGACGAAGTCGAGCGCCGGGAAATCGCGCATCGTCTCCATGGGCATGGGCGTTACATGGGTGCCAAAGGCCATTGTCTTGGCGCCCAGGGCACGGGCCAGCATAGCGCCGTACATGTCGTTGGTCAGCGTC
This sequence comes from bacterium, assembly GCA_016124945.1. GTDB lineage: Bacteria > Chloroflexota > Anaerolineae > Caldilineales > Caldilineaceae > RI-153. The sequence continues at coordinate 30,978 of WGMT01000026.1, read as the reverse complement.
GGCGCTGTGCACTGGGTGATGTAATACTTGGGCGTCTTCTCGCGCAGAATCTTCTCAAATTCGTCCCACGTCATGCGCTCGGCGATGGCGTCCACAATGTGCACTGTGTAGTCGGGTTGCAACATCGCCGCCAACTGAGCCAGCGAGCACTGGGGCCATACCATCTCTTCACGGCTACGGCGACCCACACGGTGCTGTGTGCGAATCCAGATGCCGCCATCGGGCGACGGTGGGTTGACGAGCATCACGTCCACTGCGCCGGGAGGGCGACTGTGGGTCAGATGACGCACTGCCGCGCCTGCGTCGGGGAAAGCGGTGTCACGCAGTTTCGGCACCCGACGTGTCCCAAGATTTTCCTTCAAAGTCAGCGTCACTTCTTCAACATCAGCCATGAACAAAGCCTTCCTTTACCGGAACCGGGGCGACGCTGCTGCGGCGGACAACCGGGGTTTCTACGCCATTGCGATTCATATCGTTGGCAATGAGAGATTCACGTTCATTCAGTGCAACCAAAACCTGCATCTGTACCCAGGCAATCAGCAATTGAATGCCGACCAACGTCATCGACGCGCTGCCCAGGAAGTAGATCCACAGTTGTGACAGTGTCAATCCTGTTGCGGCCAGCCCCAGGCTACCGGCGCCAATGCCGATGCCAAAGAGTAAAGAGAGCAGGCCAACCCAGCCAAAATGACGGTCAAAGCGGGGCTGGCTGCGGCTTCTGCTACCCCACAAACCCTGCCGAATCGGCTCTTTGTAAAAGAGGGCCACAAAGTAGTTGAAGCTCACTCCCAACGCCAGAATGCTGATACCTGTCACCGAAAGGACAAGCGCCGAGTAGAGCACAAACGCCCCAACCGACGAGACTTCGGTGACGCCCGACATGCGCAGTCCCACCAATCCCACCCCGATGACGGCGGCCAGCACCAGGCAGGCCAGCCCGAACATGCCCAGGATGCGGCCGGGGTTGTAGCTCAGTGCCGTCCACACAATCGATTGGGCGAAACGGGTGCCGTCGCGCACAACACTGAGTTTCGAGCGTCCCTGCCGTTCGCTGTAGGGAATCGGCACTTCGAACATGCGCAAATCTTCGTGTAGTGCACGGGTGCTCATTACCGGCGTCAGGTTCAATCCATCGGGCAACGGGTAAATGCGTTCGAGAATCGACTTCTTAAAGACACGCATGCCGCTGGCCGAATCGGTGATACGGTCGGCGCTAATCAGGCTGACCAGATTGGCAAAGATGGTGTTGCCGATACGGCGCACCAGCGGCATCTGGCTGTCTGAGCCGGCCATGCGTGATCCGATGATGATGTCTGCGTTCTGGTCTTGCGCGGCGCGGCAGAGCTTGGGGAAATATTCAGGCGGGTAGGTGCCGTCGGCGTCGAGAAAGCCGAGCCATTCACCTGTGGCGGCGGCAAAGCCTGTCTTGAGTGCTGCGCCATAACCGCGGTTGACGGGGTGGCGGATCAGCCGCACGTCGTCCATCGCGCCCAGGATCTGCGGCGTGCGGTCGCTGGAGCCGTCGTCGACGACAATCAGTTCCAGATTGTCGATGCCTTCGGCTTTCAGTCCTTCACGTGCCGAGAGGACACGGTTTACCACTTCTTCGATACCATCTTCTTCATTTAGGGCCGGGATTACTACCGAGAGTGTCGCCATTGGGATTCTCCTGCGCTTCTTCGACTAGTGCATGCTGCCAAGTTGGCTAAAAATGCACGACCACATTGTTGGGGCGAGGTTGCCCCGCTTCAATCTGCTTGATAAACCTGGCCGGCACACCGCCGACCACACTTCGCGGCGCAACGTCTTTGGTGACGACAGCGCCTGCTGCAACAACCGAGCCTGTGCCAACGGTGACGCCGTCGGTGATAATCGCCCCAGCGCCGATCCAACAATCATCCTCAACGGTGATGCCCTGCGCTGTAATGCCCTGCTCGACCATCGGCCTTGCGGGGTCATCGAAGACGTGGTTCACGGCCAACATCTGTACCTGTGGCGCCGTGTAGACCCGATCCCCGATGGTAATGCCGCCCTGCCCACGAAGGACATTCATCTCACCGATCAATGAATCGCGACCGATGCGAATAAAAGCGTGCGGCAGATCCCGAAAGTTGTAGACGTGCAAAATCGAGCCATGCATCACAAAAGTGTTGTCGCCGATGTGAATCCCTGCCGGGCAGGCGTGTAAGTACGTCGCCTGATCCAGGTAGACGTTCTTGCCCAGGTGGATCTGATCGGCAAAGCGCAGTCGCACACCGCTTTCGATGGCGGCGATGCCGTCCATCTGCAAAATCGCCCGGTAGAAGACGGCACGTAGACCGATGCCGATCACACTGGGCACCCAGCCGGCCACAGCAAACATCGCCTGCTCCAGCACATAGCGCCCTGGATTACTGGCCTGGCGTTCAACGTAAAGTCGTAGCGCCGAAAGGCCGCCACCCTGGGCAGATGCACCGTCACCGAGCTTGCGATCAAGTGATGCGGGTGAGGCTGTGCGATTTACATGATTCGATGTGCTGTTAACCGTCTTCACTGATATCCATCCAGATTCAAATGCAGTTATGAGTTGAGCACTTGGCCTGAAATCAGCATACCGATGACGGCGGAGAATCGCATAAGGGGTAGATTAGAATTGCATATCAAAGGTTGTGTAAGGAGGTACGGATTGTTTTAGGGAGAATTGTATGGGTTATTTATTAGAATTCACTATCAATATCGCTGTTTTCTATTGATTGTGTGTGCATGCGTAATTATGATGTCTAAGTCAGCTGTATAATTGCTTTTTTTCTTCGCTTTTCTGGGAAGGACGTTATGCGCAGTCAACTGTTGTCGCGGAGGAACCTGAGCCGTCTATTGGCGGGGGTGGGGCTTGTTTGTCTGTGGAGCCTCTTGATCTATAGTGGTAACCACTTTTTGCACAACCGGATCATTGACGGACCACAGCCACAGTCTATCGCCGATATGTCGGCCAACACTGTCGACGACCCGTCGACGGCTGCTTTGCCTATCCTGCCTGATGCTGAAGTCGTGTCGCCGTCTACTGCCCTTCTCGCCGTAGCCGCTGCGCCGGTGACCGGTGTCAGCGCCGACCAGCCCGGTCTGCTTGCCCAGGTGCCAACGTCGACGCCTACTTCGGTGGACGGCAGCAGTGAATTTACGGCCCGCACGGACGAAAGAAATTTGGGCTGGTTCGCCAGTGGCAGCGAAAATCGCGCCATCGGCGATTCCTTTTTATATGCCGGTTATTATGACAGCCAGGCATTTATCTCGTTGATCCGCTTTGATCTGACACGCGTGCCTCGCGGCGCTGAGATCCGTGAAGTTGCACTGCACCTGACCGGCCTGGATACTGAGCGCCTCTCCTCAACGGACGCTACCTGGACTGTGCAGTTGATTGCCGACAACGATGAATCGTTTGTGCGACTTGATTTTCAGACGGTCTTTAACCTGCCTGCCTCCATATCGCTTCTGCCTACCTTGCGCAACGGGGATCTGGGCGAAGGCGTTACCAATATCTGGCTGCTAGGCCCTACTGAGCGCGCCTGGATCGCCGATCAACTGCTGGCGGGCAAGTCGTCGATTCTGGTGCGCGTCATCGGCCCCACTGGTGGTGATGCGTCGCTCTTTTCGTGGGATAGTGGCGTCGGCACGTTGGCCGGCGATCATCAGCCCGAGTTGCATTTGCGGTTAGGACCGGCGCCGGCCACGCCGCCGCCGTTGCCCACGCCCCGCTTCATTGTGGCAACCTCCACGTCCACGCCGGCCAATGTCCTAACAGTTGCGGCGCATATACAAGTGGCAAACCAAGAGACAGCCACCGCCGCCGCCAACCCACAAGAGATCATTCGTGTGATCACGCCTACACCGGTTGCGGCCAATGTTGAAACTGCACAGGCCGCTGCTTACCTGCTGGGCCTGCCTGCAATTGTGGAATCGACGCCGACACCGGCCAGCCCGGCCACTCAGATCGCGCAGGCGCTTTACGCTACTGCCGTCGCCATGACCACCGGCACCTTTACACCTGTGCCACCGGACGCAGTAACGCCCATTGTAATTGTGCCGACGCCGCAGCCGGAGAACGCGGTGACGGCCGTCGCCCAAAATGCCGCCGCTACTGCCGAGCGGCTCATCGGCACGCCCACGCCGCTGCCCTACAACGCCGTCATGGCTACGTTGACACCCACGCCGCTGCTCATTGCCGCCACGGCTACGCCGGAGAATCTGGCGACGGCCTCTTTCCAGGTGGCGCTTGCCACCGCCATCGCTCAGACCACAGGCACTGCCACACCGCTGCCGGCCAACGCCACCGTGGTTGTGCCTACAGCCACACCCAACCTGGAAGGCACACCTGTCCCGTTGCTTCTCTTCCTCGATCAGGTGACGCCTACAGTGCAGCCCACGGCAACGCCCGCACCTAATGCGGTGCCACAGTCGTTGTTCGGCAAGATCCTCTTCTGGAGCGATCGTAACGGCTCGGATCAACTCTTCGCCCTTGATCCCGTCAGTGGCCGGTTGGCACAGGTCACCGAAACTTGGCCCTTCGCCCTGGCCGAGGCTGGCGAACGTATTTCGCCACTTGAACCCTGGCTAAGCCTGGTGGTACGCGACGACCTACAACGAATTCCACAAGTCTACGTCTTCGACAGCCAGTACAACGTCGACAGAGCACAGGTGACGTCCTGGCCGGCGCAGAGCTACGATCCAGTCTGGTCACCTGCAGGAGATCGAGTGGCGTTTGTCTCAGTGGAAACGGGCAACGATGAGATCTACACGGCCCGTCCTGACGGGACTGAGATCCGACAGCTCACCCAGAACGGCTGGGAATGGGACAAGCACCCCACCTGGTCGCCCGACGGCGCGCAGATTGTCTTCTGGTCGAATCGCGACAGTGGACGGCGGCAGTTGTGGATTATGAACGTCGATGGATCGAACGTACGCCCGCTACTCAGTTCGCCCTACAACGACTGGAACCCAGTTTGGGTGAAGTAGCAGACGTGGCCTGTGTATACAAAAGCCTGTGTATACAAAAAGGGGGGACGGCATCGAGCCGTCCCCCCTTTTTGTATTTGTCTATTGGCTGCGTCGTGTAACGTATATCGTCGCCGCTATTGGTGAATCTAATTGATCTGATCCGAGAAGGTGTTCATATAGTAGCCGATACCGCGCTCTGTCTTGATGATCTCAGGTTGAGAAGGATTGGTTTCGATCTTGTTGCGCAGGTAACGAATATAGAGCCGCAAGTAGTCAAGCTGGTCGATATACTCCGGCCCCCACCCCTCGCGCAGAAGACGTTCATGTGTGAGGACTTCATCGTGATGTCGAGCCATAAAGACCAAAAGATCATATTCTGTCGGCGTCAGGTCTACCTGTGCGCCCCGCACCGAAACCTTCCGCTTCGGTAGATCAATCAAAACATCGCCTGCAACCAGTTGGGCCGGCGGCTCGTTTGTGGCAATGTGCTTGTCTGTGCGAAATTGCACCTTGATCCGTGCCAGAAGTTCACCGATTGTGTAGGGTTTCCGCACATAGTCATCTGCCCCAGCATCCAACGCCTTGATCACGTAATTTTCTTGTGAGAGTGCTGTGAGCATAATGATCGGCGTGTTCGACATCTCACGTAAGCGTTTACAGACTTCGATACCTGAGATTTCAGGCATCATAATGTCTAGAATGATCAGATCTGGGTGGCTCTGGTAGGCCATGCGTAGCGCTGCGGCACCATCTTCGGCCACAACCACATTGTAATCGTGACGTTGAAGATGTGCCTTCAACAGCTCAAGAAGGGTTCGGTCATCATCCACAACAAGAATTCTCTTCTTCACCTTTGCATCTCTTTCTGTCACGAGCTAGCTAACGCAATTGATTAAGGGCATCTATGTTTGTCTGCTGTAATCTAGTTTCGGTCAATGGAATTTGATGTGTTACATGGTTAGACGCTACCTCAACCCCATAAAAGCATTCAGATTAACTTCCATCTTAATTGAGTACAGATCCAAATGAAACATGATTGTGTTACTATTCTTAGTTGCTCAAGATTCTGGTTGCTCACGATTCTCACTGAGCACTAAATACATATAATGATTATGTAAGCAATTGCAGGAAAAGAAAATATTTTATTGTTGTTGGTTTTACGATATATACTTGTGCTCTTTCCTAATACTAATCTGAAACAAATATATACGTAGTTCTGTAATGCAATGCTTTTAAAATGCTTACAGAATCTATGCTAGTTTTAGGTCTTAAGTACCTAGTGCTTATTCAATGTCGTTAAGTTAAGGGTTTCAGCACTCGAATATCTGCGGAGAGAGCACGTCCACGTGCGGCTGTTCTCGTGTAGACCCGCACCTGGGGGTGCTCTCTCCGCGCTTAACTGAATGACATTGATTGCTTAGTAGACACCACTTGTCCCGTACGCGCTGCATCGCGGCACGCAGGCCACGTTTTTTCGGCGTAACGATACTTTACCCAGATTCTCCTGTGTAGTGGTTGGACGATTCGGCGGTAAGAAGATGGGGGTCTGTGATCCCTATCCAGCGATACGGAGCACAATTTTCCCCATTGTGTGCGTTGATTCGATCTGCCGGTGGGCCTCTTGTACCTCAGTCCACGGACGTACATCGGTTACTGTCGTCACGAGGACGCCCTGATCGAGCAGATCAGCGATTCGGTCGAGGATGGCGCCCTGCTTTTCGGGTTCAACGCCTAAGCGTGGACGGGTGAACATCAATTCAAAAGAGAGGGTGCCGCGGATGGGGAAGAGCCCGCTAACATCGAGCGCCTGTGCAGGGGGACCGCCCAGGATGACACAAATTCGCCCAAGGGGGTTGAGGACGGAAACAAGTTGAGGGAAGTTGGTCAACGGTGCTGTGCTGAAGAGGTAGTCAACACCACGTAGACCAAATTCGTGTAGCTGTGGAGCGAACGGCTGTGTGTGATCAATGGTGGCATCTGCGCCTAAGCGTAGACAGACGCTGTGGCTTTCGGGGCGAGAAGCGGTGGCCACTACATGGAGGTTACATACGCGTTTCGCAATCTGTATGGCCACCGAGCCAACGCCACCGGCGCCGCCCACAATCAACAACGAGCGCACAGGGGCATTCGGCCCTTGCTGTGCGTCCAGCGTTTCAACCAGCCCTTCCCAGGCGGTCAAGGCCGTGAGTGGCATAGCTGCCGCCTCTTCGAAGCTGAGCGATGTGGGTTTGTGGCCAACAATCCGTTCGTCGACGGCCACATACTCGGCGTAGGAACCCTGGCGCGTAATGTCCCCCGCGAAGAAGACGCTTTCACCTACAGCGAATCGGCGCACCTCCGCGCCAATCGCAACCACCTCGCCGGCACCGTCCCAGCCCAGGATGAGCGGTGGATTGTCGACGGCCGCGCCAGGTGTACCGCCTTGGCGCGTCTTGGCGTCTACCGGGTTGACGGCGGCGGCGTGGACACGTACGAGCAGGTCGCGTGGGCTAGGGATGGGCGTCGGCACCGAGCGCAGAGATAGCACTTCGGGTCCGCCGTAAACGTCCTGTGTAATGGCAGTCATGGTGGCAGGAATGGACGTCATAGATTGGATTCCATATCTACATTGTGGGCAGCCACTGTGCTGCGTCTGCCGTTTGCCATTGAAGTTGCAGATCGGTGGTCTCGTGTGGCTTGAAGGGAACCACCACCTCGTTGAGAAGCGTCTCCAATACCTCGATTTCGGCCAGATCGGCCACGCCCAAACCCAATGCATGGCCGTAGTGTAACAAGCCCATCGCCATTGGATCGAAGCCCATCGCGCGCGTCATCACCGCATCGGCGGCGAAGACGTCGACGCCCGCCGCTACAATGCCCAAGGCGACAGCGTCCTCGCCGCCGGGGCCGTTGCCCTGCAGGCCGCGTGTCCCATCCACAACGGCAATGTCTGGGCTGAGGAAGCGCGACAGCCGGATCAGATTTAGGTTGAGCACCTGCGCTTCGTCGGGGAGCACCCGCTCGGCGTGGCTGTTGAATCCGTGCATTTTCACGCGATCCGGCTTGTGGATCGTGCCCATGATCATGTTCTTGAGCGCCAATGTCACCACGCAGACATCGTGTGTCTTGGCCACAGCCATTGAGATGGTGCATGGACAATCCAACACTGTCTTCGGCATGCGCACCACTGTCTGGCTGCGGTCGGCCAACACAATCGGCGTCTCTTCCCAGTTGGTTTCCTGGTTCAAATCGATTAAACGGATCGACATGGGGTATTCCGCGTGCAAAGCCTGGAAACCAAAATTGGCAAAAGCCTCCCCTGAATAGCCCTCGTTGCCGCCCTCGGCAATCAAGATCTCCTCCGGCGGATTGGGCGTGGTTAAAAGGAAGTCGATGGCACCACGGATGGCGTCGATATGGCTGGAAGCGAGTTGGTTACTGCTGGAAAGGAAATTAGGTTTGAGCATGACCTGTGGCGCTAACTTGGCTTCCACCTCGTCGCGTACCAAGGAAAGCGCCCGAAAAATATTGTCGCGCCGGTTTTCACCGCGCGTCAAGCCAACGCGTGCACGTGTCGCCATCATAGACTTTCGCTTTCTCTGTTATACCAGTGGGCTGAGGAAACTGCGCCCGCGCAAGGCTTCGGGGCAGTCCAACTGGGGATTCTGGGTGTAATTTTGTAGCAGGTGTGTAGAGCGATCGATGAGATCGCCGTACGAAATGTTGCCGTTGCGCTCGCGAATCGCCGCATTCAGCGACCAAGTAAAGGCGCCACGGTGATCGCCGTCGATAAAGGCATCGGCGGCAGTCTCTTCATCGCGGCAGGCCGCCAACAGGATCTGCGGCTTGGCTACAGCCACCTTGCCCTGCTTTTCTCGGCGAAAACGAGACAACAACTTCTCTTTGATCTGGTCGCGCACATCCAGCCATTCTCGAAAAGAACGTTCGCCACGTTCTTCGGCCAGGCGTGGGGCCAACCAATTCTCTTCGTCCTCTTGGTGTTGAAGTTTGATGCGGGCAATGCGCATCTGCATCTCTTCGGGGGCTTCGATGAAGCGTCCTCGTACATCGACGACTTCGGGGGGATAAACAACCTTGTTGATGCTGCCACTGTGACAGCAATCGGCGATGAAGGTGAAACTGACGTTATCGGGGACGGCGTCGAAGATGACACCCAGCACATCGTCTTTTATGGGATTGGTCCAAGAATGATCGTACGGCACAATCACCTCGTCGAGTTTGTCACCTTCATCACTGGTGGTGTCGGCGACCTGTGTGCCGTGGCTGGCAATGTGAAAGAGTCGAACGTCTTGGGCATCGCCTGTATAACCACTAAACAACCAAGACAATCCTTCGAGAATGTTTTTGGCCGTTGCCTCAGTGTCATGCAGCACACGAATGTCGGTGGATGCGAAACCGTAGAGATCGCCCAGCAACTGCCGCATGGCGTGGGAATCGTTGACACAACCACGCAGCGCCCACTCGGGCCGTGTGAACTGGTTGATGCCCACCAAAAATGCGCGTTTCGACATAACCCGAATCCCCCTGTATGTATGTTTGTGATGTAGAGGTTGTGTACAGAACCATAATGCACATCTCCATCCATACGCTGTGTTCCAGTGCACCCTGTGAAAGTATAGGGTACTACATTTTCTGCAATTTGTCCTGTTGTATCAACACGCATCAAACGAGTGGGGTAATCAGTTTTAAATAAGGAATCTGGCAAAGTCCAGTAAATACGCTAATCCGGTACTTAGAGTCATTCTGCTATAATTGATGGGTGTGCGTAAGCTGAATTCCTGTTTACTTGTTTAGGAGAAAGTGGTTTGTCTATACTCCCAACACAACCCGCCTCTATGAGGGATTTAATTCACGTGGAAACTTCACCCAGTGAGGTGCAATACCTTGAGCGTGTCTATCGCCAGGCGATTGCGGCTGCTGGGGGTGTACCCTACCGCCGCGAAAACAGATCTGCCGGGGCGCGATTTACCTTCGTTGGCGACAATTTCGAGGAAGTTACTGGTCACCCACATGAAAAGATGACGCCTGAGATGTGGCAGAGCCTTATTCTGGAGACCCAATTTCGAGGGCAGTTGGCCGGCCTGAGCATGGAAGAAGCCAGCCGCCGTGTGGTGGAAAACGAAGTAAGCACCTGGACAGTGGATGTACGCATCACCACCCCCTCAGGCGAGGAGCGCTGGATCGCCGACACATCCATCGAAGAGCGCGACGCCCACGGAAAGTCCATCGGATCCATCGGATTTCTACAGGATGTCACCTGGCGCAAACGTCTGGAGGAAGAGACACGCTCTGCGCTGAGTACAGCCGAAGCCGCCAACCAGGCCAAATCTGATTTCCTGGCCAACGTTAGCCATGAAATCCGCACCCCCCTCAATGCCATCATCGGCATGACTCGTCTATTACTTGATGGGGAACTCTTCGATAAACAACGCGACTTTGTATCCACAATTTCATCTAGCAGCAACACACTGTTGGCGATGGTGAACGATATTCTCGATTTTTCGAAAATCGATTCCGGCAAGATGGAACTGAATGTTCAACCCTTTGATCTCTACCGCTGTCTAGACGAGATCAAAGATCTTTTTTATCACAACGCTGCACAGCGCCAACTGTTGCTGAGCATGCGGATGGCGTCTAATCTCCCCCGTTACGTGGCCGGAGACGAGCTGCGCCTGCGCCAGATTCTGATTAACCTTGTGGGCAATGCTGTCAAGTTTACTGAACGGGGCGTTGTGGGCGTCTCTGCTTCGCTTGGCCGCTGTAACGGCAACGGGGAAGTTGAGATTCGCTTCGTTGTCAGCGATACAGGGATCGGCATTCCACCGGAATACTTCAACCGACTCTTCCTGGCCTTTTCACAGCTTGATAGCTTGCGCTCACGTCGCTTTGGCGGAACCGGCCTCGGCCTGGTGATCAGCAACCGTCTAGCCGAGTTGATGGGCGGCACCATCACAGTGGACAGCGAAGTCGGGGTTGGTTCACACTTTCATGTCTCGGTTTGGTTGCACTCTGTAGCGGATCAGACGCCGGAGGTGGAAGCGCCCTCAACGGCGGATCTACCTATGCTGGATCCAGGCTTGCGTCTTCTTCTTGCCGAAGACAACCTGACCAATCAGAAGGTGATGCAGTTGTTGCTCCAACGGATCGGGCTCAGCGCAGACGTGGCCGGCAACGGGCAGCAGGTACTGGATCGCTTGCAGACGCACGAGTACGATGTCATCTTGATGGATATCCAGATGCCCGAAATGGATGGCCTGACCGCAACACGCGAGATTCGAGCCAGCCGGTTATTGCAGCACCAACCTACCATTATTGCCCTCACTGCCAACGCCGTAGAAGGCGATCGCGAAATATGCTTCGCCGCCGGTATGGACGCCTACCTGCCCAAACCCTTCAAGCTGGAAAATTTGGTGGATCTGTTGGCGAAGGTTGAGCGTGTAGATCACCTCACTTCGCCTGAATCTTTGCCCACGAATCGCGCAACCCAATCGTCTGATTAAAGACCAGATGCTCGGGCGATGAATGTTTGCCGTCGAGGCAGAAGTATCCTTTGCGCTCGAATTGCACAGGCACGCCGGGTGTCAGCTCGGCGGCGGATGGCTCCACCTTGGCCGTTACAAGCTGCAGGGAATCGGGATTGAGGTTGTCGGTAAAATCACCGCCCGCCGGGAAGTCTGTTGGATCTTCCACGTTAAAGAGTCGGTCGTAAAGACGCACTTCGGCATCGAGCGCCTGCCCCGCGGAGACCCAATGGATCGTCCCCTTGACCTTGCGTCCGTCGGGCGCGTAGCCTCCCTTGGTTTCGGGATCGTAGGTGCAGCGCAGCTCCACAATTTCCCCGTTTTCGTCTTTGATCACTTCTTCGCACTTGATGAAGTACCCCCAGCGCAGACGAACTTCGTTCCCCGGTGAAAGCCGGAAGTACTTGCGTGGCGGATCTTCCATAAAGTCATCGCGCTCAATGTACAACTCGCCCGAGAAGGGGATGACGCGGCTGCCTGCGCTTTCGTCTTCGGGGTTGTTGACGGCTTCCACCTCTTCAACATGACCCACCGGGTAGTTTGTGATCACCACCTTGAGCGGATCGAGGACGCCCATAATACGGTTGGCCTTGAGGTTCAACTCCTGGCGGATGTAGTATTCGAGTAGGGCAATGTCGACGGTGCTGTTGGTCTTAGAGACGCCGATCTGGTTGCACAGGTCGCGGATCGCCTTGGACGGTACGCCGCGGCGACGGAGCGCGGCCAGGGTGGGCATACGCGGATCGTCCCAACCGTCTACAAAGCCTTCTTCGACGAGGCGGCGCAGGTAGCGTTTACTCAGCAGTGTGTAGGTCAGCGCCAGCCGGGCAAACTCGATCTGCTGCGGGTGAAGATCCACGCCGATTTGTGCCAAATACCAATCGTAGAGCGGGCGGTGGTCTTCGTATTCAAGGGTGCAGAACGAATGGGTGACGCCTTCAATCGAGTCGCTCTGTCCATGCGCCCAGTCATACATGGGGTAGATGCACCAGGCGTCGCCGGTGCGCTGGTGATGGGCGTGGCGGATGCGATACATGACGGGGTCGCGCAGGTTGATATTGCCCGAGGCCATGTCGATCTTGGCGCGCAGCACCTTGCTGCCGTCGGTGAATTCGCCGGCGCGCATCCGGGCAAAGAGATCCAGGCTCTCTTCTACAGGACGGTTGCGATAGGGGCTTTCCCGTCCTGGTTCGGTGAGTGTGCCACGATATTCGCGGATCTGGTCGGCATCGAGTTCGTCGACGTAGGCTTTGCCCTGCTTGATCAAATCGACGGCCCAATCGTAAAGCTGCTCGAAATAGTCCGACGCGTAGTAGACGTTGGCCGGCTCAAAACCCAGCCAGCGGATGTCTTCGAGCTGGGCATCGACGAATTCCTGTTCCTCTTTGACGGGGTTGGTGTCGTCGAAGCGTAGGTTGCACACTCCCCCAAATTCGGAGGCGACGTCGAAATCCAGGCAGATCGCTTTGGAGTGACCAATATGCAGATAGCCGTTCGGCTCCGGCGGAAAGCGGGTCTGCACTCGTCCGCCAAAGCGGCCCTTGCGCACGTCTTCGGTGACCAGTTCGCGCACAAAGTCGAGTGATGCGCTTTCTTCGTTCTTCGACGTTTCAGAAATCTTCTCGGTCATGGTGCTTCCCATCTATCTGTAGGCGGTTCAAAGTGCCGTTAATGTACAAAGTGAGTGTACAAGATCGAGGGTTGATTCACCGTCAGCGATCTCCTCTCCTGCGATTGTAGGCGCAAACCCACGGTAAAGCAACTTCACCCCGAAATCGGTGATTGATGATTCACAAAGATTCGCACTTCCTGTTGCGCGGATCTATACTGCCTCGGATTGGATCAACTGTTTCACTTGAATCGAGGCGTTGTGTTCTGGTTACTGCTTGAAATCTTCTTCAACAATGTAATGCCTGTCTTTGTGCTGGTGTTAATCGGCTATTTTGTGCGCGACCGTCTCGGGCTGGATGGCCGCACGTTGACCCGGTTTGCCTACTTTGTGCTGGTGCCGGCGTTTGTCTACAACATTATGAGCAGCGCCCGTGTGGAAGTGAACCTGGCTGTGCGCATGATTGCCTTTATCATCACAGTGCATGTGGCGGTGGCGCTGTTGGGTTTTGTTGTGGGTAAAGTGCTGCGCCGCTCACCTGAGATGGTGGCCGCGTACGTGGTCATCGCCGTCTTTGGCAATGTGGGCAATTTCGGCCTGCCTATCATCGAGTTTCGACTCGGCTCCGACGCGTTGGTGGCGGCGACGCTTTACTTTCTTGCCATCACCATGATCGCCTTTGTCATCGCTGTGGCTGCTGCCAACTGGTACCGTGGGGGTGGGGTAGGTGCTGCGTTGGCCGTCTTCAAGACGCCTGCGTTGATCGCACTGGTCCCCGCTCTGTTGGTCAATTGGAGCGGTGTACAGATCCCCACCTTTGTGGACAGGAGCACATCCCTGCTGGCCGGGGCCATGATCCCCACAATGCTGGTGACGTTGGGCGTCCAACTTGCCGCCATGAAGCAAATCCGGTTCAGCGCCGACGTGTTTATTGCCAGCGCCATCCGCCTCATTGGTGGACCTGTTCTGGCGATGCTGATTGTGATCCCCTTCGGGCTGACGGGCGTGGAGCGTGCCGCCGGTGTGTTACAGGCAGGCATGCCCGCTGCTGTCCTGGCCACCATCATTGCCCTCGAACACAAGCTGCTCCCCGATTTTGTGACCACGACCGTCTTGTTTTCCACTGTGGTGAGTCTGCTGACGTTGACGGTGTTGTTGGCTGTAATTTAGTTTACTTGATGCACCACCCCTAAGAAGGTACAATGGCATCCAACCCAAGCCCGCATCGACGAATGACTACAGACATTGGCGGTTGTGCCGCCCTGACGTTAGGAACTCTCATGTACTTGACCGATGCGCTTTTGTTCGACTGGCCCTGGCGGCCGGTGACGACATTGCTCCTCTTGGCGATGGTAGCGCTTTATGTGTGGGGATGGCAGCGATCTCGGCGTGCTTATCCAAATCTGGCGACACCGGCGCGGCTCTTTTCGTTTTGGGTGGGTTGGCTGGCTGTGGCGTTGGCATTGGTATCGCCGCTCTATGCACTACACGGGGAATTGTTGGCCGCTCGCGCCGCACAACAGATTCTACTGGGGATTGTTGCGCCGCCGCTGCTCTGGCTGGCCTGTCCATTTCATGTGGTGGTGTGGGGAATGCCTGCCGCTTTGCGCAAGTGGGTGACACGTCGTGTCTTGCTGCGCACGCCTTCGGGGAAAGTGAGTCGCTTTGTCACCAAACCGGTCTTCGCCTGGCTGGGCACGGTCAGCGTCTTCCTCATCTGGCACGAACCGCAGATGGTGGCGTGGACGCTGGCCTATGATTGGGTCTACGATCTCACATTGGGGCTCTTCTTGGGCTTCTACATGCTCTTTTGGTGGCACGTAGTGGGTACTGCACCGCGCATCCATGCTGCATTGCCCGGCTGGCTGGCCTTCCTCTACATCGTGCTAGGCGGAGAGTTGCCCAGTATGGTCACCGGTGTGACACTAGCCTTTCAGGAATCACCCACTTACCTGGCCTATGCCCAGTCTTCATTTATCGGCTTCACATCGCTGCAAGATCAGATGGTGAGCGGCGGCATGATCTGGTTGATCGGCAGCCTGGCCTACGTCTCCACCGCCATTATCCTGCTCGGGCGATTCTTCAAACCCGACGATGCACCACCCCGTCTACCTTTCCACTATGACGCCACCGAACGCACCATCGCCCCTGGGCTGGAACATCGTGTCTTGCCTCAATCGATGCGTCAACGCGATGCACGTAACCTGTGATTGGTGACTGGTGAAAGGTGACTGGGCCGGAATGATCGTGGGGGGCATGCGCTTTGGCGTTAAGATAAGCAAGTGCCGGGGACTTTTCGCCGCAGCGAGACGCGATATCCACTCCTGGTAACACGTCCAACGTGAAGTCCCCGGCACTTTCGCTGCACCCTGACTTAACGCATGCCCTTACGGTTTTGCCTTCATCGCTTCCGAAAACCGTTGCCATAGACAACCACCTCCACCCCACCTTCCACCAAGTTGGGGTGACTGATTTTCACGCCAATAACGCCGTCGTAGCCCTTGTCTTTGGCTTTGTGCTCTAAGTCTGCCAACGCCTGCTCAATCGCCGACTGGATCATCCCCTCATAATGGCCCATGCGCCCGCCAATCAAGTTGCGGATGTTCTCGCGCACATCCTTCACCACATTCGCCGCATAGACGGTGACCACCACCAACAATTCCCCGATTTCGACGTCTTCGTGCAGATGGTCCAGCGCGATCAGCATTGCGTGCTCCTGTGCAAATGGTTTATCAACTATCCAATCTCTCAATGCCAATAAGTGAAGAGAGCCGATGCTCGAATATTCGCGGAGTGAGCACGCCCTCGTGCCGGTCTACACCGGAACAGCCGCACGAGGGCGTGCTCACTCCGCTCATAACTGAATGACATTCTCTTCTCTAGTCCCGATCCTTCGGCAAATTCACCGTCACATGGACGGGTTGGGCGCGGCGGAAGAGGAGGCGAACGGCGACGACGAGGACAAAGACCGCGCCGAGCAGAATCGCCAGGTTGCGCAGTGTGCCATATTTGCGCCAGAAGAGCAGCCACGAGACTTCACCATTGGCCAGCCGCTCGGCGTCCTCAAGGAGCCGCCCTACCTGTGCCACCGGCGACTGTTGCGTCTCTACAGGATCGGTGGTAAGAAAGGCCAGCGTCTCGTCTACATCGGCGCTGGCGACAACGGCCTGACGTACCGGCTCGTTCTGTAGCTTCGGCATCAGGCCGGCGTCGCGCAGCAGCCGGTCGACCAGGAGATTGGCGTCACGTGGCTCCATGTCGGCGATGTAGCGGGCCAGCCAGCGTAGATCTTCAGCCGTAAACTGGGTTGCCAACGCTGCTACACTCGATGCCGGAAGCGCCATCAACACGTCTCGTTCGAGGCGGTTGAGAAGCATGACATCGCGTACCGCTTCTTTGTTGCCCAGTGCCAGGATCTTGCCCATGTCGCCCGCATCGAGGAAAGACTCAGGCGTGGCGACTTTGTAAAGCTCGGTGGCGACAACGGCATCCAGATCGGCTCCAGCCAGGTACGCCCACGCCAGCACCAAGCCCGGGTTCGACGTGTCGCGCAGAATGTTGTAGGCCGACTGCGGCAGGTAGAGCAACTCCTGCAACTGGCCGTCGTCGATGGCGCGCAACAGGCCCTCGCGCCCGACACTCTGTTCGACGGTAACCACCAGCGTGGCCAGCTTGCCCACATCTTCCGCTGTGACCTCTTCGATCAGGCTGCGGAACTGTGGGTTTTCATCGGCCAACTCCAGCACCTGGGTGTACTTGCGTTTAAAATCAAGCCACGAACTGTAGACGTCGTTGGAGACAGTGCGCGCGATTTCGGGCATCTCCTTGCGCAGTTCGTCTTCAACGGTGGTGGTGACTTCTTCTCGGATGGTTGCTTTCACGCTTTCCTCTTGCAACGCGGATTGGATCTGGGGCAGCGCGCCGCGCCCACCCTCAATCAGATCCCACACGATCAGCCCGCCGCCGATTACCCAACCGGCAATGGGGATCACCGAGGCCGCCGCTTTGCCCAACACACGCCCCACCACTTTGCCTGCAATACGCTGCGCCACCTTCTCTGCCAACCGCCGGGCGATCTGCGCGCCGATGATGACACCGACGCCGGCCAATGACCGAGTACGGCTTTCCAGCAGAGGCTGAACATCGGCGTCTACGCCGGCAAGATCAATATCGCCTACGCCCTGCGCAATTTCAGCTTCGAAGAGTGCCGCCATCGTGTCGGAATAGCTATCGCCAACAAAAGATTGGACACAGAGCAGCGCCGACGACGCCGAACGCGCCGATACCACCGTCATTTCCTCTGCCACAGCCGTGGCGACGGCGCCGGAGAGCGCTTCGATCTGGCTGCGAAAGCCCTCGGAACTGAAAGCTTCGTTGGCAATCTGGGTGGTGAACTCTTCGGCTTTGTCTGCCGACCAGCCCGAGAGGAAGCGATTCCAGTAGCTTTCGTCCTGGTAGATGGATTGGATGGCAGCTTCGACCTCGCGATCGATGGTGCTGTCGATGTCCAGCGCGATCCAGGTTCGGTCTACCAGTATAGTCACGTCAATCTCTTCGCCGCCGGCGGCAAAGATCGACTGGGTGAGCTGGTTCAACTCATCGCGCAGAGACGCTTCTTCAACGCTTTCGCATTCTTCAAAAGTATAGCCAGGCAGAGTTTCTTGCGCATAGCCACGCGCTGACGGCCACGCGGTTAACGCCAGGAGCGCAGCCAGGAGGCCGATTAGAATCCGCGACCCGCGCGGTAGGATGGGTGTTTGATGCATGGGCGGATTTCCACTCTGAACTTTCCAGGTAGACACAAAGATAGAGCGCAGCGCGCCGAAACTGTTGCCGACGCACTACGCTCTACGTGAAAAACTTCACTTTGTTTCAAGACTACACCGTTTCAACTAGGCAACCGGTGCAGCGCTCGTATCCATGATAGAAACGGCGGAACTGTCGCCGTCGCCGGCGGCGATCAAGCGGTTCAGTGCCTGGGTGTACGCCTTGGCGCTGGCCACAATGATGTCGGTGTCAACGCCACGACCGCTGAAGAGGCGACGGCGCGCCCGTCCTTGTGCGGTTTGGCTAAAGCCACGGCTTTCAGGTACTTCGATGCGCACCGTCACATCGCCGTTGGCGTCGATCCCTTCCGTCACCGCCTGCACCAGGAATTCAACCAGTGTGTTTTCGTGCCCCACAATGCGATTGATGCCCCGAAATGCTGCATCGACAGGGCCGGAGCCGAAGCCCGCCTCGGTGATCTCTTCGCCGGTGTTGTTGTTGCGCAAGGTGACCACCGCCGTCGGGATCAAATTGTTGCCGCACTGCACCTGCATCTTGAGCAATTCCCACGTTTCTGTGGGTTGGTAGAGCTCGTCTGCCACCAGCGCCTCAATGTCGGCATCGGTGACCGTCTTCTTTTTGTCGGCTAATTCCTTGAAACGTTGGAAGACTTCGTTCAGTTCCTCCCGTTCCAGGCGATAGCCCATGTCTTCCAGCCGCGCCCGCAGCGCATGACGGCCCGAGTGTTTGCCCAGCACCAGGCGGCTCTGGTTGAGGCCGATAATGCTCGCGTCCATAATTTCGTAGGTGCGCTTGTTTTTGAGCATGCCGTCTTGGTGGATGCCGGCTTCGTGGGCAAAGGCATTGGCCCCCACGATGGCCTTGTTGGGCTGGATCACCATGCCTGTATAGCGGCTGACCATGTCGCTGCTGCGGTGAATTTCTTGGGTGACAATGTTCGTCTCCAGCCCGTAGACGGCCTCGCGGGTGTAGAGTGCCATCACCGTCTCTTCGAGGCTGGTGTTGCCGGCTCGCTCGCCGATGCCGTTGAGTGTCACCTCGACCTGGCGCGCTCCGTTGGCGACGCCGACCAGGGTATTGGCGGTCGCCAGCCCCAAATCGTTGTGACAGTGGGTGCTGAAGATTACGTCCTTGCCGCCGGGGACATTTTCGCGCAGGTAGTTGATTAGCTTGCCATACTCTTCGGGCGTCGTGTAGCCGACGGTGTCGGGGATGTTCAGTGTGGTTGCACCGGCGCGGATCGCCACTTCCAGTACACGCACCAGGAATTCGGGATCACTGCGCCCGGCGTCTTCGGGGCTGAATTCGATGTTATCGCATAGGCTGCGCGCATATTCCACCATTTCGCCCACTGTTTCCACCACTTCGTCGCGGCTCATGCGCAACTTGTGTTCCATGTGAATATCGGAGGTGGCGATGAAGGTGTGGATGCGGGGACGAACAGCGGGCGACACCGCTTCCCATGCCTTGGCAATGTCATTTTTATTGGCGCGTGACAAGCCGGCGATGATGGGGGGAGCCGCAACCTTGCCGTTTTTGTCGACGCGCGGGGTGCGCCCTACGGTTTCGGCAATGCGTTTGACGGCTGCCAGATCACCGGGGCTTGCCGCAGGGAAACCGGCTTCCATAATGTCCACGCCCAAGCGCGACAGTTGACGGGCGATTTCTAGCTTTTCTTGTTCGTTGAGGGTGGCGCCGGGGCTCTGTTCACCGTCGCGCAGCGTGGTGTCGAAGACGATGATTGTCTTGCTATGGGCGATATCGCGTGCCCACGCTTCAATGTTGGGGATGGCAAAGGTAGATACATCTACAGCAGGTTCTTCGCTACCTGCGCCGGGTACATCGTTGCCGTTCGTAATGCCGTCGTTCATGAGTCTTCTCCAGGAGGTGATTGGCTTTGAAATGGAATCGGTCATTAAAACAGAAAGTGTCTACTACGGTTAAGTTACAAAGCTCACTAAGGCCATCGTCCAAGCCAATCACCCCCCTTCAGGAAAAGTAGAATTTATCCGATTTCTTTGGCGTTCAAGAAGCTCATCATGCGGCGCAGTTGCTTGCCCACAACTTCGAGCTGCTGGTTTTGTTCGTCATTGCGGCGGGCGTAGTAGACCTTGCCGCCGTTGTGGTACTCGTCCATCCACTCTTCGGCGAAGGATCCACTCTGGATATCGCTGAGGATCTGCTTCATTGCCTCTTTGGCCTCGGGGCCGATGACGCGTTGACCGCTCTTGTAATCGCCCCATTCGGCGGTGTCGCTGACGCTGAAGCGCATGTAGTTAAGACCGCCCTGGTACATGAGGTCCACAATCAACTTCAATTCGTGTAGACATTCAAAGTAGGCAATTTCGGGTTGGTAGCCCGCTTCGACGAGGGTCTGGAAGCCAGCCTTCACCAACTCGCTGGCCCCACCACAGAGGACAGCCTGTTCGCCGAAAAGATCGGTTTCTGTTTCTTCGGCGAATGTGGTTTCCAACACACCGGCGCGGGTGGAGCCGATGGCCTTGCCATAAGCGAGTGCATTGGCCAGGGCATTGCCGCTGGCGTCCTGGTGAATGGCAACCAGCGCCGGCACACCTGAGCCTTCGGTGAAGACTTCGCGTACACGATGGCCAGGGGCCTTAGGTGCAATCATAGAGACATCAACATTCTCGGGGGCAACGATAAAGCCGAACCGAATGTTGAACCCGTGGGCAAACATCAGCGTGTCACCCGCCTTGAGGTTGGGCAAGATCTCTTCCTGATAGACCTTCCCCTGGATCGGATCAGGGATAACAATCATGATCATGTCCGCTTCGGCAGCCGCATCGGCCACGCTCAGGACACGCAGACCTTCAGCCTCGGCCTTGGCGCGGCTCTTGCTACCTTCGTGCAGCCCAACCCGCACATCGCAGCCGCTGTCTTTTAAGTTCAGGGCGTGGGCGTGCCCCTGACTGCCATAGCCAATGATGGCAATCTTCTTGCCCTGAAGGCGATCCATGTCTGCTTGCTTCTCGTAGTAGATGGTTGCCATGAGTTCGGAATGCTCTTTCTGTGTGGAATGGTGATTGGTGATTTGTGACTGGTGATTGGGTGCTTGGATGGAAGGGCGTAGATGATGGGATGGTGAGATGATGTAGACGAACACATCCCCCACCATCTCTCATCATCCTTCTCAGCGAAACCCTAATCACCAATCACAAATCACCAATCACTAATTTTACACGCCGCTGGTCTTCTCACGTTCAGCGCGACCGGCGCCGTTGGACTTGGCCTGGGCGCGCCATACAGCGCTAGCGCGTCTTTCGGATTTGTGGGGGCTACCACGGTTAATGGCGACACGGCCGGTGCGCACCATCTCTTCAATACCGAAATGGCTGAGCAGATCGATGAGGGAATCGACCTTGTCTTCGGCGCCGACGATTTGAATCACGACACTGTCCAATGACACGTCTACGATCTGGGCGCGGTAAACCTCGGCGAACTGCATGATCTCCTGGCGAGTTTCCGATGTAGTGTGGACACGCACAAGCGCCAGTTCGCGCAGCACCACCGGCTTGTCGGTGATGTCTTCGACTTTGGTGACATCCACCGCCTTCTGCAACTGCTTCACCACCTGATCGACCATGTGCTCGTCGCCATCGACCACAAAGGTCATGCGGCTAATGCCGGGTGTTTCGCTGTGGCTCACCTGCAAGCTGTCGATGTTAAAAGCACGCCTGCGTAGCAACCCAGCGACACGGTTGAGCACGCCGGGCTTGTCCCGCATCCACGCCACCAGAGTATGTTTCATGAGGTTTCTCTTTCTTAGAGTATGTTTTGCATGAAAGACTGTCAAATCGGGAACTGGTGACTGGTGACTAGGGACTGGGGATCAGGGATTGGGCAATGTGGCGTTATGACAGGAGAACGTCTACACATCATCCTGTTACTCGTTCAACATACCCTAATCGCGAATCCCAGTCCCCAATCCCTGATCCCCAGTCCCCTTCTTTACCAACTCGGCTGCACGCCGCTGAAGCCCTGCATCACCGACGGCTTAGGACGGCGAATCAGTTGATCGACGGCCGCACCCGGTGCCACCATCGGGTAGACGTTGATCTCTTCCTTGACGCGGAAATCAATCAGGAAAGGACCGTCCGTCTCATGTGCCTGTGTCAGCGCAGGGACAACTTCGCTGGGGTGGGTCACTTTCAGCGCCGGGATCGAGTAGGCTTCGCCCAACTTCACATAATCAGGCGAAAGGATCGGCGTGCCCACGTAGCGCTTGTCGTAGAAGAACTGCTGCCACTGGCGCACCATGCCCAGGAAGCCGTTGTTGATGATGGCGATCTTCACCGGCAGTCTTTCCTGATGCAACACGATCAACTCTTGCAACGTCATCTGAAAGCCGCCATCACCGGCCACCGCCCACACCAACTTGTCGCGGTTGGCAATCTGGGCGCCGATGGCCGCCGGCAACGCAAAGCCCATTGTGCCCAACCCACCACTGGTGAGCAACTGGCCGGCCATTTCGTGGATAAAATACTGGCATTCCCACATCTGGTGCTGCCCCACGTCGGTGACAATAATGGCGTCGCCCCGGTTTGCCTGCTTGGTGGCGTGCCACAGTTGACGGATCACAAACGGCGGGATCAGCTCGTCTGTCTCAACGTGCAGAATATCGCTCGTATCGGTGTCGCCGCGCCACTCTTTGATCTCCTGGATCCAGACTTGATGGCGGCGCTCGTTGATCAACGGCAACAGCGCAGGCAATGTTTCACCTAGATTGCCCACAATCGCCACCTCGGGCACCACATTCTTGCCCACTTCGGCGATGTCTAGTTCAAAGTGGATCACCTTGGCCTGCTTGGCAAAGGTATCGAGGCGGCCGGTAATGCGGTCATCAAAGCGCATGCCCATCGCGATGAGCACATCGCAGCTTTGCACGGCGCGATTGGCGTAGGCTTCGCCGTGCATACCACCCATGCCAAGGCTCAACGGGTGCGTTTCGGGGATGTTGCCCGTGCCCAACAGCGTGGTCACCACCGGGATCTCGGCCCGTTCCACCAACTCAAGCAGTTCCTTGCTCACGCCGGCCAGGTGCACACCATGCCCTGCCATGATCAAAGGACGTTCGGCCTTGTTGATCAACTCGGCGGCAGCCTTCAACTCCTCCGACGAATAGGTGGGCCAGGGTTCAAAGCCGGGCAGGTCGATTTCAAAATCGTAACGGAATTCGCCTTTTGCGTTCTGAACGTCTTTGCAGATGTCAACGAGGACAACACCGGGGCGGCCTTCGCGGGCAATGTAGAAGGCTTCTTTCATAATCTGGGGGAGTTCATTCACATCGGTGACCAGGTAGTTGTGCTTGCAAATCGGCTGTGTCACCCCAACCACATCAGATTCCTGGAAGGCGTCGGTGCCCAGCAAATTCGTCGGCACCTGACCGGTGATGGCCACCACCGGCACACTGTCCATTTGGGCCGTGGCCAGCCCTGTCACCAGGTTCGTGGCCCCAGGGCCACTGGTGGCGATACAGACGCCGACACGTCCGGTTGAACGGGCGTAGCCGTCGGCCATGTGGGCGGCGCACTGTTCATGGCGCACCAACACATGGTGAATACGTCCGTCGGCTTCGAAGGGCGCTAGCGCGTCATAGGTGGGTAGAATCGCGCCGCCAGGATGGCCGAAAAGGACATCGACGCCTTCGCACACCAGCGCTTCCCACACCATCTGGGCGCCTGTCATGATCCGAGGTTCCTCTGCCGGCCTTTCTGTAGGCGGAGTTGTGGCACTTTGAGACATCAGAACATTCTCCTTTTGGAATCCAAATGTGGATTGAACGTATACAAATGGAGCGTATACAAAAAAAGACCCTTCCCGGTTGGGAAGGGTCTGCATTGACCTGGGGCTGGGCTACTTCGTTATACCCGTGCCTCACTTCCAACCGCAATTAGCCTCGCTTCCGTAAGTACTACGGATACGAGGATAACAATAAGGCTTACGCGTACGGTTAGAAGATTGATAGTAGCCATCAGAATTTATCTACCTAGCATTCAATCGAAACTTTGGCTGATACCCAAAAGTGTGGGGCACCATTGGTTTTGTCTATTATAACGAACTCAACCAGAATTGCAACTAATCAACATGGTGAATTTTCCGCCTTGGCGGGTGCAAGAAACATGCACATTACTGCCAACGGTATGTACGCCAGTTAAAGGTGCCGAACAAGAGCAGGCTCCATGCAATGGTGTCAAGCACGAGTTGCATGGGTTTGTTGAAGGTGACCAAGCCCATCGCCCAGGATGGTAGCTCGCTGAGCCGTTCATCGACGAGCACCGGCGCCCAACTGCTAAAGTACACACCGCCGATGGCGCTTAGCAAGAAGAGCACCATCGAAGTTGCCACGATGAACGATAGCTTTGCGTTCTCATAGCGTTGGATCCAGGCCATCAGCAAACCAGCCAGCCAGATCAGGCAAAGTGGTTCTTGGACAATAACACTGCGTGCCACCAAAAGTACATTTGTAAGCATCGTTGATCCCCTCGGTCGATTACACTTTCTTACAGTTGAGCATGGAACGTGTGCAAACGATACCGGATTTCTGCGTAGATTCGCCGATCATTGTGGTTTAATTGATGAGTTGCTCAAGAGCCTGGGGGATCGAACAAAGGCGATTCAATCATTTTATAAACTTCGTTACCCAACGCCGTGCCGATGTGCCTGTGATAGCCGAACTGTGAGAAAAGCCCTCGGGACGAATCCGTCAATAGGATCGTCCCCCGCGAGTGGACCGTCGGCTTTTCGGACCCTATGATCATGCTCGTTGCCCCGCGCCACGAGAGGTCGCCATCCGACGCGTAGACCACTTCCGCCGTCAATGCCGCATCGGACCAGATCGGTGTCCAGGACAGGTTACTCTCTGTGATTTCAATCAGCACAATTGGCAAAGACGAGGCATCGTCAATGTGGGCGTCGCTGATGTGAATCTGACTTTGAGGCAAACGTTGCCCAAGTTGTCTGGCCAGTTCCTGTGCCAGGGCACTGCCAACCCCGTGTTGATCCCCTGCAACGATGCGAATTTCAATCCCTTGCCGTTGCACCAGGCGCGCGTCAGGGCCATCTAAGGTGGCGGTGCTGAGCGTGTGACTTGTATTCGTACGACTGCGCGCCGCATGTAGATCGATAGGCGCCATCCAAACAAAGAGAAGTGCAAAAAAGAACGATAGCACTGCGCTAATGCTGAGGACCTGCTTCAATGTTGGCCGCATGGTCTGTCCTAGCGTATTAGGCGGAAAGTATGAGTAGTTCACCTTTGATGTTCACCTTTGATAAGGTGACTCTACTCTACGCGGACAGGCAGGCGTTTACATCGGGCAGAAGGTTGCATTCAACTCAAGCAAACGCGGAAATCTTCTGTGACAAATGACTGAACTCTCTTCGATTACAGATCTTCTAAGCGCGACAACCCTTCTTTGAGGGCATAGAGCGCGGCCTGGGTGCGATTGGCCAGGTGCAACTTGCTCAGAATATTGCTCACATGGGTGCGAACTGTCCGTTCGCTCACTACCAGGGCATCGGCAATTTCCTGATTTGAAAGCCCACGCGAAACCAGGCGCAGCACTTCTACCTCGCGCTCGGTGAGGGGATCTGCCGACGGCGGCAGATCCGAGGGCTGGTTAATTTCTTGGATTAGCTTCCGTGCAATGGTGGGGTGTAGCGAGGTTTCGCCGCGGCAGACATGACGGATGGCCTGTAGAAGATCCTCCGGCGCAGAATCCTTGAGCAGATAACCCTGCGCGCCTTTGCGAATCGCCGGGAAGACCTTGTCGTCTTCCGCGAAGCTGGTGAGCACCAGGATGTGTGCATCGGGGTTTTCGGCTTTGATCTCCTCAATGGCCTCAATGCCACCCTTGCGCGGCATCACCAGATCAAGCAAAACAACATCTGGGCGCAGTGAGCGCGCCTTCAAAACCGCCTCCACGCCATCGCATGCTTCGTCGACTATCTGCATGCCTGGTTCCGAGGAGATCAGTGAACGCAACCCTTCGCGAACCACGGCATGATCATCTGCAATGAGGATACGGATTGTTTGGGGCATTGTAGTTTCCCTGTTGATTCAAAATGTCAACACAGCCTACATGGCGACAGGCTCGGTGTCTTTGATGGGTGCTGCGCTTTGCTTCAGCGGAAGGCAAACACAAATGCTGACACCCCCTCCTGGCTTGGTTTGTACATGCAGCACGCCGCTGAGTTGCTGTGCACGTTCGTG
Organism: bacterium; assembly: GCA_016124945.1. Classification (GTDB taxonomy): domain Bacteria; phylum Chloroflexota; class Anaerolineae; order Caldilineales; family Caldilineaceae; genus RI-153. The sequence continues at coordinate 4,859 of WGMT01000026.1, read as the reverse complement.
CATACTTTTTAGCCCAATGCCCCCGCTTTCGTTGGCGTGTTCCAGTTCAAAGCCCTTGCCGTTGTCCTGTATGGTGAGGGTGACACCATTGTCCTCAATTTGGAGCAGGACGGTTATCATCGTGGCTTCGGCATGTTTCAACGCATTGTTAAGCGCTTCCTGCGCGATGCGGTAAAGGTGCGCTTCCATCTGCTGGGGAATCTGTAGCGGATCGCCTTCAATGCGCAGTTGCGCCTTGACGCCGGCGCGCGCTTCGACGGTGTCGATCCGCTGTTGCAGCGCCCCAACCAATCCTTCCTGTGCCAGTGCTGCTGGGCGCAGTTCATAGACGAGTAATCGCATCTCTTTCAGTGCCTGTCGCGCCATCTCGCCCACTCGATCCATGAGGTAGCTTACCCGATCGAGATCACTGCCTGCTGCGGCGCGGCGTGCCGTTTCTGAAAGCAGGTTGACGCTGTACAAAGATTGGGTGACGGAATCGTGCAACTCGCGCGCCAGGCGTTGTCGTTCTTCCACCACGGCCAGTTGTTCAGCCTGTTCGTAAAGACGGGCGTTCTCAACGGCCACCGCCACCTGGTCGGCAATGGAGTTGAGTAACTTCACCTCTTCGCCGTTAAAGCGTCGTCCTTGGGCGCCGATGACGCTGAGCACGCCGATGGTACGGTTCTTGACGTACATGGGCACGCCAACAAAACCGCGGTTAGATGTTCTTTCCAATCCCCTTGGTAGACGAATGCGCGGATCGGCGGCAATATCGTCGAGGACAAGCGGTGCCGCCTCTTCAGCCACCCAGCCGATCAGCCCCTCACTCATTTCCACCCGTTGCATGTCCGCTAGTACAACTTCGGGGATCTCACAGTGTACCGCCAATTTCAGCGCCTGCTCCGCATCGTCCCACAGATGAATCATGCCGTGTGTGCAATTCATGACCGCTAATACCTGGTTGAGCGAGGTATTGAGCACCGTCTCCTGGTCGAGCGAACGGCTGGCCACAGTGGTTACGGCGTAGAGCGCAGAGAGTTCTCGCGTCCGATCCGATACGCGCGCCTCCAACGTTTGCTGCGCCTGTACGATCTGATCGGTCATGCGGTTAAACGAATCGGCAAGCAGCCCCAATTCGTCTTGCGCGTGAATGGGCAACGAAACGCTAGATTCCCCTGCTGCTACCTTCTGCGTTGCTGCTACCAGCCGTTCAATGGGGATGGTCAAAAAGCGACGGGTAAACGTAACGGTAGCCACCAGCGCCAGCCCAAAGAAGAGCGTCGTGATCCACAACGTCCAGCGGACGGTGATGCCGGCTTCGTTGCGAATGGCTGATGCCACTGCCTGAGATTGCGCAGTAATCTCGGCGATGGGTGCAACCACGGCCAGGCTCCATCCAATCTCCGGCAGGGGTACATAGGAGAGGAAGACGTCGCGATCTGCTAACTCAAATTGGGAAAGACCACTGGCGCCACTACGCATATTGGCCAGCGTTTGTTGAAAAGCTTCGTTGCCTACTTGACGCAACGGCAGCCCCATGGTGAATTCGATGACGTGTGCCGTCTCTCGCTCACCGCCGCTCAGTTGTGCGATCAGGCGTACCGTTTCTTTGCTGAGTAGATCGTCCAATGCCGCCGGTGGCGCAGCAACCAATCTGCCTTCGCTGTCGACGATCAGCGCATAGCTGCGCGGCGTAGGCGTCAATTGATTGAGCCGCTCGATAAGGCGGGTCAACGATACATCCACGCTAATCACGCCGATAAATTCATCGCCGACATAAACAGGCGTCGCCGCGGTGACAATCGGTCCTTTGCCGATATAGTCCATGTACGGGCGTGTCCACACGGATTTTCGTTCGGGGTTCTCCGTTGGTGTGGCAAGGCGGAAAAAGTCGTGTTCGGTGACGATCAACTCGTGATCGATGATGTTGGCGACGTCAACTCGCGGGTAGTAGCGTGTGGCGCCGTTTGGATCCATAAAATAGATGGCGATCACGTCGGCGGATTGTGCCATCAGTGCTGGAAAGAGCTCGTCGAGCACGTGCGAACGGCGCAGATTTTCTTCGATTCCGGCTGTCAGCGTCACACTGGGATCAATCCAGACGTCGGTGATCCGCTCTGGGTTGGGATCATAGATGCCGCCGTCTACGGCCTGCTGTAGCGGCCCCAATGTAATGTTAGCGACGTGATGATCGTAATAGGCGGCGGTGTAGAAATCTGCGGCGGCGCGACCCAGGCTGAGCGCCTGGTTCAATTGCATGGCGCTCAGTTGCGCCTCGCGCCGTGTAACTTGCAAGAGGGTGTCCCGTCCTTGCGCCTGAAGCGCCTGGACGCTACGGTCGGTGGCGGTGGCTTGTGTCTGTCGGAATCCTGCGGTGATGACAGCCGCGGTAGCCGTCCCCAGAATGAATAAAAAGAAGAGGAGCGCCAGAATGAATTTACCGCTGAGACGGTTATAGAAGGTGGCCATATCGTTGCCAATTTACAGGGTACAGGCTTAGTGGTTCTCTCGCTAAGTTCGCGGTCACCTTCCGAGAAGGGGTCTCGACCCCTTCCCGGAAGGTTGCGTATTTAGGGAGAAAACCACTTAGAGACGTACGCTTTTAATTATAGCACATAATTGGCCTTGACGGTGGACGACAGTGCCTGCGCACAGGCACTGTCGTCCACCGTCGGTCACTTCATCCCCGCCAACCGCTGCCACAGCGCCCGTCTTTCTTCAAGGTGCATGTCGCTTTCCGGATCGCCTGCTTCGATGGCGTAGAGGGCTGTGCGCGCTTCCGGGGATCGCAACAGTGCTGCTTCCTCCTCGAAGACTGCGATGGCTTCGGTTTCGTCTGCGGCATACAGGAAGGCGCCCAACGCTCGTTCTGCGTCGCTCTCGCCCTGCGTCGCCAGGACATTGTGCAGCAACTCTAACTGCCCTTGCAGGCGGAAAAGGGCGTCTGCATTGCCCACACGCGAGGCATGATCGATCAACTGGTCCACGCCGTCAGCAAAGCGCGGCTCCTCCACAAACGGGTAGTCGGCCATCACCTGCGCCATCTCATCTTCATCCTGCGCCGCCAAAAATGCCTCAAGCGCCGCCTGCACCCGCTCACGTTGGTCGGCATCATCGAGATCAAAGGGGTTGGACATCATGTTCTCCTGGGATTGGGTGGCTGGGTAGCGTGGAAGACCAGACAAGTGAGATGATGGCGCTCGGTAAAATTCATCATCCCATCATCCACTATCCAAGCAACCCCTCAATTGTTGCGGTAATCGCCGCGACAGCGTCCTTTTCTACAGCGCCCATCACATAGTCACAGCGCCATGTCCCCTGCGCGGGGATCGTTTTGATGTTGCCTTTGGCCTTCTCGGCGCTGTAGCCTTCCGGCTCCGCTGTGGCGGGCAGGATCAACCCGAGCGCATCTTGATCCGGAGTGCGGCTGATCCAGCGTACACCCACGTCGAGTTGATCAGGGCGGTGACGGATATAGTCGGCGTTGCCGTCGGGGTGAACTTGCAGCGTGTGCGCCCAGCCTTGGGCATCGGCCAGGTAATCGATATTAAAGACAATCTCCGGATCGAAGACCAGACTCGGCTTGAGTACATGATGCTGCTCAGGCTGCTCGCCCAGTGCATCCAGAAACTCCTTGTAGCCCGGCCCCGGCTTCACATGCGCCGGAATGCTACGCCGTACACGCACATGGGCGGCGTCGGTGACGGCGCTGTAGATCAGCCGTCCGTTGTCGACAGGACGGAAGTTGGCGTGGGCAAGGTACATCAACTCCATGGGCGTCTGCTTGAGGTTGTGAATCTCCAGGCCGACGTGGCAAAGTGTAGACCCAGCATAGATCTTCACCGTTGGCAGCGCCACATAGTTGTGGGCGAAGGCCACCGTGTAGCGGAAACGTCCACTCAGGCCGATGTAAGCGCCCTCCTCATCTTCGCCGAGGACGATCCAAGCCTGCTGATACGGGGCGTTGGGCAATTCCCCGTGCAGCGGGTGATCGTCCTCTGGGCCGGGGACACCCATGCGCGTCGCCCCACAGTGGATCAGAAAGCCGCCGTAGGTATGCAGATACGACTGCGTCGGGTAAGGCTGATCGAACATCGACTTCATGGTCAGCTCGCGGTCGCCGAAGTGAGCCGACCAGATTTGTTGCCCCTGAAACGGCAGCATTACCAGTTCGCCCACGTCATTGCGCAGACGTAGCGCCGCCACGCCGCTCTCAAAACGAAAAACCGACGCCGACAACGCCCCCGCTTCAACCAGCATGCGTTCCTTGTCGGCGAAGAATGAGGGATGGAGATGGATGGATGTTTCGGGCATGGGATGATCCTTGGTGATGGGATGATGAGATGATGGACAACGGACGATGCACAACGGACGATGCACAACGGACGATGCACAACGGACGATGCACAACGGACGATGCACAACGGACGACGTTTAACGACATACGCATCACAGGCGACTACAGCGATCCCAGTAACCAAGTTACCAGTAGACGCTTGGAGAAGGGTACCGCTGGGAGGCCCTCACCCCCCGCCCCTCTCCCATCTGGTGGAGTGCGAATTGTCGACTGACACACACCGTCGTACTCGCAGTTTCGTCCTCTAAGGAGCCGGATGGGAGAGGGGAGCCGGAATCTTGTCGACGATCTGGCTCCCCTCTCCCACCCATCCCCGATAGAAGCGAAATATGTGTCATCCTGTCAGTTTTCTTCGTCACGGCAGCGCCTCAACCTTGTAGGAGAGGGGCGGGGGGCATAAGCGTTAAGATAAGCAGCGTACGAGCAAGTGCCGGGGACTTTTCGCCGCAGCGAGACGGGATATCCACTCTTGGCGACACGTCCAACGTGAAGTCCCCGGCACTTTCGCTCCACCCTAACT
>WGMT01000020.1 GCA_016124945.1 bacterium | reverse complement strand
TGGTTGTTGTGGACATGAAGGGCCTCCTGTTCATGGTTTTGTTTTGTCGCTTAACCACTGTACAGTCCCCTTCATGTCTTCTCTTGTTAACGTGCTTTCATTTCCACCCCAAAGGGGTGTCTAACTCCTCACGAATCACGCTACAAACTTCCCAAAAACGTATAAATCTTGTCATTCAGATCCGGCAGCGACTCGTGGCCGAAATCGGGGTAGATGACCGTCGATTTCTTGCTCTGGATCTTGTTGTACGCCGCGTATTGGGTGGACGGCGGGCAGACCTGATCCATGAGGCCGACGCCCATCAGCACTTCGGCGCGGATGCGCGGGGCGAGGAATTGGACGTCGATATAGCCCAGGCGGGTGAAGACTTCCTGGCGGCGCTCGTGACGGGGATCGAAGCGGCGGAACCACTCACGCAGTTCGGCGTAGGCGTTCTCGTCTTTGTCGATCTCCCACACACGCAGGTAGTCACTGAGGAAGGGAAAGGTGGGCGCGGCCAGCTTAATGCGCGGTTCCAGCGCGGCGCAGGCCAGTGTGAGGCCGCCGCCCTGGCTGCCACCCGTGGCACCGACGCGGGTTTCGTCTACATCGTCCATGCCCATGACGATGCGCGCCATCAGCGCCGTGTCCAGGAAAATGTGACGGTAGAGCAGATCTTCCGGCTTGCCGTCGAGCCCGCGGATGATGTGACCGCGCAGCGTCCACCCCGGCACGCCCCCCACGTCCTCAGAACGCCCACCCTGGCCGCGGCAGTCCAGCGCAGCGACGGTATATCCACGCGCCACGTAGCCCAACTTGTCGGCCCAGTCGCCCGAACTGCCCGAATAGCCGTGGAACATACACACCGCAGGGTGTGGGCCGTCCACGTGCTTGGGGCGCAGCAACTTGGCATAAACCCGCGCCCCACCTGTGCCGGTGAAGTACATGTGAAAACATTCGGCAAAGGGTGCTTGAAATTCCGCCGGGATCAGCTCCACCTGCGGATCCAGCGCGTCGAGTTCGGCCAGTGCAGCGTCCCAATAGGCGTCGAAGTCTGCCGGGCGCGGATTGCGTCCTTCGTAGGTAGATAATTTCTCAAACGGCATATCAAACAAAAGTGGCATCGGATCTCTCCTAGTGTGAGGAAGTGGAAGCAACCAGATCATTATAGCGCAACCGGGGAAAGAAGGAAGGGGAATTGACGATTGACGATTTACGATTTACGATTCGCAAATCGTAAATTCCAACGCCCACCCTCAACCCATCCAACCACCCATCGCCCATTCACATCGTCAACGCAACAATCGTCAATCGCAAATCGTAAATCGTAAATCCTAGGAGTTCTCCATGACGCTCGATTCATCCTTCTGGAAAGCCCTGCCCTTCCGCTGTGTCGGACCGTCTCGCGGTGGCCGCGTGATTGCCGTGGCCGGCCATCCCACCGACAAAGCCACCTTCTACTTCGGCGGCGTGGCCGGCGGCATGTGGAAAACCACCGACGCCGGCGCCACGTGGGTCAACATCTCCGACGGCTACTTCAAGAGCGCGTCGGTGAGTGACATCGCCGTGTCGCCCTCCGACCCCAATGTGATCTACGTGGGCATGGGCGAGTCCACCATCCGTACCGACGTCACCTACGGCGACGGTGTCTACAAGTCTACCGACGGCGGCAAGACCTGGAAACACTGCGGCCTGGCCGATACCCGCCACATCGGCAAGGTGCGCGTCCATCCCCGCAACCCCGACATTGTCTACGTCGCCGCGCTAGGACACGCCTTCGGCCCCAACCCCGAGCGGGGCATCTACAAATCGGTGGACGGCGGTGCCACCTGGCAGCACGTCCTCTTTGTGAGCGACAACGCCGGCGCTGTGGACCTGACCATCGACGAGCAGAACCCCAGTGTCCTCTACGCCGGGTTCTGGCAGGTCTACCGCAACTTCTGGGAGCTGAACAGCGGCGGCCCCGACAGTGGGATCTGGAAATCCACCGACGACGGCGTCACCTGGACGAACATCACCCAGGCCAAAGGACTGCCCAAGGCCGAGATTCTGGGCAAAATCGGCGTGGCGGCGTCCCCGGTGAAGGCTGGGCGCGTGTGGGCGATCATCGAGGCCAAGGACGCCGACAAGCCCGGCCTTTACCGCTCCGACGACTTCGGCGACTCGTGGCAACTGCTCTGCGACAAGCCCGATCTGCGTTACCGCTCCTGGTACTACCTGCACGTCTTCGCCGATCCGCAGGACGCTGAGACGGTCTACGTGCTCAACCTGAGCATGCTCAAGTCCACCGACGGCGGCAAAACCTTCACCGAGATCCCCACGCCCCACGGCGACAACCACGGTCTCTGGATCGATCCCAGCGACAACCGGCGCATGATTCAGGGCAACGACGGCGGCGCTTGCATCAGCTACACCGCCGGCGAATCGTTTAGCACCGTCTACAACCAGCTCACGGCGCAGTTCTACCGCATTCATGTAGACGATTCCTTCCCCTACCGCATTTACGGCACCCAACAGGACAATTCCAGCCTCTATGTGCCCAACGACACCAGCAGCGGCGTGATCTCCTGGGGCGCATGCAGCATCGCGGGGACAGGCGAAAGCGGCTTCATCACCGTCGACCCCAAAGACCCCGACATCGTCTACGTGGGCGCGGTGGGTTCGTCGCCGGGTGGGCAGGGCGCGCTGCAACGGGCCGACCTGCGCAGTGGGCAGATCCAGCTTGTGAATGTGTGGCCCGAAGCCTACGGCGGCGACATCGGCCCTCGCGACCTGACGCACCGCTTCCCGTGGACCTTCCCCATCCTCTTTTCGCCGCACGATGCAAATGTCCTCTACGCCTGTGGTGAGATGGTCTTCCGCTCCACCGACGACGGCCACTCCTGGCAGCCCATCAGCCCCGACCTCACCCGCGCCGACAAGAGCAAGCTGGGCCCTTCGGGTGGCGAGATTACGTCGGACACCAGCGGCGCGGAACATTACGCCACCATTGCCAGCTTCCGCGAGTCGAGCCTGCAAGCCGGCCTCTTCTGGGCGTCCAGCGACGACGGTCTTGTCCATATCAGCCGCGACGGCGGCGACACGTGGACCAACGTCACCCCCGCCGATCTGCCTGAGTGGGCCTATCTCCAGACGATTGAGCCGTCGCCCTTCGACGCTGCCACCGCCTATCTCGCCGCCACCCGCTACAAACTGGACGACACCACGCCCTATCTCTTCAAGACCAACGACTACGGCGCAACGTGGACACGCATCAGCGGCGGCATCCCCGACCATGACTACACCCGCGTCATTCGTTGTGACACCGAGGTACCCGGCCTGCTCTACGTGGGCAGCGAAACCGGCCTCTACGTCTCCTTTGATGACGGCGTCAACTGGGCGCGTGTCGACGGCAATCTGCCTGTGTCGCCGGTCTATGACCTGGTGGTGAAGCATGGCGATCTGATTGTGGCGACCCATGGCCGTTCGTTCTGGGTGCTGGACGACCTGACACCGCTGCGCCAGATCGCCCGCGAGGGCGAACAGCGCCTCTACCCGCCTCGCCAGACAGTACGTGTGCTGCCCAATCTCTTCGAAGACTGGATGCCCAGCGAAGGACGTGTCTACGACATCGGTTCCAGCGCCGTCTATGTCGCCCGTAAGGACGACGACACCGGCCTTACCCAGCGCACCGTCCTCGACGGCGGGTTGGGCGCGCCGCGTGGCGTGTTGATCCACTACACACTGCCCACCGATCTGCCCAAAGACGCCGCTGTGAAGTTGTCGGTCCTCGACGATAAAGGTGACGAGCTGATTTCCTTCAGCCCCAAACCGGCCGGTTACGCCGACTGGGACGACAACAAGAAGATGATGGAAGCGGGGCCGTGGATCGCGGTGAAACCGGGGCTAAATCGTTTCGTGTGGAATCTTCGCATTGCCGGCGCGGCCAAGGTGTTGGGCAACAAGACCGCCAGCGAGGCCAACAAAGGCCCAGCCGTGCCGCCGGGTGACTATCAAGTGCGTCTCTGCGTCGGCGACGACTGCACCGTGGAGTGTTTTCGCGTGGTCAAGGATCCGCGCGTCGACGTCTCCACCGAAGCATTGCAGGCCCAGTTCGACAAGATCCGCTCCACCCTGGCCAAGATTTCTGACGCGCACAAGGGCGTCAACCGGCTGCGTTCTGTCCGTGGGCAGGTGGAACACTGGCACAAGCTGCTCACCGACGAAGCCGCCGTTGTGGCCAAGGCCGAGGAGATCCTCAAGAAGTTGGGCAATGTGGAAGACGCGCTGATCCAGCCGGGTGAGCAGAAGAACACCTACAGCCTCACCAATCGGCCGCGCCTCAACTCGAAACTAGCGTCGCTCTTGCCCATCCTCGGCACCGCCGACGCCGCGCCCACCGAGGCCGCCATCGGCCTCATCGCCGACTACAGTGCACAGATCGATGGTCAACTCGCCACCCTCGAACGCATCATCGAAGAGGACATCCACGAGCTGAACCGGCTGATCCTCAACGCGGATGCGCCGCCGGTGTCGATCTAGAGAGTTCACCGCAAAGACGCAAAGAAGAGAGAAGAGAGAAGAGAGAAGAAAGAAGAAAGAAGAGAGAGAGGGACACGGATTTCAGGATGAATAGGATGCAGAAGGGAGATGGAAGGATGCTGTCTCTTTCTGGAACTGGGCGTTTTTCCCATTGGCGTTAAGATTCAGGGGCAGCGAAAGTGCCGGGGACTTCACGTTGGACGTGCCGACAGGAGTGGATCTCCCATCTCGCTGCGGCGAAAAGTCCCCGGCACTTGCTCGTACGGTGCTTATCTTAACGCCAATGGCATTTCCCCCTCTCCTCTGATTTCCTGTCAATCCTGAAATCCGTGTCCCTCTTCTTCTCTCTTTTCTTTGCGTCCTTTGCGGTAGATCCCCCCTCCCGTCTACCCAACCGCGTACGCGGTTTCGTACATGGCCACGATGTTCTCCGGCGGGCTGACGACCTGGATGTTGTGACAGGGGGCGAGGATGTAGCCACCGCCCGCGCCGAGGAGGGCGATGTTCTCTTCGACTTCGCGGCGCACGTCCTCGACGGTGCCGAAGGGGAGCGTCTGTTGGTTGTCCATAGCGCCATGGAAGATGACCTGAGCGCCGAATCTCTCTTTGAGCCGGGCGCGATCCATGCCTTTGCTGCGCCACTGAATCGGGTTGAGGATGTCGATCCCTGTGGCGATGAGATCGGGGAGGATCGGCCAAATTGCCCCGTCGCTGTGATGGAAGACGTAAGTACCATTCTCGTGGGCTAGATCCATCATACGTTTCATGCGCGGCAAGAAAATCTCGCGGATCGTCTTGGGCGCGAAGAGCAGGCTTTCCTGTGAGCCGAAGTCTTCGGCCACGTACGAGAGCATCACCTGGCCGGGCAACTGTTCGTAGATGCGCCGTGTATTTTCGTAGGCCAGATCGAAGAGCTTGTCCAGGCAGTAGGTGACAAGCTCAGGCTGTAAGAGCAGGTCCATGTACGCCTGTTCCATGCCACGCAGCCGGGCGTAGATCAAGAACGGCTCTGATCCACCGCCCTGGATTGGATAGGCTTCTTTCCCCACGATCTGTGCACGAACCCCCGAATAGTCGAACCAATCCGGGCTGGGCCAGGTGTAGTTGGCCTCGATCTCTTCGATGGAGTTGTACTGCGCCAGGGGATGGGAAACGCATTCGCGGTAGCGTCCTGTGCCGTAGTCGACGTCGGCGAAGCGACAGCCGAACATGTCGTATTCCGCCGCGAAAGACGGCCCCACGTAACGCGGCGACACACCCACCACGCGGTCAATGTGCAGCCGTTTGAACATTTCCCACAGCGTATCGCAGCCGGTGTAACCCAACATCTTGGCATTGGCTTCCTCTGTCGCCCAATAATCCATGGGCATACGATCCGGCTGGGCGCGCGTCAACACCGCCAGCCAGCGTTCCTTGGGGGTCATGCTCTCTTTCATCGGGTGCGTCCTTGGGTGATCCGTAATGATTCCGTATCTCTAGCGACCAGCAGCCTGCTGTCTTTGTAAGTATGCTGTGGATCTGTTGGCCTGCGCACCCGTCCACAGGACAGGCTGATCGACCAGATAGGTGAGTGGATTTGGTCGGTGTCTGGGTTTGGGGTAGTATGGACGACTGACTGTTGCCAATTAGATGTACATGCCCTTACGAGTAACTTTTCACTCAATGTCATGAAGTTAAGCGCCGAGTGCGGGTCTACACAGGAACAGCCACACGTGGGCGTGCTCTCTCCGCAGATATTCGAGTGCGGAAACCCTTAACTTAATGACATTGACTCTTCACTTACTGAAATGGTGGATGTGAGTATGGCGCAGAGTTCGCCGAACATACGGATCTGGCTCTTGTTGGGGATGACGATAGCGCTGTTGAGCCTGGCGGGTTGTGGCGGAGGTGGACGCCAGGAGCCGACGCGCACGCCTGTGCCCACCTATACGCCCACGCCCGAAGGTGCTCAACCGGCATCTGTGGCCGCGGTTGCCCCGGCTGCGCCAACCAATCCGCCCCTGGCGGCAGAAGCCGCACCGACGCCGACCTTTACGCCCGAACCGCCTACGGCGACGCCTACCCCCGAACCGCCGACAGAGACACCCACCCCCGCGCCTACAGAAACGCCGACACCGACGCCCACGCCTTCAGAGACACCGACACCGACGGCCACACCCACCGAAACGCCGACGCCTACCCCAACACCCACGCCTGACTATGACTTCCTACTAGAGGCCGCCGAGCAATTCCCGACGCAGGTTGACGGCGTGGACGAAGTGCGCATCTATCTCTACATCTACGCCGAAGACAGCTACGCGCTGCCCGGCTACAGTTTCCGTGTGTTCAAGAACGGCGCCCCATTGCAAGTACAGGCACGCTCCACCGGCGGGCTCCCAGGCGAAACCCGTCCTGGGCCAAGCCCGTACACCCGTTTCGCTAACCTTGGCGCTGCCTTCTTCGAATCGCCCACCGGCATCTGGCAGGTCCAGATCGTTGATGGCAATCAGGAGCCTGTCGGCGAAATGGTGGAATTTATCCTCGGCGAAAATGACCCGAACCGGGAACTGTACGTCAGGTATCGACTGAAATGACCGATGCGGATTGAAATGATTGAAGAATAAAGAATGGGTCGACCCACCTGGTCGACCCATTCTTTATTGGCCTGTTGCCCTTCATTTTTGTGCTCGAACGCCCCCAATTCCCCACCAACGTCCCCAAGTGTCGTCGGTCCTCCATCGTCGGTCCTCCATCGTCGGTCGTCCATCGTCGGTCGTCCATCGTCGGTCGTCACAAATCGATCCAATACCGCGCGATCTCCCGATCATAGTTCGCCGGTGTCAGCCGATCTTCGAGGACGCCGCCGTTCTTCTCGATAATGCGCACCGAGGCGATGTTGTCCACATCGCAGGTGACGAGGACGCGCTCGATCCCCAATTTGCGTGCCTCTAGCAGTGTCAGCGCCAGGATCTGCGTGCCATAGCTTTTGTGCTGTTCACTGGGCCGAATGCCGTAACCAATGTGACCGCCCATGAGGCGTAGCCGCTCGTTAAGGCTGTGACGCAATCGGCTCGTGCCCAGGACGCGCGTTTCACCGTCCGCGTGGCGCACCAGCCAGAAAGTAGACTGTGGCACGCGATCCGGTGAAGTCTGTTTCGCGTCGCTTTCGGCGTGTAACCGAGCCACATAAGCTGCAAAATCTGTTTGGATCAGATGGAAAATGGGGAGATAGCCGCTGCCGCCGGCTTCGAGCTGTTCGCGCACAAAGGCGCGGAATTCGACTGCCAGCTCTGCCGATGGGGAGATCAACTCAATCGAGGAAGTCATGAATCCTTGCCGGAATCGTTGGGGCAGGGAAATGCTCAATCGCATGCCTGCCGGTCGTAGTTGCGGATCAACATCCCTGTCCACGGGCGAAAGCCTAGACGTTCGTAAAACGCTTGTAAATCTTCATCGCACATGAGATCGATCATGTAGAGGTGACGCAACCGCTCTAACATGCGATGTACCAGTTCGCTGCCGATGCCCTGTCCTTGCCAGGACGGGCGCACTTCGAGATGTGGAATGTAGGCTGCCGAAACGCCGTCGGTGATGGCAGTGATGTAGCCGATCACCTGGCCGCTCGCCCCGTCCACCGCGAGGACGACGTGGTCGCTGCCTTTGAAGATGCGTAACACGTCCGCCGCGGCAGGCCCCCGGCCCCAGCAGCCGAACAGCCCTTCCACGTTCTCGATGGTGAGGCGTTCGCAATCTTCCTGATAAATAACCATCGCACTTTCCATCACTCTGTCTCTCTCCTGTAGTCGGTCCTCATTTTGCGCCAACCCGGCAAAATCCACAAACAGTAGGGCTGACTGTGATCTACTGCACATGAAGTAGGTGATCAATCTGGTTGTGTTGCAGATCTGCTTGCTCTACCATTGCCCCAACAACTCCCCAATGATCTTCACAACCAAAGATCCCTGCTTGTTTTCACAACATCGTTGTTGCATCAAAACCAAATCCAGGAGGACCGTATGCGTGATCTTCGCTCTCCCAATGCAGGGGCGCAGCGAGTGGCCCCACCGCCCATCAGGCGATTGTGGCTGCTGTTGCTCGTTTCTTGTGCGCTAGGGTTGCTGGCAATGCTCGCCGGTAGCCAGATTATGCGCGCCCAGGACACACCGCCCGTCATCGTGCAGAAAGCGGCCAGCGCCGAGTTTGCCACCATCGGCGACACTGTCACTTACTCGATTACCATCCAGAACAAAGAGGACATCGTCCTCGACCTCAGCATGAGTGATCCGCTGCCTGATGATGTGGCACTTGGCGCACGCACCATTGAGGCGTCGACCGGAGAGGCATCCTATTCAGATGCCAATCGTGCCGTCATCTGGACAGGCACGCTGAAGCCTGAAGAGACAGCCACCATCCGCTTTGACGTGAATCTGATCGATGTGCCCACCGTGCAACTCAAGTGCATCGGTGAGATCATCAACAAGGTCACTGTGAAGGCCGAACAACTGCCCAATTTCGAAGGACAGGCGCAGATCGCCATCAAGCGTATCTGCCCCGATCTCGGCGACGCCCCTGATAGCTCCAACCACCCCATTGCTGGGATGACGGCCTATCCTGGCCCGGTGGCGGCGCGCTATCCCACCGTCTTTGATCCCGCCACCGGCGCGCCGCCAGGACCGCGCCACGCCCGCCCTAAGGCCGATGCCTGGCTGGGCAAAGAGGTCAGCGGCGAGCGTGACGCCGATCTCCTCCCCGACGAGGATGGCCCCGCCAATCTCGATCCGGCGGCAGACATCGCCGACCGCGACCTCCACGACGATGGCCTGCTCAAACTGCCCCAGAAGGTCCACTGCCAGTTGACCACGATGGACGTGCAGGTGACGATTGTGGGTGGGGCGCGTGAGCGCTTCCTCAACGCCTGGATCGACTGGAACCGCAACGGCCATTGGCGCGACATCTTCCAGTGTCCGTCCACCGGCGGCATTGCGGCCATAAATTACGATTGGGTGGTGCAGAATCACGTCATCGGCCTGGGCAATGGCGTTCACACCATCACCGTGCCCGCCTTCCTGGCCGTTGATCTACCCAACACGCCTGCCGATCACTGGCTGCGCCTCACCTTGTCCGAAGCGCCTGTGCCGCTTGATACCTCCATCAACCTGGCCGACGGTCGCGGCCCCCCCAACGGTTTCCGCTTTGGCGAGACCGAAGACTATTTGATCAAGTTGGTGACCGACGACAAACCCGAACTCAAGATCCGCAAGAGCGCCGACGTCACCATGACGGTGCCAGGCGGCATCATCGAATACACTATTGTCGTAAACAACAGCGGCACCGGCCCGGCTACTGGCGTCACTGTGCAGGATCCCATCCCCGCAGGGACGGCCTACATGCCCGGTTCGTTGACTGCCACCCTCCCCGCCGCCGATGACAGCAACCCGGCCCTCATGCAATGGACTGGCAACATCCCCGCCGGTGGGTCCGTGACCATCAAGTTCAAAGTGGTGGTTTCGCCCAATCTGCAATGCCCGTCAGAAGTGGTCAATGTGGCCAAGTTGCTGGATGCTGACGGTGCAGAAATTGGCAGAGCTGACATCTTTACCCTGGTTCAATGCCCGCCGCAACAGGACGGCGGCGGCGACTTCGGTGACGCGCCGGACAGCCAATCCAACCATCACGGCATACCCAATACCGCCTATGCCGCCGGTCCTGTGCTGGGGCGCTTCCCTACCGTGTGGGGCAATACGCCTGCCACCGAACCCACCGGCCCCAAACACAGCCAGATCTTGCAATACTGGCTGGGCAAAGACGAAACCCGCGAACTCGACGCTGATCTGCTGCCCGACGCCGACGGCGTCACCAACATCCTTAACAGTGGGGCCAACGACGTCGCCGACAACGACAAGGGCGACGACGGCTGGCTCAACCCCAACGTTCCCCTGCTCCACTGCCGCGAAAGCGTGCTCAAGGTGCGGGTCTCTGCCGCCGCCGTGCCGCCCGCCGTGGATCGTCTCTTCCTCAACGTCTGGTTCGACGGCACACGCGACGGCGATTGGAACGATGTCGCCCGCTGTGCCAACCAGGATGCCATTGCCTTCGAGTGGATCGTACAAGATTGGGTGATCAACCCGGCCTCGATCCCCGCCGGCGGCTATATCGACATCGCGGTGCCCACGCGGCTTGTCCTCAACGACAAGCCCGACGCCGACGCCTGGATTCGCTTTACCTTGAGTGAACAACCTGCCGTGCTCGACACCAGTATCAACCGCGCCGATGGCCGCGGACCGTCCTTCCCGGCTATGCTCAAGTACGGCGAAACCGAAGACTACTACCGCAAAGGCCAGCAACCCGGCCAGCCCGGCAAGATTGAGATCAGCAAAAGCTACGTCGCCCCCAATCCGGCAAGCGTAGGCGATGTGATCACCTACAGCGTCATCATCACCCATGTCGGCGGCACCACACCTGCCTCCGCCGTGATGACCGACGTGCTGCCCGGCGGCGTCTCTCTGCTCGGCGCGCCGTTGGTAACGGAGGTGAATCCTAGTGTCACCCCGCTGCTGGCAACCTACAATCCTTCAATTGGACCCAGCGGCGCCATCCTGTGGAACGGCACCCTCACACCCAACGCTGTGGTGCGCTTTGACTTCCGTGTGCGCCTGATTGCGTGTGTCGATATCGTGGTCAACCGTGCGATTGTGGCGATTCCTAACGGCCAGTCTGCCTTTGCCGAAGTGAAGACGCCGGTAGAATGTAAGCCTGTCGATCCCAAGATCGAACTGACCAAAAGTGTCCTGGTGAACGCCAACGGCACACCCGTCACCGATGCCGAAGTGTTGCCCGGCATGAGCGCAGTCTACTACCTCACCCTGAGCAACACAGACGGCCTCACCCACACCGTCCACATCAGCGACGACCTGCCCAGCGGCGTCACTGCGGTCTCCGTCAGCAGCAGTTCGGGCATCGCCGCCATCATCAACAGCGGCCAGACCGTGATCTGGGACGGTCTCCTCGGCCCGGGGACGTCGCCTGTCACCATCAAAATCGAAGTGAAGATCGGCCAGGTGGAATGTGGACAGCCTCTCGTCAACATTGCCAAGTGGACCGTGGGCAACCGGAACGGTCAGAGCAACCCGGTGACGTTGCGCTACGCCTGCCGCGACCTGGGTGACGCGCCGGACAGCACCAACCACGCCGGTGTGGCGATGACGGCTTACCCCAGTGTACAGGCCAACTTCCCCACCGTCTTCAACGTGGCTGCGCCCGAACGAGGACCGCGCCACGATCAGCCTCGTCCTTTCTTCCTGGGCAAGCGGGTCAGCGCCGAAGTCGAGGCCGATCAGGGCTTCGATGCCGACGGCGCAACCAATCTCGATCCGGCCAACAATGTGGCCGACCGTGATCGCTACGACGACGGCCTCGACCTGGCTACGGTGAACTTCCAGCACTGTCGCATCGGCACCATGCGTGTGCTTGTCACCATTACGCCGGCAGCGCTGGCGCTGCTGCCCAACGGCACCGGCTACATCAATGCCTGGGTGGACAGCAACCGCGACGGCGACTGGGCTGACCGCTTCGAGTGTCCCCAGAACGCCGCCGGTGCGCCTAGCATCGCCTACGAGCACATCGTCGTCGATCAGCCGGTGGCGGCCAATCTACTTGGCCCCGGCCAACATGTGATGGTCCTCACCACCACAGGACCCGTCCACTGGCTGGATGAACTGGCGCAGCGCCCGGCATGGCTGCGGTTGACCTTGAGTGAGCGCCCGTCGAACAAACCATTCACCACCCACGGCGACGGCCGCGGCTACGATATCCCCTTCCGCACCGGCGAAACCGAAGACTATCTTTTGAACGGGAAGGTCGTTGATCCCAAGGCGGACCCGGCGGTGACCAAGCGCGGCGAAATCTGGCCCGACTTCGATCCGGTGACACAGCAGCGCCGCTGGGTGATCGGCTGGGTTGTCAACTACAACAACGGCGGCTCATCGGCGGCAAATGACGTACACGTCATCGACAGCTATGCTGCACCGCAGACGCTTATCGCCGAGCACTCGATTCCGTTCTATGCGCCGTCGATTAGCGGCAACACACTCGACTACAACGTAGGAACGCTGCCCGCCGGTGGATCGGGGCTGGTGATCCTGCGCACCAGCATCCCGTGGACAACGCCGCCGGGGACGGTCATCACCAACAACGTGGTCGTCTCTAGCAACAACGACGGCAACACCCTCAACAACAGCGCTGTTGCCACCGTCACCGTGCCAATTCTGCCGCCGGTCATCGTCAGCCCGGCCGCGGGCAGCACCTGCACCGGCACGGTGACAATCGAAGGCTGGGTGCAGCCCGGCGCAGTGGTGGACATCTACATCGACGGTGCGCCGGTGGTTACCGACATCAGCACCGACACCCACGGCAACGGCCAGGGCAACTGGTCCTACGTGGTCAACCTGCCCGATGGCCCCCACGACATCTACACTGTGGCCCGCGCCGGTGCTGTGACCAGCGAGCCGTCGCCCACCGTCCACATCATCGTCGACAGCACGCTCTTCTGGGATCCCATCAGCCTGCGCTTCGAAGACGAAAGCGGACACATTATCATCCCCAGTGGGCGGCTCGACGAAGCCGGTTGGCAGATCTTCCTGCGCCCCGGCCACACCTACACCGTCTCGTTGCGGGTCTGCTGTTCCGATCCCAACGCCCAGGTGACACTGGAAATCGGCGACGATATCCAGGTGGAACTCACCGATCCCGACAACGATCGTATCTACACCGGCACCTTCAGTGTGGAAGAGGGTGGGCGTCTCACCGGTGCGGTGCGTATCTGCGTCACCTGCAACCTGATCCGCCGCTGCTCCGATGGCACCGTGCTCATCGACCCCGAAGGCACCGTCTTCGATGTGACAACGGGCATGCCCATCGACGCTGCACTGGTGAGCTGTATGCAGTCCACCACCAGCGCCGCCGGCGGTGACGAGGTCTTCGTGCTCTGGCCTGCCGTTCAGTTCGATCAGGTTAACCCGCAGACCGTGGCGACTGACGGCTACTTCAGCTTCTTCACACCAGCCGGTGTCTTCCGCCTGGATGTGGCGAAGACGGGCTACCAGCCCTACACCAGCCCCGACCTGACGGTGATCGATGCGCCGGTCCACTTCGACGTGCCGCTGACGCCGCTCGTCGCCGGCGAGGCCCACGTGCAGGTCTCCATCACCGATGGTGGCTTCGAACCCGCCGTGGTGACGGTGCCGCTGGGCGCTACCATCGAGTGGATCAATGCCGATACCTCACTGCGCAGCAGCACCAGTATCACACCGTCGGTCAGCTATGACGGCTTGCTGCCCTCGTCGGTCAACGCAGACAGCGGCGCCTGGGACAGTGGTCTGCTTGGCCCAGGTGACACCTACCGTCGCCAGCTTCAAACGGTAGGCACCTACACTTACCGCGACGTTACCAACCCCGAACTCACAGCGACGATCATCGTGGAAGAGGCGGATACGAATTTGTATCTCTTCTTGCCGGCGGTGGAGAGGTAGCAGTTGGCAGGTAGCAGGTAGCAGTTGGCAGGTAGCAGTTGGATTGGTGTTCGTAAGTGAATGGAGAAAGGGCGTCCTCACCGGACGCCCTTTTTTTGTCTCTGTTAGCGTGACCTACGTATGACGGGAGAGGATTCGTTTGTCGTAGCTGCGGTTACTAACCGCAGGGCGTTGAATTTGAGAGCACGTCCCCACAACGGCGAACGGATATTGTAGGGGCACGGTAAATCGTGCCTCTATAATATTTCCTTCGCATAGAAATCACCGGAGGGATCGTCGATCTTCATCTTTTCAAGCAGAGAACGCATCGCAGCCGGGGGGAGCCACACACTTTCTGCCAGTTTTTGGCCTTCGCCTACGGACCAATTGTACTCGTAGTCGCCCAGTTGGCTGAGCCGGTCGATGCAGGCGAGGGAGGCGGGGATATCGGCGGGGGTGTACTCCAGCGACAGCATGGGGATCGGCTGCGAAAGTCCTTGCAGGACGGCGGGTTCGAAGCCTTCCACGTCGATCTTGCAGAAGACGGGGACGCCGTGTTGGGCGATCAGGCTGTCCAGCGTAATCACCGACACATCGATAGCCTCGTCCCAGGTGACGTTGGCGAAATCTGAGCGGCGCTGTACGGCGGCAATCCACTGCTGTGAGAGGGTGGCAATGGTGGGGTTGGCCGGGTTCAGGTGGATGGTTGCCTGCCCGGCTTCAGCCCCAGCCGCCGCTTCCACGAGGAAGACGTTGGGGTTGCCGCCGTAGATACGGCGCAGCAGCGACATACAGTGTGGCAGTGGTTCAACGGCCACACTGCGTGCGCCCATCGCCGCCCACAGGCTCAACCGGCTGCCTACATGTGCGCCAATGTCGAAGCAGAGGTCACCACGCTTAATAAATTGACCATAAAACCGGCGCGCCTGTACCCGTCTCCATGGCTGCGCATAGTAGATGATCAACGAGCGGACGAGTCCCCATTGGCGTGCTACATTCCGGTTCAAAGTGGCTTCTTTCAGAGGGTGACGCTCTTCACCCAGTCGGGCAGGCGAAAATGGAACTGTCTGCGTTTTTGCACGTCGATGCTGCGCTCAAGCATGGTGAACCGGCCAATCGGCGCTGTCTTTGCAGCCAGGACCACGTCAATGCCGCTATGGATTTTGCAGATGTAGACGCTCTCAAAGATCTCCTGCAGCCGTTCCAGCCGTTGAGCATGTCCTTCGGCGAGGCTGTACAGGTTCATCGAGAGGACGCCATTTGCCGTTAACCGTTGGTGGCAGATCTCGAAGAACGCCCGATCTGTGACATGATCCGGCGTTTTGCCGCCATCTGTAAAGAGATCGAGCAACAGCATGTCGTAGGTTGACGGTGCTTGCATGGCCAGAAAGTCGGCGGCGTCGGCCACGGTGACGGTGATGCGTTCGTCAACGGGCAGTGGCAGATACGTCGTGGTTGCTTCGACTACGGCAGGCGAAATCTCCACACAATCGAGGACAATGTTGGGGAAGTGGTGATGCAGCACCAACGGCAGTGATCCGCCGCCTAATCCACTTATGAAGACCCGTCTTGGATCGGGCTGCCAGGCCAGTGTTAGGAGCATGGCTTGCGTGTAGTTCAGCACCAGGTGCAAAGGATCTTCCAGATCGAGAACACTCTGCACCCAAGTGGTGTTGGCAACCTCTTCCTCCATCATCCACAGGCGCAGGTAACCGTCTGCATGGGTAAGCACCACAAAGTGGCCGTTCCACCATTCGGTAAAGAGTGTGTCGTCTTCCTGATTACGAATTACGGATAGGTGATGCTCAATGCGCGCCAGATTCTCGGCCTGCCACGCGCTTTCGCCCACAAAGATGGGGACGTCGGTCATGCGTTTACTCCCACTGTAATTCCCACCGATTTGGATCCCCTTCGGAGGGGAAGAAACGCAAGAAGAGTTCGCGTGCTGTTCCTTCTTGGATGATAAACTCGGCGTTGCCCGAACTGCTGCGGAAGGGTGAACTGGCTGAGAACTGCACACGCCCTGCGCGGATGGTGAACGAAATGCTTTGACCGGGCGCCAAATCGTATTCGGACGGTGAGCCTTCGGGCAGGCCATGTTCGTTGGCGGCCAACGTAAAGCGAATGTCTTGATCGAAGGCGTTGGTGGCGATGAGGCGGGCTTGTCCTAACGGGATCCCCGCTTCGCCGGACGCGTCGGTCTCTTCTGTCTCCGCTTCGCCTTCGGCGTCCGCTGTTTCGCCTTCTGTGCTTTCACCTTCTGTGCTATCCGCCGCCGCGGGAACGGACGTCGGCTCGGCCACTCGTCCATCGGTCACCTGGGTGACGGCAAGGGTGCTGGTGTCACCTTGGCAGACAACAAACTGGGGCGTGTTGATCACCCATCCACCGTCGGCCACGCTCGGATCCACCGCCAGCCAGTCGCCGGCGGCGTTCTGGCCGATCGCGGCGAAGCGCCCGTTGTCTGCCTCCTGTTGAACTTGGGCGACGACCACATACTCGACGCCTGGGCCGCTACGCACATTGAGACGTGGCACCTGCGCCGTGCAGAGGACGGCGTCCCCTGCGGCGATGAGGGTTGCTGCTGGGTCCGGCGTGGGCGGCACTTCGGTGGGGGCAGGCGTCGGTGTCGGTTCGGGGGTCGGGGTGGCCAGCGCTGCCAGTCGCTCTTCGCCCAGCACCAGATCGAGCTGGATCGTCGTCATCGCGCTGTTGGGCAAAAGGCCGGGGGCCGTTTCGTCGATGAGCGCGTAGTAGATGCCACCCACAACCGGCTGTGGCAGCCATTCGCAGACGGCGCGCTCCGCCACACCAAGACAGCGACGCAGATAGATCTCGCCCACCGGCACACCGCCGACAAGCTCGGCTTCGTCCAGCGTCAGCTCAAGGACATTGCTGTTGGCTAGTTCAAAGAGGTTGCCGGCGTAGAGGAATCGTTCTGGGTGGCCGGTGCGATTCTGGATCCAGATCTGATCATCAGGCGGCGGCGCAGCTTCTTGCAGGAGCAAGCTGAGCGGTGCATCCACATCCGCCCCGTTGACGATTTCGTAAAAGCCGTCCTGGCGCACGGGATAGGGGTCCCAGAAGCATTCTGCAGTGGCCGCGGCACTGTCCGCGGCACTCGCTGTTGCATCACCTACTTCGCAATTGTAGAGGGTGAGCACTGTGAGCGGACGTTGGAGCACTGCACTGGTGGAGCGTAGCGGCGGTAGCTCATAGAGCCGTCCTTCAAGGAAGAAGGTGGTTGTCACCTCAGTGCGGTTGGCCAGGATGGTGCCGGTGAGCACTTCGGTCTCTAGCAATTCCATAACCGGCGCGCCGGCTGTTGGCGTCGGCGTAACGGGTGCGGTTGCCACACTGGTAACGGTGACCACAACCGTGACGGTAACCGGCACGCTCGGCGCTTCTTCTGTCACCTGCGGAGTGGTGGTGAACGTCGCTGTGGCAGAGGGTGTCGCCGTTGCCGCTGGTCGCGTTGATGTAGCCCGCCGCGTTGAAGTGGCGGTAGCCGTTTGTGTGCTTCGTGTATCCGTTGCTGTGACTGTTGCTGTGACTGTTGCTGTGACTGTTGCTGTGGCGTTGCGTGTGCGCGTGGCGGTTGGCGGCGCCGTGCCTTGGGCGTAGGCGATGCCGTCAATACCGGGGACGAGCCATAGTAGCAGCGTGAGACCAATCGCAATGCCGGAAAATGTTAGCCCTACTCGTTTATGTTTAGTTTTCATCAGAATTCCCTTCTATTCTAGCTGGGTCTAGGGCCGTCCGCCGGTGTCGTCGACGCAACCATATGGCCAAGCTGGGTTACCCAATTACCCAATCCGAGCGGCGACCTGAGCGCGCAACTCCTGGATCTGCGCTGTCAATTTCGGCTCGCGTGCAGTGCCTAAACGGCGTAAACGGTGTTTGCGGAAGGCCAGTTCCACGAGCTGTTGCATGCGGAGCGCCTGTTCGCCGTAGTGCTTGCGGTCGAGCAGGTCGGAGCGTCGCCAATTTTTCGTGAGTGCAGCGTACTCTTGTTCTGTGAGGAGGATGCCCACCTCTTCGTTTAATTCTTCGCGTAGCCACTTGAGTTCCTGTTGCCAGGTGAGCATCAGCGCCAAGAGGACCATGCCCACGCCCAATATGGCCATCCCCAGGCTGAGGAAGATGCCGACCCCGTTGACAACGCTGATACTGGCCCCAAAATTGTGGACGGCGTGGGCAAAGACAGACGCTGCAAAGCCGAAGATGATCCAGGCGTTGCGCTGTCCTTTGCTGTGGCTCAGCCGCGCCATCCCAAAGCCGATACCCAGCAGGCCGGTGTAGAAGGCATGGTTCAGACCAAAGACAATCGACCGTAAAAAGATGAGGATCGTCAGGTCTACGAAGCCGCCTTCGCTAAATGCGCCGACGAAGTAGAGAAAATTCTCGGTCATGGCAAAGCCAAAGCCGATGAGCGCGCCATAGGTGAGGCCGTCGAGCACGCCGTCAAATTCGTGGCGGAAAAAGTAAAAGATGGCGAAAACGGCCAGGCCCTTTACAAATTCTTCGACCAGCGGCGCAACCACAGCCGTTTCCACCACTGCTTCTGCCAGCGATCCCGGCGCGTTGACCATCGGCGCGCCAATGAGGATCTCCCCAATCAGGCTGACGATTATCGCCGGGACGGCACCCCACAAAAAGGCCACAATCCCTAGCCAAACCGGCTCGCGTTCGTAGCGATCCGCCAGGTAAAATGCCATGGCGTAGATGATGGTTGGGACAACGGCGGCTGTCAGGCTTAGCCCAAGGCCGAGGAACAGGTCCATGTTTGGCTCCGAAAATAGGTTACGCTTTGTGTTCTACCCCACCATACAACACAGGACGAAATCGCTTGCGCCACTTGGCGTAGGTGCTGGCCAGGTGTGGCCAGAAGGGACTGATGCTGCCCTGGGGTTTTGCGTGGTGTAGGGCGGCCAGGAAACTGGGGGCGTTGTCTTCGAACGGAGGCATCAACAGGTGACATCGGCCTAGTTCGCCCACTGTGTGGGCATCGCTGCCGGCTGTCACCAGTTTACCCCGTTCTGTTGCCAGCGCAAGGGCGGCCACGTTGTCGGCAGGGCGGACGCAGCGGGCGTTAAGCACCTCCAGCGCGTCCACATCGTCGATAACCTCCAGCACGTTTTTGAGCCCCATTGCCGAGTGGCGCAAGGTGTCAAGCGGGTGAGGAATGCTGATTATTGCCCCTTGTTGGCGTAGCCTTCGGATTGTCTCCTGAGGTGAGAGCCCTTTGGGCACCGCTTCTTTGACGAAATAGGCGATGATCTCGCCATGTGTTGTTTTGATCTCTTCGCCCACGATGATCAGATCCGGTGCCAACGACTTGACATAGATCGCACCGTCAAGGTTGTTGTGCTCGGTGATCGCCAGCTTGTCCAGCCCGACGGCGCGCGCCTGCGCAATCACCGCTTCAGGATGGCTCAGGCAATCGCGGCTGAAAATTGTATGCGAGTGTAGATCGACTTTCCACATTTTCTTTCTTCCAGACTTTTTTGTAGACACAGGCTTTTTTGTGACTACCTGGTTTTTGTGAATCCACAACAAGAGGCTTTTTTAACCGCAAAGAACACAAAGAAACAGACCGATTCGAGAAAATACGGACTTTTTCTGGTTCACTCTTTCCTTTGATCTGTGTCCACACCTCCGGCTGCAACCTGCTCTGATCCACTCAGCAACTTCGGCCAAAGGATAACGCTTACAATGCCGATGGCGACGCCAAACCAGAGCGTAGCGAAGCGGATCAACAGAGCCGCCGCACTGGCTGGTGTGCGCGCCATCTCCAGCAGCTGGCCGGAGAGCGCCACCAGCGATCCTTCGGTGCCGCCTAACCCGCCCGGCGTGGCGATAAGCGCACCCACCACCGTGCTGATGCTGAAAATAAAAATGGAGATCAGCAGCACTTCCCAGTTGGGGGTGATGCCCATTCCCACCAGCACCAGATAGTAGGCGATGCCTTCGCACAGCCAACTGACCACGCCGATGCTTACCGCAATGACCAGATTGCGTGGCCGGAACAACAGGTAGCTGCTTTCGTAAAATTCGTGGAGCCCATGCGCAAAACGGTTCACCACCGGTAACTTTTCGCCGAAGTTTAGCATCCACAATGCCAAAGGACGCACCTGCACCAGCAAAATGATGCTGAGGATCGCCAACAGCGCCACGATGGCCACCAGCCGCGCCGTCGTGTCTTGGAAGGCGAAGAGGCCCACACCCGCCAGGATCAACATGGCCAGTCCGTCGGTCATGCGTTCGGCCAACACCACCGGCGCAGTGACAGACATGGGCGTGCCGGTAATGTTTTTTACCATGTAGCTCTTGAGGAATTCGCCTACTTTGCCCGGCGTCATCACCATCAACATGCCTACGCCGAAGATGCGTCCACTGTCGGCACGGCTGATGCGGACGCCGATTAACTGTAAGTACCAGTGCCACTTGAGCAGTCGCCCCAGGTAGTTGATCAGCGTTAGTCCTAGCGCGCCGGGGAGGTAGATCCACTGGAAGCCGGCCAGCGTTTCGGCCAACGCCTGCCAGTCGGCGTAGAGGATCAGCGCCATGTAGACAACCAGCGCCAGCAGCAGCGACCATAAAAACTTCGTGCGTAGTTGTGGGTCCATCAGGTGGGTTACTCGGCCACGTTCAGGGTCAGGCTGTGGACGGCGTTGTTGCCATAGCCGAGACGGTTGCTGCGGTGATGTATCGGCTGTGTGTTGCCGGCTGCGTCGGTAGCGCGTACGCTGAAGGTGTACTCACCCGACGCAGGCGGCGTCCACTGCCAGTGCCAATTTTGTAGCGCACCCGGCTCGGATGGGGGATCAAGCTCTGCGTCCTTCCACACGTCACCGCCTGTAGAAAGCTCCACTTGAATGACAGGACCATGCCCGGACCAGGCCACGCCGCGCAGTTCCACAGGCGTGGTCACCTCTGCACCCTCGCCTACAGAACAGATCAGAGATCTCACCTGCATCTTGCGCAAGGGTTCGCCGTCTGGCGCATGGTCATCGTCCCAGTAGACGTAGTGATAGCTCTGGTAGTAGCCGTCGAAAGCATGGGGGAGCACTTCGATGGCCTGTAACCACTTCACCGCCGCCATACCGTACCAGCCTGGCACCAACACACGCAGCGGGTGTCCGTGGTTAGGCGTCAACGGTTCGCCGTTCATAGCCCACACAAGCAGCACATCTGCATTCATTGCCAGCGCCAAAGAGAGACTGCGTTCGTATTGGATCGCCTTCTGTTCCACGGTGCCGCCGTCCGCGCCTCGAAAGAGGACGTCTACAGCGTCGTCCTGTATACCTGCCAACTTGAGCACTTCGACCAATGGCGTCCCCGTCCACGAAGCCACGCTGACCGCGCCAAGTTCCCACGGCGTCCCCGCGGGTTTGGGCTCCATAAAGAGGCGTCCGTTTCCGGCGCATTCCATGGCAGTGGTCACTGTGCGATTGGGCAGCGCTTGAATCTCGGCCAAAGTCAACGTCAGTGGCCTCTCCACCACGCCTGAGACAGTCAAACGGTAGCTTTCTAGATCAATCTCAGGGACGTCGAAGTGGTTGCGTACGTAGAAAAGATCGATGGGTGTCAGTGGTTCGGGCAATACTTCCAGAGGGGTTTCGGCGTTGAACGGGCGGTTCGATACCGGGATCAAAGACGGCATACAGACTTCCTTGCAAGTGTGGTGTTGGGGCAAGTATATGAATAACAAGTGTGGCGACTGCTTAGCGAAGCTTTGTCTGTAGACTGCGCACCAGTGCATAGCCTGTGACAATGCTGTATGCTACCCAGCCAATACTGTACGTCAACCCGGTGGCGACCATGTTGCCCATGCTTGCCATAACCGGTTCACAGGCGGCAGCGCAGAAAGACGCCTGTGCCGTCCCCTGTGCGAGGCCGGCCAGTGCGCTGGCCCCAATCCACCAACCGGCGTCGGGGATGCGTTGTCGCAGCATCGCCCAATGTGCCAGGCCGAGGATGGTGAGGATCAACGTCTGTTTAATGGCGTTGAGCCAGAGCACTTCCCATTGCCCGAAACTGTTCATGAGTGCAGCGACAAGCTGATCGACCAACGGCGATGCAGCCATTCCTGCTGCTGTGCCGGCCAGCCAGCCAACTGTGCTGCCCAAGATCCAGATCGGGCCGATGCGTAGGGCGCGTTTTAGCACAAGCCATTGTACCGCACCTAGGATAGGACCACTCAACACGAGTGTGGCTGCGAATTGTAGCCCGCCCCCCTCCAACATCCCCACCACGAGACCACCCAGCGCGTTCGCCATGATCCAGGTGATCCACAACGCCGACCATGTGCTCCTGGTATTCGATACTCGGCGGGTGTTGAGCATGCGTTGTCCTTTGCCGGAAAGTGATTGGTGATTAGCAATTGGTGATTGGGATTCTTCCCAATCACCAGTCACTAATCACCCACTGTCATTAGGTTAAGACTAGACGAGGGACGACGGACGACAGAAGAAGTCACTTCGCGTGTCACTTGCAACCTGCAACCTGCAACCTGCAACAGTCGGTCACACTGCTTAACTTAATGACATTGACTAATCACCAATCCCTAATCGCGCCACGGCGACAGATAGGCGCCGTCGATCACGTCGATGTCGCGACCAGGGATCTGCCAGCCGACGGCGAGGTTGTCTTTGCCGTCGCCCTGTTTGTGAATGACTTCGATGTAGTATTTCTTGCCCGCTTCCAACTTGATGACGCCGGACGCCTGCTCGGGGTAGCGTGTCCAATCGCGTAGACCCGCCCACTGGCTGACACCGGCAATGAAGATGGCGTTGACTGGATTCTCGTCTGTGCTGAGCCAGAGGCCGCTGCCGTCGTCGCTGGCAATGAAGAAGCGGTAATCGCCGCTCACCGGCGGGTGGACGTACCCGCGGATGCGGCTGCCGTAGTCAGGCTCCAGCACACGCGCCGTTTCGAACACCGGCAACATCTCGCTGCCTGTGGGCGAATCGGGGTAATTGGGGGCATCCATCAGATCTTCGATGCTCTTGCCGCTTACGCCTTCCCAATACTCGCGCAGGATTTCTCCTGTGCCGGTGCCTGCCGGCGCAGACGAAGCCGCGCCGCTGCGTGCCGGTGGTGGTGGAATCGGTGAGGACGACGCCTCATTCACGATCTCCGCCGCCGCTGCATTGCTGCTGCTTTCTTCCAACACGTCACCGGCGGCGTTGGCGTAGCGCACCGTCAGGGTACGATCACTGCTGCCGACGGTAATTTCGTGGGTGGCGTTGCCACCACTAGACCAGCTTTCAAAGCGCAATCCACCTGTTACTGTGGGCGGTGCACTCAGCGTTCGCTTGGCGCCGACATAGGTACGCACCTTAAACGGTGTGGTGTAAGGGCTGCCGCCGTAGGCCAACGAAATGCCGCTGGGCACCGAGTCGATGGTGTAGACCACTTCTTGCGGGCGCACGTCTACACAAGATTCGCCTTGCAGACCGGAAGAATCAGTGGCGATGAGGCAGAGTTCCAAATAGGTGTTGTCGCCGTGATCGTCGAAGACGAAGCGTCCATCGACACCACTGCCGGTGTAGGCGTCGTAGTGGACGTGGTCGTTGTGGTGTA
Source organism: bacterium (assembly GCA_016124945.1). Taxonomy (GTDB): domain Bacteria; phylum Chloroflexota; class Anaerolineae; order Caldilineales; family Caldilineaceae; genus RI-153. The sequence goes on along the minus strand of WGMT01000020.1, from coordinate 129,768 downwards.
GCACGCCCACCCAGCGCAGGCTGTTGCCCGTGAGTGTGCCGTCCTCTGGATCGGTGGCGCGTCCACTCAGGCTGATTGTTTCCCCGATGCGGAAGCGCTGATCGGGCCGCGGGCTGAGGATCTCCACCGTCGGCGCATCGCTACCCACAAGTACCCGCACCGTGTCCGTCGACGACGCCCCCACTGGGTCGGTGACGGTGAGGCGCGCCGTGTACTGACCGGCGCGTTCGTAGGTGTAGGTGGGGTTGGCATCGGTGGCCGTATTGCCGTCGCCGAATTCCCAGCGGAAGGTCACCTGATCGCCGTCTGGATCAAAGGTGCCCGACGAAGAGAAGTTGACGCGTAGTGGCGGCTGTCCACTGCTGGGGGAGGCGCCGGCCGCCGCCGTGGGCGCAACGTTTGACTCTCCCTTGTACACAACGCGGAAGAGTGCTCCTTCGGTGATCGAGAGGAAGTAGAGCGCGCCGCCGGGGCCGCTGGAGACCTGTATGCCGCCGGTGAAGCCGCTGCCGAACGTCTCGCCGACGATGGCACCGTCTGCGTTGATGAAGACACGCTCGATGGTGGCCACGTTGAATTCGCTGAAGAAGTAGTTGCCCCGGTAGGCCGCCGGGAAGTTGGTGCCACGTAGAAAGTCGCCACCCAGTGCTGCGCCCCGTCCATTGAGGTGGGGGTAAAAGTGCCATGCCTGTGTGTGGGGCCATTCACCGCTCAGCACCGGCTCACATTCTGGATCGAAGGCATTTTGTAGCGGACCTTCCCAGCAGGGCCAGCCTAGATTGGCCCCTGCCGGTGTGCGGTTGATCTCTTCCCACTTCGATTGGCCTACATCGGTGACGTAGAGTTCCCGGGTGACGGGGTGGAAACCCATGCGCCAGGGGTTTTTCAAGCCCAGCGCGTAGACCTTGGATCTGTTGCTGTTGGGGTTGCCGTCGTAGAACGGATTGTTGGGGTAGCCCTGACCGTTGGTTGGGTTTATGCGCAGGATCTTGCCCACGAGCACGTCGAGGTTCTGCGCCCGCAGGCTGGCCCAGCCGTAGTTGACGCCGTCTCCACTGGCGACGTAAAGCGCACCGTCGGGGCCGAACGCCAACGACCCAATCGAGTGGACCGGTCCTTCGTTGGGCACACAGTCCTGGATTGGCGTGCCTGCACCGTCTACACAACTGTAGGGCGGCGCGTCCGTCCTTTCTTTGTTGCCAATCGTGTCCCAGGTGCCGCCTGCGCCCAGGATCACCACTTCGCTGCCCGGCACAGCTACATTAGAATTGCTGCGGCTTGCCTCAAAGCGGCTAACACGTGACACACGCGCACCACTGTCGGTAAAGCCGGCGGCTTCCGGTGGTTCGTAAACATAGGCCAGGTAGACGTAGGGCACCGTTGGGAAACGCGGGTGTACGGCCACATGCAAGAGGCCGCGATCGCCTACGCTGTTGACACGATCGCTGATGTCAATAAAGGGTGTGTCCAGGCGTTGACCGTTCTGCACCACCCACACTTTGCCACTCTTCTCGGTGATGAAAATGCGACCGTCGGGTGCAAAGGCGAAGCCGGTGGGCAGGGTGAAGTTTGCTGAAACTGTCTCGCGCACAAAACCGCGCGGCAAAAGATACGATTGTCCTTGGGCCGGCTGGGGTGCAGGCAGAAAAGCCACCATCCCTACAACCAGAGCGAGGACCAAACGGGGAAGTTTTTGTAAGAGTGCACTCATGAGGCTGTCCACTGTCTCCAGACTACCAATGCTTGAAAGGCACGAAATTGGGCGGCAGAATGCAACCGTTCGCTATTGTACGGTAGTTGAGCATGGCATACAAACATGGGCACTCTACGAATGGTAGGCGCTTCTTGGCGTAGAGGCTGTTTCATCGCTCTTTCGGGTGCGCCGCTGCGTGAAACGCTCCTGTGCTGGTGGATTCCTGGCCGTTTGGCTATTGCGAACGCTGTTGGTTCTCCCCTACATTGGAGCGGATTGTTTTCCACCGTTCCACACTCTCTCTTCACAACGAAGGATGCACCGATGCAACCGCGAGAACGCTTCATCGCCGCATTGGAACGTCGCCCGCTTACAGGCCGTGTACCCCACTTTGAATTGGTCTTCTTCCTGACGATGGAAGCGTTTGGCAAGGTCCACCCCAGCCATCGCCACTATGGACAATGGTTCCAGATGGAAGAGAAAGAGCGCGAACTTCACCGTGCCGAGATGGCCCAAATCTATATCGACACGGCTGAACGCTACGATCACAGCGCAATTTTCATCCATCCCAACCCTGATAGCGTAGACGAAACCATGCGCACCGTGGATTTGATCCGTGATCGCGCAGGGGATCGATACTTCATCATGCGTCACGGCGACGCCACCTTCTCGATCCCCGACGGCACACACATGGCCGAATTCAGCTACCGCCTCTTCGATGAGCCGAACAAGGTAAAAGCCGAAGCCCAACTGCGTGTCAATCAGGCGCTGGATCGGGCCGAAACTCTGGCCAAACATGGCGGCCTCGACGGTTTCGCTCTCTGTGCCGACTACTGTTTCAACAGCGGTCCTTTTCTCAGCCCTGATCAATTCGGCGAGTTCATCACACCCTACCTCGCCCAATTGACCAAAGGATACCGTGATCTCGGCTTCTACGTGATCAAACACACCGACGGCAACATCATGCCCATCCTTGATCAACTGGCAAGCACCAACCCGCATGCCCTACACTCGCTTGATCCACAGGGCGGAGTGGACATCGCCGAGGTCAAGCGCCGCTATGGTGACCAATTGTGCCTCATCGGCAACGTCAACTGCGGCATGCTTGACACCGGCAGCGACGAAGAAGTCACCCAGTCGGTGCGCTATGCCCTGCAAAACGGTATGCCCGGTGGCGGCTACATCTTCAGCACCAGCAACTGCATCTACACAGGCATGCGCCTCGGCCGCTACGAGATGATGCTCGACATCTGGCGGCGTGAGGGAAACTATGAGGGACAGGGGACTGGGGATTAGGGACTGAGGGCGTGGAAGAATGACAGAATCCGCAATTCGCAACTCGCCATCTGCCACTCGCAAAAGGAGCAACCCATGGAGATCGACGAAATCTACGAAGGCATCATCGCCGGTGACATGAACGCCGTGGTGGAAGAAGTCACCGCCGCCATTGAAGACGGACGTACGGCTGCCGCGATTCTGAACGAATCGATGGTGCCGGCCATGACCGAAATCGGCAAGCGCTTTGAGACGGGGGACTGCTTTGTGCCCGAGATGCTCATCGCCTCCCGTGCTATGAAGGCTGGGCTGGCAGTGTTGCGTCCTCATTTACAGGCTGCCGACGTGAAACCCGCCGGCACCATGATCATCGGCACCGTTCAGGGCGACATCCATGACATCGGCAAGAATCTCGTGGCCATGATGGTGGAAGGCGTGGGCTGGCAGGTCGTCGATCTTGGCGTCAATGTGACGCCGCAGCAGTTTGTGGCTGCTGTACAAGAGCACAAACCGCGGGTGGTGGGCATGAGCGCGCTCCTCACCACCACCCAGAACACAATGCGCGCCACGATGCAGGCGCTCAAAGACGCCGGCCTGCGCGACCAGGTCACCGTCATGATTGGCGGCGCGCCCGTCACCGAGCGCTTTGCCAACGACATCGGCGCTGATCTCTACGCATTGGATGCCTCCAGCGCGGCGACACAGTTGTTGGCGTTGGCGAACGCATAAATATATAGTTCTTACGACTTCTTTTGCTATCTGGATTCAACCCCGCCGCACGATCCGGGCAATTGTTGACACTGATCCTGGAAAATATGTGTTGCGACTGGCGATGTTGAGCGGTATTAACCAGACGCTCAACAACTGCTCGTTATCTTTGTTGTCGTTTTTTGTGCTATCATTTCCCTGGGAATGTTTTGAGATCGTCGGGGTGCCTTTCCAATAGCTACGGAATCGATGTGCTATTGAATGACACCCGCCTTGTCACAAAAAATTTGCCAAACTTAGACAACAAACATATAATTACTGGTCGGGGTAAAGAGTCTCTTTCCCAGAAAACGTTTCGTCTGCCGCCCAAAGTCTGCGCGGTGACGAGTTATCCAATCACACAAAGATAGAATCGTGGACGCAAACCAATCTTATCCGGCTGATCACCAGCCGGAGGCAGACAGTACTTTCTCCTCCTCGGATCAAGACGCCGTTCCCTTACCAGGCTGGCAAGGGCGCGTACAATTCGCCGAGAAGGACGTCTGCAAAAAAACCAACCGAATAATGGACGGTGACGGCGGATCCATCGCACACCGGCTGGTAGGCGTCGTGCCTGCCCGCCGCGTAGGATCAATCCGGCAGGGTGTCCGTGTTCAGGGAAGGTAGCGTCTAGCACATTCCCCGGCGCGGCAACGCCCGCCGGATCCTCTTGTTTTTCTGATGCAATCCTCGCCGACCGCAAAACGGTCGGCTTTTTGTTACCCCGCGCCGCCGCCTAGCGACCCACTCGTCCCGTCCATACCGTGTAGCACCACTTTCATATGAAGTTTCATACGAAGGAGAATGGCTCATGAATGAGACCACAACGATGGACGCGCTCATCGATCAGATTCAAGCCCTGCTCGAACATGGCAACGACGAGGAGGCGGCACAAATGCTGCGCGAACTCCACCCGGCCGACAGCGCCGAACTTCTCTATGAATTGGAAGATGATTCCCGTTCCCGCATGCTGCAACTGCTGGCGTGGGAAGAAGTTGCCGCCGTCCTCGAAGAGATGGATCAGGTGGACATGGTGGAGATGGTCAAAGATCTCTCTGTGGCTGAACTGGCCGACGTCCTCGACGAGATGGAGCCGGACATGGCCGCCGATCTCCTGGGCGGCCTCAGCGAGGACGAAGCGGCTGTCCTCATCGGCGAGATGGAAGAATCGGACGATGTGGTGCCTTTGCTGGCCTACCCCGAAGACACTGCCGGCGGCATCATGAACAGCGCCCGTCACATGTTGCGCCGCTTTATGACCGTACAACAGGCAATGGAATTCCTGCGCGAATACTACGCCGACGAGCACGATCTCTACTATCTCTACGTGCTCGACCGCTACCAATGCCTTGTAGGCGTGGTCAGTTTGCGTTCACTTGTGCTGGCGGAACCACAACAGACCCTGGGCGAAATCATGGCAGAAGACGTCATGAGCGTACCGCCTGAAACCGACCAGGAAGAAGTCGCTCGGCTGCTGGCGCGCTACAACCTGCTGGCGCTACCCGTAATCGATGACCGCGGACGCATGTTGGGCATTGTCACCGTCGATGATGTGGTCGACGTCATCGAGGAAGAGGCCACCGAAGACATCTATCGCCTGGCCCAGGTGGGCGAAGACTCAGAAATCTTCAGCCCGATTCCGCAAGCCATCCGCAACCGGCTGCCCTGGCTCAGCATTAACATGGTCACAGCGTTTTTGTCGTCTACCGTCGTCGCCCTCTTCGCGGGGACAATCGGACAGGTGGCCATATTGGCGGCGTTGATGCCCATTGTGGCAGCGCAAGGCGGCAACGCCGGCAACCAGGCCATGACCATCGTCGTCCGATCGCTTGGTTTGGGGCAAATCACTGTGCGCGATGCGTGGCGTGTCCTTCGCCATGAGATCAGCGTGGGCGTCTTACATGGCATTATCTTGGGGTTAATGGTGGCTACCATCGCCTTCATCTGGCTGGGCAACCCATACCTTAGCTTGATCATCGGCCTGGCGATGCTGGGCAATCTATTCGTGGCCTCGCTGGTGGGCGTCCTCGTGCCGATGACGCTGAGTCGCTTTGGCCTTGATCCAGCGCTGGGATCCAGCATGTTTGTCACCGCCACCACCGATATCCTGGGCTTCAGCCTCTTTTTGGGGCTGGCGACGTTCTTCATTCAACGGTTAACATGATTGGTGATTGGTGATTGGTGATTGGGTTTGTCAATTCGTCTGTGAGTGAGACTTCAACGAACTGGTCAAGAGCGTTGACATGCACACCCTGACACTCATTTTGAGCCCCAATCACCAATCACCAATCCCCAATCACTATCCAGATCTGTATCCCTTCTCTCTGCGTAGGCATATGGTATATGCCACTCCGGTTGCCTAGAATAATAGACGTGTACTGCCTTAAGGGCTATGAAAATCTACGAAATCACCATAAGAGAAGGAGATGCACACATGCACTTGACACGAATACGTGGTCACCGCGCGATTTTGATCTCACTGATCATGGCGCTTGCTCTAGTCTTTGCCGCCTGTGACAACAATGAAGGCGTAGAAGTACAAGATCCAGCCGTTGGCGTTGAAGGCGGTGCAGTAGAAACCGACCTGGAAACCGAAGCCGAAACCGAGATCGATACAGAGGCTGAACCTATCGCCACCGAAGAAGCTGAAGCAGAGTCGGTGCAGACTGAAGTAGAGACCCAGGTCATGACTGATACTGAAGTGATTACACAGACTGAGGTCTTTACTGAAGCGACTGTAACTGAAGTAATCACCGAAACCAACGTCATCACCGACGTTGCAGAAGCTGAAATCATCGACAGTGATGTGATGACCGAAAGCGCTGATCTGGGCACCACCACGTCGCCTGTGCAGGTTCAGGGGAGTGAACAAGAGGGTGACGCTGTTGCCGGTTTCGTAATCTTTGTAGTGACCGATGCCGCCGGCAATGAGTACCTGGCCGACGCCTCGAACGAACGCCCGATCTTTGCGCAGAGCGACACGTCGCAGGGTATGCTCCAGGACGAGAACTTCGAGCCTATCAGCATCGACGAGAACATCTCGATCACTGAGGATCTCGAACAATCGCTTTTCGGTGTCGTTGATCAAGATGGCTTCCAGCAGTTGACGATTAACGGCTATCCTGTCTACCGCTTTGTTGGTGAAGATGCAGACATTCAGATCATTACCCAGGAACAGGGGCTCACGCCGCTGACCCGCGAAGGTGATCTTGGTGAACTGAGTGACTAAGTCAGTCAATCGCGGTCAATCGATCGCGAACGTTAGAACAATAAAAAAACTGCCAGGTTTTCAAACCTGGCAGTTTTTTTATTTTCCACTAATCTGTTTCAATCGTTCTCCGGCCGCCTGCAGCGTTGCGAGCCGTTTGGGGAAGGCAAAGCGGACAATCCCTTCGCCATAGCCTGGCAGCGAATAGAAATTTGTGCCGCCTACTGCGGCTACACCCACATCGGTTGTCAACCAGCGGGCAAAACGCTCACAGTCCCAAGATGCCTGAGGGGCATAAATATTCGTGTAGTCAGCAAGAACGTAGTAGGCGCCCTCAGGTGGAGATGCAACAAAACCTGCTTCTTCGAGGACGCCCATCATCACGTCACGGCGTTGCGCGTACTCAGTCTGTACTTGATCGTAGTAACTTTCCGGTAATTCCATCGCCACTGCCGCCGCCGCCTGCAACGGGGTAGGGGCGCAGATGGTCATGTAATCGTGGATCGGGCGGATCGCGGCCGATAGCTGTGCAGGTGCAACCACATAACCTAGCCGCCAGCCTGTAATCGCAAACGACTTGCTCAACCCGCCCACGGTGACCGTCCGCTCGCGCAGGGGGTCGAGCCGCCCCGGCGAAACGTGGACACGCCCATCGTAGAGAATGCGGTCGTAAATTTCGTCGGTGATCAAAATCAGATCGTTCTGGGTGACCACGTCGATCACAGCGGCGATTTCCTCGTCATCAAAGACGCGCCCGGTGGGGTTGTGTGGCGTGTTGAAGAGCAGGGCGCGGGTGCGTGGTGTCACCGCGGCAGCCAGCCGTTGTGGATCAAGGCGGTAGTTTGGCGCTTCTAGCGGCACAGCCACAGGTACAGCGCCTGCCAGCACGGCTGCCGGGCGGAAGTTCTCATGTGCCGGCTCAAGGATAATGATCTCATCGCCGGGATTGAGGAACGCCAGCATCGCCGCCGTAATCCCCTCGGTGACCCCACACACCACCGTCACGTGGACATTGGGATCGACGTCCCAGCCAAGCGCCGTGGTATAGCGTTTTGCCAGTGCATTGCGCAGCGCGGGATACCCCCAGGTGACGGTGTATTGGTTGTCGCGCCCGCGGATTGCGTCCACTGCGGCGTCGACAATGGCCTGCGGTGGATCGAAGTCGGGGAAGCCCTGGCTCAAGTTAATGGCATTGTGGGCCATGGCCAGGCGTGTCATGTCGCGAATCTGAGATTCTCGAAATTGGGTGGTACGGGTCGCAGCGTACACGGGCAGATCCTTTTCGTGTAGCGATGGTTGTATGGGTTGGTCTCTGTTGGAGAGAGCATTTTACTTCATCCAAATCAATCGCTCAATCTCCCCATCGCCGATTCTCTATTTTCGCGCCCTGACCGGCGATCCTGGTATACTGAACGACCGGCGCCTGCCCCAACCCTGTGATCTGGCAGGTTCAAAAAGGTGAAATATCTATGGGAAGAGCTGTTACAAAGAAAAAAGCTGGTGCAAAGAAAAACGCTGTGGCAAAGAAGCGTGTGGTGGACACAGCCCAACCGCCTGTAGAAGAACACACAATCAAATTGGGCCGCCCGCGCACTTTGAAGGAATACCTTGGCCTCGCCGCACGTGGATTCGCCATGGGCTCGGCGGATGTGGTTCCCGGTGTTTCGGGTGGCACCATCGCCTTCATTTTGGGCATCTACGAAGAGCTGATCATGAGCATTCGGGCGGCGGCGCGACCGCCGTTCTGGCAGGCACTGACACGCTTCCGCATCCCTGAAGCGTTGCGCTCTGTAAACGCAGGCTTTCTTGTTGCTGTTGGTATCGGCATAGTGGTTGCCATTTTGAGTCTGGCGCAAGGATTGGAGTGGCTGCTCACCAATCAGCCGGTGCTGCTCTGGAGCTTCTTCTTTGGCCTTGTCGTCGCATCTGTTGTGACGGTGAGCCATCGCGTCAAACAGTGGACGCCGCCGTTGTGGGCGGCAACGGTCGCCGGCGCGGTGGCTGCGTACATCATTGTTGGTTTGGTGCCGGTTGAGACCCCGAATGACTGGTGGTTCTTGATCCTCAGTGGCGCGGTGGCCATCTGTGCCATGATCTTGCCCGGCATCTCAGGCGCGTTTATCTTGGTGCTGTTGGGCAAGTATCAGTATGTGCTGGGCGCAGTCAATGACCGCGACTTTGTGACAATTAGCCTTGTCGGCATTGGCGCAGTCGTTGGGTTGGTCAGCTTTGCGCAGGTGCTTGGTTGGCTCTTCAAACGCTTCCACGACGTCACTGTGGCCATCCTCATCGGCTTGATGATCGGCAGTCTGCGCAAAATCTGGCCCTGGAAAGAGGTGCTTGCCTCGATTCCAGATAGCCACGGTATCCCCATCCCCACACAGGAACTCAACATTCTGCCCACGCTCACCGTCAATGGTGCTTTCAACATGGAAATTCTCTTCGCCGTCGGCCTGGCTGCGGTGGGGTTTGTCCTTGTGTTCGTGATGGAGCGAGTGGCGAATCGACATGCTTGAGAGATGAGATTAGGTGATTTCAGATCGTTTAAACAATCTGAAATCACCTAATCATTCACTTGCTCAAGCGCAATTCAACCAGATAATCGAGAGAGTACATACCCTTGTCGCTTAACTCCAACTCATCCACCCCCCAGCGTCCGCTGAAGGGATCGTGGGAAGCATCGCTCTTTGAAGCGCAGGAACTTGCTCGCCGCAACGACGACCGAACTGTGGCTGCCTACTGGCGCTTAATCGATCGGCTGGCCGCTTTTGCTTCTGAACGTCGCCACGCCGGCAGTGGACGGCTACAGCTTTTCCTCGAAGAGGCGCTTTTCGGCGTACAGTCCTATCTCGCCAAGCGAGGACGTTTCCACGAGGCCGCGGATGTTGAGTCCATCCGCATTGAGAAGATCCTTGATGGCGATGCACTGGCCGAGTGGACGCTCAATCGCGCCAAGTTGCTAAGTTGGCAGGAGAAAAACGAGGCTGCCCTCGATCTGCTCTTTGCCCACCTAAACCAATATCCTTTGAGCATCCCGGCGCGTTGGCTGCTTTTCGACATCTACATCGACGCTAATCGTGTTGACGAAGCCTCCGCCGTGATCGACGATCTCGAATCGGCTGTGCAGGGCGAAATTGCGCATAGCGAAGAAGATGCGTTGTCACTACATAAGGGGTTGATCTGGTATCTGCGTAGCGTGATCTCTCTCACCCAAGAAGCCTGGGACGATGCCTTTACATATTTCGAGTGCGCTGCCCAGGAAAGTGACGCCTACGCCGACAATTGGCATATGCTCTACCGACCACTGATTTTCAGCGGACAACACGTACTGGCATCTCGCGCCCTGAACCGTGAAGAATCCGAAGCATCCCAGCGCTTCTGGCGCGGCCTGAGTGGACACTACGCAGGTGATACCGTCGGCTCGAAAATAGAGTGGGAGCAGGTCACCCAACTGGACATTGAGCAGGTGTGGGTCCGCTCGGCCGTAGATTGGATCCTGGCGCACTACTTCCTTGGGGACGAAAAGCGTGAGGGCTTGGAACTGGCGCTACGCCTGCTCAACCGCCCTGACACCGACCCCGAACCAACGATGCTCATTGCTGCCGCGCTCGGATGGTCCTTGCGTGGTGAGTGGGGACACGTACGCAGCAACCTCGACTTTGCTCTCGCCGGCTACCGCGCCAATCTGCAAGATCTCCTCTTGCCCAAAATGTACGGCGTCCTGGCGCGGGCGCTCATGGACGAAGAACACGCTGCGCAGTTCCAGCGCTACTTCCGCCAGAGTGGGATTTAGAAAAAGATGATGGGATGGTGCTGCAGAGCGGCATCATCCCATCATCAAAACCAAGTCAACTTCCCAATCCCTACCCCTCACTCTCCGCCCACACTTCCTTCAACCGCGCCACGCTGTACATCAGTAGTCGCCGATCCCCGAAGACTTCGATCGTGATTGTGCCATCGTAGCCAAAACTGTGCAGGGTCTGAATGTTTTGCTCCAGGTTCAACCCACCGCGAATGGGCGCGCCTAGGGGCAGGTGCAAGTCTCCGACGCCGTTGTTATCGCTTAGGTGGATGTGGACCAGCCTGTCGTTGAGCGAAAAGAGATATTCGCGCAACATACTCTTAGCTGTGGCCAAATTGCCATGCCCAATGTCGTATAGCAGCTTCAGCCCGGGGACCCGTTGAAAGATCTCGCGGAAATACTTGTGCTGGTGTTTGTTGTCCACGCCGTTTTCCATCGCCACGTCTACGCCTCGTTCCTCGCCATGTCGCACCAGGATCTCCAGCATCTGGCGGTAGAACTCGTAGCCCTCGGCGTCGCTAAGGTAGCGCGGCCACCCCATGAAGTGCATCGTACACACAGACGCCCCCACGATCTTCGCCACATCCACCGAGCGGCGCAGCTCATCCAGCGCTGCCTGTCGCACCAGCGGGGATGGGTTGTCGATGGGCAAGTAGGGCGCCGTGTGGCAGACCACGCCCAATCCGCTTGCTTGAATCGCCTGTGCAACCTCTTTCCACGGTGTCGACTCGGTGGCCGTCGCCGGCGCTTCGATGGTCAAGTCGATGTAATCGAAGCCATTCTCTGCAAACCAACCAATCTCGTCGAAGACGTCCCGTTGCGGGTCGTTCATTGCACCGATGCGCATGGTGATTTCTCCTTAAATCCCTATGAAATGGCGTGTGATGAATGAAGAATGATGATTATTATGTAGGGGTGTGTTTAACAAACGCGCCACCAGGGGCAACTTGCTTACGTCTTGTTAACGAAATCGGGTGTAGATCTCAGTTTGTATCAAGAACTTCCGATTCGATTGTCCGTACTCGGTTCCAATAGAGACATCCTCTGTCTTGATACTAGCTGGAAGGGCAATCGACCAGCCGATGTGGGGATATCTGGGTATCACATAATTGGGGTTGTTCCCTTGTCGTCAATTCGAGCATGCCACAGTGACCGGTTTTTGTCTCTATCTAAACCCGGAATTGGTGTTTGTATCCTTTTGGGCGTTGGATGGGTCTTTTAATGTAGGATGTAGTTAATTCAACGAGATAGCAGTGACCATGCAAGAGCTAGAATCGATTGTCCGAAAAGCCCAAACAGGTGATACCAAGGCATTTGAGCGCCTCGTGCGCCGGTTGCAGGACATGGCTGTTGGCTATGCATATTCTGTGATCGGTGACTTTCATCTAGCCGAAGATGCCGCTCAGGAAGCCTTTGTGCAGGTTCACCGTACCCTCGGGCAGCTCCGCGAGCCGAATGCATTCCTCAGTTGGTTCCGCAAAGTCGTGTACACGCAGTGTGACCGCATCACTCGGCGCAAGCGCGTGCAGACTATCGCTCTAGAGTTCACGACTACGCTCGCTGCAGACCAGCCGCCTCTATCAGAGATCGTCGAAACTGTCGAGTTGCAGCAGTGGGTACAGAATGCCATCTTGTCTCTCCCCGAACAACAACGGTGCGTCGTCACCCTCTTCTACATCTCTGAATACTCTCAACGAGAGATTGCTGCGTTTCTCGACATTCCCTTGACGACGGTGAAGAAACGACTTTTCGACGCCAAGAAACAACTGAAGCAAAGGATGAACACGATGACTGAGGACTTTCTGCACGAAAACCGTCCATCCCGAAATGATGACTTTGTCGCCAATGTGATGGATGTAATCGCACCCAGGCACACCCAACACAGCGAAGCAGTCTACTCACTGTTTGAGACGGAGGACCGGCCGGACAGATTCCAGTGGCGAGCCGGACGGCTGGCGCATAGCCATGCCGACTGGGAAGCGTCCCGAATTGGGCGTGTGAAGGAGGGGGACAGCCAGACCGTCCTGGCCGCCACGTATGTCTACGACATCACCATGCGCATAGGCAGTGCCCATGTCCGAACCGCCGGGTACAACTATTGGGCGACCCATCCGGCCCATAGCGACGAACGAAATCTTCTCATCGAACGTACCGTAACTTCCTCGCTGGCAACCTTGCGGGAGCAGGGATATGATCTTTCTGTCTCGTTTGACGATGAAGCGTTCTGGTATAGGCAGGACTATGTCCTTGGTTGGCGAGCGCTGCAATGGCATGTGGACGTTGTCGACCTTCCGGATACCCCATCAGATTTAGCGTTGCACTGGTTCGAACCCAGCCATCGTGACGACCTAGCCCAACTATACAATCAAACGCACAGATCGTTGACCGGCACAGCGGTGCGTCCCACCTACTTGCGCAACAAACACCCAGAACTGTTCATGGGGTGGTACTGGACCGACGCCCAGGGGAATCCGGCGGGATATATTACCGGCGGCGCAGACCGTCACGTTCGGCTGGAAGCTTCTCTGCAGAGTGACTTGGACCGGGGAGAATTGAGTGAAGACATCCGCCACCAGTTTGCTACGGGCTCACGGTGGAGCAACACGCCGTTGAGTATGCAGGCAGTCTGCAAGGTTGAGCAGATCGGCAGCCGTTGGCTGATCGAGGACGGAGAACGCAAGTGTTACATCCACAAAGTGGGCGATCAGCTTTACGCTATTGACTTCGAGCGTCCTCTTTTCTGGGTGGACGAAGTCGCAGGAGATCCCGAAAGTTGCTTGCAGGTGTTGGGCCAATTAGCGCGTCAGTGGCAGTGCGACGAGCTGTTCTTCGATCGGCTGCACTACAAGAGCCCTGTGGGCAAACGACTGCGCCAGATGATTTCGTGTCGTATCCACACCGGCACATTTCGTCGTTCACCACGTGCCTATGTCGTACGTATCATCAATCTGCAATCCCTCTTCACAAAGCTGACTCCGGAGTTGGCCCTCCGCTTGAACCGGTCGCCCTATGCAGATTGGCAGGGCAACTTGCTGATCTCGACAGGCGAAGATTCAGTGATGTTGTCTATCGAAGCCGGCCACGTTGCAGTCGTTCCGGTGTCCGAGACCGGACACACTATTTGCGGTGACCAGCAGATTGCCCAGTTGGTCGTGGGAACTGAAGAACCGCAGGAGATCGTGGATATGGCCGGTATCCGGTTGGGCGGCGACGCGAGAATTCTCTTACCCGTTCTTTTTCCCGCCCAATATCCGCAGATGGGGAACAGCGCACTCTAGCAACGAATCCAGAGGGACTCATTTGGCATGGGGATCTCCTTGCTCGTTCGAACTAGCTCGGTTCTGTACGAAACTAATACAGAGCCTCCGTGATAAAATCAGTGCGACCGGTCATTGGGGTTGCTCCTTTCTTGTCAATTCGAGCATGCCCCAATGACCGATTTTTGTCTCTATCCAAACCCAGAATTAGCGTATACTCAACATTCTGTACCGTCGTCCGAAGTGCGGAACCATTGGGGCGCACTAGTAGAGCGAGCGTCCCCACGCTATGGTCAACACTCGCACCATGAATACCTAGAACAAGAATAAACCGGTCGCTCACGAAGAACTTGTCTTCAACGATTAGTAGCAGGGTCGTCATCGTGGTGCACGATTTCGGTGGTTAATTGTATCCTCGAGCGGCTTTTAATCGCCTACGTAATCAGATAGCTTCTGTGCTTCTTTGCGCAGCTTCCTTGTCTGAATGTAGTAGTTCAGGCTGGAGGGATGGCCATAGCGCAGATGCTGCTCGGAGATCCTTCTGGCTGACACACCGAATCCGAGCAGTTCCACGATCCGTTCCCTATCCTGATCATAGATACTCTCCTGAACCGTCCCCTTGGGTTTGCCCAAAGATACACCCTGAGCCTTCTTGGCAGCCAGGGCCTCCCGAGTACGCAGGGAAATCAGATCCCGCTCTAGCTCAGCGAACAACGACAGCAGGGTGGTCATTATCTTGGCCTGCATATCGTTCTGCTGCTTGTCCAGGGCCAGTCCCTGCTTGATGGCAACCACCTGGATGTCGCCGGCGACCAACTCATTGATGAGGCTGATCACCTCCCCCGTGCTGCGGCCGAGCCGGCTGAGTTCCGTGACCACCAGGGTGTCGCCAGCAGCTAGCTTTGCCCGCAGTTCGTCTATCTTCCGCTCCCGACGATTCTTACGGGACGAGATGGAAACCGACACGAAGTCGTCGATATGCAGCCTATTGCGGCGGGCATGCTCCAGGATCTCCAGCTTCTGGTTGTTGAGATCTTGCTTGTCAGTGGAGGTGCGCAGATACGCCAGTGTCCTACCCATTTTCTAATATCCGAATTTAACCTGGTTTGTGCCGTAACTTGGTTCAGTATGGCGCAGTATACACTGGCGTATCTTCGGATGAAAGGACGCAAATTAACGCTCGTTTTCTTCGCTCACTTGGACATCAGGCCGCCGTGGTCGCCGGGCCGACCAGAGGGATGCGCTCATCCATGTCCAGATCGAACACCCCGTAGGGATTGACGTGGGTGTAGAACAGCGGCGTCAGTCCGCGCCAGTCGGCCTCGGTCATCCGCTGTTGCCAGGCCGGCTCGGCTAGCACTTCCTGAGCCATCAAGGTGTTTACATAGACCAGACACGATTGCAGCAGGTGCATAGAGAGGATGGCAATCTCCTGGGCGTCCGCATCGTTGCTGCTGACCTCGCCCCGCTTGCCGTAGAAGATGAAGCCGTTGGCGCTGTTCCAGGACTCGACCACGTTCAGTCCCTCCTGGATCTCCCGTCTCACCTCTTCGTGGGTCAGATACAAGCAGAGGAAGATCGTCTTGATAGCTCTTCCCAATTCGGACAGGGCCTTGTAGGTGGGATGTTGCAGGTTGGATCGGGTAAAGCGCTTGAGGATAGCCTCCGCATCGGCCGTGTCCAACCGCAACGCCGTGGCGTACTTGATCATCTCATCGTACTGGCGGGCGATCAGGTCCCAGTCGATGGGCTGTCGCAGCACCGGCCCCAGATGGGGATAGCGATCGGCCGACGTCCCATCCGGCAGGGCCAGCTTCCGCTCGTGCAGGTTCTTGAATCGGGGCATGAGCTGGAAGCCCAGCAGATGACAGAAGGCGAAGGCGATTTCACTCTGGCCGTGGCTGTCCACGTAGTTGCGATCGACCTGCATGGCGGTGCAGTGGTGCAGCACGCCTTCGATCATGGAGGCCACTTCGGAGGAGGAGGGCGCTTTGAGTTGCGAGTAGATGCACAGCGCCTGGTTGGCCACGTGCCAATAGACCATCACGCCAGCTTTGTGATAGCGTTTGTGCCACTGGGTCAGCAAATTCTGGTTCCAGGCCGCAAACTGCTTAGAATCGGAGGCACACCAGGTGGTGGCTTCTCCCCAGATGGCCGGCTGGCGGACAGCCAGGGTGGCATCAATGACGCGGCTAATGGCCTGGCGCAAGGCATCCCTGGCCACAAAGCGACGGCGCACGTACTGCAAATTGGCGTAGCTCACGCCGTGGTTGCCCATGCTAACGCTGGTCAGACCCGTGTTGGTGCCCAGACCGTACAGGCAAAGCAGCAGCCGTTTCTGCAGCTCTGCCCGGGGCAGTCGCTCCTGTCCAGTCAAGCTCTGGAAGCTGTCCGTGAAGGCCACCCGCAGGTCCACTTCCTTGAGAATATCCAACAGGCTGGTCATCCACCACCGTTGCCGGATGGTCTGCTTGAGGTAGCGCAGGTTGGCCGGTTCTTCCTGTTTGGGCAGGGGCGTGACCCGGATCCAGCCGTCCGCTCGGGACAGAATCGTCACCGTCGGGTTGGTGGGCAACGTGTCGTTGAGCAGCTGTAGGGCCTGGTCCAGTTGGTGCTTGACCTGCTCAACGAACTGGTTCGCGTCCAACGGCAGCGCCAGCGACGCGTAGTACTCGGTCCGTTTATCGCCGAAGTCTGCCGGCACATCCTCGTCCGGATTGCGGTAACGGTCCGCCCCCACCACCCAGATTTCCTTACAGCGCAGTTTGTCGCGCAAGGATTGCAGGACGCAGAGCTCGTAGCGGACGCGGCGAATTCGCCGTCTCCCCGCCTGGTCTCTCTGATAGATCCAGTTCTGCCACTGCTTCTGGATGACATCCTCCATGGGCACCGCCTGGTCCTCTGGATAGAACGGGTCTTTGTCCTGCAGGTAGGCTGCAACCACGGCCAGGGCTTCGTACTGGTCATTGTTGGAGCGGAAGACCAGCACCTCCAGCAAGGACGGCAGGATCTGACGATAGTGGTGGGTGTAGGAGGCGCTCACCCGGGTCTGCACCGACCGTTGATAGCTGCCCCTCGTCTTGGCCTCCTGGACCAGCGCCTGCAGGCGTTCCTCCCCGATCAGTGGGTAGAGCACCTCCCGGATAATGCCGTCTGGATTCTCCCACATGGCATCGGCCAGACGGTACAGAAGTTGCTGTTTGCCCGCCACGCGGATGAAGTCGGCCAGGAGTTCCCGTTCGACTTTCTGTTTGGCCCGCAGGCGGATGTCGTTAAGGATGCGGACAAACAAGTCCACCAGTTGGTCCGTGATCTCGCGCTGGCGCACCCAGCAGAAGGCGGCCAACAGGGCGTAGGTCTGGGGAGCGTCCTGTCGCCGTTGCAGATGACTGATGGATTCGACGGCCACCTGTTGCCGGTACTGACGCAGGAAGCGCAAGGGGATTTCGGCAAACAGGTCATCAGACAGCCCCACTTGCTGCAGAATCTTCAGGCGCTCGGCCGTCTTTTTGATATTGGCGACGTTGGGCTGGCCCGGGCCGGTCTTGAGGTCATGGAGCGGGTAGCGACTGGGGTCATCATCACGCTCACTGAGATCCAAATCTGTCGTCAGTTCAGCCTTGGCGTAAATCAGTTGGCGCAGGTTCCGCTTGATTGGCTCCGAGAGGCGCGCTGACGTAACGGCAAAGAACGACTGCTCGTAGCGGTGCAGGGACGAGATGATCAAGCGTTGTAGACGATCCTGGGTCGGGGGCTCGATATGCATCTGGCGTAGTCGTTGGTAGACCTGTTCTTCCAGATACACAGGCCGATGTTCATGGGGCAGCACTTCCTCTATCAGCCAGGTCCGCAACGCTCTCTGCTCGCTCACCGTCGCCGGGTGAAAGCCCAGGAATTCTCGGATCTGTCGCCGGTGCCTCTTGATGGTGCGGCCATCCCACTGGTAGGCAGCGATGACATCAGCAGGTAGATTCAGCTGTTGGGCCACATACTCGATGATGGGGAGAGGAATCTCCACAGCGCTTTCAGGAAACCGACCTTCGTGTTGGAAAAAATTGAGCAGAAGGGCCTTCCCCAAGTGGTTGTGGGGATCGCTACTGCCCAAGAAACTGAGCTCCGGGGGCAGAAGGGTAAACTGGGCGACGATCTCGTCGACATCCCACTGCTGTTTCATCAATCTTTCTCCTATCGGTGTGGATTCCGTGGCCCACTGTCGTGGGCTGGGAGAAAGATCGCTGAACTACTGCGAAACGCCAAATGGCTCAGCAAACAAAAATCTACATCCTATGGTGTTAAGTTTATCGTAATCATGTGGCCCCTGGTGGCGCGTTTGTTAAACAACCCCCATGTAGAGGAGATTTGTCCTCTACACAATCATCATTCTTCATTCATAGATGTTAACTTCTGATAAACGCAGACGCTGGCTTTCCACCCCGTCTGGGGGCAACGGTTCCCCGTTCGATCCGTCATAGACAATTAGATCGAGGAAGTAAGTTCCCGCCGGCGTAGACGGCGGGATCGGCAGGCCCAGGGGGATGCGCCCGCGTTGGCCAGGCTGCCACGTATTCGTCCCCTGTGGTGGACCGTCATCGATCTGGGCAATCATCTGATCGTTGCCATCGTAGAGGCGTAGGCTGGCGCGCAGACCAGCGGGGTAGGCGTTGACACTTTCCAGCGCTTCCCAGCAGAGCGTCGCATACAAAAACTCTCCTGATCGTGCCACCTCCGGCACGTCGCTGCCCACCAGCCGCAGCACATCGCCATAGCGCGTCCCTACGCCGTCTTCAGGGCAGAAGATCACATCGGCGGCGGGCAGATCGTAGCGCTGCAACCGTACGAAATCGCGACCGACGAAGGGCATGTCCACAGCCAACCCACCCAGTTGATCCAACGCTGCCCGCAGCAGCCCGGTGGGGTCGCTGACAGTGTCATAGAGTCGATAGTGCCAGATCCGGGCATGGTCAGCGGCGACGCGCTGCAAAGCTGCGTCTGCCTGCGCCGCGGGCATGGCATAGAAATCACTCTCGGCCAGACCCCATCCTAGCGAGGTGGGCCCGTCCACACTGCCGGTTGTTAACAAAGACGGCCCATTGATTTTATTCGCATAGTCAGTGAGGCGGATATGATCCTGGAGTGGAGGTGGAACAGCAGACAATGTGCTTGAAGCGTCCTCGGGCCAGTAGACAGACAGGACAGGATAGACCCACCCGGCGTTGACCAGGATGGCGTCGTTGGGTCGCCAGCTTGCTGCCAGGGTTTGCACGGCGGTTCGATGATCGTCGGCTCTGTAGAGCAGGTTCTGCCAGAATTCTGCCAAACTCCATACACTTAACCCGAGCAGGACGGTTACAGCGGCTAGATGTCCAAGCGGCCAGCGTTTTAACACGTCAATCGAGACGGCGAGTAGCAGGGGGGCAAGCGCCGCATAGGTAAAGAAATAGCGCACATGGTAGAGCGGTGTCACAAATGCACTGAGTCCAAGAATCAAAATGAGCGGGGCAAAAATATAGAAGAAGACCGTGACACGAGCGAGGATATTTTGTTTCGCATAGACAAAAAAGACAAACAACACAATCATAATTACCAAAACATAGAATCCCTGACCAGACTGACCGACAAGCAGCGCAGACAGGCTTTCGCCAATCGCCGCACCCAGATCCACGTCTCCGCGCCACGGTGGCACAGGTGGATCGGTCACCTGGCGCCAGGCAATGGGCAGCCACGGCAGCCACAGCACCAAGACCCCCACTTGTGCCACAATCCATTGCAGAAGTGTGCGTCTGCGTTGTGGAAGTGTAGATGGCGCCAACAAAATTCTGCTAATGAACACGAGGTTGATTGCTGCCAGGGCAAACGCCGCATAGTAAAGGACATACAACGCCGCCGCCCCAGACGCGGTGTATACAACCAGCGCACGTTGCCTCCGATCCACCAGCCATTTGTCGGCCGACCAAAGGCAGAGCAACCCAAGTGCTGCACCGACCGTGTACATCCGTACTTCCTGGCTGTACCAGAGTGCAAAGGGGTGCAGGGCACCGAGCCACAGCGCCGTCAGCGCCACACGGTGGCCGAACCAGCGCCGTCCTAGCGCGAAGAGCAGCGGCAAGAGGAGCATTCCCCCCACCAGACTGGGCCAGGCGTAGAGGAATTCCAATCCGTGCTGCAACGAGGGCGCTGTCAACGCCTGCCAAGCGTGGAGAAGCAGATAGTAGCCCGGTGGGTGAATGTCGCGCGCTGTGTGTGCCAGCAAATCAGGTATGGACTGCTGCGCCAAATAGACGCTCACAGTTTCGTCATACCAGAATGATTCTGCACCCAGCCGAAAAAGACGCAGCCCAAAGCCTACGAGAAGTCCGCTCCAGAGCAGAAGTTGATAGATTGGCGATTGGGGCAGGATTTCACGCTTCTTCTTCATCTGCACGATGCTATCATCAGGCAGGACAGACTGTCCAGATTGAGAAGAAGGGGCGCGGTTTGCCCGTTTGTTCCCCTCCTTTTGGCAATGTCTGCATCTACAGGTAAAATAGCGGGCATGTCTTCGATAACTGCACCCTTAGACCGGCTGGAAAAGATTCGCATCTACTGGGGCGCACTAGGACGCTTCCAATCGATTGCGGTCTACATTACGCTTGCCCTATTTACGTGGACGCTGTGGACTGTCACCTCGATGCCCGTCACTGTCACTGTAGACGGCGTGAGCGAAACAGTCGTCACACACCGGCGTACGCTTGGGCCGCTGCTGGCGGATCTGGGCCTGGAACTGCACGAAGCGGACCGCGTCTCTTTGCCGCTCTCAACCCCGATGCGTCGCAACCTCGCTGTGCAAGTTGAGCGCGCCTGGCCTGCACGTGTAGTAGCCGACGGCCTTGATCTACGTGTCTTTACTTGGGCGGAAACACCAAGGAGCCTGCTGGCCGATGCCAACATCGGCGTAAACAATTACGATCAAGTAACGGTCAATGGTGTGCGAATCGGGCTGGACGATCCACTGCCCGTGCGCAACCGCACGATGACACAGGCCACCTACGATCGTGGGCATACTTGGGAACAATTGTCCATAGATCCCGTCCGTGTGCGTGTCTATCGGGCCATTCCCATTACTGTAGACGACGGCAATGTGCCGTTTGTGGTAAACACCACGGCGCAATCGGTGGGCGAAGCACTACGTGAGGCCGAGATCACACTCTACCTGGGCGACAAGGTTCAGCCCTCTTTGGGAAGCCCCGTGAGCACGGGGTTGCGCGTCTTTATTGAGCGCAGTACACCCGTCACCCTGCAAGTGGACGGGCGACTGATCAAGACGCGGACACGTGGCAAGAGTGTAGGCGATACCCTCACCGAAATGGGCATCGGCGTCGCTGGTCTCGACCGTGTAACGCCCGCGCTTTCCGCTGAACTCTACGACAATATCGAAATTTCGATTGTACGCGTACAACAAGAAATTGAAGTCGAAGAGGACATCGTCCCCTTTGATACAGTCTTTGAAGGGGACCCCAACCTACTCATCGATACACAGCAGATGGTTGCGCCCGGCGCGGAGGGTATCACCCGTCGTCGCTACCGTGTCACCTATGAAGATGGACAAGAGGTTGAACGTCTTCTTGAAGATGAGTGGATCGCCCAACAACCTGCCCTGCGCCGCATCGCCTACGGTCAGCGGATTGAGCCAAGAACCGCTACAACGGCGGATGGACAGCAGATTACCTATTGGCGCAGAATGCGCATGAGCGCGTCAAGCTACAGCGCATCCACTGCCGGTGTGCCTACCACCGCATCCTACTATGGACGCACCCGCACCGGCGACGTGATGCGTTTTGGCATCGTTGCGGTGGATCCGTCGATTATCCCATTACGTTCTCGGGTATACGTCCCTGGTTACGGTGTCGGCGACGCCTTGGATACCGGTTCTGCGATTCGCGCCAAGCGCATCGATCTTGGCTACGACGATGACAATCTCGTACTCTGGAGCCGCTGGGTCGATGTCTATCTGCTCTGGCCGCCACCGCCGGCAGGGCAGATTACGTGGGTTTTGCCAAACTGGCCAGTGGAGAGATAACGCGTAGTAGCTCTGCTCAAGAAAGCATGTAGAAAAAACACATCATTCTATGACAAATACCCGCACCTCAATTTGGATTTACACGC
Organism: bacterium; assembly: GCA_016124945.1. Taxonomy (GTDB): domain Bacteria; phylum Chloroflexota; class Anaerolineae; order Caldilineales; family Caldilineaceae; genus RI-153. The sequence goes on along the minus strand of WGMT01000020.1, from coordinate 107,644 downwards.
TGCTTGGGCTTGTATTGTTGGCCGGCTTTACCTTGCGAACTTGGAATGTCCGCTGGGATGTGGGCATGAACCCACACCCCGACGAACGCAGCACAACCTGCTGGCCGGCCAGTTGGATTGCGTTGCCCGAAAGCTGGGACGAATTCCGTGATCCACGCCAAAGCCCGCTGAACCCACTGTGGAATCCGATTGATCAGCGTGAATTTAGCTTTACCTATGGCCATTTCCCCCTCTACCTCGGCGTGTTGATGGGCGAAGTGTTGCACACACTTGCCCCAGTCGCCGACGCTCTCCCTTTTCCCGACCGTATTGTGACGATGATGAACCGCGCCACCGATGGCTGTGGCGGTGTGGCGGTGCCGGGCCGCTTGACCATTGCACTGCTCGACACATTGACCATCTTCTTTCTCTTCTTGTTGGGCAGGCGCATCTACGGCCCATGGGCCGGACTGCTGACGGCGACTTTTTACGCCTTCGCGGCGCAGGCGATCCAACTAAGCCACTTTTTTGCAATGGACCCAGCCAGCACCACCTTCACTGTCTTTGCCGTATTGGGCGGCGTGTGGATGGTACAAGAAAGATCCTGGCGCGCCGCCATACTCACCGGCATTGGGGCAGGGTTGGCGATTTCGTCGAAATTTAGTGCGCTGCCAATTCTGGCGGTGCCGGTGGTGGCCGCGGGGATCGTCCTTTGGGCTGAGCGCAACACCGGCGAAGGACGCAGCGCACTGCGTGTGCTGTTGGCCGCACCCCTGGCGTTGGCCGTTGCTGTGCTCACCTTTGCCGTCACCAGCCCCTACGCCATCCTCGACTGGGAAAATTTTATTCGCTTCACGCTGGTGGAGCAGGGCGCCATGGTGCGCGGTGTGGCTGACTTCCCCTTTACTCGGCAGTATCGCAACACCGTGCCTTATCTTTACTTCTTACAACAGCAGATCGAGTGGGGGCTCTGGTGGCCATTGGGCATTGTCGCCGCGCTGGGAACCTTTTGGTCGCTGGCGCGGGTGATCGCCCTTGTCGCCCGCCCCGGTGAACTCCTGGCCTGGGCGTGGCTCGTCCCCTACTTTGGGTTGACCGGCGCATTCCTGGCCAAATTCAACCGCTACATGAGCCCGGTGCTGCCCTTCGTCCTCCTTTTTGCGGCAGGCATGATTTGGACGCTATGGCGGGTGGTGGATGAGCGACGACGGACGACAGACGACGGACGACCGACGACTGTCGTCGCACCACGCACTACACACTACGCACTACGCACTACGCTCACACGAAGCCTCGCCGTCCTCCTGGCCACCATCGGCGTTGCCGGCGGCCTCTTCTGGTCCGTCGCCTATGTCAACGGCGTCTACAACACGCCACATCCTTGGGCGATGACGGCGCGTTGGATGGCCGAAAATGTACCCGCAGGGTCGACTGTCCTCTGTGAACAGTGGGACGATTGTATGCCGTGGGGGCTGCCCGACGAGCCGGAAGTCAACGCGGCCAACAGCCAGATCCGCCGTATTGATTGGGGCCCCTACGAAGAAGACACAGCGCAGAAGTACGACATTTTGCGCCAGAAGCTCCTCGAAGCCGACTACGTGGCCTACTCGTCTAAGCGCATCTACGACAGTGTGGACGAACTGCCCGAGCGCTACCCAATGACCACCCGCTACTACGATCTCATGTTCAGTGGAGAATTGGGCTTCGAACTTGTCTACGATGTGACGACGCCACCGCGCCTCTTTGGCATGGAATTCCCCGATCAGGCAGCCGACGAAAGCTGGAGCCTCTACGATCACCCGCGGGTGACCATCTTCCGCAAAGTGCGCGATTTAAGCGATGCCGAGTTTGCCCAGTTGCTTGGCGGCACCTGGCAGAACGCCATTCCCTACTACCGTGGCGAAGACTCGCCCATCGATCCCCTGCTCACCGCACTTGGACTGGGCAGTGATCCCAGTCATCAGGGCTCGGGCTTGATCAACGGCGTCATCGCCATCCTGCGCGGCGAAGAACGCCCACCCGCACCCGCAAGACCACCCGACGACCTAACCAGTCTTAATCTCGCCACACCACTAAACGAATTGCCCGTGGTTGAAGACTACCGCTGGAACGCTCAGGCCAGCCAAAATACGCTGCTGTCGGTGGGCTGGTGGTGGTTGGTGATTTCGCTGTTGGGCTGGCTGGCGTGGCCGATTGCCTTTGTTCTCTTCCGCCCGCTGCGCGACAGGGGCTACCTGCTCAGTCGTGCCCTTGGCTGGCTATTGGCGGGGTGGTTCCTCTGGCTGTTGGCCGGCACAGGATTGGCACACAACACTGTCACCAACGCCTGGTTGGCGGTGGCGTTCTTAGGCGTTGTTGGGCTGGTGGCATTGGTCTGGAACTGGCGCGAGATGGTCTCCTTCTTACGTGCGTCAGGACCGATTCTGCTGGTGGGAGAGGCGATCTTCACTGTTGCCTACCTCTTCTTTGTCTTCGTGCGCATGTACAACCCCGACATCTGGCAGCCCTGGTATGGCGGTGAAAAGTTCATGGAGTTCGCCTTTTTGAACGGCATCCTGCGCAGCCCCACCTTCCCACCAGTGGACCCGCACTTCGCCGGCGGCTTCATCAATTACTACTACTTTGGCATCTATCTCGTCGCCTACGTCATCAAATTGACCGGCATCTATGCTGAGATCGCCTTCAATCTGGCGATCCCCACCCTTTTTGCACTGACCGTTGTCAATGCCTTCGGCGTGGCCTACTCTGCCGTCATCCCCGTACAGCGCACAGTGACACGTCGCTCCCTTCCTTCACCGACGGGGACCAATGGTGGCGCGCCCCTGTCCACTCGCGCTGTGTTGCCCACATCGCCCACCAATGGCTGGGATTTCTCAGACTACCAATCGTGGGGACGCTCGCCGCTGGTTAACGGGCCACAGACACAGGCGCGTACGGCTGCAGCGATCTCTGCGGCTGCGGGCAGCGTGGACGTGCTCGAAATCCGTATGGCAAACACAGCCACGGGGACGCCGACGATCCGTCATCGCGTGGAGCAGGTTGCAGATAGCGCCGCAGCCGCCATCCCCTGGCAGCGTGGCATCGGGCCGGCGTTGCTGGCGCCACTCTTTGTGGCCATTTTGGGCAACCTCGACGCCTTCGCCCAGATTGTGCGGCGGTTGGGGGATCTGAGCACTGTCTCGTTTCAAAGTGCCATCCCTGGCCTGGAAGGGCTGGTGCGCGCACTCAGCGGTTTTTGGGTTCTTCTCTCCACCGAAGCACGCCTGAGTGGATACGACTTTTGGGCGCCCAGTCGTGTGCTGCCCGCTACGATTAACGAGTTCCCCTACTGGAGCTTCACCTTTGCTGATCTGCACCCACACATGATCGGCATCCCCTTCTCTGTGCTTTTCCTGGGACTGGTGCTGACCGTGCTACGTCGTTACAGTGCCGATTGGCGGGCACACTGGCGCTATGATGCACTGCTGCTGGGCGCGTTCTGCCTGCTCCTTGGGACGCTGGCCGCCATCAATCTGTGGGAACTGCCCACTTATTTCGGCCTGGGTGTGTTGGCGTTGGCTGTGGCCACCTTCCGCGGCAGTGGACGCATCGATTGGGCCTTACTTATCAGTTTTGCTGTGGCCTACATGGCAGGCGCTTATCTGCTCTTCTGGCCCTTCTTCAGTAACTACGAAAATGTAGGAGCTAGCGGCGTCGGGCTGGTGCGCGGCCCCGATGACCTCGGAAAGTGGCTGCTAATCTGGGGATTCTTCCTCTTCGTGGTGATTGGTTGGATGATCTACGCCGTCACCCGCCCGGCCCGTCGCGGAGACGCGCCACCCACGGGCCTTGAACGCTGGGTCACCGCTACATGGCGACACCTGGATCGGCTGCCTCGGCTCATCGTCTTGCACGGGCGGCTGGTGCGCCGACCATCTGTGGCCTACTTGTTGGGGCAATGGCTGGTGCCGTTGCTTGTTGTAGTGGCGCTGGTGGCTGCATGGCAGGGATGGACGGTCCTCGCGCTCTGTTTGCCCTTCCTGGGGATCTCGTTCCTTCTCATCTGGCGACGTGGACGCGCTGCCGACGCCGGATCGCTCTTCGTGGCATTGCTTACCGTCACCGGATTTGCGCTGCTGGCAGGCACCCAGGTTTTCTACCTGCGCGACTTCCTACAGGGCGGCGACTGGTATCGCATGAACACACTCTTCAAATTCTTCATCCAGGTGTGGGTGTTGGTGGGGGTGGCGGCGGCAGTTGGCGTTGCGCGTGTCTTGGCCGGGCGGCCTACGTTTGACGACGGACGACAGACGACGGACGACGCGGCGGCGGCGCTCCACGCACCACGCATTAAGTTTTCTCCCATCTGGCGTAATGCCTGGATCACCGGCTTCCTGTTGCTCGTCCTCGCTTCGCTGGCCTACCCGATAGTGGGGACGCCGGCGCGATCGGATCAGCGCTTCCCGGGCTGGCGGCCTGAATTGGGCACGTTGGATGGGCTGGAATTCATGCGTCAGGGCGTCTACTTCTGGCCCGACGGCAACAATCCGATTGAGTTCGGCTATGATTGGCAGTCAATCCAGTGGATACTGGACAACATGCGCGGAAATTTTGTCATCGCTGAATCAAGCGAAATGGACTATTACCGTGCCGGGGGCAGCCGCATTGCCAGCATGACAGGTTTGAGCGGCCTCAGTGGCAAACATGCCGGCGAACAGCGCTACGGCGAAATTATGGGGCCGCGTAGCGGGCTGTTCGGTGAATTCTGGAATACGCCCGACCAGGGACGCACACTGCAACTCATCGACGAGCTAGACATCGACCTGATCTACGTGGGGCAGTTAGAACGTTATTTGCACCCCCAGGCCGTGGACAAACTGGCGCGCATGGCCGAACAGGGGCTAATCACACAGATCTACGCCAATGATCGTGCGATTCTCTACGCTGTCCCCAATCAGCTCGTGCGCGGCGACGACGAACGCTACTACCCCAATCCTGGGGGGGCCTGAGTGGAGATCGCACATCGCATCTTGGGAATGGTGTGGCGTACACTGCCCGAAGGGCTGCGTTGGTATGTGCAATGGCTGCTCAACCCCAAGGTGGTTGTCGGGGTGAGCGGCATCCTTGTGAACGACCGCAACGAAGTGCTGTTGCTCAAACATCGCTTTCATCCGGAATATCCCTGGGGCTTCCCCGGTGGATGGGTGAATCGCGGCGAATCGGTGGATCAGGCGTGGCTCCGCGAAGTCCGCGAGGAGACGGGCCTGCAGGCGACAGTCGAAGGCGTGGTGATGCAGGAAACCTCGCGCCTGACGCTGGAGTTTATCCTATGGGGACGCATCGTGGGCGGCGTCCTTGCGCTGGATGGGCTGGAAATTCTCGACGCCCAATACTTTTCGCTAGACAACTTGCCTTCCGGCCTGCACAAGGATCACCACGCCGTCGTACGTATGGTCCTTGAAGGGCGGACGGTGGCGCTGCCGGTGATGAAGAATCGTAGTCATAGGGCGTAATTCGTAATGCGTAATTGGCTGACAGAGTTGGTCGCCAATTGGACGACGATCCGGTAGACGCATTACGCATTACGTATCATCTCTCCATCTCAATTCCCGAACATCGCGACATCTCGCGTCAACATTATGCAATCGATCATCACAACATTCTTTCTCTGGTATCTAGTGGTACAACTGATTTCGCTGGCGGCGTTGCCGCTGGCGTTTCGTCTTTTTCCGGCACTGGCGGATCGGGGGTATAGCTTCGCCAAGGCGCTTGGGGTGCTGCTATTGGGTGTCCTCCTCTGGTTGGGGACGAGTTACGGCGTATTGCGCAATGACCTGGGCGGTGCCTGGCTGGCGCTTGCCCTTGTGGTAGGGCTGAGTGTGGCGGCGGCGTGGCCGTTGCGGTCCGACTGGCGCAACCGTGTACCCACCTGGCAGGCGGTGGTGTGGGTGGAAGTCGTCTTTCTGCTCTCATTTGCGGCGTGGACCTGGGTGCGCGCCCACGATCCGGCCATCAACCACACCGAACAGCCCATGGACCTGATGTTCATGTCCGGCATTTGGACCAGCCCCACCTTTCCCCCGCGCGATCCGTGGCTGGCCAATTACGCCATCAGCTACTACTACTTGGGCTACTGGTTGCTGATGACAGTGGCGCGCCTGGCCGGTCAAGCGCCGGAAGTAGCCTACAACTTAGGACAGGCATGCTGGTTCGGGCTGCTCATGGTGGGCAGTTTCGGCGTGGGTTACAACCTGATGGCAGGAAAGGCCGCGGCCCGCCTTTCGGCAACAATAAGTGGAATGCTCACCGCCGTTGCCGTGGGGTTGACGGGCAACCTGCACGTCCTCGTGGAATGGCTCTACGCCCAGGGGGTCAACGTAGACGGACTGGCGCGCTGGGCAAATGTGAACAACTTCCCTACCAACGCCCAAGTGACCAACCAATGGTTCATCGACGCCGGCTGGAGCTGGTGGTGGCGCAGTTCACGCGTCATCAGCGACAGCGATCTCTTTGGCAACCACATCGAGGTGATCGCCGAATTCCCCAATTTCAGCTACGTGCTGGGAGACAACCACCCGCATGTACTGGCCATGCCTTTTGTGTTGTTGGTGGTCGGGCTGGCGCTCAATCTCTTTCTCTGGCGCACAGACGTTCCCGCTCAAACCGTTGCCGAACCCACAGACGAACTTGAAAACGACGCGAAAAACGAAGGATTGTTGGCCCGCCTGCGCAGTGCATGGACAGACCTGCTCAACGCCGTCCCCGGTCGTGGGCTGGGATTGGTGGTGATTGTCCTAGCGGCGGGAGCGCTGGTGCCACTCAACACGTGGGACTTTCCGCCGTACTGGGTGCTCTTGACGGCGGCTGCGATCTTCGTCCTTGCCCCGCAACGGGGACAGGCTCGGGCACTGTGGAGCGCGGCGCTGCTGGCCGCCATCATCCTCGCAGGGACGGTTGTCTTCTTCTTCCCCTATTTCCTCACCGCACAAAGCCAGGCCGGCGGTGTCATTCCCAACTTCTTCAATCCAACGCGATTGCCTCAATTCTTACTTTTTTGGGGACACTTTTTACTGGCGGTGGGCGCGTTGGTGGGGTTGGCCTGGGCGGAATTGTCGCCGCGGCCACGCGAAATTGTGATCAGCCTGCTGCTGGTTTTGGGGATTCCGCTGATCTTCCTGGCAAGCACCTTTGCCGCGGCGGTGGGCAGCGACGCCGGGATGGCCGCCCTGCAACGAATGCAACTTGCGCCGGAATTTGCGACCTACACCGACGCCGTCTTCTCGCGGTGGACGGCGCGCCCGTGGACGTTCCTCCTGGCGGGGACACTGGCGGCGCTGCTCTTGGCGATCCTGTGGCGGCGTTGGCAGGAACCAGTGCGTGCCGTCGACGTGCGGACCACCTTTGCGCTGTGTATGGCCGCCATTGCTCTGATGCTTATGTTCGGGCCGGAATTCGTCTTTTTGCGCGACAATTTCGGCACGCGCATGAACACAATCTTTAAGTTTTACTACCAGGGCTGGCTCTTGTTGGCAGTAGCCGGTAGCTACGCCATTGTGGTTGCGTTGACGGCGCGGCGACAAGTAATCTCTGCTGTACTTGGCGGCGCGGCGCTTTTGCTGATCCTGGCGGGAATGATCTATCCTGTTGCGGGCGCGTACGCCAAGGTGCGTGGCTTCGGTTCACCCACGCCCACATTAGATGGTATCGCCTATGTCGGCGCAGACGAACTGGCCGCCGTCGACTGGATCCGGCGGAACACCGCCCCCGAAGACATCGTCCTACAGGGGCAGGGCCGCAGCTACCGTGCCGCCGACAATCGCATCAACGCCGCCACCGGTCGCGCCACCCTGCTCGGCTGGGACGGCCACGAATCACAGTGGCGCGGCGATGCCTACGGCGAAATGGCGGCAGGCCGCCCCGAAGCCATTGAGACGATCTACCGCAGCGGCGCACCTCTGGCAATCCGCCAGACATTGGAAACATGGGGGATCGACTACGTCGTCGTGGGTCCTGTAGAACGCGAACGCTATAGCCTCTCCCCCCTCGACGATGTCCGCCTGCTCGAAGTCATGGATCTCGTCTTTGAGCAAGGCAATGTACGGATTTTTCGGCGGAGAGGGTAGGTTGTTGACAGTCTCGAAGACATTCAGATTTGAGGACAATGCGTAACTCGTAATGCGTAATGCAGAGCGAAGCATCGATCTGCTCTGGGTTATGCATTACGAGTTACGCATTACGAAGGAGCCGTCGTGAGTGAGTCTGTGAAAACAAAGGAATTGAGCGTAAGCGCCGTTGATGGAGACGGCGCAGCGGATTTGGTGGGGGTTTCGCCTGTTGCAGTGACGGTTGCGCCTGCCTGGTTCACGGTGGAGCGAGGATTGTACGCGCTGATCCTGGCGGCGGCGCTGATGCCGCGCCTGTTGAGCCTGGGCGCGGGGACACCGTTGCTGCCGCTGGAGGCGGCGCAGGCGTGGTCGGCGTGGCTGGCGGCCATGAACAGTTCACTGGCGACAGTGACATCGATGGCCACGGCGGGGGCGCAGAGCCCACTCCTGTACACAATGCAGCGCTTCTTCTTCTGGATGACCGAGGGTGGTAGCGACGGCTGGGTGCGCATTTTCCCCACTCTGGTGGGGACGGCGCTGGTGCTGCTTCCGTGGACGTTGCGCCGTCAATTGGGGCGCGGCGGTGCTTTGATCCTGGCCGGGCTGATAGCGGTGGACCCGTGGCTGTTGACCTTCAGCCGCTTGGGCGATGGTGCGATCTTGTCTTTGGCGGGGGCGTTTGTGCTGTGGGCGGCACTGCTCAACTGGGAGCGGCTGACGGCAACAATGCTGCGCCTGGTGGCGGCGACGATGGCACTCTTTGTGATGAGCGGCCCACTGGCGTGGTTGTTGCTGCCGCCACTGGCGTTGACGGCATTCCTCTACCGCCCCACACTGCCTGCGGACAACAGCGAACGTAGCCGCCTGATCGGCCTCTTCGCGGGGACTGTCCTTGTGGTGGCGACGGGGTGGCTGGCCTACTGGGAAGGCTGGGGCGTGCTGAGCAGCAGCGTGTCCGCGGCACTGTCCTATGTTGGCGGCGACTTGGGCTATCCCCTCCTGTGGCCAATTATGCGACTGATTGTCGACCAACCCTTTGTCTTTGGGGCAGGCGTGATCGGTCTGGTCCTCCTTATGCAGAAAATGCGCTCGGGCGAAATGGATAGTCGCCTGGCGATTGTGCTGCTGGTGTGGACCGTTTACGGCGCGCTGCTGTTGGCCTTGCCCGGGCGTAACCCGGTGACATTGTTGGTGTTGGGTGTGCCACTGCTGGTGTCAGCAGCCTGGGCGACGCGGCGGCTGTTGCGTTTCTGCCTGCGCGACACCGATTGGCAAGATGGCTCACTGATCGCCGTTGCATTGGGTGTTTTGCTGGTGACGTCCTATTTTTTGATTGCTGGCTTCCTAAGCGCGCAGATCCTCGATATGCGTATCCTGTTTTTCTTCTTGGTGATGCCGTTGCTCGTGGCCTTTTTCGTCTGGTGGTCGGGCTGGTTGACCACGGCACAGGTGACAGGGCTGATGGTGGCGGCGACCTTTTTGCTGGCGTCGTTGAGCAGCGCCTGGGATCTTTCCCAGCGCCGTGACCTGCCGCGTGGGAACCATCTCTTTTCTCTTGCCACACAGCAAAACGTGCGCCTCCTGGCCGAAGACGTGGCGCAGTTGGGCGCGATTCGGGTGGGTGATCCGGGCGAAATTGATCTGTTTGTGGTGCAGCTAGATCCTTCTTTGCAGCCGTTGGTGGGCTGGTATCTACGCTTTGTGGACGATCTGCGTTTTGTCGATGCCTTTGATCCGGCACTGTACACCGTCAATACACTGGTGGTGGCCTCTCGTGACGCCACATTGACGTTGCCGGCTGCGGCGGTGGGCAGCGACTATCCGCTAGTGAATCAATGGCTGCCCACAACATTTGAGACGTGGCAGCCCCGTTTACGTTGGGCTTTATATCGTGAATTGCGGCAACTGCCGGCCTACACGCCGGTAGTTCTATGGGTACAAGAGGACTGAAGTATGATCCGAGAAGAGTTTGCGCCAACAACCGGTGAGCAGAGCTGGCTGGACAAGTCGGTGGGTGCGCTGGTGCGTGTAAATTGGGAGACGGTGGCCTGGGTGGCCTTGTTATTGATCACAGTGGTGACGCGCTTCTACGATGTGGGCGCACGCGCTATGAGCCACGATGAGAGCCTGCACGCCGTCTACTCTTTCGAACTCTACAGAACAGGCAATTACGTGCACAACCCCATGATGCACGGCCCCTTTCTCTTTCACGCCAATGCGCTGATCTACGCGCTCTTCGGCGTGACGGATGCCACGACACGTGTGATTCCGGTGCTGTCTGGGATTGGCACGGTGGCGATGGCATGGGCCTTCCGCCGCTGGCTTGGGCGCACCGGCGCGCTGCTGGTGGGTCTCCTCTTTGTGGTGAGCCCGAGCATTCTTTTCCACAGCCGCTACATTCGCAACGACATCTACATTGCACTGTCTGCCATGGTCTGGATCTATGGCATGTTCCGCTATATTGAGGAACGACAGATCCGCTGGCTCTACGTCACCGTGCTGGGAATGGTTTTTGGCTTCATTAGCAAAGAGAACCAATTTATGAGCGGCGCGCTCTTTGGCGCGTTTATTTCGGCGGTGGCGGCGTGGCGCTGGTGGCGCAACAGCGAACCTCTGAACCGCAGTGTCTTCGGCGATCTGGCTGTGCTGATGTTGACGCTGGTGTTGCCCTTCACCTCTCCCTTCGGCTACCTGGTGGGCGAAACCTTTTTCGGCTGGGAAACGGTGAACTGGTCGAGCTTTACGGCCAGTGCGCCGATGCTGATTGAATTTACGGCTATGGTGATTCTGGCGACTGCACTGGCGGTGGGGCTGGCCTACTACTGGTACGGCGTCGCCCGCGCCGGGGACGAGCGCCCGCGCTTGACCTTTGCGGCATGGGGTGGGTTGATGCTCACCTTCTGGGCGATTGCGATTATCTTCTTCACCACCTTCTTCACCAATCCGGTCAACGGGCTGGCGACGGGCATTGTGGGCAGCCTGGGCTACTGGCTGGCGCAGCATGAGGTGCAGCGTGGTAGCCAGCCCTGGTACTACTACGGTCTTTTGACGGCGCTCTACGAGTTTCTGCCGCTGCTGCTGACGGTGGGCGGCGCAACTGCGTTGCTCCGTCACCTGCCCAAGAAAGATTGGCAGGTGACGCCGGAACACGATCTGCCGCCGTCGGTGGTAAAGGCCGAGACGCGGGCCGATTTCATCTCCCCACCCATGGTGCGGCGTGTCCTCATGCTCTTCTTGCTGTGGTGGACGTTGGGGGCGTGGGGCGCTTACTCGTACGCAGGTGAAAAGATGCCCTGGTTGCTCACCCACATGGCGCAGCCGATGGCAATGGTGGGCGGCTGGTGGTTAGGTCAGTTGATCAGCCGGATCGACTGGCGCAAGGCGCGCACGGATCAGAGCTTCTGGCTGATCGGGCTGGCCCCGGCGTTGATCTTCGCTCTGGCGACGCTGCTGAACGCCAATCCCTTTGCCAGCCGCGAATTGGCCGCTGTGGGTGGGACGATCCGCTTTGTCCTCGCGCTGGTGCTGGCGGGTGGCCTGCTCTACCTGGCGTGGCGTTGGATTGAGCGCAGCGGTTGGTCTACAGCGCTGCGCATGATGATATTGGGCGTGACGGTGGTGCTCTTCCTGCTCACAGTGCGCGCCAGCTACCGGCTCACCTACGTCAATTACGACATGGCGACCGAGTATCTCGTCTATGCGCACGGTGGCCCCGACATTAAGCGGGCGCTGGCCGAAATCGAAGAACTAAGCGAACGGACGGTTGGGGATCGGGAGATCCGCGTCGCCTATAGCAACGACTCGGCATGGCCCATGAGCTGGTACATGAAGTTCTACCCCAACAGCGTCTTCTTCGGCACCACCCCCAACCAGGACACCATGAGTTCGCCGATTGTGATTGCCTCCAGCGGCGACTATGACAAAGTGGATCCTTACCTGGCGCGTGACTATGTCTACCGAAATTACCGCATGATCTGGTGGCCCGAGGAAAGCTACAAGGGGCTGACCCTGGAGGAAGTATGGGGCGCGGTGACCGATCCGGTGCAGCGTGAGCGCTTGTGGCAGATCTGGTTCTACCGCAACCATCCAGATCGTGACGTACTGGCCTGGCCGCACCGCCATGAATTCCGCATCTACATCCGCAAAGACCTGGCACAAACGGTGTGGGATCTCAATGTGATTCCCACTGCAAGCCAGACGGCGGCAGCCTTCGACTACCCCGAAGTGGACGTCACCGCAACCACGGTGTTCGGCGGCATCTACGACGGCGTCCCTATCAACCAACCGCGCGATGTGGCCGTGGACAGTGTGGGCAATCGCTATCTCCTCGATACCGGCAACAGCCGCGTGGTCGTCCTTGATCCGGCGGGCAATCTTGTACGGGCATTTGGCAGTAGCTGTCTCTTCAACGATGCAGGGCAACCCGGCTGTGTCGATCCCGACGGGGCCGGTCCACTTACGATAGGTGATGGTCAATTCCGCGAGCCGTGGGGCATCGCCGTGGGCGAGGACGGCACAATCTTCGTGGCCGACACGTGGAACGGGCGGGTTCAGGTCTTCGACAACGAGGGCAATTTCCTACGCAAGTGGGGTATCTTCAACATCATCAACGACAACGACCGCAACCCGTTCTGGCTCTTTGGGCCACGTGGTATAGCCGTGGCACAGAACGGTGACCTGCTGGTGGCGGATACGGGCAACAAGCGCATTTTACGCTTCACGCCCAACGGCGACTATGTCAGCGAGATTGGCGGCGGTGGGGTGGTTCTGGGGCGCTTTGAGGAACCGGTGGATGTGGCCGTACACCCGGTCAACGGCACCGTCTACGTGGCGGATGTGTGGAATCAGCGCATCCAGGTGCTCTCGCCGGATCTGATACCGCAGGCCGAATGGGCTGTCCCCTCGTGGCAGAGCCAGGACATCTGGGACAAGGCCTACGTGGCCGTAGGGCCGGACGGCACCGTCTACGCCACCGATCCGCAGTATGCTCAGGTTTTCGTCTACAACCCGAACGGTCAACTTCGCGCCGGCTTCGGTCAATTCGGCGTCGATCTCAACCGCTTCGCCAAGCCTAACGGCATCACCGTCAACCCGAACACGGGTGAGGTGCTGGTGGCAGATGCAAACAACAATCGGGTAATGGTCTTTCCGCCGGTGGCGGAATGAGGAAGAAAATGAATGAGGAATAAAGATTGGGTGGGGCCAGTTTGGGCTACATAGGAACTCTCCTAAGTCAACCAAACGGACCCCACCCAATCTTTATTCTTCATTCATCTATTCTTCATTCATCTATTCATTCTTCTTCTTTCACTTTGGCGACCACGCCGCGTACACCCCCTCCGCAATCAGTACTGGTTCGCTCTCCCCATTCACATTCTGAACCCAGATACCTGTACGCTGGTTTTCGCCTGTACCGGCGTAGACAATCGCGCTGCCGTCCGGCGACCAGTAGCGTTGACTTTGCACATATTGGTCGGCAAAGCGCAGATACTGCTCAAAGAAGACGCTGGTAGGGCGGAAGCGGGCCAGCCGGGTGACGCCTTCCTCCGTCCAAACCATGGAACGTAGCCAGATCTGCCCACGAACGGGTTCCACAAGAAAGTAGTGTAACGCTGTGCCATCCGGGCTCCAGGCAAAGTAGACGACAGGATCTTCGCTCAATTGGCGATAGATCTGTTCGTCTACGTCGAGCATGTAGAGCGGGCCAAAGGCATTGGTGCCGATGGCACGCGGTGTGTCTACGAAGGCGAGGTGCTTACCGTCCTGGCTGAAGACAAAGCTGGCAATGCCGCTGAAACCGATGCGCTGGGCGTACTGACCCGCTTCATCGGCGAGGACAATCTGTTGGCGTCCATTCTCGGTGACGGCGTAGAGCAGCCGACCGTCAGGCAGCCACTGCGGCGCGGCAAAGTTGGCCGAGAGGCGCGCCAGTATCGTGCGTCCACCGTTGAGATCGGTCAACGCGGTTTCTCGGTTACCGATGTGGGTCAACATGCGATCCCCATCGGGCGACCATGAAAAGTAGAGCGGTTGGCCCAAAGACACAGTGCTCACGGCCGGCTCATCGTCTTCAAAAGTGGCGACGCGTAGGGCTATCGTCGTTTGTTGTGCGTCGATCCAGTTGCTCAGGTAGGCCAGTTGGTCGCTCTCCGCGTTCCAAAAATAAAAGAATGGGGCGAAAGGAACGCTCAGAGCACGCCGATCCGTACCGTCCGCAGCCACGGTGACGAGGCGACTGTTGCGCCGTCCATCGATCTGGGTGTAGGCGATGCGACTTCCGTCACTCGACCAGGTGGGCTGGTTGTAGAGTTGAGAAGGACCGGCGTCACTGGTCAAGTTGAAACGCCGTTCGCCGTCGGGGTCCACCGAGAAGATGTTGCCGTCTGCGCCGACAACCAGAAGCCGGTTGCGCCCGGCTTCGTCTAGTGTGAGCGATGGGTTAGCCGGCATTGCCGTGGTTGTCGATGTGGAGAGAGGCAAGCGCGCCGCCGCGCCGCCGGCAACGGGCCCTAGCACGGCGCAGCCTGAAGTGAGCAAGGCGAATCCGATCAAGGCAAACAATGTCCTCAGCCATGACACGCGGAGGAACGAGTTGGGTAGTGGCATGACGGTCTCCTGTTCTCATGCAGTTTTTCCGAACATAGCGAGTTATCGACGCATGACATGTTAGATCCATAGCGGATCAGTGGGCTCTCTAATCGTTATCAAGGTGTGTAACAAAAAGGGGTAAATCTATTGTATGTACTTCCACTGCTAGACTCGGGAAGAAATGCTCCATAGGGCTAGTTTAAGTTTCAACGAGTTGACGGTGGCAAGGGCCAAGGGTATACTTAGACCCCTAAGGCAGCGTAGGTTTATCCTTACAATGTACACGCTCTCAAGTGGTATCGCTTAGGCGAAATTTGTATGTTGCGCGGCTATTCAACTGCCTTAATATTTACCCATTTGCATTACGAAGGAGTCGGAGAACATGGCAGATCGCATTGAGGGGACCGTTAAGTGGTTCAATGCAACCAAAGGGTTTGGTTTTATTGCTCAGCCGAATGGTGACGACGTGTTCGTTCATTACTCGGCAATTCGCATGGATGGCTATGCCTCACTCGCTGAGGGCCAACGCGTGGAATTGACAGTCGAAGAAGGCCCCAAAGGGTTGCAAGCGAAGGATGTTGTACCCTTGTAGGTAGAACGTCCCCCGGTCAAGATAGGTGGTTAGGAACTGGATCCAAACTTGGATCCAGTTTTTTTGTAGCGCTTCTACTTCACCAACAACGTCGGTAAGTTACGATTTAGCGATTGGGCGACTCAGGGATTGGGGCGAGACTTCAATCGCCTAATCCCTGAGTCGCCCAATCGCATCCACTCCGCTTCGACTTTTACGCCAAAGACAATGCCTGCTTCAGCGCCGCCTCCTCGCCGATGGTTGGGCGGAACTCGAGCCCCACGTAGCCACGGTAGCCTACTTCGTCAATGGCGCGCAAGAGGACACCGTAGTCGTTCTCGCCGCCCACCAGTTCATGCCGTCCTGGGACGCCGGCGGTGTGGATGTGGCCAATCTGATGGGCGAAACGCTGTAAATTGGCGATGAGGTTGCCTTCGGTAATCTGTTGGTGATAGAGATCATAAAGGATCGTCAGTGCCGGGGAATCGACCTCTTCGACGATGTCGGCGGCTTGTGCCATGGTTGTAAGCCAATAGCCTTTGTGATCGACGAAGGGGTTGAGTGGTTCCAGGCAGATCTTGCAGCCGTTGTCTGCCGCCACAGCCGCCATTTTGCGTAGTTTGCGCACCACGCGCCGCCGGGTAATCTCGTAACTTTCCCCCGCCACCACGTCCCCGGTGGTGACAATGACCGATGTGCAATTGAGCGGACGGATCACATTCACCGTGTCGATCATCCCTTGCACAATCTCCTTTTCGTTGCTAGGGTGTACCACGGCGAAGCCTGGTTCCAGCGCGACGGCGGCCAACGCAATCCCCGTCTCCTCCTGGGCGGCGCGCACAGCGTTCAGATCTTTGTTCTTCCATCCCCAGAATTCGTACGCTGTGAATCCCAGTTGCGCTGTCCGTCGCACACGCTCGTCGTAGGGCAGTTGCGGCCAGAACATTTCAATGCAGACGGAGAGGTTTGCCATGATGATTGCTCCTTTGGGAGAGGAATGCGTGATGCGTAATGGGTGATTCGTGACGGATCGGCCTTACTGAAGCGGAAATTGGCTACACCAATTACGCATTACGCATTACTCCAGTATCTCATAGGTGTAAAACGTCAGACGTTCCATGTTGTCGAAATGCTGCTCGATTGTGCTGCCTGGGTACTGTTCTTGCAACAGCAGCAGATCGTTGTAGCGGAAGGGCAGCGCGATGAGCAGCGCGTCCTTATTTTGGGCGTGGGTGGTGTCGAGAAGGGGCGGGAATTCGGCGGGGGTGAAGAGATTGAAACTGCGCGCGCCGTCGGCAAGGAAGCGGATCGTGCCATATTCTACAAACAGGTTCGGCGATCCCATCAGGTAGACTTCGTGGGTGTCGCGGTTGTTGTGAATGATCCGGCCAATGTCGGTGACGGCGATGTAGATCTGCATGCGCCGAAAGTCGACAAAGTAGTCGACGTAGTTCATTTGCAGTGTCACCGCGGCCAGCACGGTCGCCACGGCGAGGGCAACGCGTGTCTGTCCTGCTGCCCAGATGTGGTGTAGCAGATTGTAGAAAACCTGCACGCCGGCCCCCGCTGCAACAAAGATGGCGGGGATCGCCACGATTAAGCGCGGGCCATTGGGGGCATCGTTGGTGAGGACACCACCAAAGAAGACACCGAGCAGGAACCAGAGCGCAACCACTTGCGCCGGGAAGCGCCGCCACTGCGTCAGGACCACACCGAAGCCGAGCCACACCAGCGCCACCGTCACCACATCGAAGGCCGGGATGTCGGTTACGTAGAAGGCTGACCTGTCACCCCCCTGAATAAACAGCCGCAGATTCAGTTCCACCTGCTTGAGGAGAAGCGCCGGGATGTCATTGGGCCACACGGCGTCTGGGCCAAGTGTGTGCGCCAGCCCTTCGGGGTTGAAGACGCTTACGCCGCGCATGCGGTTGATGAACGGGGCCAGGTTGTCGAAGTAGAAGACCATCAAAGGCAGGAATGCCGCCAGCGAACTGGCTGTGGCAACCACAAGGTGCTCGAATGTGGCGCGCCGTGTGCGCCAAAGGATCAACATAATCGGGATCGCCAGGATGGCCAGCAGCCGCGATCCGTAATAGAAATATTGGCTCAACCCCACCACCAGGCCCAAGACGATGAAGATCGTCATGCGCGCATGTGGGCGATTTCCGACCTGTACCGGCACATCGATCTCCAACACAGGCCCCTCTGCCGGGGCTTCTTCGTCTGTTGTGGTGTGCTTGCCTGGTATTTCGCCCAGTACCCACGCCATGACAGCCAACAAGACCAACATCGCCATTAGCCAGACACTCTCAATGTTGTTGAGGGCAATGCGACTGTAGTGAATGTGCAGGTGAGAGACGGCCAACAGCCAACCGGCGACAAGCCCAGCTGCCCGTCCCCAGCCCAGGCGGCCGATGGCGAAGAGCGTGGGCGCACACAGCGCCCCGAAGATGGCAGACAATATCTTCAACCCAACAATGTTGTCACCAAAGAGGGCCAGTGCACCGGCCTGAAGGTAGTGAAAAAGTGTGGGGTGATCGAGGAAGCCGGTGCGGAAGTAGGCAAGCGCCCGATCCCCAAGCCCTTCGCCAGGACCGTAAAGCGCCAGCCGCGACAACATACCCATTTCCCCCTCGTCGCCATGCATCGCAGGCAGATAGGGATCAAGCATGTAGAGCCGTAGCGCCAGTGCCACCACAAAGAGCGCCGCCATCAATGCCCAGTCCAGGCGCTGCCAATGGACGGCCTCTGCTGCGCGCTGCCACAAACGGGTGCGCCGGTCATGGAGCCAGCCTGCTACGAGCATGGTCAGCATGCCGCCCAGCCAGAGCACCAACACCAGCAGCGCGGGATCGTCTTCGCGTGCCATGAGCGCCGCCATCAGGGTTAACACCACACCCACCCAAAAGGCAAATAACCCTGGCTGTCCAAGCAGGCGGCTACCCACCATCTGTAAGAAACGAACATCGGCTTCGCCTGCGCGACTGGTCAATCGCTGGGTGGCTGCCGCCATAAAGAGCAGCGCACCGAACAGCGCCAGGCCATTGCTCGCCATCACACCGTAGATTGCTGCTGCAATTGCCAGTAAGAATAGGATGAGGCTCATGGTTTTCCGATCTTAGTGGGTATTTCTTTCATCCGGCGTCAATACTTCCGATGGCACTGGTCCTTCAGCGGCGGCGGGCGGCTGCCAGTAGAACTCTAACGCACTTCCGCCCAGGCGCTGGAAGTAGTCGATGCGGATGGGGTAAACGCCTGGGGTGAGTTCAAGGGTGGCTCGGATCTGATTGGGCTGATCCGGCAGAAAGGCTTCGCCAAGGGTCTGCCCGGCCAACACAAAGCGCACACCATCATCGGCGTCTAGGCGGAAATTGTACATCCCAGGGGTAGAGATGTGCAATGAGCCACGGAAGCTTGCGCTAAATGGGTGGCGCAGCGGCTCATTCTGGGGCCAGGACAGGAGCAGAAAGGGTGTATTCTGGCGAAAAACCGGCTCCCCTTTCCAATCTTCGTTCGCGTAGTAGTAGCCGGTTAACCCCGAAGGTGACGGCAGCGAAACAAACAAAACCGACCCGGGCAAGGCACCCGCCACGCCTGACGGTGTGCGCCAATCAACCATGGGCCGCTCCGCTGCGCCGGGATCGTCCACGATCAGGCGAAAGTGGTGGCGTCCGCGACCCAAAAAGCGAGGACCACTCCACGCCGTCCCATCGATAAAAAGAGTCCCTCCGCTGCTTGTGAAGTCGTAGACGCCGCTCTCGGTCAGGCGTAGGCTTCCTTCCCAGGTGAGTGTTTGGGGAGTAGCACCGGCAGGTATGTCATCGGGCAGAGCGAAATCAGTGACAACTCGCTGCTCAGCACTACCGTCTGCGCCCCTCATTGCCAACGTCAGCCCCTGTTGCGCCAATAGATCACCCGCCGGGATCCAGATGCGCAGGAACAGCGGCACAGCGCCAGGTCCACGTTCGAGGGAAACGTCGGCGTTGGGGTAGAGGTCGGTCACACTGCTGCGCACGTCGTTGTACTTCGTGTCCAATAAGAGCAGCGCGCCGGACGGATTCGTCGGGATCGGCAGATCCACTTCGGGGCGAGCCAGTTGGTAGGGGGGAGAGACTAGCGGGTTCAGATCCGTCCTTTTGTCCATTGCGCCGTAGACTAAAAAACGCAGCGGCGAAAAGCTGTAGAAGTTGGGCGATAGATAGACGTCTGCCCCGCTATCCAACGCGTCGAGGACCTGATAGGCCACCTGCGTTTCCATCTGGTTGAAGCTAAGCTGTACGTCCAGCGAATCGGCCTGCCGCCCGAAGAAGGTTGCTACTTCCCAGAAACCAATAAAACCTAACAAGAGCAGCGGGATCACCAGAGAAGACGCGGAAAAAGCGGAAAACATGGAACCCAGAAGGAGCTTTCTGCGCTTTTTTGCCTCTGCTTTTTCCGTGTCATTCGTGTCCTCTCTGCGCCTTTGCGGTAAATTCCTACCCACCCGCGCAAGGACATCCACCACCGCGCCCACCGTGAGCGCGATGGCGATCACGGCTGCCAGGGTACGGTAGGCGTTGGGCGACACAAAATAGTCGGGTGCGTTGGGGTATTGCACACGCAATTCACTCAAGAAACCTGCCGCCATCGCCACCACAAACCAGAGCCAGAGCAGCCCACGCCGACGATCACGCAAAGAGAGCGCCGCATGCGCCAATCCTACCGCCAGCAGCGCCCCCGTCATTGGATCGGCCTGTGGTTCGCCCGGCAAATTCTGCCGCCCCACCGGGTCACCTGCCTGGTAGAACATGCCCATGTGCCGCCACACATTTTCACGCAACGGCCACCAGGACCCTTCCGCGCGTACGTCGGCGAAGATGCTGATCTCGGCGCTGCGGTTGAAGAAAAGGAAAGGATCCTTCAAATAGGTCACCGTCAACGGCGTCACCGCCACCGCCACCGCCACGCCAAAGAGAACCAGGCCGGTGATAGAACGCGGATTGAGCGGATTGGGCAGATCTAAACGGATTCTTTCTGGCCAAATCCGCCTTAATCCGCCCAATCCGCTCAATCCGCGTTCTATTCTCAATTCGCCAATAACCCAGTAAACGGCGAACAGGAACAAGGTCAACAGCACCAGGCGGCTGCTGAGGTAGGTGTAGAGCGTCAACCCGCTGACAATGCCGCCGATGACAAAGTCCAGTGCCCGCCGTTCACGCAGCCCACGGATCAAAAAGTAGGTGCCCACAATCTGAAAGAGCGGCGGCATCAGCTCATTCCAACCCCAGCGGCTCAGCGTCATGTGCCAGCGGCTCACGCTGAGCACGAACATCGCCGCCAGCCCAGCCACCGGCCCAAACAGCATCCGTCCCAGCGCGTAGATGGCGGGGATCGTCAACAGCGCCGGGATCAACGACGCCGCTTTCAGCGTCCAATAGCTCACGCCGAACAGCTTGTACAGCGCTGCCATGTAATAAATATAGCCGTTGGGCGTCTCATACCAGCCTGTACCGAAGGGCGACGCCGCCCGTCCTTCCAAAATGTGCAGCGCATCCAGCGACGCATTCGTCTCGTCCACATAGATTGCCGCCGGGATCTCATCCAGCCGATAGAGACGCAACCCAACGCCCAGCGTCAGGATCAGGAGGAAAAGGACGATCTCCCAGCGTAGGGACAATTGGCGCGGCTTGGGCATGTTGGCGGCGTCGAGCGACATACCGGGGACGAAGTCGTCGCCGCCACGGCCAACCCGGCGTAGGACGACAGCACACGCAAGCAGAAGGGTCATTGCCGCCAGCCACCACCAGATCGCCGTCGTCCATGCCGTCTCATCGCGCCAGAGCAGCCACGCCGCCCCAACATTGCAGGCCACAGCCACACCCACACCAATCCACGCCAAAAAGCGCCGTCGATTCGACGGCGCATAAGAGTCGGGCATGGCAGGCGGCGCAGGATCCGGCAGTCGACGCTCCAGCCGACGCATGCCGATGCCACCCAGCAATGCCCCGGCGCTCAACACGATCCACGGCCACACCCAATCCGCAGGTGTCTGCCGGATCGCCCAACTCCCTGCCAGCGCCAGCACAATGCCCCCGATGAAGATAGAAAGATCGCGCGGATACGTGTTTGTCATGTGGTGAAGAGATTAGGCGATTGGGCGGTTAGGGGATTTCAGATCGTACACACGATCTGAAATCCCCTAACCGCCCAATCGCCTAATCACCTAATTTCTACTTGTCCAGCCGCACCCCACGTAGCCGCAGGCTGTTGGTCACCACGCTGATGCTGCTGAAAGCCATCGCCGCAGCCGCCAGGATGGGATGAAGCTGACGCAGCCAATCGGGGGCCCACACAAAGGGCGCCACCACACCCGCTGCTATAGGGATCAGGGCCACGTTGTAGCCGAAGGCCCACACCAAATTCTGCTTGATGTTGCGCATCGTCGCCTTGGAAAGCTTGATCGCCTGGGCCACACTGCGCAGATCCCCGCGCATAAGGGTGACGTCGGCGGTTTCCATGGCCACGTCGGTGCCGGTGCCGATGGCCATACCTACGTCGGCTTGCGCCAACGCCGGGGCATCGTTGATGCCGTCGCCCACCATGGCCACACGCAAGCCTTCCTGCTGAAGCTGCTTTACATACTCGGCTTTGTCGCCGGGCAGCACTTCGGCGAAGACACGGTCGATGCCCACCTGCTGTGCAATTGCATTGGCCGTGGCCTGGTTGTCTCCTGTCACCATTGCCACGGTCAACCCGAGGCGGTGCATGGCGGCCACAGCTTCTTTGGATCCCTCTTTGATGGTGTCGGCCACGCCGATGAGGGCGGTTGCCTGCCCATCCACAGCTAGCCACATCACTGTCTTGGCCTGGTCCTGGAGCGCTGTCGCCCGCGGCAGTAGACCGTTCAACGGCACGTCGCGCTGTTCCATCAGGCGCAGATTCCCCAGGAGGATCCGTCGACCGTCCACTTCGGCGGCGATGCCGTGACCGGCGATCCCTTCAAAGTTTTGCGGTGCGCTCAAAGAGAATCCCTTGGCCTGCGCCGCCCGTACAATCGACTCACCCAGCGGGTGCTCCGATCCTCGTTCCGCCGACGCCGCCAGCCGCAGGAATTCGTCTTGCGGAGGCAGATCCAACGTCATCACCGGCGCAGCGCCACTGAGGACAGGCTGCGCTGCCGCCTGCGCGTTTTCGGCCACGATTACGTCTGTCACCTCGGGCGTGCCTTTGGTGAGGGTGCCCGTCTTGTCGAGGACAATGGCCGTGAGCTTGTGTGCCTGTTCCAGCGCCGTGCTGTTGCGGAAAAGGATACCATGTTCCGCTCCCTTGCCCATGCCTACCATAATCGATGTGGGTGTGGCCAGCCCCATCGCGCAAGGACAGGCGATTACCAGGATGGCGATCAGCCGCAACAGAGCAGGGACAAACTCGCCCCCCACCACCATCCACACGCCGAAGGTGATCAGCGCCAGCACAATAACGGCAGGTACGAAGTAGGCCGACACCTGATCCACCACCCGCTGAATCGGCGCTTTGCTGCCCTGCGCCCGTTCCACCAGCTTGATGATCTGAGCCAGCGCCGTCTCTTTGCCCACTTTTGTCGCTTTGACCGTGAGCAGCCCCTGCTTGTTGATGGTGGCCCCGATGACTTCGTCACCTGCTTCTTTGCCCACAGGCAGGCTTTCGCCGGTGATCATGCTTTCGTCAATATTGGAGCGCCCCTCAACGACGACACCGTCCACCGGCACCTTTTCGCCGGGGCGGATCAGCAGCAGGTCGCCCGAAACCACCTCTTCGATGGGGACGTCAACTTCCTGACCGTTGCGGATCAATCGCGCCGTCTTGGCGCGCAGGCCCATCAACTTCTTAATGGCGGCACTGGTCTCCCCTTTGGCGCGGGCTTCAAGTAGTTTGCCCAGCACAATCAGGGTGATGATCACCGCCGCGGTTTCAAAGTAGACATGGTGCCCCAGGTCGTGGTTGTCCATTGTAATCGCGATGAGGACAGCCACACTGTAGGCATAGGCCACCGTCGTGCCCATTGCCACAAGGACGTCCATGTTGGCGCTGCCGTTGCGCAACGCCTTGTATGCGCCCAGGTAGTAGTCTTTGCCCACCCAGAATTGGACAGGCGTCGCCAGCACCAGGAAGAACCAACTCATCCACAGGGCATCCGCCCAGTCACCGAGCAAATTGAGATCGCGTCCCATGCTCAACACGAGCAGGGGCAGCGAAAAAATCACGCCGACAAGCAGCCGCTGTGTCTGGTGACGGATCTCAGCGGCGCGTGCCGAAGCTTCGGCGTCTTCCATTGCTTCGTCCTGTGCGCTTTCCACCACGTCGTAACCGGCTTTGCGCACAGCCGCCACCAGATCCGAACGCCCGATCATGCCTGCCACATAGCGTACCTTGGCGCGTTCGGCGGCATAGTTCACCTCGGCCTTGACCACGCCTTCCACCTTGTTCAGCCGCCGTTCAATGGTGGCGGCGCAGTTGGCGCACGTCATCCCCAGGAGCGACAGTTCAACTTCTGCGGTGGGTACCTGATAACCGGCGCGCTCCACTCGCCCGATCACTTCCGTGAGCACGTCCTGTGGTTTGACGGCGCTGGGATCGTAATCGAAGGTCAGCTTCTCACTGGCAAAATTGACAGACGACCCGGCCACGCCGTTCGCCTTCTTGCTATTCCGCTCTACCGACGCCACACAATTGGCACATGTCATGCCGATGACGGGGACGGTGAGTTGTTTGCTCTCGCTCATGAGTCTCTTCCTATGGAACGGGTGACTGGTGATTGGTGACTGGTGATTGGGGCAGAGGATCGACACGCTCCCAATCACCAGTCACCAGTCCCTAATCACCTACGATTCCGCCGGCGGGTAGTTGATCTCTTGCAGCAGCGACTTGATCTCATCCCACGAGGCGGGGCTGTCCCAGGCGACGGTGACCTGTTTGGTCTCCTGGTCGGCTTTCACCGACTGCACACCGGCCATTTCGGCCACTTCCTGCTCGATGGTGTGTGTGCAATGTCCACAGCTAATGTTGGGTACGACGAAGGTTTTGGTTGTCATGGTTGTCTCTCCGAAAATTGCGGATTGTGAATTGCAAGGAGAAAGAAGTGATTGGTGACTGGTGATAGGGAAGAGTCGGATCCGCAATGCGATCCTAACCACCAGTCACCAATCACTTCTAAATCTTCCCCGACATTTCAAAAACGGATGTGATCTCGTGCAGCACTGCTTCGCGTTCGACAGGATCGTCGCCGCGTACGGCGGAAGTAACGCAGGTGTGCAGGTGATTGTCTAGGATCAGCGCGCTGACTTTGCCCAAGGCCGCCTGCACCGCTTGAATCTGCTTGATGATGTCGATGCAATAGGTGTCTTCTTCGACCATGCGTTCAATGCCTTTGACGTGCCCTGCGGCGCTGGCCAGTCGCCGAGTTACCGTCTCTTTGGTCTTTGCGTCCATGTGGCTTACTCCGATCCTGAATGACCCATCACGTTGCTTGTTCCTCTTTACTTACCACTTTTACCCATCCCCCCCGGGGGGGGTGCACTGGACAGTGTAAACGCGGTTTGATAGGTTGTCAAGTATTGCCCGTGCCACAGTGCCTGGCACGGGCCCGTGCCAGGCACTGTGGCTCAATCCGCGTTCGATCTACCCATTCTATTCTGAAACCGAATCCATAGTCCCCAATTACAAATCCAATTGATCAATCGCTGAGCGGATCACCTGCGCGCTGTGCTTGAGCGCGTCCGCTTCGCTGGGGGAGAGTGGCAGGGGGAAGGTGGTGATGACGCCGTCGCCGCCCACGAGGTGGGGCAGGGCCAGGGTGACGTCCTTGACGCCTTGGACATTGGCGTTGCGGTGGCAGACGGTGAGTAACGTGCGCTGATCGCGCAGGATGGCGCTGGTGATGGCCGACAGCGCACCAGCAATACCGTAGTAGGTTGCGCCTTTGCCTTCGATGATGTGGTAGGCAGCGCGGCGCACCCGGTCTTCAATCTGTTCGCGCTGTGCGTCGGTCAACTCGACATGCTCCATTGTACAAAATTCTGCCAATGTCAGATTGCCCACGCGCACTTGTGACCAGGTCAGCACTTCCGAATCGCCATGTTCACCCACAACATAGGCGTGGACATGTCCTGAATCGACGCCGAGTTGGCGACCGAGCAGGGCGCGGAAACGAGCCGTGTCCAGTGTGGTGCCTGATCCAATCACCCGTTGGGCCGGCACACCCCCTTGGGCGGCAAAGTGCGCGGCCAGGTGGGTCATCACGTCTACGGGATTGGTAGCGATGAGCAAGATCGCATCCGGCGCATGTTCGAGGATCGACGGGATCACAGAGCGGAAGACGGCGGCGTTGCGGTTGAGCAACTCCAACCGCGACTCGCCGGGACGTTGCCCCACCCCTGCCGCCACGATCACAACACGCGCGCCTTTGAGATCTGGATAGTCGCCTGCCCATATACGGGAAGGCTGCACAAAGGGGACGGCATGCAAAATATCGTCGGCCTCTGCATCGGCGCGTGCCATGTTCTTGTCCACAAGCACAATCTGGCTGGCGATTCCACGTATGGCAAGCGTAAACGCAGCCGTCGCACCGACCAATCCTGTACCAACAACACCAACTTTCATGGAGAAAATCCTTTCTTAATCCCTAATCTTTTTATACGCATCCAATGTCCGCTGCCGCGCCACTTTGTGATCGACAATCGGCGCGGGGTAATCCGTGCTGATACGGCAATTCGACCGCTTTTGTTCGGCAAGCGACATCGTCCACGGCGCGTGGATAAACTTGGTGGGCACCTCTTTGAGTTCGGGCACCCAACGACGGATATAGTCGCCGTTGGCATCGAACTTTTCACTCTGGGTGATGGGGTTGAAGATGCGAAAATAGGGCGCGGCGTCTGTCCCTGTGCCGGCGGCCCATTGCCAGCCGCCGTTGTTGGCCGCTGGATCGCCGTCCACGAGTTGTTGCATAAACCAGCGTTCGCCCCAGCGCCAGTCAATCAGCAGGTCTTTCACCATAAAGGAGGCCACCACCATACGCGCCCGGTTGTGCATCCACCCAATTTGGCGCATCTGGCGCATGGCGGCATCTACGAAAGGATAGCCGGTGCGTCCTTCGCACCAGGCGGCGAACTCGTCTTCGTCGTTGCGCCAGGCGATGGCGTCAAATTCAGGGCGAAAACTGCCGCTACGCACGTGTGGGAAATAGTGCAACACGCTCATGTAAAAGTCGCGCCAGATTAGCTCAGAAAGCCAGGTCTCGGCGCTCTTGCGGGCATCGGCGTTGGCGGCGTTGTGAATGGCGTACCGGGCTGCAACAACGGCGCGGCGGGCGGAAATCATGCCAAGGCGCAGATAGGGTGAAAGCCGACTGGTGTCGTCGGCGGCAGGGAGGTCGCGGCGGCTTGCGTAGTGATAGACCGGTGCATCTTTGCCCATGACAAAGTGTTTGAGCCGTTCCTGTGCCTCGGCTTCGCCCGGCGCAAAGGGGACCGACGGCGGCAGTGTCGGCGCTGAGGGGATCTCGTCGCCGTCCACTGTGCTGTGGGTGGGCACGCTATCGGGCGCAGGGATGACGTCTTCTTTGGCGGGGAGGCGCTGTTCCAGCCACTGGCGCTTGTACGGGGTGTAGACCACGTAGGGATCGCCGTCTGCTTTACGCACCAAACCTACCGGCAGCGCCGATGCGCCGCTCGTCAGTTGCAGCAAGGGCAACAAGCGGCACACGGCGTCGTCACGGCGTCGGGCGAAGGGCGAGTAGTCCTCTTCGGCGAAGATGGCCGATGTGCCTGTCTCTTGCACCAGAGCGGGCAGCACGTCCTCCGGCTGTCCGTGCAGAAGGACCAGCCGACTGCCGCGCGATTTCAAATCGTCGTCCAGTATACGTAATCCACCGTGGAGGAAGGCCGTCCGCTTTTCGCCGTTGAAAGGTGAACCCACCAATCGGGGATCTAGTACGAAAACGGGGAGGACGTTGTCTCCGTGAGCGAGCGCGGCGTAGAGCGCCTGATTGTCGGTCAGGCGTAGATCGCGACGCACCCACCAGATGGCGGTACGGTCCTGGCTCATGCGGCTTGCTCCAGCAGTCGGCGTGTACGCCAGCCACGGTACGCAAAAAGCACAGGCAAGCCCATCCACATCCCGAAACCCACCAGTTGCCACCAACGGTTCGATTCGTGAAGTTGTACAGTCACTTCGTCGTGTACTTCGGTTGTATTGGCGTCAATGACCACAAAGCTGTGACGGTGCACCCACTGCGCGAAGGGTCCTTCTACCTGGCGATCCACAAAGCTGGATTCGGTGACGTCTTCGAACTGGGCCACCCAGCGCACCGGCAGAGGCCCCATCCACATGGTGAACGCCATGCTATCCCCGTCGCCTAGACGGACGGGGGCTTTGTTGACACGCACCACGATCGGCGGCGGCGTGATTTTGCCCATGCTGGCGGTTTGCTGGTGGAATTCGCTCACCGCGGCCAGCGGCGCGCGGACCTGAAAACGATGGGTGTAGATCATGGGTTATTTCTTATTCTCGAGTACGTCGTGCAGGGCCGGCACGGCTTCGGCATATTGAAACTGGAACCCATCCGCTTGTAGCTTCTGCGGCACGGCACGTTGACCATCAAGCAGCACTGTCGACATTTCCCCAAACAGGATCTGCAGACCGAACGACGGCACCGGCATCAGCGAAGGACGGCTCATTGCCGTGCCCAACTGTTTGCTGAACTCGGCATTCGTGGGCGGGTTTGGCGCCGTCAAATTGTATGGGCCGTCCGCTGTCGGTGAATCGAGCAGAAACCGGATGGCGCGCACCTCATCGTCGATGTGAATCCACGGGAAGTACTGTTTGCCGCTACCCAACGGGCCACCGATGAAAAACTGAAAGGGCAGCAGCATCTTGGGCAACGCCCCACCTTGGGTTGTAAGGACCACACCGGTGCGGATCACGGGGCGACGAACGCCCATTTCTTTCGCTCCCGCCGTCGACGCCTCCCACTCGAAACAGACTTGGGAGAGGTAATCGCCGCCAG
Source organism: bacterium (assembly GCA_016124945.1). Taxonomy (GTDB): domain Bacteria; phylum Chloroflexota; class Anaerolineae; order Caldilineales; family Caldilineaceae; genus RI-153. The sequence continues at coordinate 79,401 of WGMT01000020.1, read as the reverse complement.
GAGAGCTGCTTTCGGTGAGGATGGTGTCGTCGCTGGGGCCGTAGTAGCCCACCGCCGAAGACTGAACCAGCACCTTGGGCTTCTGCTTGGCGTTGCGAATTGCCTCCATCACGGCCTTGCCTGCGTTGACACGGCTCTCGACAATTTCGCGTTTGCGTTCCGCCGACCAGCGGCTGTCGGCAATACCGGCGCCGGCCAGGTTAACGATGGCATCGGCCCCGTCGGCAACTTCACCCCATCCTTGTGCGGTGCGGGCATCCCAGCCCACGATCTGCGCGCCGGAAAGCGCCGGGTTCTGCTTCTGCTGCGGAGAGCGGCTCAACACCGTCACCTGATGACCATCCTTGAGTAGATTTTGCACCAACGCGGCGCCAATGAGGCCCGTTCCGCCTGTAATGATGACGTGCATCATGCCTGATTCTCCTGTCGTGAACATGCTCTAAACAATGGTTATAAATGAAAAAGAGTAATGGCAAATAAAAATCAGAGTTAAGAAAAAACAAAGTGGAGACACCTGGTTGAAACGACCTGGGTCTCCACTTGTTTGGCTATTCAATTGACCGCCGATGCTTGGGAAGTTACGAAACTTCGTCCCCATTCACCGAAGTGCGCACACCCTGCGTCTGCCGATGTCCCAAATTCTTATTGGGCACATTGCGCACAGGCGGCTGTACGTTCATCTGCTCGTGGCTTTCCACCCCGGTATAACCATGCCGATTGAGCAGCCGGGTCAACCACTCTACAATAAGTCGGCCCGGCCTGCCTAAATAGCGGCGCGCCGCCTCCGCGTAGACCGTTATGTAGAGTACCAATGCTTCCGGCGAAATCTGGCGATAAGAGAGCAGACCGGCGATCCAATTCAAGTCGTTTCCCAAGTAGTCTAAGTTACCTAGGGTCAATGCTGCGGTTAGATCGCGTCCAAAGTTGTGCTTTGCTGCGTTAAGATGGCTCTGAGGCATACCTTGTGCGCTCATCACTTGCCATACGTAGGCATCGATCTGCGCCTGCTTTTCCTGGAACTCGTCTAAGGCGGCTTCGTAATCGCGCGAGACGGGTTGCGCAGTCGGCAGTAGTGGCGGCCGCATCAAGAGCCGTTCGATCTGCATCGGTGCGGCAGCCAGTTCTGTCCCCAAGAAGTAGGCCGGAATGTGCTCGCGTAGTGCTGGGATCATGTTGAAGATCTGGCCACCATACGCCACGCGCACACGCTGCCCTGCCAACATTCGTGACATTTCCAGCAACGTCGCCGCCGTAGAAAGCTGTTGTGCCACAAGAACTACCAAATCAGGACGTGTAGCACGCACCGTTTCGGCCAGCTCTTCTTGGGGCAGATTGGCCCCTAGATAGACGACATCCCAACCACGCCGCCGCAAGAGGACGGTGACCAGCAACGGGCTGAATGTATGATTTTCCTGTGCAGGACAGGCAACCACAACGCGACCATGCTGGGTTGGATCCGGGGTGGCAGCCAGAAGTGTCTCAAGACGGCGCATGGCCAGCGCCGAAGCGAAATGTTCCTGCTGTGTCGTGTACTTGCCCCGATACCATTCCATACCAATCTGGTTCAGCCCTTTTTGCAGCATCTCCACACAGACGGTTTCTGGTGGATAGAGCGCAAAGGCTTGAGCCAGAATCGTCTCTGCTTCACGTTCACTAAAAGTTGCACAGGCGTCGATCCAACGACGTCGCAAATCTTCAATTATCCCGCCACCGGGAGAATCGTAGGACGCAATTTTCTCCGCTGATCGAGCAGGCGCTATCGGACTATCAGTCGCAGCCGGGAGCCGTCCTTCTGCTTCAAGCGTTTTCCACAGTTTTACAGCCTGCGAAATATTCATGCCCTCGTCCTGGCGCGCAATCAGCCAGAGCAAACACTGAACATCTGCTTCCGAATAGACGCGATGCCCCCCGCCGGTGCGGTTCGGCACCGGTAGCCCATACCGTCTTTCCCAGGCACGCAACGTGTCCGGCTTCAGGCCGGTACGCTGGACAACAGCCCGTAAATTATACGTAGGGCGATCCGAGGGTGCGCTTGAATCGGCGGCATCACCCAAGTTGTTCAAAGATTGATCCTGACGCTTCTTTGATGCCATAGCCATCCCTCTAATGCCAAAGGAAACTGCCAATAGAAACACATTCGTTCGATAGGCAACACTATAGCACACCGCATATCTAATGTCAATCAATTGTCCAAGTTTTGGGTGGGCAGTTTTGCGTATAGCACACATCTTAAAGCAGCAGTAGCTTACAATATTGACAGTTTTGTAGTTTGACAGGCTTAGGGAATTTGTAGCGAGCCAATTAAAACAACAAAAGGGTAAACCGGTCAACATCGACAGGCCCCCTTGCTTGGTAACAAAAATGCGAATGGGGGTGGAACACGCTAACTTCAGAGCGTTCCACCCCCATTCGCATTTCACACGTTCATGCTGTGTATCACGTACTACATCTTCTAAATTATGCCCAGCGATTCAACCCCAATTCATAAGGATGGATCATCGCTTCGTGATGGGGCCGCACCCGGACGCCAACCGTAAGCTGGCCGCTGTCTTCGGCGGTGATGGCGCCTTCGTATTCAATGCCGTGATCCATGCGCTGTCCTTTTTGCATGGGGATCGTCTTGGGATCTTCGACAATATTCTGATCGTTTTGGTGACCGACCACAATTTCGGCGGTGACGTCGTCTTCGACTAAGGTGCCTGACCAGACCTGTGCCAACAAGCGTACCGGCTCACCGACGGTGGCCTGTGTCGGTGCAGCTTGCCGAATTTCCACATTCACGGTGAACCACTGCTGGCGCACTCGGCGTTTCCACTCCGCCATCTGCCGTGCCAAACTGTGACGATTGGCCGTGTACTGCTCCGCCGTCTGCATGGCCGCCACGTAGTAGACCTCGGTGTACTCCTTAATCATGCGCTTCATGCTGAATTGAGGCGCGCAGGAGCGGATCGACGCCTTCATGACTTCGACCCAACCGTGCGAGACATCGTTAGCATCTTTGTCGTAGTAGAGCGGTACGATTTCATCTTCAAGCGTGGCATAAAGGCTGAGCGCGTCGGCTTCGTCTTGGGTTTCGAGATCTTTGTACTCGCGCTCTTCGCCGATCGCCCAACCGTTGTTACCGTCAAAGCCCTCACGCCACCAGCCGTCGAGAACACTAAAGTTCGGCGCGCCGCTGAGGGCAGCCTTCTCCCCGCTGGTGCCGCTGGCTTCATAGGGGCGGCGCGGGTTATTGAGCCAGATGTCAACGCCCGCAATCAGGTGACGGGCGATGTTCATGTCGTAGTTCTCCACAAAGACAATCTTGCCCACGAAGTCGGGATCCTGACTGATCTCGTAGATCCGGCGGATCAGCGCCTTCCCCGGTTCGTCGCGCGGGTGCGACTTGCCCGAGAAGACAATCTGTACCGGTCGTTCGGGATTATTCAGAATGCGCTTGAGCCGATCCATATCGCGGAAGATGAGTGTAGCGCGCTTGTAGGTGGCGAAGCGACGGGCGAAACCCAAGGTCAGGGCATTGGGATCCAGCAATTGGCCGGCGGCAGCCACACGACGCGGTCCTTCGCCGTGGCGGATGTACTGTTGCTGCACCCGATCTCGCACAAAGTCGATCATCTGGCGCTTACGATCTACATGAACGTCCCAAAGCTCCTGATCAGGGATCTTGTCCACTGCTTGCCAGATTGCAGGATCGTCTACATTTTCCAGCCAATCCTTGCCCAAATAGCGGCTGTAGAGATCGCGCAGTTCGGGGACGAGCCATGTGCCGGTGTGTACACCGTTTGTGATATGGCCGATGGGGACCTGTTCTACCGGCGTCCCCGGCCATAGCTCCGTCCACATGCGCCGCGATACATGACCGTGCAACTCGCTGACACCGTTGTGATAGGCGCTGAGGCGGAAAGCCAGCACCGTCATGCTGAATTGGGTGCCCCATTCCTGGTCGTGGCTTGCCAGGTTGAGGAAGCGCTGTCGGTCGATGCCCAGTTGCCCCCAATATTGCCAGAAGAACTTCTCCATCAACTCGAAATTGAACGCGTCGTGGCCGGCGGCAACCGGTGTGTGTGTGGTGAAGACGCTGCCGGAACGCACCACTTCCACGGCCTCGTCGAAGGTGAGACCCTGCTGATGTACGATTTCGCGGATGCGTTCCAGGTTGAGGAAGGCGCTGTGTCCTTCGTTCATGTGCCAGACGGTGGGCGAGTAGCCCAGCGCCCGTATGGCCCGCACACCGCCAATACCGAGGACAAACTCTTGGCTGATGCGCATTTCGTTGTCACCGCCGTAGAGCCGAGCGCTCAGTTCGCGATCCTGCGGCGCGTTGCGTTCCACATCGGTGTCCATCAAGTAGAGCGGAATACGCCCCACTTGGATACGCCAGATTTTGGCGTAGACGGTGCGCCCGGGCAGGTCGACGTTGATCATCAGGGGCACACCGTGGGCGTCCAGCGCTTCGGTGGCAGGTACCTCAGAAAAATCGATCTTTTCGTAAATGGCTTCTTGATCACCGGCAGCCGAAATACGCTGTGTAAAGTACCCTTGTGGATAGAGGAAGCCGACGCCGATAAAAGGCAACCCGAGGTCGCTGGCCTCTTTGCAGTGATCGCCGCTGAGCACACCCAGGCCGCCGCTGTAGATGGGCAGCGCTTCGTGCAGGCCGAACTCGGCGCTGAAATAGGCAATGGTCAGATTCTTCTTGTCACCGTGTTGGGTATTGAACCATGTCTTGGTCGCTGGATCCATGTAGGCATCGTAATCGACCAACACACGCTTATACAGAGACAAATAATCGTCGTTAACGGCGGCGCTGTTGAGTTGGTTCTGTTTGATATTGCGCAACAGTTTTACCGGGTTTTGATTCACAGCCTTCCACAGCAGGGGATCGAGTGAAGAAAAGAGCTGTTGGGCGTCAGGGTTCCAGATCCACCAGAGGTTATAAGAGAGATCTTGCAGGCGAGCAATCGGCTCCGGCAGTTTGGGGAAGACAGAGATCTTGCCCAGAGATTTCATGCTTAGACTCCTTCATTTTCATCTTGCTAGTTTTAGAACACGGCACTACCAATAAACATAATGGCATTGGCTTGACGATTGTCGCTCTCAGCCGTTTTGCGTGCATTTCAAATAGGCAACAGCAATCGTAGGTTGGAGAATCAATCGTAGGGCACACAGTGGTACACATGGCGTAGGTACATAGAAAAGATGCAACCGGTTGCAGCAAAATTCACTGCAACGATCTGCATTGTACTAGACAAAAGGGGAGCGTACAAAACCACGGCTTCTGTAGCTTGGCGCAGAAGGAAAGTGATGATGGGATGACGACGTTTCGGCATCACCCCATCACCCCGTCATTTCATCTCGGCTTCTATGAGTGAGAAAGCCGCCTCGTCTACCAGCCAGACAATCTGCCCGTTTAGAGGATTCAACGCCTGAATGGGCAGGCGTTCCGGTTCGTGAGGGCCGCTAATAACACTGCGCAAGGCTGCCGCCTTCTTTTTGCCGTTCACCAGCACCAAAATACGCCGAGCAGCGTTGATCAGCGGATAGGTGAAGGTGATGCGTGTTGTATTGATCTGCGGCACCGGGTTGGCCACGACAATGCGCTCACTTTCGCTCAGCGCTTCAGTGTAGGGGAAGAGGCCGGCTGTGTGTCCATCGTCGCCCATACCTAGGACAATCATGTCGAAGCGGGGCACAAAGCCAGTCTCTTCAGTGCGACAAGAGGGGACAAGTTCGCGCACGCTTTGTTCATAGCGCAATGCCGCTTCCCCGGGCTCAAGTTCGGCCTGCATACGCACCACTAGGCCGGGCGGCGTCTCTAGCTGTTCGAGCAGGCTTGTGCGCGCCATGGCGTAGTTGCTTTCGGGGTCGGTTGGCGGCACAGACCGCTCGTCGCCCCAAAAGATGTGCCACTTACGCCAATCGATGTAGGGGTCCGCGGCCAGGTGCTCGTAGAGTGGACGGGGCGTCGAACCGCCGGCAAGGGCAATACGGAACGCGCTACGCTGTGCAATGGCCACCAATGCTGCCGCGGTGACCAATTCGCCGGCCACGCGCAGCAGATCCGCTTCGCTTGGGACAACTTCGATGCGCCGGTTTTGTGAAGATGCTTGGCCTGCGCTGTTGCCAAAGGCTTGTTGCCCATTGGAATGCTTGGAGGTCATGGCTTTCCTGTTTTCTCCTTAGTCTCTATCGTGAAATTACAGTGCGCAGCAGGACGCCCGCTTTACATTGGCGTGATTCGTCGGGCTGCTGTGAATTTCAGAATAGAATCTTAGTGACGACCATCCGGTTCGCGCCAGCCCTGACTGTCGGCGGCGAGCATGGCGTCGGATTCTTTGGGCCCCCAGGTGCCGGCAGTGTAGGTGGGCAGGCGCAACGGACGTCCATTTTCTTCGATCTCTTGCGCCTCTTGCAGTCGCCACCCTTCCTGAACACGCGTCACCCGATCCCAGGCAATTTCCACCTCGTCGCGGCGGGTGAAGAGCGTGCTGTCGCCCAGAATCACATCGAGGATCAGCCGCTGGTAGGCGTCTGGCGGATCGCCGCCGAAGCTGGAGCCGTAGTTGAACTCCATGTCCACAGGCTGCATGTGAATGGCCGGCCCCGGCTGTTTGGCGTTGATTTTGAGGTGAATGCCTTCGTTGGGCTGAATGCGAATGGTCAGAATGTTGCGGCTGACGTGTTCTGTGCCGTCTCCATTCTGGAAAACCATGTGGGGCACACGGCGGAAGGTGATGGTAATCTCCGAAACCTTGCGCGCCATTCCCTTGCCCGTGCGCAAGTAGAAGGGGACACCGTTCCAGCGCCAGTTGTCGATTTCGAGCTTCCAGGCTACATAGGTTTCTGTGGTGGAGTTCTCTTCGACGCCATCCTCGTCCCAGTAGTTGATCAGATCTTCTTTGCCGGCTTTCCCGGCGCGGTATTGGGCGCGCACGGTGTAGTGGGGCACTTCTTCCGGCTTGAGTGGACGAATACTGCGCAGTAGATTCACCTTCTGATCACGCACCGCCTTGGCGTCGAAGGCAACCGGCGCTTCCATTGCCACCAACGAGACCAACTGCATCATGTGGTTCTGAGCCATGTCGCGCAGCGCGCCGGACTTGTCGTAATAGCCGCCGCGCTCTTCGACGCCGATGGTTTCGGCGACGGTAATCTGCACGTTGTCGACATAGTTGCGGTTCCAGATCGGCTCAAAAATTCCGTTGGCGAAACGGAAGAAAAGGATGTTCTGCACTGTTTCTTTGCCCAGGTAGTGATCGATGCGGTAGATCTGGTCCTCGTCGAAGATGCCCAGCAGATGTTCGTTGAGCTTGTGCGCGCTGGGCAGATCATGACCAAAGGGTTTTTCAACCACCAACCGTGTCCAGCAGTTGTCGTTCACCGGGCCAACCAGATTGACGTTGCCGAGCTGTGTGGCCACGCTCTGGTAGACCGCGGGCGGTGTGGCCAGGTAGAAGAGACGGTTGTTGTCGGTGGTGCGGATCTGGTCGATTTCGCCAATGCGGTCGCGCAGCTTCTCAAAGTCTGCCGTGTCGTCGTAACCGCCGGAGACATAGAAAAGCCCTTGGGCAAACTCTGCCCACTCTTTTTCTATCACCTCGACATCGCCGTAGGCTTCGATCCCCTCGCGGGCACGCTCGCGGAATGACTCATCATCATACTCGGAACGTGCATAACCAAGCACGGAAAAGCCCTTGGGCAGAAGCCCTTTGTGGTAAAGGCTGTAGAGTGCCGGGAGTAGTTTGCGTTTGGCTAAGTCGCCGGATGCGCCGAAGATCACCATCAACGCAGAGACACGCGAACGGACAGCGGCCTGCTCTTGGGATTGCCCTTCGACGACGGTGTAGTTGGTCATATCGATGCTCTTTTCTGGAGAAAAATTGGCGTATGTTGTTCGCAATAGATTTACCTTAGACCAGTCGCCCTGTCTGTAGACTGGTCTACACCCAATTCAATTCTTTTCATACGCCATTACCAGCCCTCGCACCTGTACCGCCACAGGTTGACCGATGGCAAATTGGTAGGTGGGGCCAAGCCGCACGTTGACCATTCTTCCATTGGCCATCTCTACGGTGACCAGTTGATCATGGCCGAAAAAGAGTTGGCTGCGGACACGATTGGCCGCGTCTGATGGGGGGGCTGGGCTGATGGCGATGCTCTCTGGGCGGATGAGGACGTCGACAGGTCCATGTGTGGAGAATTGCGCTTCGAGTGTGCCAAATTCACACTCAATATGCCGTCCGTAGGCATTGCCGGGGACGAAGTTGGCGTCGCCGATGAACTCCGCCACTTCACGGTTGGCCGGCTGCCAGTAGAGTTCCTGGGGCGTGGCCATCTGTTGCACCTTGCCCGAAAGCATGACGGCCACCTGATCAACGAGGCTGAGCGCTTCCTCTTGATCGTGGGTGACGAAGACGGCGGTGGCGCCTGCCTGGCGCAGGATGGCCTGCACCTCGGCACGTACGCGCACGCGCAGCCCGGCATCAAGGTTGCTGAACGGTTCATCCAGCAGGATCAACGCCGGATCAGGGGCCAGGGCGCGCGCCAGGGCCACCCGTTGTTGCTGCCCGCCGCTGAGTTCGTGGGGCATGCGCTTTTCCAGCCCAATCAACCCCACCAGATCGAGGACATCAGCGATGCGCGCTGATTCCTGTCCTCGCGCGGGGGCGTTGCGCAGCCCAAATCGCACGTTGTCGAGGACGTTCAGATGTGGGAAGAGTGCATACTCTTGAAAGACCATGCCTACACGTCGCTTTTCCGGTGGCACGTGCAAGCCTGGCGCAGCCACCCGCTGTCCACCGATTTCGATGATGCCGCTGTCTACGCTCTCAAAGCCGGCAATCAGACGCAATGTCGTCGTCTTGCCGCAGCCACTTGGGCCGAGCAGCGCCACAAGCTGTCCTTGGCGCACGGTGAGGTCGACGCCATTGGCCGCGCCGACTTCGTTAAAGTACTTAGTCACACCCTGTAAAGACATACCAATCGGGCCATCTTGCGTATAGTCGTTTTTCATTCTTCCTGGCTCACAATCAAGAGGATGCTTAGGGCCGACACCACGAGCAGCAGTAGGGCAGGAGCGGCGGCGCGTGCAAAGAAGGCTTCTGCGGTGGCCGACCAGATCTGTGTGGCCAACGTGTTGAAGCCGGTCGGCCCCAGTAACAGCGTAGCCGGGAGTTCTTTGATCGTGGTCAAGAAGACCAATGCCGCCCCAGCCAGCAAGCCCGGCCTGAGCAGGGGGAGGGTAATACGGAAAAAGACGCTCCGTCGTCCCAACCCCAGGCTGCGGCCTGCCTCTTCGAGCCGTGGGTTGATCTGCACCAGACTGGTCTGTACATTCCCCAATGCCTGGGGCATAAAGCGCACCACGTAGGCAAAGATAAGCATGGCCAGCGTCTGGTAGAGCGCCGTGGCGTAGTTGGCTCCAAAGAAGACGAGGCTCAGCGCGATGACAATGCCGGGCAGACCATAGCCCAGGTAGGCGCTCTGGTAGATCAGGTTGCTGAATCGGCCTGGGTGGCGCACCTGGTAAAACGCCACCGGCAGCGCCAGGAGCACAGCAGCCACCGCGGCCAACGTCCCTGCCTGTACGCTGTTGATGATGGCCCCCCACATAGGCAGAAGCGATTCGCCTGCCAGCAGACCGCGCACCAGCCAGTAGACCACCACACCTGTCGGCGCAATCAGTGCCGACCCGACCACGCCGGCGCAGAAGATCAGCGCCGGCCAGCGGTAGCGTCCTAGTTTGATCGTGCGCCCACGGCGCAGGACGCCGGCACTGCTGCGATAGTAGCGTGCCCGTCCTCGAGAGCGGCGTTCGGCCAGCAGCAAGAGCACGGTCAGCAGCACCAAAATCAGCGCCAGCAGCGAGGCAAGGCTCCGATCAAAACTACTCAGATATTGAACGTAGATGGCGCGGGTAAAGCTATTAAAGCGCAGCAACGAGACAGCGCCGAAGTCGCTCAAGGTGTAGAGCGCCACCAACAGCGACCCGGCGGTAATGGCTGGGCGCAGGTTAGGCAGGGTGACGCGCAAAAAAGTCTGCCAGGCATTGTAACCGAGCGAGCGCGCCGCCTCTTCGATGGCGGAATCGAGGTTGTGTAAGCCGGCGCGAATGCTCAAAAAGAGATAGGGATAGGTGAAGAGTGTCAGCGCGTAGAGTGCGCCGGGAAAGCCGTAGATCGAAGGGAGCCGATCAACGCCGAGGGGCGCCAGCAGTTCCTGGAACATCCCCTTGGGTCCTAGCGTGGCGATGAGGGCAAAGCCGCCCACATAACTGGGGATGACCAACGGCATGGCGGCGAGGATCGTCCATGCACGCCGGCCCGGCAGATCGGTGCGCACCGTCAACCACGCCAGTGGCAGCGCCAACATCAACGAAGCAAACGTCACCGCAGTCGCCAGCCCCACACTGTTAAAAACAATTTGCAGTGTGCGCGGGCGTAAGAGCATATCGGTGGCCTGTGTCCAGCCCACACCGGCAGCGCGCACAACGAGATAGAGCAGGGGGAGCAGCATTACCAGGCCGATAATCGTGGCGATCACCGCTAGCGAGCGCGACTTTGGACGACGTCCTTGCGCGGTGATCCATCCCCGCCAGCCGCCGGGATCTTGGGTTCCGCCAAGGTCAAGCCGATCAAGGCGGTTACGTGTCACAGGTTGCTTGAGCGGGTCGGACGCGGCCCTGTTCTGCGTCACGAGCCGGCTCCGTCTGGTTGGACGGCTGTCTTGATGATGCCGTAGGTGCGTAACGTCTCCGGCCAGAAAAGCCAGGCCAGCCCCAGCAGCGGTTGGAAGAGCGGGAAGAATCCATAGTCTGCCCCAAAATGTCGCCATGCCGTACTACCGATGACATCGGGGATGATGAAGCTGAGCGTGCCGACGATCAACGTCATCGCTGTCTCAAAACCGAGCACCCCTACCGACAACTGCCACGCCCATTTCTTGCGATAGGTAAAGCCGACGGTGGCCGTCAAGTAGCAGAGCGCCGCTACACCGCTCATAGCAGGCCCAAGATAATCGGTGACCCCCTCTTTCAAGAAAAGCTGATAGAGGGCACGTACACCTGTCGAAAGGGCAAGAAGCGGGTAGGACACCGCCAGAATGTAGCCGCATGTGATCAAAAAACGAGTCCACGCCGACTTTGTCTCTGGCGGTGGTAAAGAACGATCCACATTGCTCATTGTCTGTTGCTCATTCTAGGAAGACTTTTTGTCCAAAGGAGAAAGACCAATTTTAGAGCGGGTATACCGTAACACACGCCAAAGCGATTTTTCAAGAGAGAAGCGCCACAATTCAGGAGAGGCAAATTAGACACCAGATTAAGTGGGGTTTGTTGAGAAATTAAGCGAGGTTAAAGAAGAATGAATAATGAATGAAGACTGGGTAGACCACCTAACTTGCTTCTATGCAAGCGGTATGGTCTACCCAGTCTTCATTCATTATTCATTCTTCATTCTTCATTCTTCTTTCAACAGGAACTTCTCTTCAATAAACGCTTTCGCCTCTGCATAGGTTCGCGCAATCGGGAAGCTCGGGTGATCGGCGACGACATTGTCTGGGGGCGCAAAGAGCATGCCGACATCGGCTTTTTCCAGCATGGCGATGTCGTTGTACGAATCGCCCATTGCCATGGTGCGGAAGCCAATATCGTTCATGGCCATGATGGTGCGCCGTTTGGGCATGTCCAGCCGCATGCGGAAGCCGGACAAGAAGCCGTCTGCGTCCACAAGCAGCGAGTGGCAGAAGATGGTGGGGCGTTCCATCTGCAACATCAGCGGGGCAGCAAACTCGTAAAACGTATCTGAAATGATGATGAACTGCGCTTGGCTGCGCACCCAAGAGACAAAGTCCGCGGCGCCGGGAAGGGGCGCAAGCGTAGCGATCACTTCTTGAATGTCGGAAAGGCGTAGGTTGTGCTCGCGCAAAATATCAATGCGCATTTTCATAAGCGCGTCGTAGTCTGAAATTTCGCGTGTGGTGAGGCGTAGCTTTTCGATACCTGTTTTCTCGGCCACTGCCACCCAGATCTCAGGCACGAGGACGCCTTCGAGATCGCTGGCGATCAAGGGCGGTTGATTCAGATCCATAGGGTACTCCTTGATTACGTAACTAGATCGTGAGAAAGATGATCCACGCGATTCACATAGCGGACAACCACGTGTTGTCCGCCGCCGTACTGCGATGCAGTGAAGTCGACGCGGGTGATGCTGGTGTTGTAGTGGCCGAAACGGAATTCGTAGCCGGGCAAGCGCCCGATCAGTGCTTTGAGCAGGCAGTCGAGGAAAGTACCGTGCGACACAATGGCGACGCGGTCGTTCTCGTCGGTGCGCGCCATACGAAAGAGATCCTCGGTGACGCGCAAGGCCCGTCCCTGGCAGTCCGCATAGTCCTCTTCGTCTGCAAACCACCAACCCCGCTGCGTCACATCGTCGGTGACGTCGGTGCCTGGGAAGGATTGTGCGATCTCCATGCGATTGAGGCCGGGCCGTCCTTTGGCGAGGCCGTCTTCAGCTTGATTGTCAAAGACGCCACCGTGCTCGTGGACGTCGAGCCAGATTGTCGGGCGAATGCCCAACTTTTCACCAATGGGTTTGGCCGTCTGCAAGGCCCGCAACATGGCGCTGCAATAGAGACGGTTGATGGCAAAGGGATTGCCCTCAAATTCGCCGGGTTCCAGGTCGCCGGGATCGTCGAAGCCGGCGCGATGCTTGGGTTTGGCCGTCTGTAAATAGTTGGCGAGGATGTCTGCTTGTTGGAAGCCAATCTCTGTAAGAGAAGGATCGGCCACGCGGTAGAGGCGGTAATCGTCGTAAGAAAGCTCGTCTAATTCGCCGATGGCACGCACCTTTTCGGCGAGGACATTGTTGGCCGACTGGGCATGCCGGATCAAATAGAGGATCATGGGGGATGGGTCACTTTCTTTGGCTGGTGGATGGACGGCCCATGCGCCGCAAAGCGGCCAAAATAGACTAATCGAAAAGGGGATGGAGGCCAAATTTGTTGGGGATTAGTGATTGGGGATTGGGGATTTGTGATTGGGGGGAGGAGATGATGAGGATGATGAGATGATGGGTTTCGTCGGGACCCATCATCTCATCATCCCATCATCTTCATTCCTGCAAAACTCTTGCCCAATCCAGCGTAACGTCACTTGTGCAGACCAAATGTGCTACACATCCCTGTATGCAGTCGCTGCTGCCGAAGCCGGGGTGGGGGGATCGCATTTCAGGGAGGGTGAGGAGGCGTTGGATCCACAGACATTCGAGCCGGATGGTTAAGTTAACTTGCAGTTCGGATTGCAGTTCGGATTGCAGTTCGACGTAGGCGGCGACAGGCGGCTGCACGAGGCTGAGGGCGTCGATGTGCCAATGGCGTTTCTTTTCAAGGCGAAAGTGACGAGCGACGCGGGCGCGTACGCCGCCGTGACCCCAGGCGCTGCCGGCGTAAAGCCAGGTGCCAGGAGAGAAGATCAATGGGCCGAGGCGACCGACATGGACGATGATAGGATCGTCAATTTCCAAGAGAAGCAGGTAACTGCCCGGCGTAGGCGGCAAGGACGCAACATCAGCGATGTCGATCTTGCGCATAGTCACTTGATTTGTGGTGGTTTGTTGATTGGCGCAGAATGCAGTATAAATCAGATTGCAGCAGATGGGGGGGGGTGACGGGCTCTTTTCGATGCATCATTTCATCATCCCATCATCTTCTTCTCTTTCCCCACAACCACAAACCCCACAGGAGACCGATTATGTATCGACTTGGCTATGCCACGCTGCGCTGGCGCGATCCGGATCTGGAACCTGCGCTGACCGCGCTCAAAGAAGCAGGCTGGGACGGCTGGGAAGGACGACTCAGCCTGGATTGGATGGGTACACCGGCGCGACTACGGCAAGTGTGCGCCAATGCGGACATGCCGTTGGTTGTCCTTACCGCCAATGGTTCGCCCGATGTGCGAGACTGGGCACACGTGGAACGCAACAAGCGGCGCATGGAGTACGCCGCCGAGGCCGGGGCCGACTGTTTCATGTTCATGAACGCCGCCAAGCCCAAGGAGCGCGCCGTCACCGACGACGATCTGAAAGCCGCTGCCGACGGTGCCGATGCCTGGGCCGAATACGCCGCCCAGTTTGGCCTGGAATTGAGTTACCACATCCACACCAATCTGCTGGTCGATTCCATTGAGCACTGGCGTACCTACATGGGCTATCTCAAGACGGCCAAACTCTGTATCGACGTCTCCCACGCCCAATTGTGGGGCTACGAGCCGTGTGCGTCCTTGCGCGATTTCAAGGAGCAGCTCAACTACGTCCACTTGCAGGACTACTCGTCCACCTCACGCCGCGACGACGGCTTCTATCAGCCCGTATGGGTAGACGTAGGCCAATCCACCAACGTCGACTTCCCCGCCATCAAAGAGACGCTGGACGAGATCAAGTTTGATCGGTGGGTCACCGCCTGCCCCGGCGAGCCGATCCCCGGCGCGGACGATCCGATCAGCGAGGCCAAACGCAGCCGGCGCATGGTCGAGTATCTGCGCGGGATGGGGTATTAGGAGATTGGGTGACTGGGTCCGCGGTGGTTGATGCTGCATTGGCAGCTACGACATAGGCGATCGTCTCGTATTGCATATTCTGCGGTTACCAACCGCAGAATATGCAAGCAGAATATGCAATACGAGACGATTTCCTTGTAACAGCGGGATTGCCAACAGAATCCCCCAGTCACCTAATACCCGCGCCGTTTGTCTACCACATTCACAACCGGTTCGCCGCTCAGGTAGCGACGCAGGTTTTGCTGGAAAAAGTTGACAATGTCGCGGTGACGGTGCTGGGATGCGCCTGCACGGTGGGGCGTGAGGATCAGGTTGGGCGCGTCCCAAAGGGGGCTCTCTTCGGATAGTGGTTCTTTTTCCACGACGTCGAGGGCCGCGCCCGCGATCTGGTTGTTCTGCAGCGCCGTCACCAGGGCGTCCTCGTCGATGATGCCGCCTCGGGTGACGTTGATCAGGTAGGCGCTAGGCTTCATCAAGTTGAATTCCTCAGTGCTGATGAGGTGGTAGGTCTCCTTGGTGAGGGGACAGGCCATCATCACCACATCGGCGAGGCGCAGGAGTTCGTGTAGATTGTCTTCGGTGGCGGCCTTGAGCTGGGCCACGCCTGCGGGCGCTTCGGTGCGCACGGCGTCTACGGCGAGGATGTGCATGTCGTAGCCCTGAGCGCGTTTCACCATCTCCAGGCCGAAGCCACCCATGCCCACCACACCCAGCGTCATCCCGGTGACGGATACGACTGGTCCACTCTGCCAGCGGTGTTGGTCCTGTGAACGGAGGGCCGTGGGCAGGCTGCGCGCCAGCGCTAGCAGCAGCGCCCAGGCGTGTTCCGCACCCTGCACGGCGTAGAGGCCGGCCACGTTGCAGAGCGTCACCTCGTCCCGTTCGACGATTTCGGGGAAGAGGAACTTGTCCATACCGGCGCTGAACGATTGGATCCAGCGCAAGTTAGTCGCAGCGGCGCAGACGACGGGACGGAAGTGCCCCATCACCACTTCGGCGTCTGCCGCAAGTGACACGGCTTCGTCCTCGGAATCTGCGTGTAGTACTTCATGGTCGCCTAAACTTTGTGCCAGGTTACGAAACTGCTCGATTTCGTCCGCGCTGAAGGGGTAGTGGATCAGGATCTTCATGGCCTGCGCCTCCGGTGTTGTATGGAATTGTGGGTGTGGAATTGTGGATGTGGGATGAAGGCAGGATAGTGCAGGTTGATTTGTGTGTCAATGTGGTTTGGCGGGATGAGATTGCGAAGACAGACAGTGCCTGGCACTGTCTGTCTTCGCTGTCGGATGTCAAAGATAGTGAGATTGGCCTAAACCCATCCAGAACCTCGGTCTCTATTCGACAAGCGGATGCCACCCTGTACGTTGCCTTTGACCGCAATGCCGCCTTTGCCGGCGGCCACGCTGCCGCCCTGGGCAATAGACCCATCGCCGGTGACGGTGGCGCTGTAGCGAGCGATGGTCTCTTGGGCGTTTTCAGAGACTTCGTCCCAGCCGCCTTTGGGCAGCCCTTTGCCGCCGCGGAGGACGGCGACGGGGAAGTCTTCGGTCTCGAATTTGAAGAAGGGGCTTTGGTCGGCGCTGCACAGACGCCAGGCGCTTTCGGAGACCTGTTCGCCCAGGTAGTTCATAAGGTTGGAGACCTTAACGAAGGCGTCGCCTGGGACGTTGTGCGCGCCCTGGAAGGCTTCGAGCAGGTGATAGGTGAAGATGCTCAGTGTCTTGTCGGGACGCAGCCATGAACGCTGCTCGCCGCGCGAGGAGGTGAAGACGGCGCGTCCTTCGCCCAGCGCCAGATCGTCGATGACGGCTTTGGGCAACGCGGTCTCAGCCAGTGACGGTGGCAGGGGTGACGACGGTTCGTCTTTGGCGGTGGCCATGCCTTCGGCGTGGCAGCTATCGATGAAGGCGAGCAGACGCTTGGCCTTGACGTTGCGCAGCGCTTCGGTGAAATCGGCAGCCGCCAGCGCCGACCCGGTGAAGTTGAAGGGTTCGACGTCGTGGGGGACGAGGTAGTAGTCGCCGGTTTCTTTGTGCAGCCAGCCGTGGCCGGAGAAGTAGACTACGGCGGTGGCTTCGGGGTCCTTCTGCACAGATTGGGCTAGCCAGGCCAACCCGTCGAGGATGCGCTGCCGCGTGGCCGTTTCGTTATGGAGTAGCCGGATCTGTTCGGGAGCGTAGGCGCAGAGATCGGCGTCGGTGAGGACTTGCTGGATGGCCTGCGCGTCTTTGACGGTGGTGGGCAGCGACCACTTGGGGTATTCGCACGCGCCCACGCCGATGAGCAGGGCGTAACCGTGGTTGAAGTGCATGAGGGTTCTCCTTATGTTTGAGGAGATAGGCCCTCACCCCCAGCCCCTCTCCCACTGCGTTGATAGGATGGTGTGATCTAGCGAAACGGATGGATAGCATAGATTTCGCGGCTGTCGTATCTGGGTGGGAGAGGGGAGCCAGATCGTCGACGAGGCGACGCTTCAGTCGCAACTACGATGTCGATCACAGTCTTTGTCAACGGCGGCGGTTTCCAATGCAAGCGATCGATTGTCTCCGACTCCCCTCTCCCACCCACACCTACCGAAGCGGACAATATCGTCGTTCATACCGCACCGAAAGCGCGCCCAACTCACTCAACGGACTGGGAGAGGGGTTGGGGGTGAGGGCCTCCATTTTTCAAAAAAATCGGATCGCCTTCGGCGATGGCAGAGGCGTGGGGGCCGCCCCCACACCCCCCAGAGGACAGATGTCAGAGCAGCAGAGTTCAGAGACAACAGAGGGCAGAGGTGAATGGGGACTACACTAACACCACTCGAAACCCGATATCGTTGCCCCTGTAGTACGGATGGATCCTGGAGCGGGAGGCACAACGCACGACGTTGCCATTGTAGCTGAACGCACCCCCACGCAACACACGCGCCCCGTCTCCCTTCAGAGATTCGCGTTTTTGCCTATCTCGTTCATCCGCAGGGTAAGGGTACTTCTCACGGAGGCTACGCGTCCACTCCCAGACATTGCCACTCATCTCTTCGATGCCATAAGGACTGGCCCCACCAGGAAAACAGCCGACCGCACTTGTGTCGCCGATTTTTGTATCATCGTAGTTTACGAAATTGGCGTTAATGTCGTCACCCCAGGGATAGCGACGGCTATCCGACCCCCGTCCCGCTTTTTCCCACTCAGCCTCGCTGGGTAGGGTGATGTTGCAGCCGTGATCCAGCAGTTTGCGCAGTTCCGGCGGCGTTTTCTCAGACGACCGCAGCGTATCGGTCAGCCATCCACAGTAGCGGACTGCCTCATGCCAGGTAACATAGCGCACAGGCCGGTTGGCCGGATCGCGCAGGGATTCCGCTCGTTCGGGTTGTATGCCGGTGGCGTCAACGTAGGCGCGGAATTGCGCAACCGTGACCGGGTAGCGGGCGATGTGGAATGTCGGGAGGGTCAGTTCGTGGGTTTCGCTACTTTCGCCCATCTTAAACGGCCCTGCCGGGATTTCGATGAAGCCAAGCATTGGATCATCGGGCAGGTGGTGGAAGTCGGCGCGGAAGCGTGGATCGCCCAGGTTGCCCAACACGTCACCGGCTTTGGCGCGCAGAATTGGCGAGACATGGGTATCATCACGCAGGGTGGTCAGCAACGCGTTTACGGCTGTCTGGCGGCAGGTACGCGTTACGCCGCCCGGCCAGGCATCCAACACGGCTTCACCAGCCAGGATGATGGCCTCGCCCGGTTTACCTTTCGGTTGCTGGATCAATGCACTGACGACATCGCCGGCGACTTCGTCGCGTTGCTGCACGATGCCCAGGTAACCCACGGTAAGCAGGCTGACCTCGTGCCAGGTCTGATCGCCAATGTGTGCAGACAGGGTGTCGACAATGGGATCGACGCTGCGCTGTCCTTGCTGGGCGATGGCCACAGCGGCCAGATACTCCTGGAAGGTGAGGTGAATGAAGCCGTACTCACGCGGTCCGCGTTCGAGCAGCAGGCCGGCGTGTTCGCGCACATCGGTGAGGAATTGACGTGCAGATCGCTCCGGATCGGGATCGTTTCGTTCTGCGTAGATCGCGGTCAAACGCCGTTCGAGATCGCCCTGCTTGACCAGACCGACGCCGGGGCTGGTTTCATGCATCCACAGCGCTAGCGGGGCCAGGATGCGCAGCGTTTCTACCAGATCAAGGTGAGGCGCGGCTGGGCGATCCAGGCTGCGCGCCAGCAACCAGTGGCGCAGGAGCGTGTCCACATATTTTTGATAGAGTTCCACCCGCCGCTCAGGTAGCGCCACACCCTGACGCTTCATTAGGGCCAGGATGGTGAGCAGCAGGGGATTGGTGGCGAGATCGCGCACGCCGGGGTTATGACGCACGGCATAGAGGAGTTCCGTGCGTTCACGTTCGGCTTCCAGCACGGCCACCTGGGTGCTGCCGCGAGCCGCGTTTTCGATGGCCGTCGTCCACTTGTCAACAAAGAGGGTGATCTCTTCGTCGCCGAAATCGACAATTGTGCATTCGGACAGCCCGTCCACCGTGGGGCGCACTTCTCGGTAACCCACAATGCGGCTGGTGAGGATGAATTTGTTGCCTTTGCGCCTTTGTACGGTGAAGAAGTCCACCACCCGTTCCACCACCAGGCGGCGCTGTGATTGGTCCTTGACTTCGTCGAGGCCATCCAGGAGCAAGAGCGCGCCACCCTGGGCCAATGCTTCTTCTAGCATGGCGTTGAGGGGCAGATCGATACCGCGATCGCGGAAATAGCCGGCGATGAATCTGTCCAGTGGAATGTCTTTGTCGGCCAGGGCATTGGCGTAGGCTGATAACGAGATGAGGATGGGGAGCCTGGGCGTTAATTGTGTTTGGCCGGTTTTGCCCGATGCCAGGAGGAGGGTCAAGTACTTGAGGAAGGTGGTCTTGCCCGCGCCGGGATCGCCCAACACGATGAGGCCGTCGTTCTGAGTAAGGAGTTCGAGCAGTGGACGCGGCTCGCTGAGCCGTTGTCCCATGGCTTCAGCCTCTTCTTCTGTCGGCGTGCGCCCACCCAACCGCAGTTGGCGCGCCCAGGTTTCGCCTTCGGGCAGTTCGATGCGCGCTTTGAGCGGGACGTACATCTCGTCCAGTGGCAGACGCAACGAAACCCGATCCGAAATGCCCATGCCGCGAAAGTCGAGGTAACGGTAACGGTCGACGAGATGGCGCAGGTAGGTCTCGGTGGCGCGGCGCAGGTCTTCGGCTGGTGGTTTGCGGCGGATGTATTGCCAGAGGTCGTTGGGATCGGCGATGAGGATTACGTCACCCTCGACGTTGCCGCCGACTGCGATCTGGCGGGCGGCTACGCCCTTGTTTTGGGCAATCACACTTTCATCGTCGGCGGTGGCGGAATAGGAGCGGGAAGGTTGGCCTGTAGCGAGTGGCGTTTGGCGTTGTCGCCATGCACCAAATAGCAGCGCAGCACCGGCAATGATCCAAAGTGCAATCTGCACCAGGTCCGCCAAGCCTTGGATGACGTCGGTGTTGGCGCCCACAAAGGAGAGTAGCGGGGGAAACCACCAGCGCGTGGTCAGTGCCAATGCGATCAGGAGCGCTACAACAGAACCCAAGCGCAACCATTTACCCATTACGCAGACTCCTCGTGGGTGTCACAAATTGGATGTTCTTAAAGACTGCTTTGCGCCTACACATCACAAGCGTCTCGGATGGCGGCAAGGACGCTCTCCAAGTTTACCATCACTGCTTCGTTGCGGAAACGAAGCACACGGTATCCGTGCTGATGGAGGTAGTCGGTCCTGGCGGCGTCGCGTTCCTGTTGTTGATCATGGACAGCGCCGTCGAGTTCGACGATCAGGCGATGTTCGGCACAGTAGAAGTCTGCGATGAAGGGTCCTAGCGGCTGCTGGCGTCGGAACTTGAGGCCGGCGAGGTTGCGGTTGCGCAGATGTTGCCACAGGCGCGTTTCGGCAGGCGTCATTTCCTGGCGGAGGCTGCGCGCTCGCTGCTGGACCGGTTGTGATAGGTCGCGGATGCGTTTGGGCGGCATGGTTGGTGGTTCCTTAGGGGGTGGGAGAAGGCCCTCACCCCCAGCCCCTCTCCCACAGCGGTAAGATGATGACGTCGTCTTGGAAAGCGAATGGATGGCATTGATTCTGTCTCCACTGTATCCAGGTGGGAGAGGGGAGCCAGATCGTTGACACGATGACGGTTCATTGGCAACGTTGATGTTGACCATTGTCTATGTTGAACGCTGTCGTTCCCAATACAAACAACCGATCGTCTACGTCTCCCCTCTCCCACCCACATTCATCGAAGTGAGTGTCATCGCCGTTAATTCACATTCAAATGTCCAGACAGCACTCTTGACGAACTGGGAGAGGGGCCGGGGGTGAGGGCCTCTTCCACTGCGTTGAGATGATGGTGTGATCTAACAAAGCGAAAGGATAGCATAGATTTCGCTGCTTTCGTATCTGGGTGGGAGAGGGGAGCCAGAACGTTGACACACCGATCGTCTACGTCTCCCCTCTCACACCCACATTCATCAAAGTGAGTGTCATCGCCGTTGTTTCACATTCAAATGTCAAAACAGCACCCTTGACGGACTGGGAGACGCCCTCACCCCCAACCCCTCTCCCACTGCGTTGAGATGATGGTGTGATCTAACAAAATGGAAGGATAGCATAGATTTCGCCGCTGTCGTATCTGGGTGGGAGAGGGGAGCCAGAGCGTTGACAAGGCGACGGTTCATTGGCAACGTCAATGTCGACCACAGTCTATATCTGCCGAAGTGGTTCCCAATGCAAGCGATCGATTGTCTCTGGCTCCCCTCTCCCACACACATACATCGAAGCGAACAACATTTTCATCCATCTGCGTCGAAACGTCCACACAACTTGCTCAACGACTGGGAGAGGGGCTGGGGGTGAGGGCCTCCTCAGAGGTCAGAGAGTTCAGAGGTCAGAGAGTTCAGAGTTCAGAGACCAGAGGTAAATGGCAGTGCTACCACTACCACTCGAAACCCGGTATCGTCGGACGTATAGTAGGGACGTTCCATGAAGCGGAATGATGGTAGCGTTTCGTCTTCAGGGCCCAAGAATGATCCCCCACGCAACACCCGCTCCCTTTCTTGTACAGACAGATCTTCTCGTCTCTGTCGTTCGGCATCATCGGACGAATAGGGGCATTCGGCATCCAGGCTACGCGTCCACTCCCAAACATTGCCGCCCATTTCCTCCGTCTTGTATTTGGTGACGCCGTCTGGAAAGCAACCAACAGCGTTGGTGAAGCCGATGCCCGTCGCATCACAATTCGCACATTCCGGATCAGACTGGTAGATGCGCCTGTCGCCGCCGCGTGCCGCTTTTTCCCATTCGGCTTCGCTGGGCAACATCACCACTTGGTTGGGTATAAGACGTCCAGCGGCTTGAAGCTTTTCCGTGAGCCAGCGTGTAAAGGCCAGTGCCTCATACCAGCTGACCCCCACTGTAGGGTGACTGGGTAGATAAAATGGCTCGCCGTATCGTTCAGGACAGTTGCGAGGCGCATTATCCCATCTTCCCTTCACTTTTCCTGCTTTCCAGATGCCGTGCGCTTCCGCTTCTTTCCAATAAGGTCGATATGTATAGCCGCCGTCATTTACAAAGGCTTGAAACTGCGCAACGGTAATGGGGTAGCGGGAAATCTGGAAGTCGTAATCGACGCTCTTGGATAGATGTTCTTCTTTGCCCTCGCCCATCCAGAATGGCCCGGCAGGTATAGGACAGAACTGGATAGCCGTGGGATCGAGCACCTCAACGCGCGGATCGCCCAATTTTGCCAGCGACCGACCGGCGGCGGCGCGTTCAATGGCGGGCAGGCTGCTGCGCATCACGTGTAGCAATCCCTGTTTCACTATGTTCAGCTTGCGCTGGTTGCGTTCGCTGACGTTGTTCAAGTTGGCGCTTTCTACCAGCGCCTGACCGGCCAGCAGCGCGCCCCAACAGTGGGCGTCGGTGTAGGCGCAGTTGGTTGGGCTTTGGTCGCAGAGCGCTTCTACCAGATTCCAGATGGCGACGGACGCGCCGCCGGCGGCTTTGGCCCCGGCGAGGAGCGCCACCTCGCGCCAGCGGTTGGGGTCCTTTCTGGCCAGGTCGGCGACTGAGTCGGGGTAGTCGAAATCGGTGAGATGGCAGGCGGCCAGATACTCTTGAAAGGTGCGGTGTGGGAAGGTATAGACGCCTACGCCGCGAGGGATGAGGAGGCCGCTGCGGTCGCGCAGGTATTCGACAAGGCGCATGTGGCGAATGTCGGGGCTGTGGCTGAGTGTGGTCAGCCCGGCGACGAGCGCAGATTCGGGGATGTCGGCGGTGCCGACCAGGGCAGGTTGGCTGCTGTGGGCGTCGAAGGCAAGCCGGTTGAGCAGGGAGCGCATCTTGTCGCGGTCGATCTTGAGGAATTCGGCCAGGCTGGGTTGGATCAAGAGGGTCGAGCCATCGGCCCGGCGTTTGACGCGCTGGCTTTCCCACCAATCCAGTAGCAGGTCTACGGCGTCGCGGTAGAGTTCTTCGCGCTTTTCGGGCAGGCTGCCGCCGCGCCAGGCATGTAGGCTGGCCATGAGGGTTAACAAGAGTGGACGTTCTGCCAGTTCCTGCAAGCGACGGCTGTGTTCGATGGCGTTCTTGAGCAGCGCAGCGCGACCCTGAACATCGGCGGCGTCCATGTGGCGCAGTTGGCCGACGTGGGTGTACCAGCGTTCGATGAAACGAGCAATCTGGGCTGGTGTAAAGGGGGCGAGATAGGTGTCGGCAAAGCCCTGCAAGCGCCAGTCCTGTTGCTGATAGGCGTAGGTGCGGCTGGTGACCAGGATGCGGCAGCGGTGAAAGACGGCGGCGAAGTCTTCGACGGCCTGCTTGATCTGTGTGCGGCGGGTGTCGGCGGCGGGTACTTCGTCCAGACCATCGAGGAGAATGATGCCGCCGTCTGTGCGTAGTTTTGTGCGCAGGATTGGGCTGTACTCGGGCAGCGCAGCCTGGATGTCGCTTGCGATGAAGCGCCAGAGGTCTTCGGCAGTGGCATCTTTGCCGATGGGGGGTAGCCCTGTGGCGGCAAAATCGCGCAGCACGACACGCACGGGCAAGAGTGCGCCGTGTTCCCAGCGCTGGGGCTGCGGTTTTTCCTCTTGTTCGTCGGATTGATCGCCCTTGCGCGGCAGCGGCTCAGTGAGGCGGGCCAGATTGGCCGCGCTCTCTCCTAGCGCTTCGCCGGCGAGGCAGAGGGCGACGAAGTCGACAAAGGTGCTCTTGCCACTGCCTGGATCGCCCAATAGGACAAGGTGTTGGTGGCGGTTGATCTGTTCCACGGCAGAGATGTGCTTGGGGTTTTGGCGAGTTTCTAATGTGGACTGCAGATCATCTCGCCCTTCGGTTTGTTGGGTCAACATGCCGGTATAGACGGCACTCAGTTCCAGGCGGGTATCGGCCTCGCTGGCGACGCGGGGATCGACGCCGCTGAGGGAGAGGGCCTGGGCCTGGCGGTAGATGCGGTTGAGGTAGGCTGTGTGCAGGCTGTTCTCGTCAACGGTCGCTTTTTCTGCGTCCTTGCCGTAGTTGTGGGTTATGTGGATGCCGCCTTCGACCTTGCCGCGGACGGCCACGCCACCGGCACCGGCTGCGACGCCGCCGTTTTGGGCAACTGCGCCGGAGCCTGATACGGTTGCTGTAAAGACATGGGCGTACTTGTCGGCGTTGCCAAGCTGTGCCAGTTCGTCGCGGAGCAGGCGCTGAAAGCGGTCCCATTCTGCTTCGCCGAGGATGGCCTGGACGATGCGCGGTGTCTCTAGTTCCAGGATTAGGGTGTCCAGGGCGTCGCGCCATTCGGGTTTCGACTCGGCCAGTTGCCCCAGTTCGGCGGCAAGCTGGGCTTCGTCTTTGTCGCGCCACTTCTGGATCTGGTTGGCGATGAGGTTGCCGCCGACACCGCCGACCACACCGGCAAGCGTCACGAATGTCGCATAGTCACCACTTCCGGCAGCAGCAATCAGCGGCATCAGCGACGCCGTCGACAGGGCACCATAGGTCATGCCGGGCGTGGCGCGGCCAAACCAGGCGGCGGAAGCAGAGACACGTTCACGAATGCGTTCTTTCCAACTTTGCAGGTCCATAGAAGATTGTCCTGAAGATGAGCGAAGGGTTCACGGCATCGAGGTGTATCAAGCTTAGCGTATGCGGCGCGTTTTGCCAACGCGCGACGGTGAACTACAGTGCCTGGCACGGGTCAGCGAGTGCTTCGTCATGTCGAATGTTTCCGACCCGTGCCAGGCACTGTCCTTCTCCGCAGAGACATTTGCATTCCCTTGGCTTCGCTCCTTCCCTTCGGATACAGTTTTATTGGTATAATTAGCATTATACATAGTGAAATGTCAGGTAAGGAGCGGGCAGAGACATTGACCATCCTGCTTGCTCGTCCCCCTGCTCCGTTGCTTTGATCTACCCAGGATACTACTGGCGCGCTTTCCCCGTCGCATCTTGAACATTTAGAAATTAATCTGGCAATGACGCCCGCCGAATGAATTCGGCGTCTGAAACGGGAAACCGGCTTCAGCCGGTTCTGGAACACGATTTATCGTGTTTCTCGTATCAGACGGCGGTTTCAACCGCTGTTAATGAGTGCTCATGAGCAAAATCATTTGTAGCTGTTCAGCCAGGGCTGAACAGCTACAAACCTTTACAGCGCTTATCGACTATGCGAATCGCCCCTCCCCTACCCCAACACCCATAGGCGTTAAGATATGCGGTTATCTGACAGTGCGAGAGGCAGAACCCCTCCCCAACCTTCCCCGCAATCGTTCAGTTTGGAGACTTGTTGAGCAAGTGAGGCGGGGAGGGAGCCATTGTCGCATGGAGAATGTGATGCTGCATTGGACAGACACACAACGCGACCGACGCCCCTGCAAGTCAACAGTCCTCCCCCCGCTTCTTTTCTGCGGGGGGAGTTAGAGGGGGGTCCTCGTGCCCGCAGGTCGCCAATCACCCACCCACATACCGCTCCCCGTCTACAGGACGCGCCTGCCCCAATAGAACTAATGTTTCGAGGAGATCCTGCACACGGGCGCTCCGGGACGCACTACGGCGTCCGAAACGGGCGGCGATGTCGTCTGCGCTCACGGGGACTCCCACCGCCGCGAGGACGGCGGCCACGGCGCGCGCTTGCTCGGGCAGGGCGTCGGGCCACGTGGCGGGGACGGTTGCTGCCGCGGACGGTTCCACCTGGGCCGCGGGGACGTCGATGAGCGCGGATTGGGTGGGCGCAGCGTCCGCGACCACCTCGTCGGGCGCCTGGTATTCAGGACGGAGCCAGCGCACACGACCGGCGGCTTCTTCGGCGGCGCGGGCGGCGTTGAGCGCCACCAACCGCTCGAGGACGGCCTCTTCGGGCAGATCGGCGGGCCAGCCGTAGGCCGCGGCTACGGCGGCGTCGAGGTCATCGTGGATCTGGCGCAGCACGGCCACCAATCCCTGCTCGTGGACACGACGCTCTTTGGCCGTCAACGCTTCGCCGCTGCGCTCCTTTTCGAGGACGTTGTAGAGATCGGTGAGGGTGAGATCGGGGTGGGCGGCCTGCTGCCGTTTGCGATGGCCGTCGAGCCGCTCGCCCAATTCGCGGATGCGCTGCTTTTGCTCGTCCGTGGGATCGGGGAAGGGGAAGGGTTCAAAGCAGCGGGTTTTATTGTAGCGTGGGCGATCCTCAAGAGTGCCACCTGCGGCCAACGCCCAAGTGACATGAAACCGGCTAGACAGGACGCCCAGAAAGAAAGCGTCTTCGAGTGCAATGTTGACCAGCATGTTGTCGGGCAGGATGGAAGCATCCAAAAAGACAAAAAAGCGGTGCTTTGACGTTTCAACGGTGGCGATGTAGCGGGAAAGTCCTTGTAAGGCGGGCCGGAAGTTTGAGCGCGCTTCCCCATGAATCCACCAGTTGTCGCGGTAACTCTTGCGATTGTTCTGATCCCGTTCCGGTTTTACCCGTTCGTAGACCCACTGGTAGACCGTTGGATAACGTTGCAATGCTTCGTCGGCAGACAGTCCAAACAGGTCGATCACCATCGCCCCGCGCGATGAGGCAGTTAGATCGCGTCCGTTGCGGTATGGACGGATCACTTGCTCAATGCCGTCCACAGTGCCTAGACCAAGCCTCGCCGCCTCTTCCGGTGTGACAATGAAGCCGGAACCAATCACCTGTACACCGCGACTACTAATTCCTCCATTTGCTAACAGTGGCTGCGCACTCGACACATCCGCCCCTATCGTCAAATCCGCCTGAATCTTGCCAACCTTGTCGTCAAATTCGATTTCGGCGGCGTCACCGTCGCCGGGCTGTTCGCGCACGACGCGGCGCAGGAGACCGGGCTGATCTTCGTGCGTCGCCACGGTCATGGCGATGCGCACGGCTGCGCCGTCCGCACTGTCAACCCACGGGTGGGTCGGGGATGGCGTAGACGAGGGAGAGTGGCGAGGCGGCAACGTTGGTCTGGTCCCCCAAAAAGGTTTGGAGCACACGGCGGTTGAAGGTCTGGCGCAGGCTGTTGGTGGTGATGAAGCCGAAACGTTCGATGTGGCCGCGGCGCAGCAGTTGGGCGGCGTTGTGCCACCAATACATCACGTAGTCGGCGGAATCGGGGACGGCGCTGTAGGTGCGGCGCAGCGCTTCGGTGTAGCCGTCGCCCAGGGCGTCGCGCATACGGGCAGTGCCGATGAAGGGCGGGTTGCCGATGATGAAGTCGGCGGCGGGCCATTGGGCGGGTTGCGGGTCGAGGTAGCGGTAGACGGGGACGCGGGCGTGCTCGTCGGGCACCTCCTCGCCGGTGACGGGGTGGGGGCGCGTGGTGCGCCCGTCCCAGCGGGTGATGGGCGCACCGTGGGCGTCGAGGAGCGGTTCCTGGGCGCGCCAGGCGAGGACGGCGTCGCGGCATTCGATGTTGTGGAAGTTGCGCAGGATGGGCGTGCTGGGTGTGGTTTCGCCGCGGGTGCGGAAGTGCCATTGCAGGTAGCCGATCCAGAGCACGAGTTCGGCGATGGCGGCGGCGCGTGGGTTGACTTCGATGCCGTGGAACTGCTGCGGCGTCACCATCACCTCTTCCATTTCCAGGGCAAGCTGGCTGCCGGCGCCGCCCAGGTTGCGCCGCACTTCCAGCACTTCGCCTTCGAGCCGCTTGAGGTGTTCGAGGGCGACATAAAGGAAGTTGCCTGAGCCGCAGGCCGGGTCGAGCACACGCACCTGGCTAAGCCGCCGCTGGAAACCGTCGATCTCGGCCAGGGCATCTTTGGCTCTCTCCTCGTCGCTGAGCAGGAGCGCAGCGGCCTTGACCGCGTCCCATTCCCGGCGCAGCGGGTCCATGAGTGTGGGCTGCACCAGGCGGTCCACGTAGGCGCGGGGCGTGTAGTGCGCGCCCAGTTTGTGGCGTTCCACCGGATCGAGGGCGCGTTCCAGCAGCGTGCCGAAGATGGCGGGTTCTACGTCGCGCCAGTCGGCCTGGGCCGCGGCCATGAGCAGATCAAGCTGCATCCCGTCCAGCGGCAGCGCGGTGACGTCGGCAAAGAGGCCGCCGTTGAACTGGGGGATCTGGGTGCGCAGGATCACTGAGAAGCCGCCGCGGTTCATGGTCTGCCACAGGTGTTCGAGCATGGGCGCAAAGCTGGCCGGATCGTTGCGCAGGTCGGCCAACAGGTGGGTGAAGCTGCGGTCAGGCAGCAGGCCCACGTCTTCGGCGAACATGGTAAAGAGGCAGCGCATGAGAAAGCCGGCCACGGCTTCGGCGTCGTGTTTGCCTTCGAGGGAGCGGGCAAGTTGGGCCAATTGTTCGGCGATGCGCCGGGTGACGCGTGCGCTGCGCCGTGTGGGATCGAGCGACATGGGATCGGCCCACAGCGCCGCCAGCAGCGTGCGCACGTCGGCGTCGTGCAGGTCTTCAAGGGCGAAGCGATAGTTCACCGGATCGGGAAAGGGGACGTAGTTGCCGCCGGTGCGGGTGAATTCGCTGTAGAGCGCGAGGGTGTTGCCCACGTCCACCACAACGAGGAAGGGTGGACGCCCGCCCTTGCCCAGTTCGGCCGGGGGCAGGTTGCGGGCGTAGGCTTCGGCCTGACGACGCGCCTTCTCCATTTCGGTGTCCCAAGACGCGGTGCCACGTACCGCGGTGCCGCGGCGACGCCGTCGCCCGATGAGCGCGGCAAAGTCGACACCGTCCACGGCATCGACGCCCTGTTTTGCCTCCATCACAAAGTGGCCGCGGCGGTAGAGATCGATGCGTCCTGTGCTGCCGTGGGGCAGGGGCACGCTCTTCTCGAAGACGTAGGCGTTGTCCACTTCGTCGGGGCGGGTGGGGTCGGGCCTGTCCACGCCGAGGAGATCGCAGAGTTCCACGGCGAATTGCTGAAAGTTGGCGCGTTCCCCCGCGCCGGAGGTGCGCCAGCGTTGGATGAAGGAGTCGATGCTGGTTGGGTCGGTCATGCGGGTGCTCTTTGGGAGTTGCGAGTTGCGAATGGCGAGTTGCGAGTTAATGTCATTAAGTTAAGGAATTCGGCTACTCGTCACGCTGTTTTTTCGTGCTCACTAGCGCCGGTTGAGTAGCGCAGCGTATCGAAACCAAGCGGGTTAACGAGATCAGTCTCGTCACGCTGCGGAGAGAGCATCCTCAGATGCGGTTGCACACGAGTAGAGCCGCATCTGAGGATGCTCTCTCCGCGCTTAACTTCATGACATTGAATTGCGAGTTGCGCTAGTATCGCATGGATTGGGGGGATGTGCCAGCAGCGCCCGGCGGTAGGTGTAATTCAAATCGGGGGCAAACAGTGCCTGGCACGGGCCAAATCTAGAGGCTGTGACCGGTCATTCGCCGGCCCGTGCCAGGCACTGTGGGTAGCGTGCTCCCAACTTTGAATTACGCCCCGGCGATTGAAACCGCTGAGGTCTGTTGCAGACTCAGGCGGCATCGTCCTGGACGGTCTTCTCGAACTGGGCGATCACCGCCGCCGCGGGGACGCCCATGACCGCGGCCACGGCGGCGGGCAGGTCGGCGTCCTCGCCGGCCTGCCACAGCCCGGCCAGGTTGCGCAGGGTGATGCCCAATCCATGTACATCGTTGAACTCTGCAGAAATCGTCAAATCTTGCATCAAATAGTCGCGAGCCTGCGCCCACTGCCGCTGTGCCTGCGCCACAATCCCCAGTTGATGATAGGTGCTGGCCTGGCTGTAGCGGTCGTTGAACTCGATTTTGAGGTCGAGGGCCTGCCGGTAGTAGCCTTCCGCCTCTCCCCACTGCCGCTGTTCCTGCGCCACAATCCCCAGTTCGTGATAAATGGTGGCTTTCCATAGGCCTTTTTGTTTTTCGGTCTCTTCTGAAAAGCCGTCAATGAAAGTCAGCGTACGCAAATATGTGGCTGCGGAATCGGCATATGCCTGGACTGTACGCTGTCGACGCCCCACATCGCCGGAGATACGCAAGAGATCAAAACGCAGCGCGTTGGACAATTCAGCGGCGGGAATCGTCTCCAACGTTTTCAACAGCGAAAGGCCCAGTTCAATGCCTTTGTGGTGGGCTTGTGTCAGTTCAAGATACCGGTCAACACAATGATAGGGGTTCGAGATAGCTACTTTCGCTGCCAGACCCAGATGGATTGTGGTCAGCAGATTTTCATACTCGATATGGATCAGGTTCAGTCCCAGTTGACGTTCCTGCGGATCCCTGGACGTGATCAATTGTCCCAACGCCCCGCCAATACTGTCGTAGTGACGGCGGAAGGCGGCGTGGATGGCGGCGGAGAACCCCCTCCTAACCTCCCCCGCAGACGGGGGAGGGACTGTTGGTGGGGTAGAGGGGCTTTCGGGGGTGGCGGTGAGGCGGCTGCGCAGGAAGTAGGGCAGTGTGGGCTGTAGGCGCAGGAAGCGCGATGATTGGGGGTCCTGGCTGAGCAGGCCCCAGTTGGCGGCCTCTTGCAGCACGGCCTGCCACTGGTCAAAGGGCAGGTGGGACAGGGCGGCTTCGGCTTTGAGTTGGTTGGTGTAGTTTTCCAGCAGGACAACGTCGATCACGCCGGTAAAGGGGGCCAGGCAGAGCAGCAGGTCCTGGGCGGCGCGCCGGATCGGCGTTCCACGTAGCCGCGAAATCGGCGGCGCTCACCGGCAAATTGGGCGCAAGGAGAATCTGTGTCGTCATGGCGCGTGATCCTGTGGCGATTGTGAAGACGGTCGACGGCGAAGGGAAGCCAGGCGTGGATGAAGTCGGCAATGTAGCGCTTCCGTGTAGTACTTCCGTGGGGGCTAGTATCGCACAAAATGCGACCTCGCGCCAACAGTGGGTGCACAAAGACCTGCCAGGTTTTCTGTAACCTGGCAGGTCTACGCGCTCCTAACGTTAATCCACATCCTAGCCACACATCACTTTGGTTTATCGGGCTGATTCAAAGTGTGATCACATTAGTCACCAAAGTGATGTATGCCTAATCCACATCAACCTGCGCCGCGGACGGTTCGGCGGCGATGACGGCCCTTGCCGCAAGTTCGGCCTGCCGCGCATAGTCAATCGCATTGGCGAGCACGCGGGCGCTCTCCTGTGGGCTGTGGAAGCCGGTGCTGTTCTCAGATGAGATGAAGTCCCAACGCATGGAGGCGCGGCGGTGCAGGCGACGTGCTTCTTCGAGTTGTGCGTCACCAGCGCCTGCCTCCTGCGCCTCGACAATGGCGTCCATGGCATCGAGGATTGCTACCTCCGACTGTCTCAGTAGCTCAGCCGTGCGGTTCTGGATCGTGAGAATTCGCTCAGTCAGCACCTGTTCGCTGAACGAGTGACAGGTCTGGCACGACTGGTTGACATTGTCCAGCGGGCTGCGTAGATGATGATCGGACACCTTCACAGCGCCCGAACGGATATAGGGCATGTGGCAATCCGCGCAGGAGACGCCGGACTGGGCGTGGAGGCCCGTGCTCCAAAGTTCATATTCAGGATGCTGCATCTTGAGCATCGGCGCATTTGTCTCGGCATGGGTCCAATCCACGAAGCCATATTCGTCGTAGTGCGCTTCAATGTCGTCGACGGTTAGGCCCTGGCTCCAGGGGAAGGTGAGCACCTTGTTTTCGCCGAGAAAATAGTACTCGACGTGGCATTGGGCGCAGACGTAGGTGCGCATGTCCTGTTGGGTGAGCTCTTCGACGTCGATGCCGCGCACCTCAAGTGCGTTGAGAAGCGCAGGACGTGTGATGCGCAATGCCATTGTGTTCGGATCATGGCAGTCGGCACAGGAACTGCCGTAGTGTAGCTGGTCCTGTATATCGAGGTAAGGGGTGCTGTTGAACTCTTCCCAGCCCATCTCTGCGATCAACTGAGGGGCTTCAGCGGCATGGCAATTGATGCACGCCCCCGGCTGTGACACAATCTGCACGCGGCGGCTGGCGGCCTGATCAACCTGTGCGTAGAAATGACCGCGCTCCTCGTTGTGGTCCTCGCCAAAGGCATACCCGGCCCACAGCCGCACCATCGCCGGATACTTTTCCAGCTTGCTATAGGGGACGGAACCACCATATGGGGTTGAAATGGTGTCGTCCTGGGTCTGCATGAACGTGGCATACTGCCTTGGGAAATTCAGGCCCCAAACGGCCGGGTCAAGTTCATCTTCGGGGATGTCAACGACCCGTAGCGGATATTCTGCTTCCTCGGCCTTGCGATCCTGGATGTTAAAGAGCAGCAACAATAGGCCGGCCATTACAACCAACCCCATGAGAAAGGCAGCGATCACAAGGAATAGAGAGCGACGCCGGGATAGTGGACGTTCTTCGGTAGTCATTCGAGAATCTCCGTCTAGGATTTTGCCGGTGTAGGATTTTACTGGTGTGGGGTTACTACTGCGGATGACCTACACTTTGGTGACAGCGCAGACAATCCAATTGTTCAGTACCGGCTTGGTGATCAACGATGGGGTCTACAAACTCACTGTGGCAGTAGAGACAGTTGTCGAGCGCCACTTCTCGGTTGAGGTTCGTGATCTGGAGCGGTTCTGGAAAATTACCGGTGGTAAAGGCGACGCTGTGGTTCCAACCATTGATGCCCTTAATAATGTATTTGCCTGGCTGAGTGTGGGGTGTGTGACAATCGTTACACGCCGCCACCGCCTTGTGGCTGCTGTGTTGCCACGCCTCATAGACATCGCGCATGATGTGACAATTGACACAGGAATCGGGATTATCTGAAAAGTAAGAGGTTCCTTCTGCGTAGGTGAACGTGAATAGGCCCAACCCGGTGACACTGCCCCCCAACAGCACCAACAGAAGCAAAATATGAAAGGGCATTAGCGAGAAAAAGCCGGAGGGCCTGCGATTGTTCTCCTTGACTTCAGACAATGGGATCCTCCACTCTAATCAGGGGAATAGTCATCGGCGGATAACTGCTGCTCGAGGATCGGCTCTGCACCTGCGGAGGGCGCGAAGACAAATGTGCGTTCGCCCACCATCTTGGTGATGGTGCCCGATAGTGTCACGGTTTCGCCGAGTGTCTCGATCTGCGCTTCAACCTGCGCTTCGATCCCCTCAACAGCCGGTTCACCCACCGGTTCCACAGTGCCAACGATTTCGTCTGGCGGTTCGGCCTCTGCACGCGCCTCGACGGCCTCGTCCACACTTGGTTGCTCAACTTCGTCAATTTCGGCCACCACAACGCCGGAATCTTCCATCACAACCGGACGTTCATCCACCATTGTGTCGGCGCAGGCAGTCGATATGACAGCAGCCAGGGTAAGTAAAGCAACAAAAACAAGCAGACGTGACAGGCGTGGAGTATGGATCATTGTCTCCCTCCCCCTGGGCAAGCCCCAGTTGGTAGATTTATCGGCATGCATGTGCTCTAAACACCCGTGTGAGTACGAAGCGCACGCTTAAGAAGACGATACCAATGGCGATTCGAACCCGCCATAGACATCGATACACCGGAACGATATACATCGGTCACATTTTTTTGGGGAAAGCTTGTCGAGAAAGCTTGTAGAGAAAAGAAAAATAGAGAAGCGATGACGCCCACCAGGCCCAGTTCAATTGATACACCTACACACAGATGACGATCAATTGACCAACGTAGATGGTGTCGCCATTGAAGCGGTTACACCGCCTGAGCGCTGAAAGGCTAACACCTGCTCGCACGGCAATGCCTTGTAGTGTATCGCCGCGCCTCACAGTGTAATAGCGTACGTTAGGGGTAGCGGGTGTCGGCGTGGGATTCAATCTGTCCTGATGTACAGTTGTGGGAGCTGTCACGGATGGACTGAAGATCTGGAGCGATTGTGGTGTCTCTTTCCATTCAATCGGGGGCGTAGACGTTGCCGCCGAAGGGGGCGAAGAGAGAGGGATCGATAGCCTCTGCCCAACACGTAACATATTCGGATTTGGAATTCGATTGTGCTGAAGGATCGCAGCCACAGAAATACCATAGTTACGCGCAATGCTTGACAACGATTCACCCACTTGCACGGTGTGATTGACCATCATCTGTGCTTGAACAGCGGATGTACGTGTCTCCAACAGACCGACACAGAGGATCGAGATCAGCGCGAACACGAGAATCCTGGGTTTTACGATTGAGAACTTCACTTGGTGCTCCTTACATTGTAAGCAAACAACTACGCATTGACAGCGTAAGGATTTTAGACAAATTTTGATCGACGTTTCCACTGCGACCGATATACAATACGTCGACGTTACACATCTCGGGGGTCGTCGCAAGCCACCACGCAGGTTTTTCTCTGGAACCGATACTAAAACTTACCGGTTGAGTAATGGCTGTTCTTCGGGTGACAGGGCAAACAGAGTGCAACTGAAGGATATGGTGTAGTACAATCGGCATTGACTCAACGCAACTGGGAGACGGGGCGAGGATGAGGAATTCAACTGCCCCCACAACCAACTGCCCCTACAACAAGGACAAACACACATGCTACAACCACTAACATCCACACAATCTCAATGGGTTGATCGCACCCTCGCCGGACTTACTCTGCAAGCCGCTGTTGGTCAACTGCTCTGCATCTCTCAGTTCAACGACAATCGCGACTACTGGCTGCCCCTGCTGGAACGTCTCCCCTTTGGTGCGGCGCGGGCGCGGTCGGAGAGCGCGGAGGACTACCGCAGCTTCCTCGCTGAGTTGCAGACGGCGTCGGCGATTCCGCTGCTGGTGCCTGCCAACATGGAACACGGCGCCGCCGAGATGCGCGGCTACGGCACCGATTTCCCCTGGCCCATGGGCATCGGCGCCGCGGACGACGAAACGTTGACCGCCACCGTGGGCAAGGCCATCGCCCTGGAAGCGCGCTACCTGGGCGTCAACTGGCTCTTCAACCCTGTGATCGACCTCAACTACAACCCCGAAAACCCAATCACCAACATCCGCGCCCTGGGCGACGACCCAGTCAAGGTGAGTCGGTTGGCGACGATCTGGTTGCAGGCCATGCAGGAACACGGCGTGGCTGCTACAGCCAAGCACTTCCCCGGCGACGGCATCGACGACCGCGATCAGCACCTGCTGACCTCGGTCAACAGCCTGCCCTTTGAGCAGTGGATGGAGACATTTGGTGTGGTGTGGAAAGCCGTCATCGAGGCGGGGGTGATGTGTGTCATGCCCGGGCATATCTCACTGCCCGACTATCAGGGCTACCAGGATCGACCTGAAGATGCGCCCCCTGCTACCTTGAGCCGCAAGTTACTTGTTAATTTACTACGCGAAGAAATGGGCTACGATGGACTGATCGTCTCCGACAACGCCAGCATGATCGGCCTGACCGCCCACCTCGACGCCGAAGATCAGGTGGTGGAAAGCATCGCCTCCGGCATCGACATCTACCTGAACGCCGACCCCGAACACGACTACGATCGGCTGCTCCAGGCAGTGCACACAGGACGCGTCAGCGAGGAACGGATCTACGACGCCGCCCGCCGTGTCCTGGAAATGAAGGCGCGTCTCAACCTTTTCGCTTCTCCCCAGTATGCGCCGCCCACTCAGGCCGAACAGACAACATTCCACGACGCGGCCCGGTCACTGGCCGAGAAAAGCATGACCATCCTACGGGGTGCAGGCGAGATGGCACTCAATCTCCATCCGGGCGACAGCGTGCTGACCGTCACGATTGGGCACCTGATGCCACACATGGGCGTCACCGATCTGGATACGTTTGACAGCGAACTTTCTGCGCGCGGTTTCGAGGTCACACACCTACTCAACCCGAGCAGCGACGAAGTGCGCCAGGCTGTGACGGGTCACGCTGCCGTCTTCGTCAATCTACTCAAGATCCCTGTGATGCCACTGGGCACAACGCGCATGACCGACACCTTCCGCACTTGGGGTTGGCGTTCGCTCTACCGTAGCCATCCCCAGGTGGCCTACACCAGCTTTGGCAGCCCGTATGTGGGGTACGAACTGCCCGCCGTCCCCCGACTGCTGGCGGCCTATGGCGATAGTACCGTGTCACAGCAAGCGGCGGTGAGGGTATGGCTAGGTGAAATCGAAGCAAATGGGGCACTACCGGTCAAGGAACGGCGCGTGGAGATTCGGGCGATGTAGCAGGTGGCAGGTGGCAGGTGGCAGGTGGCAGGAATGAATTGTCGCCTATAACTTGTCATTTGCAGCTCAATGTCACTGAGTTAAGCGCGGAGTAAGCACGCCCTCGTGCGGGTCTTTCGGTGTCGACCCGCACGAGGGCGTGCTTACTCCGCGAATATTTGAGATTCGGTCGCTGAACTTAACGACCTTGACTTGCCACCTGCAACTTGCCACCCTCACAACGTCCCAAGCAACATGACGATTAGCCAGGCACCTAGCACACCAAAGAGTGCAGCGGTGAGCAATTTGACCAGCCCTGCCCGCGCCTGGAAGACGGCGATCAGTTGATCGCTGCTGGTGCCGAAGTAGGTGATGGTGAATACCACAATCAAGGGCACCACAAACATAACGTTGTAGAGAACGAGGTAGGCGATGGCCAGCGGTCGCGCCTCGGCCACGCTCGCCACGAAGACGATGGTGGGCAGGTAAACCTGTCCTGTGCAGGCCAATTCGAAGACGCTGACCAGAATCCCTGCGCCAAAGGCGGCTAACACGAAGTTGCGCATGCGGCTGCTGGTGCGAATGGTGCCGTGGATGCGCTTCTTCAGCGCCTTGGGCAGTTGCAGCGCAATGTCCTTGAGATTGCCGCGGCGAATCTGCACATAGTCCCACAGGCTGACGATGGCCAGCACCAGACAGACAACCGCCGTGATGCCGTATAAAATGCGCCCAATGGTGGCGAACGTTCCCATCTGGCGTACCAATTCGGCCAGACCCAGGCCCATAGTCAGATAGGTAAGAAAGACGGCAAGGGTGAATGCAGCGCCTACCAACAGGATATCCCGCCCCTTGCGCCCCACCATCGCCAAGTAAGAGACAAAGAAGATAATCGTGGTGAAGGCGCAGGGGTTGACGCCGTCGAGCAGGCCAGCCCCGGCTACGGTCAGTACACTAAACTGGGCAAACCGCTCCATAATGCCGGCCGTAACGGCTTGATCGTCGGCGGTGATCCCCGTCCACGGGGGGACAGCCGCCGCCGCGCTAGGCGAACTCACCACGGCGATTAGGCGATCACGGGTGATCTCGGTGGGTGCCAGAAATTCATCCCCAATAAAGATGGCCGGCGCCATCATCCGTTTTTCGGCAGGCACCCCGTATTTTTCGCTCAACGCCTCATTCAGCGCAGCCTCATCAGAGACGTCGTGTCTCTCTACAATCAAATTATCATATTGAGCCTCTAGCTCGTCCAGATCCTTGCCCACCTGTAGACACGCCAGACAACCAGGGTCGAAAAAATAGACAAGATAGATGGGATCAGCAGGCGAGGATGCAACGAGATCAGATTCTTCCACCGTAGCCACATCCACACTGCCGGTATCAACCACACCGGCAACATCGGTCGCATCAGCAACATCGGTCGCATCAGCAACATCGGCAAGGACGTTGGTGGGCGCAAGCAGGGGACCTTCCGCGATAGGCGCACCCTCTGGCGCGAGCTGCGCAGACGCGTCTGTCGCCTCCAGGGCTTGAATCAGGCCAGGGACGGCGGGCCAGTTGACACCACCCGCTTGCAGCCCCATTTCGATCAGCCCCGGAAATTGCTCGGGGATCTCACCGCTGCCTACCAGCACGGTCTCACCTACAATCAGTGTAGGCACACCACGCCGATCTTGCGGAATCTGAAAGTGGGCAATCGCCGCCTGATACATCTGCTGCCCGCCGGGTTCACTCACATTGACGCCGACAATCTGGAGTTGATCACCGTAACGCTCAAAAAGCGGCGGCAGCACTTCTTGAATGACGTAGTGACAATGACCACAGGATGGAGAGTGGAAGAAGACGGCATGTACTTTGGCCGACGCAGGCTCCTGGGCCGCCGTTGGTGATACACCCGATATCGATGTCATCAAAAGAAGAACGACCGCCACGCGCCAAAGTGTTGTAATACGCATCAAAGCTGCTCCTTTGCAACTCATCATGTTCAGTACAAATACCCCTATTGTTACGTTATTCACAATTTGGCGGTAGGGGATCGGTCATCTAGACAGGTTCAGCCCACCTACAAGCCCAGTGTGCCCCCCCAAGCAAAGTGAAGGGCGAAACCGATGTTCCGGTTTCGCCCTTCACACTTCCTACTCAATGCCAGTAAGTTAAGCAGTGTAGCCGACTGTTGCAGGTTGCAAGTTGCAGATTGCAGGTGACACGCTAAGTCACTTCTACTGTCGTCCGTCGTCCTAACTTACTGACATCGATTCACTACTGCCTACTCCGCTTACTCCGTCTGTGCGTGCAATGTCGCCAGGAAAGCACCAGCCTCGCTCCCGCGCCGCACGATGTAGAAGGTGGCCTCCCACTCGGCAACGTCGCTGCTGAAGGTCCACGCACTCCAAGACAGATCCTCGGTGGCGCTGTCTCTCACACGTTCCCAGCCTGCTTCTTCCAATTGGGTTTCGTAGTGATCGGCCAGCGCGGAGACAGGCTGCGCCGTCTCGATTTCAGCTTCTGCGCTAATGCTGTAGCCGTCTGTACCGCTGCTGCTGCCGGTGCCACGCCC
Organism: bacterium; assembly: GCA_016124945.1. Classification (GTDB taxonomy): domain Bacteria; phylum Chloroflexota; class Anaerolineae; order Caldilineales; family Caldilineaceae; genus RI-153. Next base: position 40,775 of record WGMT01000020.1, on the reverse strand, counting down.
GAAAACCTGGGCTTCTGCCGGCGGCGTTAGGCTGGGCAGCACATCAAAGGGGCTTTCGCCCGTGCTGACGCCGTCCTCACCGCAAGGGCCGCCAAACGCGGAGATGGTGTTGGCATTCATCACAACCAGATCTGCTTCACCAGTCAAGACAAGCGTACTGATGTTAACCACGAGATCATCGTTCGGTCCACAGAACATGAGCGGTGCGCCCAATGGGCTGCTCGAAAGGAAGACCTCACTGGGGCTGCGCATCGAGTCCTCAGCGGCAAGGGTGTACCCAGCGTTGGTAAGCTGTGTGCGCAGCGCCGCCACAATGCCGTCAGCCCCGTCCACAGTGGACAGGAAGAGCTGGTTGCCGCCAAAGTCACCGCTACGGGTGACGCCACCGATTACCGTCGCCGTGGTGGGGACCGTGATGTCGATGGGAAAATCAGTGGGCAGGCTGCCGATGGTTGCGGCAACCGCGGCATCGTCCGCACCGAAGCCTGCCAGCAGCGTACGCACGAAGTCGGCCAGGGCTGTGGCGTCGGTGATGTTGCCGGTGAGTGTCACAGAGACTTCAACCGGGGATGCAGTGGTAACACTTTCGGTTTCCGTTACCGCTGCTGATCCCTGGGGCGCTGTGCTGGTCGCGGCTGGCACGGGTGTGGCCGTGGCAGCCGGTGCAGGCGGCGTGGCGACAACAGGCACATTGTCTGCATTTTCTGCGGTGACAATGGTGGAGAGCACCCAACCCTGGGTGTCGCCTACCTGGATCTGCCACCAATCCCCAGTTTCGTTCCGACCGACGATCGGCGCACTTTCGCCTGCTTGCAATGCTGCAACCACAGGGTAGTTGGTCCCTGGGCCGCCGCGTACGTTAATGGCGCGTGCTGTAAGGATCTGTGCTGTGCCAGGTGAGTCGGTTGCCTCGACGTTTGCCGTCGGCGTGGCCGTCACATCGACGGTGGCGACGGGTGAAGCCTCTGCCGTAGCGGTTGTTTCCTCTGTCGGTGCGATTGTCGGCGTTATTTCGGCAGTGGCGGTGATTTCAGCCGTAGGTGTCGCTTCGGCTGTTGCCGTAATCACGGCAGTGGGCTCCTGCGGCGGTGTCTGTGCAGATGTACCCACTTGCAGATCTTCGACAAAGTACTCGTCGTAATTGCCGTCGGTACGGACGACGCGCAGGCGCAACACGTAACTACCGGGCGCCAGTTCGCTTGTGTCCCAAACACCCAGGACGCCGTCGACAACAGGCTGGCTACCGTCGTCGAAGTACGCGTAGGCGCTGGCGAAGGCATCGCTGGGTTTGTAGTGGAGCACGTAACTCTGGAAATTGGCGTCGGTTGCCGTTCCCAGGATGGTGACGCTCTCAGTCACGGCGCTGCCGGAGGCCGGCGACGTAATGCCGGAAGTCTCCTGGGCCAGGACGCTTGTTGGCGAAAATGCCTGGCCTGTCAACCAGATACCGGCCAACAGCAGCACGGGTACAATCAGTGCCACAGCCGCCGACCAGCGGGCGCGCAAAGTGGTTTGATTCAGGTTCATCGGGGGAATCTCCTTTTCTGTCTTCATAATTAGATAGATTCAGCTTGATTTTGCGATAGGCACATTCTCCTTTTACACGCCGTTGGCCCTAGTGTTTGTTGGTCACAGTGCCGACTTATGCAACGGTCTTTCTTAGACGATCGTTCCGACGTTTTCCCCTTCACTGGTGAAATATATCCTCAATCGCCCCCCACCCTTGTGCCAGGATAGATAGAAAGTAGGGTGACTGGATGTTAGCCTCTGAGCTCCAGCCATACGGTTGCGCTTACAGAAATCTCCTGATTTCGTAAGTTTTGCATTTTGACAAGCTTTTAGTACAATAATCCTACTCCCTCTACATAAGTTGCGTATCTCCTTGTGCGCAACTTTGCTTTTTCCTGCCGTCGCCACCACACCACTCCTGTTAACGTGCCTTGATGGTTAGACGTTTGTTAGCTCATGCTCAGTGTCAATTAGCCCTCCACCAGTGGGAAGACAGGCTGGAGGTCGCCTTGCGCCTTTTTTGGCTGGGAGATTTTGCCGCGGCAGACGATTTTTTGGGTCAACTGTTGCGGCGGATCATTCCCTACCTGGCGATCCTCGAAGCGCCCCCTAGAGATAACCCGCGTCGTGATTTCGCCACTGAACGGCTCTTTCACGTCTCTACAAGAATTGCGGCAGCCCGCTGGGCCATTTCCTATGTACAAGGGCAACACGCACCTCTCCCCCATCCGCCCATTCGGCCACAGATGCCAGGCGCAGAAGATGCACTCCGTTTCATTGTAGACGTTCACCTGGCGCGCGCTGATCTTTCAGAGCAGGCGCTGGTCACCTATGCCGAGTTTATTGACAGCGAAGAGATCACCAGTGCAGAAGTGAATCGTGAAGAGGTTGACAGCAACGAAGATATCCAGCGTCTAGCCCGTATTGAAGTCTTGATGCAAAGCGCGTCCCCCTCCCCTGCTGCGCAACGTGTCTTGCGTAAGCTCTATGCCCACTCTCCCGATTATGTCGCCAGTGGACGCCACCTCTGTGCCTGGCTCATCCAGGACAAAAGACTATCCGAAGCGCAGGTATTGGCGGAACAACTTTTTCGCCGTCACCCTACCGATGCAGTCTGCGCCGATCTACTGGCATATACGGCTGAAGTCACCAAAAATTGGCGCATTGCCTGCGCCGCCTACAGCCGAGCGGGGAATCTACTCCGGTCTGCGTTCATGGCCATGCTGGCCAACGATCAGCCGCTGCTCGCCGCCGCCGTGCAAGAGTTGCCCGACGAAGATCTCCGTACACCACTCGGCTATCTCTGCGAAGGACGGCGCGCCTACCAGCGTGGCAAGTTGCGCCAGGCCCTAGACGCCTGGATCTTGGCCGTTGCTCCAGGTAGCAATCAAGAGCAGGACATCCCCCTGTTGGTCGCTTTGCGATCATTTGAAGAGGACCCTGTCACCGCGATGTTAGAAATTCGTTCACTGGCCGAAAGCCGACTCCCCCCCGTCGCCCTTACCGCGCTGGGATGGATCGCCGAGCAAACCAGCCCCCGTCCTCGCCGGCGCAAATCGCCCAAACAGGGTAAATCGCCCAAACAAAGCAACGAACCTACCACAGCCAAAGCGTTGCGCGAGTGCCTGCTTACACAACACCCAGAAGGCAAGCGAGATCCAGGCTATCCATTTCTGAAAGCTGTCGCCGCTTCGGCAAGCCTTGTTTTTCTGAGCGATGCCACCGCCGCTGAGCGCCCTGTACTTCTGCGCTGGATAGATTCGCCGTTGCGCAACCAGATCGAAGCAATTCACTATGCAGGTGAGGCGCGCTGGCTTGAGGCGCTGGCTGTGCTGGGGCAAGCTGAAGTAACACCCCTTCACCGCCGCCTGGCCGGCAAAGCGCTCACCGAAAGCTTGCAGCGACGTGATTGGTCTACCGCGCACCAACTACTGGAAGAGTGGCGCCCCGTCTTGCATACCATTGTGTCCATTCCCAATCTGGAACAGCGCCTGCATCAGGAATTGTGGGAGGCTGGCGACTATCCACTGTTGGCGCAAGAGATGATTCGCTCTTTACTCAACGAGAACGAAGCCCCTGGTTTCGCACTCGACTTTGATGAAATAACGTTGCGCAGCCATCATAATGCCGCCATTGTTAGCAGTCGACTGGCACAGGACACCCATACCATCGACGGCTGGCGGACGGCCATTGCCCATTGGGCGGTTGTCCTCTCCAGCGGGGCCTACTGGCGTCACTGGTACGATCAACGTCGATCCCGTTACGGGGGCAGCGCCGATACATTCGATCCCAACAACCTGCCTGAACGCATCGCACAACAAGTCGCCGAATTCTGGCAGCGAGGGCTGACACAGGACACAAAATTGCGCTGCCTTGCCCTGCTGGCATGGGAGTGGCAGAGCGCGCTGGCCATGCGTTACCTCTTTCGGGTGGCGGCTGGCGCAGGGGTTACGCTGCCCCAAAGCGTGCTACAGCTAACCAGCCCGACACTGATAGGTTACTTTGCCGCCGATGATGGTGCCGGCTTTCTCGCTATACTGACCACACTCGATGTGACAGAAGACATACGTTCCTTGCTACAGGCGGCCTTTTCGCCTGAAGCGGAGATTGAGGCATTAACCACAGCCGGACACTTCGACTTAGCGTTAAACTTGGCCCGCGCCCGTGGCCTACCCAACGAACGTTTGCATCCGCTGGAAGCGCAGGCGCAGCGACAGATGATCGACGAACTCATCGAGCGCGGTGACGCCGACGGCGCGCTTCACATGGCCGTAAATCTCTACCAGGAGATAGACGACGCCCCACTCAGCGCCACGGTTTTAACGTCCACCGCGCAACAGTGGGCGGCACAGATCATCGAGCAAGGACAGCCGCAAAAGGCAATCCAACGCCTTGTGGAACTGCAAACACGTTTCAATGCGTTGCGCCCGGCCTTTCACCCATTGATTGCCTTTGCTTATGCTTGTGAAGGAGAGGAGCGCCTGGTATTAGGCGATTTGGACAACGCACAGTTGGCCTTTCTTAACGCGTTACAATATGACGAGCGCAACGAGGTCGCACGCGCGCAGCTTTCGCTGATCCATCACAACCGCGCCGTCGATGCCATCGAAGCAGGAGATGCTGTAACTGCACACAATGAAGCCACCCAGGCCATGCGCTACCTGGCCGATCCCGAAACGGCAACACTCCTGGTTGATGTCCACACACGTTTGGCCCAGATGGCACTTCAGCGTGGCGAATGGCAGTCGGCGCAACAAGAAGTTCAGGAGACATTGCGCTACGGGCGGAACTGTGATGACGCCAATTTATTTACCGAATGTGTCAAGAGGCTGCTTGCTGACTTTGTCACCTACCGGCGGCAGGATCAGGCGGTGGCGCTCCTTGAGGCAGCCACTCGCCTGCCCCACAATCGAGCAATCCTCGATATTGAGAACGCACTGGCATCGTTGTTGGTACGTGAATTAGGAGGTCGGCGTGTCTGAGATCGATCTGTATCACGCCTACGAACGCTTCAAACTGCCGCCGGACGCCGATCAGGAGGAGATCCGCCGTGTCTACGTACAACTTCGTCAGGAGTTAGACGGCGAAGATCTGCGCACGCTCTACACCGCCTGGGACAATCTCTTGTCGCCGCAAAACCGTGTACGGGTCGATGCACTACTTCTACAGGCGGAAAGAGCGGCCCTCAGCATCGATGAACTGTTGGCTGAGGTCGCGCCTGCTGCCGATGTCGCCGACTGGAACAGTTTCATTGACCAGGCTGCACTCTTACAGCGCGAGACGGAGATGGTGACGTCGTTGATCTTGGAGCATACCTGGTTAGGACACGCCTACAGCACACTTTTTAGACGAGAGGCCCCTGTACCCGAACAATGGCCTTTGCCCCAGGTCACCTTAACCCCAGTGACCTATGCCGTACGCCCTACAGCTTACGAGGACACGCTACCAGTGGGCGCTCCTTCACCCCGTCCACGGTCGGTGTTGCGCCCTGCATGGGCAGGAGCGCTGTTGGCGCTGCTCCTTTTGGTTTTTGCCGGCGTGCGCAGTGGATGGATAAACAGTGGGTGGTTCAGTAGCCCGGCTACGCTGACAACCGCCATGACGGCGCCCGCAACGCAGCGCCTTGCTCTGGTGCTGCCGGTAGTCGCCTACGACGCGCCCAGTCGCGCCTTTATTGTCCCTACCGTTACACCACTTGGCCGACGGCCGATCCTGATGATGCAGGCAACGCCGCCGCCAGCGCTCACCGCCCCCATTACGTCTGCTGCACTGATTGATCAGTTACGCGAGCGGCTGGAACAAACCACTGAAATTGTAGAGACAAACGAAACCGAGTTTAACCGTAGCATCTCCTTCGGCTCTGTGCAGACTGCCTCTCGGCTACCGGTCGCACCGCCGCTCATGTTACGGCCTTCGTCGTCGGGGGCACTTGTGGACTCGACGGCTTCACCGCAGCCATCGCCGACAAGCGAACCAACGCCAACCGCCACCCCACTCCCTCTCCTTGTACAGAGCCTAGACTTTACCAATGTACGCAGTGGGCCAGGCACGGATTTTGACGTGATGGAACTCCTTGAGCCGGGCGCCGACCGGCGCGTTCTTGGGCGAACGCAAAACGCTGCCTGGCTGCTCATTGAGACCACAAACGGCGAAGGTGGTTGGGTCTCCACAGCGGTGGTTGACATCGACGGTGATGTGGGGTGGGTGGAGATTCGAGATTGATCAGAAAAGTAGAATATCCGCCTTCTCTCCGCTCATCTTGACCTCGAGCAGACTCCATAGCATAATCGGAGGATAGATCTGCGTCGCCATGGCTGTAACAGCAGCGAGAGAAAGACCAAACTTTAATGGCTCGACCACAGGGCGATGGGCCCAAGCCCCCCGAAGATGGCATGTCGTCCTCTTCTTCGTCAAAGCGCAAGGCAGCCGAGCAGGCAGCGTCTGATGCCGAAAACCCCAATTATCTGACCCGTCTGGACTTAAAAGCGACACCTAGCGCACCCCATCCACCTTTCGGCGCTTCCTCATCATCTGTAGACGATGCCCCCGGCAAGGGGGCAGTTATCCGCTCGCGGCAGCGCACGGCAGGGCGATCAAAAGTGCAGACGCCGCAGGTGTTGATCCTGGGCTTTGCGCTGATGATAGTGATTGGGACATTGCTCTTGCGGCTCCCTGCAGCGTCGGCCACGGGTGAATCGATTGGTTGGGTTGATGCACTGTTCACGGCAACCAGTGCGATCACCGTTACCGGGTTGGTGGTGCTCAATACAGCCACCGATTTCACCTTTTTTGGGCAGGTGATCATTCTGATTCTGATTCAGATTGGCGGCGTCGGCTTTATCTCGTTCAGTGTGGTACTCTTCCGCCTGATTGGGCGGCGGGTTACGCTAAACGAGCGGTTCATTGTACAGCAGACAATGGGCATGCAGGGCACAGGTGGCGCTGTACAACTGGCCATCTTTGTTCTCTTGATTACCATCCTGCTAGAGTTAATCGGCGCTGGTTTGCTTTGGTTGCGCTGGCGAACGATTCTGCCTGATGATCAAGCCTTTTGGTATGCCCTGTTCCATGCTGTTAGCAGCTACTGTAACGCCGGCTTTGATCTATTTTCGGGCACCGCACACAGTGTTCTCTTTGGTTTTGGGGCAGACTACTACACACTGGCTGTCATGTCGATCTTGATCCTCTTGGGCGGTTTTGGCATAGCCATCCACTATGACATCGGCAGCTACTTCCGCAGAGACCGTTCGCTGTCTTTGAACACGCGCATGAACCTGCTTCTCACTACGATTTTGACTGTGGTAGGCGTCACCGTGATGCTCCTAGATCGCAGAATATACAGTGAAGTCCTCGCGCATCTGTCTTGGATGGAGCAGTTTGCCGTGAGCCTCTTCACCATCATCTCGTCGCGCACTGCCGGTCTCACCATCCTGCCCATAGAGGAACTGAGTGAGTCGACACAGTTTGTGATTATGTTGTGGATGTTCATCGGTGGTGCGCCCGCCAGCATGGCAGGCGGCATCAGCACCAGTACGCTGGGCGTATTGATTATCGCCGTCATTGCCACCGCCAAAGGACGCAGCACCGCCGTAGGGTTTGGGCGTACGTTGCCCGCCGAAACCATTGCCAAAGCCGTTGCCATCATGACGGTGAGCACGCTGCTCGTCGCCGCGGTGACACTGACGTTAGCCTTTACACGCCAGGGCGACATCTTCCGTGAAGGGTTTGAGGTGGTCAGCGCCTTTTCTAATACAGGGTATTCTCTTGCTTTTACCAGCGAACTCGATACATTCGGACGGTTGCTGATTGCCTTCACCATGTTTTGGGGGCGGCTTGGGCCACTTACCATCGTCGTCGCGTTGGCCGAAAGCGAAGAACCCAGTCTTGTGCACTATCCAGAAGAGCCTGTTATCCTCGGTTAAACATTTAAGGAAGGACAGAACACCATGTCCAACGCGCCGCTGCCGGTGGTGCAGAGTATTCCCCACGGCGGGCTGTCCGTGCCGGACGAAGTGGCCGATTGCCTTGCCATTAGCGATGTCACCATCTACAACGAATGTGATCTTTGGGTGGATCAACTCTTCGATTTCGATCACCCTGATCTGCTTGCCCTACGCCCACAAGGGCAGACGGCCGCAACACTGGGGAAAGCCGACCTGTCCATCGCACGTGTCCTCATTGACGGCAACCGACCACCCGATTCACTCGACAACCCCGACGGTGTGGTGAAGACGCAGACAAGCTATGGCGATCCAATCTACCGCGCTCCCATTGACCGTGAAATGCAGATTCGGCTACGCGATCTGTACTGGCAGCCCTTCCACGATGAGGTTGATACACTGTTGCACGCCAATGCCGGGCGCACCCTGCTCTTTCTAGACTGTCACAACATGGCGCAGCGCGGCCCCGACGCCTATCTCGATCCGGGTAAGGTGCGCCCGTCCATTTGCATCGCCAACTTCGGCAACGAGGACGGCGAGGCCGTGGGCAACCGTCCTTCAAGCGCGCCGGCCTGGTTTGCACGCGCTGCGGCGCGCATAGCTCGGCCACTCTTCGCCGATTTGCCGCTACTTGAACCAAACCCAGAGCCTACACCGGTGGTTGCCCTGAATCAGCCCTACGCTGGTGGCTACATTTTGCAAAAGTATGTCGACGAAAATTATCAACAGCGCCTGCAGAGCGAGCATCGTTACGTTGGCCTTATGGTGGAACTCAACCGTGGCCTCTTTGTCGGCAACCAGCGTACAGACACCCCAGTGCGCCCCCCTAACGAAGAACGCATCGCTGCTGTACGCCTGCGACTATACCGCTGGCTTACGGCAATCGTGGCACTACTTGAAGAGCAGCACGCACAGGGCGATATCTGGCACGAGCGAGGAGACGTATGAGTGATCCCTACGCAGAGTGGCTTGCTTTTGCCCAGAATGTAGCCCTAGCAGCAGGACAGATCGAAACACGTTACTTTCGGCGCAGCCATGCCCGACGCAAAGCAGACGGCACCCTCATCACCGAGGCGGACGAACAGGCCAACGCCTTGATCGTTGAACAATTGCACACCCAATTTCCCGATCACGCCATCCTCAGCGAAGAAGGCAACACCTTCTACGATCCCAGCAGCCGCTACACCTGGGTCATCGATCCATTGGACGGTACCACCAACTTTGCCCGTGGCATGATCATATGGGGCGTTTCGATTGCACTTTTGGATTCAGGTGATCCAATTGTTGGTGTGTTGCACTTCCCCTTGCTACACGAAACATTTTGCGCTGTTCGAGGAGAATCCGCCTTTTGTAACGACGAATTACTCGAACTCGACGCCGAAGCAACCATCGACAACCAACAGATCATAACGCTCTGCACCCGCAGCCGTCGCCGCTTTCAGATCGACACCCCACTGAAAACGCGTATGCTGGGCAGCGCCGCCTACCACCTCCTCTCTGTGGCCACCGGCGCCGCGCTGGGCGGTGTTGAGTGTACGCCCAAAGTATGGGATCTGGCAGCGGCCTACCTTGTGCTCACAGAAGCAGGCGGTGTCGTGACCTACGTTGACGGCGCCCCAGTCTTTCCCCTCCCCCCCACCCCGCGTGACTATGTTGCAGATGCCCGGGCTGTCGTCGCCGCAGGCTCGCCTCAGATCCTTGCTCAGCTACAACAGAGCATTCGACCCCTTGCCTGAACATCGGATTTACGGATCGGGTTGTTTGTCAAAACAGCCTTTTTCGGACAGAATGAAACCACTTTGACTGACCCCACTCATGGCTACACGAAAAGTCGTGATCTATTTTTGAAAGGACGCTCAGGCGCATGGATCCCAAAAAGGTTGAGGTTCTCGTTGTCGGCGCTGGGGTAAGCGGCCTCGTTGCCGCTTGTTCACTGCGCGAAGCCGGGCACAATGTCCTCGTTGTTGACAAAGGACGTAGTGTCGGTGGACGCATGGCCACCCGTCGTGTCGGCGCAGGCCTTGCCGATCATGGTGCCCAGTATTTTACTGCCCGCACAGCAGCGTTCGAACAACAGATCGACCGGTGGATCGAGGAAGGACTGGTCTATCTATGGGCCATGGGCTTCAGCACCGGCAGCCTTACCCCAAACGACACGGTGGGCCATCCTCGCTACGCCGTTCGGGGCGGCATGAATCAACTAACAAAACACATGGCTTTGGGGTTGGACGTCGAGGTCGACGTGCGCCTGGATCGCATCGAATTGGCAGATGGAAGATGGCATGCGTCCAGTGAAACACAGCAATATGTGGCCGATGCCGTGATCCTTACACCGCCGGTGCCCCAATCGTTAGCCTTACTCGACACCGGCCAGGTGAGGCTGGCCCCAGCGGATCGGGCGGCACTGGACAAGATCAGCTACTCACCTTGTATTGCCGCCATGTTCCGTTTTGAAGGCGAGTTGACCATTCCGGCGCCCGGTGCCATTCAGCGCCCCGCCAACACCATCCCCTGGATCGCCGACAACCAGCAGAAGGGCATTTCGCCTAACGAAAAGGTGGTGACGTTACACGCAGATCCCGACTACAGCCGCCGCTACTGGGACGCACCTGAGGTGGAGATCCTGGAGACCATGAGCGGTTACCTACAGCCCTATATGCCCCCCGGCACACGGCTCCAAGAGTCACAGATCAAACGCTGGCGTTACTCCTTTCCAGAGACGCTGTATGAGGAATCGGCGTTGTTGGCCGCGTCTTTACCCACACTGGCGTTTGGCGGCGATGCCTTTGGCGGCCCACGGGTGGAGGGAGCCTATCTTTCGGGCCTCGCCGTGGCGAAGAGTGTCACGCGGTCACTACAAAACAGAGCATAGCACGGCACAACGCTTGCCAGGTGGGCATACTGAACTGCCCACCTGGCGCACTCGATCCCCCCATTTATCCCTCACAGAGAAGGTGACCCAAGATGTCTACCGACCCACTTGACAGCGCGCCAACCATTGTTGTTATGCATGGTGATCAGACAGGCGAAGAGTTGCTAGTGGAATCACTGCGTGTGCTTGATTCTAAAGTGACACGTGCCCCAATCAACCTGGAACATTACGATCTCGGGCTCAACCACCGACGCAAGACCGATAATCAGGTGGTGCACGATGCCGCCTTGGCCATGTTACGCACAGGGTTTGGGTTAAAGGCAGCCACCATTACACCAGAGCAGACAGACGATGTGGGTAGCCCCAATGCCATCCTCCGCAGTGAGGTAGACGGCAAGGTCATCGTCCGCACAGGACGGCGCATCCCCGGCGTACGCCCGATCGGTGGCGTCTTCGCGCCGATTACCGTAGTGCGCATGGCGGTAGACGACGCCTACGGAGCCACCGAATGGCGCAAAGACGAAAACGGCGACGAATGGGCCTTCCGCACCGAGAAAATCAGCCGAAGCACCTGTCACGCTGTCGCCGAGTATAGCTTCTACCGCGCAGCCCGTTCCGGCGCAAAGGTTTTTGGTGGGCCCAAGTATACGGTGTCTCCTGTCTATGAAGGAATGCTCAAAGAAGAGATGGATGCCGCCGCCAAGCGCTATCCACAAGTGCGCTATGAACCGCAACTGATTGATGCAACCTATGCGTTGCTCCTGGTTCAAGACGGCGAAAGCCTTGTGATCCCCACCCTCAACCGCGACGGCGACTGTATGAGCGATTTGGTGTTACAAATGTTCGGCACCATTGCCGGCGCTGAGTCGCTGCTCCTTTCATTTGATGCAGATTTTCATGTAAAAACCATCATGGCCGAAGCGCCACATGGTACAGCGCCTTCATTGCAGGGAAAGAACATTGCCAACCCAATGGCGATGATCCTGGCCTGTGCGGCCTTGTTGAAGCAAATTGAGAGCAAAGAATCTGATTTGGCGGCACGCGCCATTCGCGAGGCAATGATGGAAGCCGTGCACGACGGCATGCGGACGCCGGATATCGGCGGTCACGCCACAACCAGCGACTTCACCGACGATGTCATCACACGTACGCAGCGAAAGCTTGATATTTGGGCAACGCTGGGAGGATGATTGGGGTACTACGCAAAACCCCGCATAACAACCGATGGCAGCATCCCCCAAACACTGCACAATGATAAGGCAAATATGTAGCCTACTTTGATGCCACCTATACGCTATGATATACAAATCATACGCACGAGTACAAAGTAGCCCCCAGAGGGGATTTGGCATGCCCGCATCGATTGATTCATCTCACTACATTCTGGTTGTTGATGATGAGCCATTACACCGACGGCTCATTAGCATCATGCTAAGCCGCGCCGGCTATGCGATTGACACGGCCAAAGATGGACGTGAGGCGCTGGCCAAGATCCGCATGCATCGTCCCACGGCCATCATTCTGGACCTGGAGATGCCTGAACTCTCGGGCTTGGAATTGTTGGCAAAAATGGCGCAGGATCCTGCGCTAAAGACAATCCCGACGATTGTCGTCAGCGCCAATGCAGATAAGCCTGAGGCAAGAGCCCTCTTGTCGCGCTACTACACCTTTGTAGATGTGATTCAAAAGCCTTTTTTGAAGATGCATTTGCTGGAACGCATCCAGCATACACAACGCCCCAGCAGCGCCATCCACAACGGCGTATCCCATAGCCATTTTGCTGACTAATGCTTGCCGGGTACCTGTTCCCTTGGTTTCGACAAGCTCAACCGGCGGTCGCGCCCGTGTAGCTGCAATGTCACAATAGTGAAGTGCCAGCGATGGACAACCAGTGATGGACAACCAGTGATGGACAACCAGTGATGGACAACCAGTGATGGTTGTCCATTTTTGTTTCTTGAAACTTTCAATTATGAACACTGTACAGGTCTGGTTCGGTTGATTGTCTTCATCTGGGTATAATGCCCATGCAGTGTACAAATAAACGAAGAGGAGAGCGACACTCAATGCCCCGCACTTCGAAGACAGCGCAAAGACGCACAGAACAACGCAAATCGGATGCCACCTACGCAGGCATCAAGCGACGCTTGGTGGCGTTCGCCTATGACTACATTCTGATAGCCATCTATATCGGCATCCTAACGGCGACAACACTGGCCCTCACAGCACTAGGACGTCCGCTTAATCGTCTTTTTGCCGATGCAGTGTCCAGCGACTTAAGCGCGTTCGTGCTCGTAATCTTGCCTGTAATCGTCTACTTCGGCTGGCAGGAAGGCTCGACACGGCAGAGTAGCTGGGGAAAACGGCGAGTTGGCCTGCGTGTCACCAGTGTGAAGGGGCAGCCCATCGGCTACACACAATCATTCTTACGTTCTATCTTGAAATTCGTCCCCTGGCAGATGGCGCACACGGCGATATTCCAACTTACCTTTGCCGACAATGGACCTACGATAGGCGTCTACCTGTTGCTTGCCGCCGCGTATGGTTTGGTTATCATCTATACTGTTGCGATTTGGCGACGCAAAGATCACAGAGCGCTCTACGATGTACTCGCCGGGACAGCCGTCATTCTGCCGAATGAGTTCAACCCACCCAACAAGGAGCAGAAAAAATGAGCCAAACACCGTCACTTCGAGTCGATCATTTGGTGTACGCCGTACCAGATCTGGCAGAAGCCGTAGCGCGCATTGAGCAGGAATGGGGAGTGCGCCCCGCCATGGGTGGCAAGCACCCCACAGGCACACACAACGCGTTGCTGGCGCTAGGCGAGCATACCTATCTTGAAATCATTGCGCCTGATCCCGAGCAGGCAGGCGCACAAGGACGCTCCTTCGGCCTCGATCAGGCGCCGACTCAGCCTCGCCTCGTGACGTGGGCCGCCGCCACCACAGACTTGGATGTGACCCTGGCCCAGGCGCGCCAGGACGGCTACGATCCCGGCGAGACAATGAAGGGCGCACGTAGCCGACCAGACGGTATTCAGTTGTCATGGCGCTCCACACGGATTGCCTCATGGCCGCCGCCCGGCGACGGCGTGGTCCCCTTCCTGATTGAATGGGGGCAGGGCACGCCCCATCCTGCAGGCGATTCTCCACAAGGATGCCGTTTACTTTCCTTGCGCGCCAAGCACCCGTCACTGCAGGAGACGGCAGCGATGCTGAGGGCGCTAGGTTTGGACATTCAAGTAGAGGGCGGGGATAGGCCGGCGTTGATTGCGGCGATTGAGACGCCGAATGGGGTGGTCGAGGTGAGGTGAGACGAGTTGTGGGTTACGAATTGTGAGTTGCGAATTGCGAGACAGTGTTATTCGGTTGGCGGGGCGACACTTGAATATCCGCGGAGTTAGCACGCCCTCGTGCGGCTGTTCAGGCGCAGACCCGCACTTGGGGGTGCTCACGCCACGCTTAATGGCACCACCTCGCAATCCGCAACTCGCAATCCGCAACTCGCATCCTAAAACGTTAGTTTCTTAAATCCTTCCGCGTATGTAAACCCCACAGTTGCTTCCCCACCCTCTTCGGCAACCTTGCGTGTACGTTCGCGCAGGCGCTCGTCGAGCTTTGCACGGTCTTCGCCTACCTGGCTTACATGACAGGCCAAGGCTTCGATGCGCTTGTCGATGGTCGAGGTGATGTCCTCGTAGTGATCGGTGTGATCCGTCCAAAAAAGGTAAGCTTCTTTGACGCGCCAGGGCTCTTCACCGTTGGTCAACTGCTCGGGGAAGATGTTCCATTCGCGGGCCGCCCATAGGGCATCGAGCGCGGCCTCGCCGGCAACGCGGTGATCAGGGGCAAGCTGGTACAGCCGCCAGGGATCAATCGCAAAGACGATGTGCGGCTTGTGCCGTCTGATGATCTCGGCCAGTTGGCGGCGTAAGAACATAGAATATTCCAACTGACCGTCCGGGTGGCGCAGAAAGATGACATCCTTGACGCCGAGGACTTTGTTGGCGGCGCGCTGTTCGTTCTCGCGGCGGTCAGCGAGTTTGTCTGGGCGTAGTGTGTGATCATGGCTGCCCTTGTCGCCGCTGGTGAGGAGGAGCAGCGTGATCTCTTTACCCTGTTCCGCCATTTTTGCGATGGTACCGGCACAGCCGAACTCCATGTCGTCGGGGTGGGCGGCGATAACCATCACCCGATTAAGCACCTGTGTTTCTTCTGTCATGATCTCTCCTTTTCAGAAAGAATGATGAATGAAGAATGGGGAAACGCCACCCATTCTTCATTCATCATTCTTTTCGTTTAGTGGTTTAGTTGCCAGCGGGGGGTGCACTCACGGTTTACGTAGGAGCGGGGGAACTTGCCGTCTGCCATTTGGATGACCATTTCCACCGAAAGACGCCACGTTGCTTCAACAGACTCATCAGAGACGCCCGCCGTATGTGGCGTGACGACGATATTGTCGAGTGTGAGGAGCGGGTTGTCGGCTGGGGTGGGCTCCAGTTCGAAGACATCGAGGCCGGCGCCGGCGATCCAGCCTTCGGTGAGGGCACGATAAAGGGCGACCTCATCGATAATCGGTCCACGTGCCGTGTTGATGAGAATTGCCGAAGACTTCATCAGCTTCAGTTCACGTTCGCCGAAGAGATGATGTGTCTCCGCTGTCAATGGTGTGTGGATCGAAACAATGTCCGACTGAGCAAGGAGTTCGTCCAGCGTGGCCGACTTTGCGTTGTACTCGGCCAGGGTGGCAGCGTCGACGTAGGGATCGAAGACGAGCACGTTCAGATCAAAGCCGCTCAATTTGCGCGCCAACTGCCGCGGAATGTGGCCAAAGCCGAGCAGGCCGAGGGTGCGTCCGCTTAAATGCCATTCAGGCAGCGCCTTCCCCCGCTGCGACCAGTCGCCGTCGCGGGTAATGCGATCCTGTGCCACAATGCGACGCCCGACAGCGAACATGAGGGCAATGGTATGATCGGACACAGGGCCGTTGTGGGCAAGCGGTGTGTTGCAAACGAGCATCCCTCGCGCAGTAGCCGCATCAACATCGATAACGTCTACGCCGCTGCCGGATCGGATGATGGCGCCGCAGCGGGTCAACAGATCTAGATTGTTGCCACGGGCCAGACGGTTTCCACCGTAGATCCAAAGCACATCTGCATCGGAGGCCACACGCTGCAAGTCCTCTATGCCAGCACACGGCTCAAAGACAAAGTCGATATCGGCAGCGGTCAGCTCTCCGGGCACCCAATCTGGCACCTGTTCAGGTGTCTTGTCAATGAGCGCCACCTTGAAACGTCCCATATGCAGTTTTTCTCCTGTTTATGATGTTGGTTGTTTATGATGTTGGTTGCTTATGATGTTGGTGGGGTACTGTAGCGGTTTACGCAGGCCAATCAGGCAACGTTGACCTTCTTTTACAATGCCACTTTCTACACAATTAGACAAGATGGCGCGCTGTGTGTGGCGACAGGATTGTAACAAAAAATCGGCGCTGTGGTAGCTACCACAGCGCCGATTTTTTGTTTATGCACCCAAACAGAAAATTTTCATAAGCGCAATCAGCTTGATCTTCGCCCAAGTATCAGGCCGATTGCGGCAAACACAACCAGACCTACAGCGACAGGTAGCCAGGGAATCCCGGGCATCGTGGCGCCGGTAACGGGCAACATGTCGGGTGCTGCAGGGGTTGCCGTGGGCGCAACTGCTTCAGCCGTCGGTGTATTGGTGGCCGGCACAGGTGTATTCGGTGGCGGCGGTGGAGGTGTCTCTGTTGCGACCACACTGGTGGGCAGTGTTACCGGTGTATTCGTTGGCAGAGGTGTCTCTGTTGGCGGAACGGGCGTCTCTGTTGGCGGAACGGGCGTCTCTGTCGGTGGCAGAGGCGTCTCTGTGGGCGGTACAGGTGTCGCAGTCGGCGGCACGGGTGTACTGGTGGGTGGCTCTGCTGTGGGCGTCAGCACCAAAGATGGCGCAGCCAGAGCACTGTGTTGGCCGCTCGTCATCAAAGTAAACAGAGCCATGAAAGCGAGTAAAGACAAGAAGCGGCGAGACCGAAAGAACATTGCATCTCTCCTGACTGACAACAAATGCGTCAAAGTGGATGGATATAACAAACAATATAGCACGACGCGCAAATTATTTGCACATCGTATCAGGTGTTTCAGTAAATGACAAGTAAATTTCACTTATGCATGCAATTCACGTCGATCTGAATTCGAGTTTTGGGGAAGTGTGCCAGGTTGATGTCATGTCAATATATTTACAAAACTTGGAAATTGCAAAGTCACCGATGAGCCACCATACAATTAGACAACCTACATATTGGTAGGTTAAAATAGCTTTGCACAGGATTTGTCCACAATCACAATGAGGATAAAGTGGCACAACCTGCTAAAGTCATACATAAATCTAGACAACGCAAAACCAGGCACCAAGGAGAACGAAAATGACTGTGACTACACGACATGAATCTGAGACAAAAACTGTGTTGCCTCCCGGCCTGACTCGGCGTGATATGTTGGCACTGTGGGGCGGCATCGCGTTTAGCGCCCTCTTTACAGGCCTTATCTGGTTGGTGGGTGGGCGGCTCGACAATATTGAACTGCTCCCCGATAGCGGCATGGCCTGGTATTACTGGCAATTGCCCGAACCCAATTTTTGGAGCCAGGCTACGGCCTGGGGCTTTTACCTTGGCCATCAGCTCTCAATTTGGGGGCTGATTTATTACGCCCAATCAGTAAAAAAGCTTCGCTACACGAATGGGTTGCACAAAGTCAACGTTATGGCCCTGGCCGCCAATGCCTTCTTCATCACCTTACACCTGGTGCAGACACATATTTGGTACGACGGCCTGGCCCAGGACGTGTCGATCTTCACGTCGCAGGGATCTGTGATTGTGCTTCTGGTATGGGTGCTGCTCATGGAAAACAACCGCCGCGGCCTCTTCTTCGGCAAGAAAGCGCCGATCTCAAAAGAGGTAATGCGCTTTGCCAAGGAATACCACGGCTACTTCTTCGCCTGGGCAACCATCTATACCTTCTGGTATCACCCCATGGTCAGCACATCGGGCCACTTGATCGGCGTTTTTTACACCTTCCTGCTGATGTTGCAGGGTAGCCTCTTCTACACCCGTGCCCATGTGAATCGCTGGTGGACGTTTGCGCTGGAATTTATGGTGTTGATCCACGGCACGCTGGTGGCGGTGATGCAGGGGAACGGCATCTGGCCCATGTTCTTCTTCGGCTTTGCCGGTATCTTCGTCATCACACAGATGCACGGCCTGGGGTTGCCTCTAAGGGTGAAGTCGATCCTGCTGGCCATCTTTGCCGGGTTGGTGCTGCTCGTCTACAGCGACCGCGGCTGGGCACAGATGAACGAGGTCATCCGTATCCCCATCATCGACTATGTTCTCGTCTTCGTGCTCGCGGGAATTTTCTGGGTAGGTCTCAAGATCACAGAGAAAGTGCGGGCACACCGGCAGGTGATAAGGGCATAGCAGGCTTCCGTGGTATACTCAAGGCCTAGAAGCTAGAATCCTCGTCGTACAGGCAACCATCTCCTGTTCAACTAGAAATCTATTCGGGCAATATTCATATGGGTATAGCAGCAGATGTCGCGGTTATCATCGTTGCGTCCTTGTTAAGTGGGATGCTGGCGCAACGCCTACATCAACCGTTGATCCTTGGCTACATTCTTGCCGGTATCCTTGTGGGGCCGGCAAGCAGCGGCTTTTTGATTCAAGATGCACACGAAATTGAACTGCTGGCCGAAATCGGCGTGGCGCTGTTGCTCTTTGCGCTGGGAATTGAGTTCTCGCTCAAAGAGCTTCAGCCGGTACGCCGTATCGCGATCTTCGGCACCCCGATCCAGATGCTCCTCACGATTGGCCTTGGGCTGTTGATCGGCCAGTTGCTCGGATGGGGGTGGATTCCATCGATTTGGCTGGGATCTCTCCTTTCCCTGTCCAGCACAATGGTGTTGCTCAAAACACTCATGAGTCAGGGGCGTTTGGGGACGTTGTCTAGCCGCGTGATGGTGGGCATGCTCATCATTCAGGATCTGGCCGTTGTCCCCTTGATGATTATCCTGCCGGAGTTGAACAACCTGGAAAGCGGGCTGGTTAACCTGGGGTTTGCTGCCGTCAAGGCTGCAATTTTCCTGGCGGGCATGATCTTCTTCGGCACGAAGGTAATTCCAGCACTCATGAAAATCGTGGCAAGCTGGAATTCGCGCGAACTCTTCTTACTCTCCATTACTGCGATTGCCCTGGGTGTTGGATACATCACCTTTTTGTTTGGGCTCTCGTTTGCCTTTGGCGCCTTTATTGCCGGCCTTGTGCTTAGTGAGTCGGACTATGGCCACCAGGCGCTGAGCGACATCATTCCCCTTCGCGACCTCTTCAGCCTCCTGTTTTTTGCCTCTGTCGGCATGTTGCTCGACCCTGCGTTCTTGATGGCAAATGCGGCCACGATTCTACTCGTCGCCCTGTTGGTGACTGTGGGCAAAGCATTGATCTTCGGCGGCATCTCGATGCTGTTTGGCTATGGCAATATTGTGCCGCTTGCCGTAGGGCTTGGCCTATTTCAAGTTGGTGAATTTTCGTTTGTGCTGGCGCGTGTCGGCATCAGCAGTGGCTCGATTGACAATGACCTCTACTCCCTGGTACTTTCGGTGGCGATTGTTACCATGGTGATGACGCCCTTCCTCACTCGGGCCGCCGAGCCGTTGTACAAACTGCGCAAACGTTGGTTTGGGCATGAACCGATGGAAACCATCAACCTCCCGGCCAGTGGATTGCACAACCATGTTGTGATCGTGGGTGTAGGGCGCGTTGGGCAACACGTTGCCCGCGTGCTCAAAGATTTAGGACAACCGTTCGTCACAATTGAACTCGACCAAAGACGTTTGGAAGCCTGCAAAGCAGCCGGCTTGCCTGTCATCTACGGCGATGCAGCGCAGCCGATTGTGCTGGAAGCCGCCAAACTCGAAGAGGCCAGACTACTGCTCATCACCGTGCCCGTCATGGCGGTGACAACGGCTGTTGTGGAGCACGCTCGCAAAATCCGACCGGATCTGCACATTGTGACCCGCGCCGAAAGCATCGAAGAGATGCAGATCCTCAACCAACTTGGCGTCTACGAAGTGGTGCAACCACAACTGGAAGCAGGGCTGGAGATCATGCGCCAGGCTTTGGTACACCTTCAACTGCCCGCCGCCGAGATCCAACATTTCTCCGACGAAATTCGCCACGAGTTGTATGCCCCCATCTACCAAGAGGAACACGCCCATCAGCAAACGCTGGCACGACTCCAAGCGGCAAATCGTTTCCTCACGCTGAACTGGGTGACGCTACAGAGTGGAAGCCCACTTATCGGTCAATCGATTGAAAAGCTGCGGATTCGAAGCCGCACGGGCGCTTCCATTGTCGCTGTGATGAGTGACACCAACATGCTCACAAACCCTGCTGCAAGCTACCAGTTCAAGCCCGGTGACTGGGTGGGCGTAGTCGGTGGACAGCCACAGCTTGTTGAATTTCAGAAGCTTGCCCACCCCGGCGAAGTACCCGATCTTGTTGTTTAACCACACAATTCCGCGCCAAAGGCCAACCCTGTGACCCATCCAGCCAATGCCTCAGCCCCGATCTCACAGACCCAAGCGTGGATTCTAGCGGCACGCCCCAAGACGCTGCCTGCGGCGTTGACCCCGGTCCTCGTGGGGACGGCGTTGGCGCTCCACGACGGCGTCTTTGCTCTGTTGCCGGCCCTGGCCGCGGCGTTAGGCGCGTTGCTGCTCCAAATTGGCTCCAACTTTGCCAACGACTACTTCGATTTCTTTAAAGGCGCGGACACCCCCGAACGGCTCGGGCCGCCCCGTGTGACGGCGATGGGCCTGATTTCGCCGTCAACGCTGCGCTGGGGGATGGTCGTTGTCTTTGGGCTGGCGGTGCTGGTTGGCGTCTACTTGCTGACGGTGGGCGGCTGGCCGATTGTGGCGATTGGGGTGGCGTCGATCCTGGCGGCGCTGCTTTACACCGGCGGACCCTTCCCCTTTGGCTATTACGGACTGGGCGACATCTTTGTCTTCATCTTTTTCGGGCTGGTGGCTGTATGCGGCACCTACTACGTCCAGGCATTGACATTGACCTGGCCTGTGGTCGTTGCCGCAGTGCCACCCGGCCTGTTGGTGACGGCGATCCTGGTGGTGAACAATCTGCGCGACATCGAAACCGACCGTCGTGCAGGCAAACGCACACTGGCCGTGCTCCTAGGCAAAGAAAGGACGCAGATGGAGTACGTCCTTTTGCTGGCGCTGGCCTACGCGCTGCTGCTCTTGCTCTGGTTTGGTTTTGGCTTCCACTGGCTCGTCCTCTTGCCGTGGTTGACACTGCCACTTGCTCTGCGCCTGACCACACAGATCCGCCGCGAGACGGGCCGCTCGCTCAACAAAGCGCTGGCGGGGACAGCACAGTTGGGTCTCCTCTTTAGCATTGCCCTCTCAATTGGTCTGCTCTTTTGAAGCAACGGTACAAAAAAGTTCGTCACTATCTGCTAAAGTGACACAGCAGTCCACTTGTAACCAATCCAAACAAGAGCTATTTTCCGTACACCGTTACAGGGAAACTGTTTTGGTGGCAGTTGAGGCTTGCCGGCTTCCAGGATGGTTACCACCACCTCGTGTATGCACGCAGAGAGACCAAACAGGAGAGATCGAATGGAAGCAAACAAACGCATGAACCGTATTGAAGTGATGAACCTGGTCACTTCGTATCAACTGGGTCACATTAGCCGTCGTCAGTTTACAAGACGGGCTGTGCTGGCCGTAGGCAGCATCGGCGTCGTCAACATGCTGTTGGCCGCCTGCCAGGCTGTGCCCATCAATGCGCCTGCACCTACCATGATTGCGCCGCCCGAAACAGGCGCAGGCACCGTGCCACAACCAACCGCAGCCCCCACCGAAGAGGCCATGGAAGAAGCAATGGGATCGGGTGAGATGGTCACCTACCCAGATCGGGATGGCGAAGAGCTAACCGGCTACCTGGCCCGCCCCGCCGGTGATGGGCCTGCCCCTGCCGTCATCGTGATTCAAGAGTGGTGGGGACTCAACGACCACATCAAGGATCTGGCGGATCGTTTTGCCGCTGAGGGATTCGTAGCATTGGCCCCTGATCTGTACAAAGGCCAGGTGGCAACCGAGCCCGACGAAGCGCGCAAGCTGGTGATGGAACTGGACATGATGGAAGCTGTTGCCGAGATCGACCAGGCCATGGCATTCTTGCTTGATCAGGAGTACGTATCGGGAGACAAGGCCGGCGTGGTCGGCTTCTGCATGGGCGGCGGGTTGGCTCTACAAGCCGCCGTGAACAGTGACCGCGTGGGCGCGGCTGTTCCCTTCTACGGCACGCTGCTTGAGCCCGATCAAGCAGCAATGGTCAAAGCCCCCGTCCAGGCCCACTACGGCACCGCCGACCGCTTCGATCTTGAAGCGTTGGAAACGATGGGCCAAATCATCGAAGACGAGGCCGGCCAGCCTAGTGAAGTCTACATCTACGAAGAAGCACCGCACGCGTTCATGAACGACACATCTGAAAGCTACCGCCCTGAAGCGGCAGCCGAAGCATGGGACCGCACACTGACCTGGTTCCGTACTCACTTAGGCTAAGATTCACGCAGTCACCGAAAGGGCCGTCGAGAATCGGCGGCCCTTTTTTCATGCCTAGAATCACGATAATTTCTTTGCAAAACCAAGACAAAGTATTTACAACAGGGGATTTTTTACGGTGAACACGACAAAATTGGATAAAATTCATGTTAGAGACCTGATGGTCCGTGGGATTTTGGGCATCAACCCAGACGAACGCAAAAACCGCCAGGACATTCTCATCAACATGACACTGTGGGCCGATACACGCGCTGCAGCCGACAGTGACAGCATCGAAGACGCCGTCAACTATCGCACCATCACAAAATCTGTCATTGCCCATGTGGAAGAAGGCGCACCGATGCTGGTGGAGCGGCTGGTAGGCGAGATCGCCAAAATTTGCTTTGACGCCGATCCACGGATCGAAGCGGCTGAAGTCTCGGTAGAAAAGCCCACAGCATTGCGCTTTGCTCGATCTGTAGGCATCACCATCTACCGCACCCGGGCCGAAATGTCGGATGCTTGATGTGAGATCCGTCCTGTCCACCCCAAGGGCGAGCGTGGAGAAAAGCGCGTGAACAAAGAGACAAAGCGAGACGCAGTCAATGTCGCTCTGGTCGTCCTGGGCAGCAACATTGAGCGCCAACAGAACCTGCCGGCGGCGCTGGAACGGCTGCGCAGCCACACAGCATGGCTTGTCACAGAGGTGAGCAGCATCTACGAGAGTGCGGCCGTTGGCGGCAGCGGTCCCCAACCCGTGTTTTGGAACGCCGCCGTCTGCCTGGAGACGCACCTGACGGCGGCGGCACTTCGCAGTGAACTACGACGAATGGAAAGCGAGATGGGGCGTCATCGCAGCGCGGATAAGTTTGCACCACGGCCCATCGACCTGGACATTGCGCTGTTCAACGACTGTGAATTGAATATTGAAGGCTCGCCGATCCCCGATCCTGACATTGAGCGCCAAGCCCATGTGGCGGCGCCTCTGGCGGAAATCGCCCCCAATCGTGTTCATCCCAGCAATGGGTTACGTTTGAGCGAGATTGCCTCAAAATTAGATCGCTCACACCTGTTTGTGATTGACGCACCAAATTCACCCCCACGGTGATAGAAAGAGACCCCAAGATGGAAATGCAACCAGTGCCCCTGAACGGACACAGCAACGGCCACAAAAATGGACATGCGAACGGCCATCATCTCAATGGACATAGCGCTGAAGCCGAGCAAGTAACTACAACTGCCGCAGAATCATACGATCCTGAGTTTGAGGCGATTGTCGAGCAGATGCTCGTCCGTTTAGGCGAGGACCCAACTCGTGACGGCCTACAACGCACCCCACTGCGTGTGGCCAAGGCGATGGACTTCCTGACCAGCGGCTACGAGACGTCGCTTGAGAAAGTGGTGAACAATGCCCTCTTCGAAGCCGACACCGATGAAATGGTTATCGTGCGCGATATTGAATTCTATTCGCTATGCGAACACCACATGCTCCCCTTCTACGGCAAGGCGCACGTGGGCTACATCCCCAACGGCAAGATCATCGGGCTGAGCAAAGTGGCGCGCATCGTGGACGTCTTCGCGCGGCGGTTGCAGGTGCAGGAGCGCCTCACCACCCAAGTAGCCGACGCCATGATGGATCTACTCAACGCACAGGGCGTGGCCGTGGTCACCGAAGCCAGCCACTTCTGTATGATGATGCGCGGCGTACAAAAACAGAACAGTTTCACCCTCTCCACCGCCACCCGCGGCGTGCTGAAGACGGACGGACAGTTGCGCGGTGAATTCATGCGCATGATCGGAAAGTAGTAGAATGAAGGGAATGAATGAAGATTGTATGGCGTACCTATCACCAATTACAACGTGAGTTCGTCTACCCAATTTTTATTCATCATTCATTCCCTTCATTCATCTTCCTCTCAAACTGATTGGATGGCCCAATATGTCAGACTACGACGTCCTCTTTGTCGGCGCAGGACACAATGCGCTGGTCTGTGCGGGGTATCTGGCGCAGGCAGGGTACAAGGTGGGCATGGTGGAAAGGCGACCGGTGGTAGGCGGCGCAGTGGTCACCGAAGAACGGGTGCCGGGATTTCGCTTCGATCTGGGTGGCTCCGCCCACATTCTGATCCACCACACGCCAATTGTGCGTGACCTCAAACTCGATCAGTACGGCCTCAACTACATTGATATTGATCCCCTCTTCTTCTCACCCTTCCCTGACGGCAGCCACCTTTTTATGTGGAAGGACATTGATCGCACGTGCGAGAGCATCGCCGCCATCTCCCCAGGTGACGCTGAAAGCTACCGAAAGTTTATCGACAATTGGTTCCCCATGGCCGAGGCAATGGTAGAGACCTTTTTGCACGCGCCCACGCCATTGAATGTGGCCCGCTACCTGGCCTTCGAGAGCAAGGCCACACAAGACTTTCGCCGCCGCCTCACGGCGATTCTGGGTGGGTACGGTCAGCTCCTGCGCACCGAATTTAAGTCCTCCCAATTGCAGGGCATGATTGGTTGGATGGCGGCGCAGTCGGGGCCGCCCCCCACCGAACCGTTGAGTGGTCCTTTCGCGCTGTGGCAGCCCATGTACCATGTCAGCGGCATCAAGCGCCCCCAGGGTGGATCGGGCATGTTGACACAGGCCCTGGCGCGCATGATCGAGGCGCACGGCGGCGAAATTCATGTGGGCAAGCCGGTGGCGCGTATCCTCAACCGCAATGGCGAGGCTCTGGGCGTCGAAACCGTGGACGGCACCCGCTACACCGCAAGCAAAGCGGTGATTTCGGGTGCACACATTCACACCACCCTCAAAATGCTGGGCGACGCCGTCCCCGCGCAGAGGACGCAGTTGGCGCGCAACGCCCGCATCGGTAACGGCTTCGGCATGATCGTCCGCTATGCCATGAAGTCTCTCCCTGACTACACGAACTTACCGTCCTCACCCGACGGCGCGCCAGGACCGCAACACCGGGCGCTTCAGTTCATCTGCCCCGATCTCGATTACCTCGACCGCGCCTACGGTGACTACCTGGCCGGGCGACCGTCGGAACGGCCCGGCCTCATCGCCATGACCTTCTCAGCCGTCGATCCGACGCTGGCCCCGGCAGGCAAACATACGCTCTTCCTCTGGGGGCAGTACTATCCCTACGAACTGGCTTCCGGCGAATCGTGGGACGATATCGGGCAACGCGTGGGCGATCAGATGCTGGCAACGCTGGCCGAGTACGCCCCCAACGTGGCCGACGCCGTGCTTGGTCAACTTGTGGAGACGCCGCTCTTCCTCGAACGTGAGTTGGGGCTGCTGCGTGGCAATGTCATGCACCTGGAGATGTCCGTCAACCAGATGTTTATGATGCGCCCCGCCCTAGACATGAGCGACTACCGCGGCCCCCTCAAAAAGCTCTACCTCACCGGCGCCAGCACCCACCCCGGCGGCGGCATCATGGGCGCCGCCGGGCGCAACACGGCGGCGGTGGTGTTGCAGGATCTACAGAAGCGGAATTGGTTTGGACGATAGAAAGGGGACTGGGGACTGGGGCAGAAGCGAGATCTGCCCCAGTCCCTAATCCCTAATCTAGCCACGCATCACTTTGGTTTTTCGGGCTGACTAGCGCCGGTTGAGTAGCGCAGCGTATCGAAACCAAGCGGGTTAACGTGCTCTGCCCCTTTGTAGACCCGCTCCTTGGTTTCGATACGCTGCGCTACTCAACCGGCGTCGCTAGTCTAGTGACCAAAGTGATGTGTGGCTAGATCCCTAATCCCTAATCCCTTAGCGGACCACCACCGGCAAGAAGAACGATCTGCTGCTCACGGTCACCCCCGGCGTCTGCGCCAGGACAAGACCACGTGCGTCGACGGTGATTTGGGTCTCCACCGGGGCGGCCAACTGCACCGCAGACGTCGAGTCAATGCGCACGGTGTAATCACCGAAGGGGACACCCTCAATCAGCCAACTGCCGATGCCATCGGTGACGGCACTGAAGTCGGCTGTGCTGCGCCCCACCGGCGTCAGGGTGACGGTGAGGCCGCTCACGCCGCGGTCGCCTTCATCGGGTTGGCCGTTGCCGTTGCTGTCTTCGAAGACAATGCCCGCCAGGATCGCCTCGTTGGGGGCGGCGGCGATGTCGAGGGTCACCGCGGCAGGTTCGGAGGTGGATAGAGCGTCGCTGGCGGCGAAGGTGAAGAGGTCGCTGCCGGCGAAACCAGCGTTGGGGGTGTAGACCCAGGCTGCGCCGTCACCTTCAAGGACGCCGTAGGTGGGCGTGGTGACCAGTGTGTAGATCAATTCGTCGCCGTCGGCGTCGGTTGCTGAGAGGTTGATGGCGAGGGCGCTTTCCTGTGTGGTCGAGAGCGCCTGGCTTTCGGCCACTGGCACACTGTTGACAGCGTTGACAGTGATGGTCACCGTGCCGGTGGTGGCGTCGCCCTTGTCGTCCATCGCCTGGAAGGTGAAACTGTCTTCGCCGGTGAAGTTGAGGTTGGGCGTGTAGACCCAGTCCACGCCCTCACCGCTGAGGACGCCGTAGGTGGGGCTTGTGGCGATGGTGTAGGTGATGGGATCGCCTTCCACGTCCACGGCTTGCAGCGCAATCCCGGCGTTGTTGTTGCGTGTGGTGCTGATGGCATCTGACACCGCCACAGGTGCATCGTTCACCGCCGTCACCGTCAGCGTGATGATGGAGGTGTTGGAGAACTCCTGGCCATCGTGCGAGCGGAAGGTGAAGTAGTCGGTGCCGACGAAGTCCACCGTGGGGGTGTAGATCACCGTGTTGGGCGGCTGCCAGGTGTACTCGCCATGTTTGGGCCTTTCCAGCAGTTGATAGAAGAGTTCGTCGCCGTCGGCGTCATCGCAGAGCACGTCCACGCTGATGGGTGTATCTTCGAAGATGTTGACGAAGCGATCCAGCGCCACCGGCGCGCTGTTCGCATCCACGTTGCCCACCAGAATGGTCGTGAGGGCCAAATTCGACTCATTCTTGCCGTCGCTAGCCCTCCATAGAATGCGTTCCTCGCCTTCAAAGCCAAGATTAGGTGTGTATGTGTTCCCGTCTAGCTCTCCATTACGTGGGCGCTCCACAAAAAGAAAGACAATGGGATCATCATTTCCGTCAACAGCAATGAATCGCACATTTAATGGCGTATCTTTCGGTGTCCGTACCGTGCTATCGTTGGCAACTGGTCGCGAGTTCAACACCTCACCAGCGCCGCGGCCATAGCTCGGCTTGGCGAAGATGTGGGCATTCAGGCGGCACGAAACACCGTCGTCGGTGTAGCCGGTGGGGCAGCGCTGGAAGCAGACTGGCCCATTGCCGACAAAGCCTGCGGCGCAGCGGGGATAACAGAGTGCGCCGTTGCGTTCCATGCCTGCTGGGCAGGTGGTCACAGGTCCGCCGGCGCCACGGCCATAGGTCTGTTTGCCGTAAAAATCAAAGATGTGTCGGAAGCAAGTTGCACCATGATCGGCGTAGCCCGCCTTGCAATGCGCCCAGCAAACAGGCCCCAAGCCGTAATAGCCTGGGGCGCATCGCGGGTAACACAGCCCACCCTGCGCTTGCTGATTTGCACCACAGACCAGCCCTGTCCCTGCGCCGCGGCCATAACTTTGTTTGGGAAAGATGTGGGCGTTCTTGCGGCAGAGTGCGCCGTCGTCGGTGTAACCGGCCGGGCACACCTGGAAACAGACCGGGCCAACACCATCGTAGCCCGCATCACAGGGTGGGTAGCAGAGTAACGCATCCTCCTCTGTGCCTTCAGGGCAGGCCAGTCCGCTTACAGGCGCTGCCTCGACCACACGCACATCAAATTGACCGACCAACACCATCAGCAAAACCACGCCGAAGACGACCGCCGTCGGCTTCGCCAGGATGCGCAGACAGGTGCGCAACTCCGACGAACATAGGAAATCTCCCAACATCCACCCAATTTTCAGCATCTGTTTCATCGTCTGTTTCACCTTGGTTCTCCTTGTGACAAAATCTGAGTGTCTCGCTTACTGGTTTTCTCGCTAAGTTCGCGGTCACCTTCCGGGAAGGTTGCGTATTTAGCGAGAGAGCCACTTACTGTAACCACTTCCATAGATAGGCGAAGAGTGCGGCCAGGCTGGCAAAGTGACCGAGCTCTTCGCCGTTGGCGTCGATCAGCGCCACCCGCCAGGGGTCATTGCCGCTCCGCCGGAATCGCAACAGCACGACAGCATATTCAGGCGTGGCGTTTGCCTTCGATTCCGTCTCTTCACATCCTTGTGGCAATGGATGAGACATTTCGTCACCTCTTTCTCACGCCTGATATGGTTGTCTTTGTGCTTGTGGTCGATTCTAGCGGGGCGGGCGTTAGCACCGCGTCAGCACTTACCTGCGCTGCTGCTAACGCGGCGAACGCAGCCAATTGGTTGTGTGTTGCGGGCAATTTGGCTAAACTGTGACTTAGTCAACAGGGGAGTGGTGTGGTGATGAGATGATAAGGATGATGGGATGATGGGATGATGAGGATGAGCCAAGTCACCCAGTCACCTTGTGATTCTGTTGGCGAACTCGTTGAGCACGCCCGTCACGCTGGTAGCGTGACCTACGACATAGGGGATCGTTTCGTCTGTCGTAGCTGCGGTTACCAACCGCAGTTCTTCGGATTCGAGACCATTTCCGCGGGGCAAAGGGTTTAGCAACAACATCACCCGGTCACCCAGTCACCCTTTCTACCAAAGGATGCATATGGCCCAACTACGGATGACATTGTTTGGCGCCTTTCGGGCGAGCCTGGATGAGGTGCCGATTACCAAATTTCGTTCGATGAAGAATCAGGCGCTACTCGCCTATCTGGCGTTGGAGGCGAATCGCGCCCATGCCCGATCCACGCTGGCCGACCTGCTCTGGCCCGAAGAAAGCCAGGACGCCGCCCGCACAAACCTACGGCAGGCACTCTTTCAACTGCGCAGCATCCTCCAGAGCAAAGAGGGCGCGGAGATGGACGTGCTGCTGATCAGCGGCGCGTCCGTCCAGTTCAACCCCGAAAGCCGAGCCTCGATTGACGTCGTCCACTTTTTGAATTTGCTCGACGCCTGCGAACGCCACGATCACGCCGATGCAGACGTTTGTGAAGCGTGTATGCACCGGCTGGCCCAGGCTGTCGATCTTTATCGCGGCCAACTTTTGGACGGCTTCTTCGTCGACCAATCGCCTGCCCTGGAAGAGTGGCTGCTCCTCCGTCGCGAGGATCTCCATCAGCGCGCCCTCAGCGCCCTCTACACCCTCACCAACTGGCGGCTGGCCCAGGGAGATGCCTCGGCGGCCTATCGCTCGGCCCAGCGCCAGATCGAACTCGATCCGCTGCGCGAAGAAGCCTACCGCCAGGCCATGCGCGCCCTTGCCCTCAGTGGCGAAGTCAGCGCCGCCGTTGCGCTCTACCTTACCTGTAGCCAGCGCCTCTACGACGATCTGGGCGTGGCACCTAGCGCCGAAACAGAAGCGCTCTTTCAACAACTCAGCACAGGATCGCTGCCCACCGTCGAAGCGCGCCCGATTGCACGTCCGCGCCACAATTTGCCCGCGCCGCCCACCCCCTTCGTCGGTCGCGAACCCGAAGTCGCCCGTGTGGTCGAACGGCTGCTGGATCCCCAGTGCCGCCAACTCACCCTGATCGGGATAGGCGGTGTGGGCAAAACCCGCCTTTCGCTGCAAGCTGCCGCCAATCTCATCGGCGCTTTTGCCGATGGCGTCTGGTTTGTGCCGCTGGCTGGTGTGCAGATGATGGCCGATCTGGCCACGGCGATTATCACCGCCCTGGGCCTCACCCCGCCCAAAGGGGATGCAACCCGTTTTCTGGTTGACTACCTTGCCGGTCGCGAACTTCTGTTGGTGCTGGACAATTTTGAACATCTCATCCCGGCGGCGGATCTGCTGGCTGAGATCTTGACGCGGGGTCCGCAGATCAAGGCGCTGGTCACCTCGCGCGAACGGCTCAACCTGCAAGCCGAAGCCGTCTTCGTTGTCGATCCGCTGCCCATCCCCTCCCTTGCCGACGAGGAAGGCAAAGTCGATCTGCGCACCTTCAGCAGCGTCAAACTCTTTGCCGAACGTGCTTCACGCTCGCTGCTGGGCTTCACCCTCGACGACGAAACGCTGCCCGCCGTCGCCACCATCTGTCGGCTCGTCAACGGGCTGCCGCTGGGGATCGAACTGGCCGCCAGTTGGGTCGATCAATTCACCTGCGCCGAAATTGCCGAAGCCATCGCCCGCAATCAAGACTTCCTCACCACCACCCAACAGGACTTGCCGCCGCGCCAACGCAGTCTGCGCGCCGTCTTCGACCATTCCTGGCAGTTGCTCGCCCCGTCCGAACAGGCGGCATTGGCCAAAGCGGCAGTCTTTCCTAGCGCGTTTAGCCGCAACGCCGCCCTGGCCGTGGCCGAAACCGAGATCGCCACGCTGGCGGCGCTGACGCACAAATCGCTGCTGCGCCTGCTCTCGCCAGGACGCTACGCCATGCACGAAGTGGTGCGTCAATTCGCCGGCGAAGAACTCCAGGCGCGCTTCGACATGGGAGCCGGTCAGCGCCGCCACAGCCAATACTATTTGGAATTTGTCGCCGGTTGGGAGGGGATGCTGTGGGGCGATGAGAACAGCCGCGCCTACAGCCAGATTTTGCTGGAGATCGACAACGTACGGGCGGCCTGGCGTTGGGCCGCCCAACACGAGATGCCCACCGAACTGCGCGCCACAATGAAGGCGTTGCCCCGTTTCTACGTTGTCGCCGGCCTCTACCGTGAGGCGGTGTCGCTGCTGCAATTGGCGCTTGATCAGCTGCCCACCCAGGCTGATCCTGCCATCCTGGCCCTGCGCAGCCAGTTGCACAACGAAGCGGCGCGGCTGCTCCATCACCTGAGCGATTACCCGGCCAGCGCCGCCGCCGCAGAGGAAGCGCTGGCCCTGGCCGATCAACTGGCCGATAGTCGATTACGGGCGGCGGCGCTGCGCTCCCTGGCCGATGCGCTCTACCAGCAAGGGGAACGTCCACGCGCCCAGGAAATGATGGCCGACGCCCTGCGCCTGGCCCAATCCGCCGGCGCGCCGGAGTTGGAAGCCGACTGTCAACTGGGCTACGGGGACATGCTCATGTACCGCGGTGATCCACAGGTGGACGACGCCCACCAGGCAGCGCTGACGCTCTATCGCCAACTGGGCGACCGCTGCGGCGAAGCGTGGACGCTCAACAGCATGGGCATCGCCGCCGCCTTTCAAAAACGCTATGCCGACAGCCAGGGCTTCTTCGCCGCCGCCGTTGAGATCTTCCGCCTGTTGGGGGATCGCCCAAGCACGGGGCGCGCCCTCAACAACCTGGCCGCCATCTACGTGTTACAAAAGGAATATGGTCAGAGCGAGCCGATCCTATTGCAGTCGCTCACCCTGTCGCGGCAAAACGGCTATCGCCTGGGCGAGGTGCAGACGCTTACCAACCTCACCGAAGCGCTGCGCGGACAGGGCAAACGCGCCGAAGCGCGCCGCTACTGCGAGGACGCGCTAACCCTATCGCGCACGTTGGGTCATGTGCGCGGGGAGGGGATACAGTTCAAGATTCTGGGCGAAATGGCAATGGAAGACGGAGACCACGCTGCGGCTGTCCCCTTGTTTGAGCAGGCGTTGACGGCGGCGCGCACACAGGGAGATCGCTACTACGAAGGGGAACGGCTCTACGCGCTGGGCCAGGCATGGGCCGGGCTCTGCGACCAAAGACGCGCCGCCGACCTGTTCAACGAAGCCCGCGCTGTGGCGCAACAGGTCAAAGACACCAGCACAGCAACCAAGACAACCGAAGCGCTAGTACAGATCCTGAACGAACGCTGGCGCAAGTTGATCGAGCGACTCGCCCTGCCCGCAGAGGACGAAACCGGCGCGGCGATCTTGCACGCCTACACCGCCGAAGGACGTGCCTACCACGATCTGGCCCATCTGGTCGCCTGCCTGCACTGGTTGGACGAGGTGCGCGATCTAGCCAAACGGGCCGACGAAATTGAGTTGGCCTTGTGGTTCCATGACGCTGTCTACGATCCACGGCGCGCGGACAACGAAACTGAAAGCGCAGCCTGGGCACAACGCTGGCTACACGAACCGAAGGTAGACGAGGCACAGATCGAGCGGGTGACGGCGCTGGTGCTGGTCACCGATCACCGGCGCACCCCGTGCAGTGAAGACGAACGCTGGATGGTAGACATCGATTTGACGATCCTAGGCAGTACGGTGGAGGTCTACGCGCGCTACGAGCAGGCGATCCGCCAGGAGTACGAGTGGGTGGAGGTGAGCGTGTACCGAACCAAACGCGGCGAGGTATTGCGATCCTTTCTCGACCGCGATCGGATCTACGTCACTGATTACTTTCATCAGCGGCTGGAGGGGCAGGCGCGGCGAAACCTGGAATGGGCAATCCAGCGTCTGCCCGAAGTCATTTGATTACAGAATTTCAGTACTTCACAATTCTCTGCGAAATTGCGGAGAGAGCATCCTCAGATGCGGTTTGTTCAGATCTACCCGGATCAGATTTTTCTCTCTACCTTCCTGAATTCCGTGTCCTTCTCGCTTTTCTCCTTCGTGCATCTTCGTGTGCCTTCGTGGCTCATTTTTTCTCTGGATTCACCTTAGCGGTGATTTGATCTTCGTCGATCAACACACCAAACAGACGCGCTTTGTGCAGCGCTTCGATGCGGCTGTGAACGTCTAATTTGGCGTAGATCCGTTTGGTGTAGGAGCGTACCGTACTGACGGCCACCACAAGATGTTCGGCGATCTCTTCGGTGGATAGGTCGCTGGCCAGGAGACGCAGCGTCTCTAGTTCACGGTCGGTGAGCGGCTCGGCGGGGAAAAGCTGTGACGGTTCGTCCTCTGCGGCGACCTGCGGCGCTGCCGATGCCTCTAGTTCATCACGGCCAAAGTGACGCAGCAGCCGCTGCGCCGCGCCGTGTACGTGACGATAGTGAGCATCGGCGGCGAGTTGGGCCAGCAGTGGACGCAGCGCGTCCCCTTCGTCGAGGAAAAGACCGATGTAGTCGTCTACGGGCACGGCGGCCAGAGCCGTGGCGAGAGCGGCATGGCTGGCGGTGTCCTCTGCCTGGGCGGCGAAAAGACGCGCCAGCAAGATGGCAATTTGGGCCACGCGTCGGTTGCGTCCTTGGGCCTGGTTGGTGGCAAGCGCTGTTTCCAGTAACTGTGTGGCCGCCGCCAGCCGATCGGGACGGCGCTGCATTTGCCCTTCCATGAACCACAATCGCGCCATGAGAAGTTGAAGCAGTGTATCCGGGGTATTGAGAGGCGCCGACGGCTCAGAAGATACGCCCAAGAGACGTCGGGCATGGTCCATGTTGCCAAGGTGCAGAGAGAGCACAGCCATTTCACGCAATACCGGATCAACTTCTGCCGATGACGGGTGACCAGCGGATTTGCTCTCGATGCTCGCCAATTCGGCGGCGGCGGCGGCCATGTTGCCCTGACGGATGTGGTGATGGGCAAAGGCCAGGTGCATCCGTAGAACCAGGCGGGTATTAAGGAAGTAAGAGAGAACAATGGTGCGGGCAGCGTCGTAGCGGGCAACGGCCTCGTCTAGCTGATTGGACTGGTAGAGCAAATCGCCCAGGCCCAGGTGAAGCTCGCCCGCCAGCGGCAATTGTTCGAGTTTGTGCTGCCTCAACCAGTGTAGCGCATCTTGCAGGCGAAGGCGGGCGGCGTAGGCGTAGCCGCGTTGGTTCTCCACCTCTGATAGGATGCTCTGCGTGCCCATGTAGGCATTGTAGTTGCCAGCACGGCGGCTCAACTGTGCAGCGGTTTCGGTATACTCGACGCCGGCATCGATCTCGCCGTTGTCGAGTAGTAGCCAACCCAAGAAGAAGCTGGCCAGACCACGGTAATTCGCCTCATCCAGGGGCAGCAGGTCGAGGGCGCGCCGCAAGATGGCAATTGCTGCGCCTACTTCACCTTGTGTTTGGGCCACCCAACCACGCATCACCGTTACTTGCCCCATCAACCGCCGCTGCTCTGCATCAGAGAGAGCCGTATCGGCTACATAGTTATCCACTAGATCAAGCATGGGCACGGCGGCTTGTGGCTCTTGCCGAAAATAGTGGATCCACGAGGCAAAGAGCGCCAGCAAGGGACGTGTGGTGAAACTTGGCTGGGGCAAGGCCGAAACCCACGACCAAAGCTTTTTGATCTCCCCACGAAAAAGCATGGATTCGCCCTGCGCCTGCACCAGATCGGCAGCGCTTTCACTGTCTGCGCCGGCCAGGAAGTGATGGATCGCTTCGTCGGTGTGTCCTTGTGTGGCGTGCCAGCGGGCAGCACTTCTATGCAGATCCGCCACGTCTACGCGCGGATGCTGGTAGAGGCGACGACGCAACAGATCGGCAAAGAGATGATGGTAACGGTACCAACGGCCTTCGTCGTCCAGCGCGATGAGAAAAAGATTGGCGCGATCCAGGTGCGCCAGCAGACGACGACTTTGCCCGGTCAGTGCCGGTTCACCTGCCAGGACTGCGTCGCAGAGGTCAGCGCAGAAGCGGTCGAGGATGGACGTATGCAGCAGGAAGCTATGCACGTCGGCGGGTTGTCGTTCGAGCACCTCATCGGTGAGGTAGTCCATCACATAGCGGTGGCTGCCGCCGAAAGCGTCGACAAAAGAGGCGGGATCGTCCGTATTCTGCAGGGAGAGCGCCGCCATTTGCAGGCCGGCGATCCATCCTTCGGTACGGGCCTCGAGTGCAGTCACCACCTCTACGGGGATATCGATGCCGCTCTCCTGGGCCAGGAAGACGGCGGCTTCGGCAGGGGAGAAGCGCAGATCGTCGGTGCGAATTTCCACGAGTTCGCGGCGCACACGCAACCGCGCCAGGGGCAGGTTCGGGTCGACGCGACTGGTGAGGATGAGGTGAAAGTTGGGCGGCATGTGCTCGATGAAGAAGAGCAGAGAGTCGTCGATCTCAGGGTGGGCAACGGTGTGATAGTCATCGAGCACAAGCAGAAATTGAGCCGAGCACGACACAATCTCGTTGATCAGGCGCGCCAACAACGGCTGAAGCGCGGGTGGCTGCGGCGTCTGCAACAACTGTGCGATTTCTTCGCCCAATTCAGGGGAGTATGTTTGCAGTGCCGCAATTAGGTAGCGCCAGAAGACCACCGGCTCGTTGTCGCCGTGATCAAGCGAGAGCCAAGCGGCTTGGCGTCCGCGTTGGGTGAGCCAATCGGTGATCAGAGTGGTTTTGCCGAAGCCGGCAGGCGCGGCAATCAGCGTCACCTTGGCCGATTGGGCGGCATCCAGCCGGTCGATCAGGCGTTGACGTGTCACATAATCGGCGCTACGGCGATGCGGCGCGTAAAGTTTAGTCTGCAAGAGCGTCTCCATTGGCATAGTATAGCAGCCGGGTACAGTCGCCAACAAAGCAGCATAGTCACTGGGATGTACTTGACCGTAGGGATCCGCCCCCGTGTTAGACACGGGCCGGGGTATCATCTGTGGCGACATCTATGCCTGGCCCGTCCCTGGCACTGTGGCCCGTACGAACTAGAATTACACACGGGTCAATGCTCAGGTGCGACATCCATAAAGGCACAACCTTACTTTTCTGCTTTTGCGTCAACGCGGTTAAAATTCCTGGTAGTCTGTCTTCCATTCCCCGCCGGCTGCCGTACCGGCATACCTCCCCGAGGAGATTAGATGGAAACGAGTATCTGTTCGTACAGCTTTCACCGCTCGTTTGCTAGCGGTGCGATGGACATCTTTGACTACATCCAGTGGTGTCGCGACACCGGCTTCACGCAACTTGATCCGTGGATGAAGCACCTGGAGCCAGGGCTGACCGATCCGGCTTTTGTGGATCGTGTGCTGGCTGCGGGTGAAAAAGTGGGCCTGCCCTTCGGTTGCATTGCCATAGACGGCGCGCACATCTACGAAGAGGACGAGTCGAAGCGGGCCGCCAACCGGCGCATGGCCTACCGTTGGATCGACATGGCCGACAGCTTGGGTGCCACACAGGTGCGCATTGATGCCGGTGGCCCCGAAGAGATGACCGATGCCATCTTCGGTGTGATTGTTGAAGGATACCGTGATGTGATTGGCTATGCGGCCCAACGCGACATCGAAGTCATTGTCGAAAATCACTGGGGGCCAACGTTACACCCCGAGAATGTGGTGCGTCTGCTTGAAAATGTAGAAGGTCTGGGCCTGCTTTTCGACACGAACAACTGGGCCGAAGGCAAACAGGAGGAAGGCTGGGAACGCTGTGCCAAGTATGCCCGGCTCACCCATGTAAAAACCTTCGCCTTCGACGAAACGGGCAATGATCCCTCGGTTGATTTAAGCAAAGCGTTCCGGCTGCTGTTTGAAACTGGTTACAGCGGCACGTGGGGCGTTGAAAGCTGTCCGCTTGACGGAGACGAAATCAGTGCTGGGGCGCAGACGTTGGCGCTGATCCAGCGCGAGGTGCAGAAGTAGCGATTAAGGGATTGAGGGATTTCAGATCGTGTACACGATCTGAAATCCCTCAATCCCTTAATCGTGTATACCTGTCGTCGTCCAAGCTCGTAACCATTCAATCTCCAATCTCTCATTTCCAACCGCAAAGGATCTCTCATGTCTACTCAGGACAAAGTCCGCGTCGGCGTTATCGGTGTGGGCCAAATCGGCAAGGCGCATCTGGACCAGTACAGCAAGATGGACAATGTAGAACTGGTGGCCGTTGCCGATATCAACGAGGTGGAATGCAACCGCGTCAAGGAGTTTTACGGCGCCTCGATTGGCTACACGAATTACCGCGACCTGTTGGCGCGGGATGACATTCAGGCTGTTGACGTCTGTCTCCACAACAACTTTCACCGCCCGGTGACAGTTGCGGCGCTTGAAGCAGGCAAAGACGTGTTCTGCGAGAAACCTATGGCTGGGGCCTATGTTGATGCCGAGGCGATGTTACAGGCGGCACATGACACCGGACAAAAATTGAGCATCCAGAATCGCAATTACTTTCTCAAAGAGACACGCGCCGCCCGCGCCCTCATCGACGACGGACACCTGGGCCGCCTCTACCATGCTCGCTCGACAGGACACCGTCGGCGCGGACGTCCTTATGTAGATGGGTATGGCAGCCCAACCTTTGTGCAGAAATCGTTCTCGGGTGGCGGGGCGCTCTATGACATGGGCGTTTATCACATTTCCACCGTCCTCTATTTGTTGGGCAACCCCCAGCCCCGCTGTATTACGGGGCAGACTTACCAGGAAATGGACATGGATTCACGTCGCCGAGAATTGAGCGGCTACAGTGTGGAAGAGTTGGGTGCAGGGTTTGTGCGCATGGAAAATAACCTCACGCTCGACATTATCGAAGCGTGGGCGATTCACATGGACCGCTTTGAGGGATCATTCGTGGTGGGTTCGAAGGGTGGCGTACGCCTCGACCCGTTCGGCTTTTACCAGACGTTGAGCGATCTCGATCTCGACGCCACTGTCGATCTAGATCGCTTCATCTACCGCCGCCACAACGTGCACGAAGAGGGTGACATCTACGATGGTCCTCAGCAACATTGGATTGCGGCGCTGCAAGGACGTGTTGAGTTGATTCCTACGGCGGAGATTGCGC
Source organism: bacterium (assembly GCA_016124945.1). Classification (GTDB taxonomy): domain Bacteria; phylum Chloroflexota; class Anaerolineae; order Caldilineales; family Caldilineaceae; genus RI-153. Next base: position 2,711 of record WGMT01000020.1, on the reverse strand, counting down.
TCAACTGTATGTTAATCAGTGAGGGGATCTTTCTCTCTAGCCAGCTTGAACGTGAAGTCTGCGTGGATGAAGTACGGGCACTGTCGAAGTCTACGGCGGTGATAGTTTAGAAAGACGAAAGACGATGAACGATGGAGCACCATCTATTGTTCATCGTTCATCGTCACAAGGACAGGCAATGTTGATTACCCTTACCGATTACGCCTTTGCGCGCAGTACAATTGAGTATCTCCCGATGGCGATCGCTATCTTTGATCGCGAAGCGCGTTTCTTGGCATGCAACCAACGGTTTGTGACTGAATGTGATGTCAAGTTCGATCCCATCGGGCGTCATTTCCACGAGGTTTTCCCGGAAACAGGGGATCATTGGACAAAGATCATTCAGCGTGGCGTTGCTGGAGAGTTTTTGTCTGCCGCATACGATCCATTTGTCTGGTCGGACGGTACCGTCTCAGTAATTCGGTGGGAAATCAAGCCGTGGAAACCTATCGACGACGAAATCATCGGCGTCATTGTGATTGTGAAGGTACTCAGTGATGATGCCGAAATCGCCGCAGCACGAGAGCAGATTGAAGAAAAATTCCGCAACGAACACATTCATTATCGGCAGATAGAGCAGCGCCATCGCAATATACTCGAACTTTCCAACGAACTCATGTTCGTCTGTAGCTTCTCTGGGCAAGTCTTCGATTGTAATTCTGCCATGCACAAACTACTTGGCGTTGACGTGCTCAGTACGCCGGTAGACCAATTGATGGAGCATGTTCACCCACAGGATCGACAGCCACTGTTCGAGGTGTTACGCACCAGCATTGAAGCTGAGCAAACCGATGCGCACATCCAAATACGCTGCTTGTGTAGTGGCGGCACCTATCACTGGTTGGATTGGCGATTTAGCATATTGCTAGAGCCTAAACTCATTCTAGGTGTCGCGCGAGATGTCACAGACGAAAAAGCCCAACAAGAAGAGCAAAAGCGAATGTTGCTTGCGCTAGAACAGAGCGAAAGACGATTGCTCCAGGCAGAGCGAATCGCGGGCGTCGGCTATTGGGAAAGCAATCTCGACGGATCAGATCCTCACTTTAGTGAAGGTATATACAACATTTACGGCTTGCCCACTGATTACCCGCTTACTTCACTGCATATGTTGTGGGCATTCACCTACGATAATCGTTATGGATCTTGTACTACAAGCATACGCAACGCAATCAAAACCGGCGATCCCTTTGAGTTTGAGTATGCGATTCGGCGCCCAGACGGCAAAGTGCGAACCCTATACGGCCGCGGGGAACCCACCTACGACGAGGCCGGTGCAATGGTCAAGTTACAGGGAATCATTCAGGACATCACCGTTCAGCTACACGCTGCCGACATGTTACGCAAACACGAACAACAGCTTGCTGAAGCACAACATATTGCACGTGTGGGCAGTTGGCACTGGGACATCAAACAGAACGTCGTAACATGGTCAAAGGAGATGTACAACTTACTCGGGTTTACCGAGGGTGAGCTAGAGCCGTCGTACGAGGCGTTTTTTGAGCGAGTGCCTATTGAAGATAAGCCCGTGGTTTCGGCTTCTATCGAAGCGATTCTACGTGACAAGGAACCTATGCAGTATCGGCATCGGGTACAGTTGCCATCGGGCGAGATTCGCACGTTCCATGTGCGTCAGCGCCCCCATGTGGGCATGAACAATGAAGTGGTTATCCTCGAAGGCACGAGCCAGGACATTACAGAAATGCTCCAAGCGGAACAGATGTTGATGCAACAGGCCAAGGATCTTGCCCGCTCCAACCGAGATCTGGCGCAGTTCGCCTCCGTTGCCTCACACGATTTGCGTGAACCACTGCGCAAGGTGAAGAGTTTCACCGAACTCCTGGCCCAGCGCTATGGAGATCAACTAGATGAACGGGGCCGCGAGTGGATGCAACACATTATTAAAGATACAGCGCGCATGCAGTCATTGATCCATAATGTGCTGGCCTATTCGCAGCTTAACCAGGATCGAAAGCTCCAAGAGGCAACCGATCTCAACCAGATCTTTGAGCAGGCGTGCATTGCCCTTTACTCACGCATCCAGGCAAGCCAGGCCCAGGTTAGCGCCGATCCGCTGCCCATTGTGTCGGCGAATCCCACACAGATGAGTCAGTTGATCCAAAATCTACTCGACAACGCGCTGAAATACAACCTGATAGGGTCGCCCATTGTCTATGTTTCCGCCCAGCGAAACGGCGACTTCTGGCGCATTGAAGTGACGGACAATGGCATCGGCGTTGACCGCAGCCACCGCACAAAAATCTTTGAGATGTTTGGCCGAGTACATGGACGCTCGAAGCATCCGGGGAATGGGATGGGGCTTGCCATCTGTAAGAAGATTATTGAAGGCCATGGCGGACAGATCGGCGTAGAATCGGGCGTCGGCGCTGGTAGCACGTTCTGGTTTACGCTGCCTGCACTCATTGAAGACGATGTTTTGCAGTCAAGTGCCCACAGGTTGCTGGTATAGCGACTGGCAAGCACGGATGTAAAGAACAAATTTGTACCAAACAAAAGCCCGCACAGCGAATGTGCGGGCTTTTGTTTGGTATGGGCATACGCTTAAGGCGTGCCGGCACCTTCGGTTTCAGTGTTACCGGTTTCAGTGTTACCGGTTTCAGTGTTACCGGTTTCAGTGTTACCGGTTTCAGTGTTACCGGTTTCAGTGTTACCGG